>DBYS01000002.1:0-47771 GCA_002310195.1 Bacteroidales bacterium UBA1180
ACGCTCGTCGGTGACCCCATTACCGACACATCACTTGGCTGATCATCGCAATGTTTTTGAAGCGAAGCGTTTTTTTGTGAGCGCAGCGTGTTTTTTGTAAGCGGTCGGGCGACTCGCAGAGTCGGACGAGAGGCTAAGCGAGCGGTGGGGCTTCGGGAGTTTGCTCACAAGAGCCCCACCGGGCGGTTAGGCTCAGGCTGTCTGACAGCCGTACCGCGCGTTTTTGGTTAAATAAATAATCTCCCCCCCGACTCCCCTCCTTTTAGGGAGGGGCTGGGGGTAGGCCTTTTAGCCTTGGCTCTGGTCGTACTCGTCGGCGCAGACGTGCCAGAGGTACTGGCGGAACGTCTTGTAGCCCGTCTCCTTCTGCGCGTTGAACGCTGCGGTGTCTGCCGCGATCGTGCTCAGGTTCTTCTTGCGCGCTGCTACAGCCGTGCCGATAGCACCGAAACGGTTACGTGCCAACGTCTCGTCCGAGCTCACCGGTGTCTTCCTGTCATAAGCATCCACAGGCTTGCTGTAGATCCGCTGGCAGTTAGGGTTGGTGGTCGGAGCACTGCGGTGAGTCATGATCAGGTAGTTACCGTGTTTGTGACCGTTCTCTTTCTTGGGCTTGAGCATTGCCCCTTGGATGTACTCGATGCCTGCGGCACCGACGGTTGCTTTTGCCATGATATTCTGCCCATGCTTTACTTCCGGGCAGAGTGGAAGGGTTAAGGTTGGTTAATAAGTTAAGGTTTAGGTTTAGCGGAAATCTCCGCATCGGCATCGGGCGTCCCCGACGGCCTTCCGGCATCCCTTTTTGAGCACCCGAGACTGAGGGTGAAGCGACAGACGCCCCGACTGCTCATTATCCTGTCTCCGGAAAGACGATGCAAAGGTAAGGTAATCTTTTGATATTTGCAAGTTTATCGCAAACTTTCGTTAATTTACCCCGGCACTTCCGTTAATTTCCGATTTTCGGGCCCCCGAACGGGCATAATTCACATCGGGAGCGGTATCGGAAACCGCAGATCGTAACCGCAGTATTCGCTCAATGCCCGCACCTCGTCGTATGTCAGCCCTCTGGCATGTCTCATCGCCTGAGCGTCACGCAGAGCGTAGCGTCCCGCATACACGTGCAATCGCTCGCAGAAACAGCCGAAGAACCATGCAAACTCTTCCGGATAAATACGTTTGTCTATTGCCGTGCCCAACCGCTTGCGCAGCAGACTCTTGCTGATTAACAGACTCATTGGCTTACCGGTTTTCCTGTTCCTCTTTCACTGCCGCCCAGATCGCTTTCTTCGGACGGGTGTCACCGGCTTTGATGCGGCGTGCCACCTCGCGGCAGCCTTCTACAAAACGTTTGCGCTGCTCACATTCTTCCGCTGAAAGTTTCGTTTTGCGTTGGTATCTGTCACTCGGACAAAGATACACTCTTACTTCTTTCTTTCCGTTGCGGTTGAATGTCTTGAATAGGTAGTTCCCTACTTTGCCGGAGATGGATTCCACTCCGGGCAATAATGTTGTTTTTGCCATAGATTTTTGTTTTGGGGTTAATAGTTTGTCGTGGGTTTATTGGGGTCTAATCGGAGGCGGATCGGACTCTGATAGGACTCTTAGTGCCGCATTGAATGCAGGCATCAACTCCACCGACTCGTTTCACAGCCTGAACTCTCCTAATATCTGCATGCCGTACATCTCAGCATCGCGATGCGTGTACAGTCCTCCGCGGCCTTTGTACAGGGCACGCACAAGCGGCTCGTCCGGCAATATCCTGCTCCCGTTCCAGTCTTTCGGCACGGGCTCCGGATAATCTTGTACCCAGAAGTACGGATTACGCTCCGGATTGACGCTGTTCTTCTTCACTGCCGCGAGCATCGCCTTCCGCGCAGGCGGCGAACGCTTCAGCCATTCGCCAAACGTACAACTCCGCCGGTTGGCGTACTTCTCTGCCGGACGGTACTCCGCCCAAAACTCGCAGAACTCTGTGTAAATTTCGTTGGTTAGCATAACTTCATAATTCAAGAAAAAAGTCTGTCCGTCCGGTACCCGCCTGCTTTGCTTACGCCCACAGGGGACATTAGGGGTCTATCTGTCTGTGCGTTCAGGTACTGGACGGACAGACTTTTCTTTTTTCTTTCTTTAGGGGTGCAGGGGTTTTTCTTTGTTTTTTCTTTTGTCGGTATCGTCCATTATATTGTTGATCTGAACGAATCATCGTTCCCTGATTCCTGCACAAAGGTACAACAATTCTCCGACACTTGCAACCCGTTCGTGCGGGTTGCGCATCTATGTTCCTGATTCATAAACGTTACCGCGCGCCCGATTGTCGAGTGCGTCACAGAAAAATGACTTGCAATTTCGAGGTAACTTTTTTCGGGATGCAGGACTCGGTACTCGTAGTACTTCATCCATTTTTCTGTTTGGACTGCCAGTCCGTACTGGTACCACTGACGGAGTGTGCCACGCTCCTGTTCTTGGCATAAAAACTCATAATGTGTCATATTGCATGGCGCGTCCGATTAGACCGACGCGTCATGCAAACTTACAACAATTTTCCGACATTCGAAAATAGGCACACAAAAAAAGCGCAACGGATTTCCGCTGCGCCTGATATGGTTACGCTGTTGCGTTGATGTTCACCATTGCAAAGCCGGTTGTACATGAATCGTACACCCTTCCCATTCCACTGTCCGTTGCTCGTTATGGGTTAGAACATACAAATCGCTGCAATGCAGTTCCTGAGCCGCTTCAACCAAAGCGCTACATTCACGACGTATCGTCTTGTCGGATGTCATCTCGTAACTGACTTGCACCAGTTGCTTCACGCGGTTATTCTCGCGGAGTACGAAATCAATCTCCTTATCATTACGCGTGCGGTAATAGAACATCGACCGTTCCGGGTCATAGCCTTTCCGTAGCAGGTTGACAAAAACTTGGTTTTCCAATAGTCGTCCCAAGTTATCGCTGGTTGAAAAGGCTTTCGCAGTCACAAAGCCATTGTCTACCACATAGACCTTCCTCGGCGCCTTGGTCATCAGTTTGAGTTTGTTGTTATAGCGTGGCAGGTAATAGAATAAGAACGGCTCATGCAGATAGCCCATGAATTTCTGTGTAGTGGCAACACTGCCGATGTTGAGCGCGTTAGCTATGTCGTTTGCGCTTAACGGATTGCAGAAGTTCGACAATAGATATAGCGCCATGTTATTAATATCTTCCGTCTTGCGGATCTTATGGCGTTTGACCACGTCCTTCCAGATGATTGAATCAAAGAGTGTGCTGAGGTAACTGGTTGCCAACGAGCGTGCAGCCACCGTTTCCGGATAACCACCCATGCGAAGGTAGTCATCGTTCAGGACTGCGGCTTCATTGTGCTGCTCGGGCAAGATGGCTTTATAGTCCAATTGATGCCATTCAAAGAACTCTGCCAAACTAAAGGGCAACATCTGTATCGGCAGGTACTTGCCGGTAAGCACTGTAGCCATTTCGCTTGATAGCATATTGGCATTACTGCCGGTGATGATCATGTTTTTCCCTTGTCGGAAAAGTTCGGTGACCCAAACATCCCAATGAGGCAGGTTTTGCACCTCGTCAAGTAGCAGATAGTCGTAGCCGGGATACACTTCGTTGAGTAGGCGCATCACGAGATCTGCATTCCAGTTGTCCAGCAACTCTTGCTTGTCAAAATTAAGATAGGCAAAGTTCTTCTGCCGGAGCATAAGCAATGCCTGCGTGGACTTACCTACGCGCCGTGGACCGGTTATCAGCTTGATAAGATGACTACTGAGCAAGTCGTCAATACTTGAGTTTGTATGACGGCTGATGTAGTGTTGCGCTAACAAATCATCGCGCTCTTTTCGTTGCGAAAGAAGGATTGTTTTCATGATTGATTATTTTCAAATCCGCTACAAAGATACGACTTTTTATTCAATTATGCAAATATATTGAACAAAAAATATGTTTTTTTATTCAGTATAGCACATTTAATGCATACTAGGTTGTCCCCGTTAAGCGGGGAAAACCGCTACAGGGAAAGGGGAAATTTGCAAATGTTCGAAAAAAATCAGGCGCGGCAATCGGTGCTGCGCCTGATTGGGTAGATGATATGCATGATGGCTATTGCTTGATAAACTTCGCCTGCAAGGGTGTGCCGGAGGCTGTTTTATTCATCACCTGTTTTGCGTAACACAAAATTTGCTGTCACGAGTCCGTCAATGTAGTCTTTATATTTGGGGGAATCCGGATAACGTGTTTGCGTTGTTATAGGAAAGACATTCTCCTGGTTCACATAAATGCCCTTGGGGTCTGTTGCAATAACAGTTATTTCACGTGACCATGGTTCATCGTAACCGTCGTCGGAATTATTATATTTCCAAAATGCAAAGGCAAACGTTCCTTGTGCGTCACTATAACCGATTAATTTCACGTTATCGCCGAACAGCCCCGCATCTGCCCATTTCTTTTCCATCTCCGGAAGGGTGATTGTGATTTGAATACCCTCCAAGGGATTATTATAAACATCTGATATTGTACCTGAAATCTCAAGACGGGGTGGTGCCGGTGGAGGCACATCCAGACCATTGTTTGGTTTGCAACTTGTTACGATTATGCACAAACTGCATGCGATAACAAACGACCATGCAGTTTTGGGGCTTTTGAGGGAGTAGGCAAAATGATTTGTTTTCATTGTATGATTATGTTATTGTGTAAAATGGCTATGCAAAGATAATAGAAATATTTAGAAAATCCAAATTCGGTTGCGGGGTGAGAGGATTGTCCGTCGGCTAAAGCCTATTGCTTGATAAATTTTGCTTACATGCCAATAATGGAATATCTTTTGTCACCATTTATAATGTACAACATACCGTGTTCCAAGATGAGTTTGGGTTGCACTTGGGGAGATGATTGTACTTCATCTACTTCCATCCAATCAATCCATGGGTATTTCTCTTCATCTTCCATTCTTTTCCATACGTCCTCAGAGCAAAATGCAAACCCTAATGAGTTGACAGTAATAACCTCATTCTCTAATTGTACCAGACTGAAATCCCAACCTTGCTTTTGTGTGAAATGAAGAGAATCTATGGCACACGCGAAAGCATAATGCAGTTCTCCACCGCAGGACACATCGAACCATTGGCACATGTCGGAAAAGATTGATTTGCTTCTTGATGGGTCGGCGAACCCCTCTTTATTCCAACTGACGATTACCGGCAACCTGTCCTGCGGATACCACATGCGTATTTTGCCGCTTTCGATGTCGCCTGTAGTAGGCGGATTGATGTGGATACGGTGTGGCGCACAGGGACGGTTGTTGGCTACGCTATATCCGAACCACGCCCAATGCCTGCCGCTTGTGAGTGCGGATAGGGCATCTTCCTCAGACCATGTGTCCGTCTGTATCTCGCATTCCGAAATGTTTTCGCTCACGCCGATTGTAAGTGTGTCTTTGTTGCCGTCTTTGTCTTCAAAGTATATTTGCGTTGTGAAACATTCGGCGTGTAATGACAGCACTCCAAAGACAAACACGATTGTGTGAATAATTTTTTTCATTGTTGACATTTTCGTTATTGTATTTCCAATTCTCCGCCTAACTGCACTTCTACATCACGGGTCAGAACCACATCCCCGGTTGCCTGATGCTGTTGTCCGTCGGCGGTCAGGGGACGAAGGATGTTTGATAAAACTATTTAACCCCAAAAGCTTTATATATATTGGTGCGTGTGAGAATTTTCAATCTACATTCTCCTTCGCAACCTGCAATACCTCCATATATAGAGATAATATCGCCATCACAATTATAAATGTATTCATTGGGAATGTCGCAGCACTTATATTCATAGATGACATAAAACCCCGTATTGGTTGAGTTTGAACCTTCTTGAGAATATGTAATTCTGTCGATTTTTTCCAATTTCTGCCCCAAAGAGGAGCTTCCTGTTTTTACTAAAGATGCTATCCACGGCATATCTGTAGCTCTCGTAACATCTTCACACAAAACTAATTGCGTTTGTGTTCTACAACCTAAACACATGAGTGTTGATAATGTGCAAATAACAAGTCGAATAGTTTTCATTGTTGTCTTATAGTTAAAAAAATGATATGTGAGTAGCCATCAGTTATTGCAATCTTTAACATGTCCCTTGCAATAATTGTGCCACATTAATATGATAAGGGTAATCCAGTATTCCTACTTTTGATATTTTATTATTAAAAGTTCAAAATGGCATGTTTAAAAAAGCACCCGAAACCGAGTAACGATTTCGAGTGCAAAGGTACTGCTTTTTTCACAGATATGCAAATAAAAGTGTGGGAATTTAAAAATGCATAAGTTGCAGAATTAATGTGATTTATGCATTTTAAGATGTGGGAATTTTCAAAAAAGGAGAGGATTCAATTAATTTTTTGATGCCAACAAGACTAAAAAATGCCGTAATTCACTGCCTGTTGTGCCTAACTTTTTCGCTGTTGTATCCTTTAGTTTGCCAATCCCCGTAAGTGAGTATCTAAGATGTGCAGCAGTCTCTGCTCTGCTGTTTATACCAATCAAAACCAATACGCATAGCCTTGTCTCTTTTTCCGATAACTTAGCTATAGCATGGAGTTTGGTAATCAGCAGATGAAAATGGTCGTTGCACAAGTCACACATTTGATTATAATCTTTCCAATGCAAGTCAGCCTCCATATGTTCTGACTCGCGAAGGCATTTGCATGTATCTTCAATAGCATTCACCAATTCTTGTTGATGTGCCTCCTGCAATTGTTGTAATGACAAGTATTTCTCCTGCATATTCTGATGTTGCTGCCGTAGCTTTTCTTGTTCCAAGAGCGTGGCTCGGCGAAGTAGTGTATGCTGCTTTTTTATCCACGCACTTGCGCTCCAAGTGCATCCTCCTATAAGGCAAATTGCTGCCATCAGCCATGCAAGATTTACAAGTGATGATTTCTTGTCCAGCGACTGTCGTAATAATTCCGTTGCTACGGATAGTTGCTGAAGTAGAGGCTCGATATGCTCACTATTCAAATCTGCTCTTTCGGCTGATAACGTCTGCACCTCTTGTGTGCTATTGATGCTGTCATGACTGATCAGTATATATAGCACGTGATACTTGTCTTGTGCTGAAGCGCAAGGATGATCAACAACAAGCTTAGCGTAATATAATGCGGAATCATATCGCTCCAAATGCCAATATGCCTGAGCCTCTTTCACATAGCCGGTAGCGGCTTTATACCCGCGTGAGTACAACTCTTGAGAGCTATAGATGGTTGAATCATATTGCCCAAGATTGTAATACAAGATGGCTTTGGTCTCCCATAACTTGCTCAGGACTCCGTTATCTGTGCAGTTCTGCTCTATGCTATCCAACAGGGCGAGTGTTTCGTCGTGCAACTTCTGCTCGGCGAGTTCCAGTGCCATAGCGTTGAGTCCGTAATAATACAATGTCGTATCACCTGCTCTGTAGAAAGACTTGGCGGATTGTTCGTACATGGCAAAACCCAATTCAAAATCATCTGCCAAATGACACATTACCCCCATATTCGTATATATGCGTCCGAGGATATGGTAATTGCTGAACCAGGGGAGAGGGATGACGCGTTGGATATACGGCGCATGGGTGCCGGCGATGAACGCGCGCATGGCGGCAACCTGGTCGCCATGCTGACGGAGCATGTAACCATAGTAATAACACGCGCGTGCGTAATCATCGGGATAGATGAGCCTCCAGCTGCCAAGTGTGGCATACGCATCAGCAAGAGCAAGACTATCATCATACGCCACACCATGGTTCACACGCAGACTGTCAGCCGTAGCAACGGTCTGCTGCGCATCGCGAACAGGCCGGCATGCAATAAGCATACAAACAAGCGGGAGTAGTATGAATAGCCTGTGGTACACCTAAAAACAAAGAAACACGGTCTGTTACAATTGCGCTGCTATTTGGTTGAAAATTACGGCGGCGGGATGACCGGGTTGAAGAACGATAGGCGTACCTTCGTCACCGCCCTCGCGGATGGATTGTACGAGCGGCACCTCGCCCAGCAAGGGGATATGCAGCTCTTCGGCCAGACGACGGCCACCGCCACGGCCGAAGATGTAATACTTGTTGTCGGGAAGCTCCGCCGGCGTGAAGTACGACATGTTCTCAATCAGTCCGAGTACAGGCACATTGACCTTCTCGTTGATGAACATATCCACACCCTTGCGGGCATCAACCAGCGCCACATCCTGCGGTGTGGTGACCACGATAGCACCGGTCAGCCGGAGCGTTTGAATGAGCGTGAGATGAATATCCGACGTGCCCGGCGGCAGATCGATGAGGAAATAATCCAGTTCGCCCCACTCTGCATCGTTGATGAGCTGCTTGATAGCGTTGGAAGCCATGCCGCCACGCCAGATGACAGCTGACTGTACATCGACGAAGAACCCGATAGACAACATCTTGACGCCATACTGCTCGATAGGCACGATCAGATCGCGGCCGTCAACGGTGTCCGCCACCGGACGGGCATCTTCGACGCCGAACATCTTCGGTACGCTCGGGCCGTGGATATCCGCATCGAGCAGTCCGACACGCAGGCCGCGCTGCGCCAATGCCACGGCAAGGTTAACGGCTACGGTCGATTTGCCTACACCGCCCTTGCCCGAATGGATGGCAATCACATGTTTGGCTTGCAGCGAACGCTCTTCTGCACCGGCTTCGGGCTGCGATTGCTTGCGGTACTTCGTATGGATATGTACCACAGCGTTCGGTTCGGCGTAAGTCTGCACAGCCACCTCGGCAGCTTTGAGTACCGAGCGTTGGAAAGGATCGGTATCTTTGTCGAAGATCAGCGAGAACGAGACCTCCAGTCCGGAGATGCGTATATCGTCCTCGAGCATACCTGCCTCGATGAGGTTCATGCCGTTACCCGGGTAACGGACATGCTGCAGCGCTTCAATGATTTGCTTGGGATACATAGTTGCGACCGTAGGAACGGTAAGTGTCTTTTTCTATTTCGATATCCGGCTCGACGAGCGTGCCCTGCTTGGGCAGTTGCCACGCCAGGTACTTGATGGTCAGTCCGCGCTCGAGCCACTGGTGCTCGTAGTGGGTCTGGAGGCGCTTGGCATCCGCCATGATAGTTGATAGTTGAGCGCCCTGCGGGCTGTTTAGACCGTACAGATCATCGGTGTCGCACAATACCGGCAGATGATTCGTATTGATCATCGCTCGGGTGTAGGTGTACAGGAACGGGCTGTCGGTCTTCAAATGGATCGTTGCCCCGTCGCGCAGTAGCTGGCGATATCGCTCCATGAAGTAAGTGGAGGTCAGACGCTTGGTGGCTTTCTTCATCTGCGGGTCGGGAAAGGTGATCCACAGGCCATCGACTTCGTCGGCGGCAAAGAAGTGCGGAAGCATCTCGATGTTCGTGCGCAGGAACGCCACGTTTGTCAAGCCTTCAGCGGTGGCCTGCTTGGCACCGGCCCACATACGTGCGCCCTTGATATCCACGCCTATATAGTTGGTGTCGGGATATACGCGCGCCAAACCCACGGTGTAATCGCCGTGTCCGCAGCCGAGCTCCAGCAGCAGAGGATGATCGTTGTGGAAGAACCGGTTTCGCCACTCGCCTCTCATAGCGAGTACGGGTGAATCCGGTAACATCTCCCGTGCACCGCACTGGAAGACGCAATCCATCTGAGCCATCTCGGCGAACTTACGTAACTTATTCTTGCCCATTTGTTAACGGTTATACCAACCAAGCATGGCTGATAGCTGATTATCTGATGCGCAGCTCCAAGCCTACATCGGTTATACCCGGAATGACCGAGTCGCGCATGCCTTGCACGATAACGAAAGTGTATGTGCCGGGTTCGGCAAACAGCAATTCGCGCTCGATGATCACGTAGCCTGTATAGTAGTTTCCGGCGCGTGTGCCGAGCCATCGCCCGCGATCGTCAGCCAGGCACGCCATCACCGTGTCGGATTGTACAGGCGAGAGGCTGTCGGACGATTGGATGAACAGCCAGAGGTTCTGGTAGTTGTAGCGGTCCGTATGCCGGAGCGTCAGTGCAAGATCGTAGGCCTGCGCCGTGTCCTTGACATCGAGCGCCAGACGAACGGTGTCCGTCATAGCCCAACCGTCGGTCGGGATATCCTGATGGGCAGAACTGATCACCTCGCGGTTGCAGGACAGCAGGAGCAGCAGCGGAAGGCAAAATGCTATGTACAAAACTCTGTTCATCATCTCCTACGGTCATAGGGTCGTTGGTTGCGGTCATTACGCGGGCGGTTAGGGCGGTCAGCGTGTGTGCGCCGGCGGTCAAAACGATTGAGATCATCCTGGCCGACCACATTCGCATAGCCGATCTCCGAGCCTTCGATGGTAGTATGTACGCCACCCAGACTGTTGGGTTTCTCGCCGCGGCGGTTCATCTCGATGATTGCTTTGGCGCGCTCGGCGGAGATGATCTCGAGGTTCACGGCCTGCCGCTGGTCGGTGGAATAGGTGAGCGTGCCTTGCAGCGGATCGGTGGCAAACACATAGTAGGTGGATGTCATGGTCTCCAGCGGTATACGGCGGTCGGGGAGTTTGGCAACAGCTTCCTCGTAGGTAGGTATCTCGTAGTTGAGGCAGCACTTGAGCTTGGCGCACTGTCCGGCAAGCTTCTGCGGGTTAGGCGAGAGGTTCTGCAGGCGTGCAGCACCCGTGCCGACCGACGAAAACCGCGTCATCCATGTGGAGCAGCAGAGCTCACGTCCGCAGGGACCTGTGCCGCCTATACGTCCTGCCTCCTGACGCGCACCGATCTGCTTCATCTCGATACGGATGCGGAAGGTCTCGGCATAGACCTTGATGAGCTGGCGGAAATCCACTCGTCCGTCGGCTATGTAGTAGAAGATCGCCTTGCCTCCGTCGCCCTGGTACTCGACATCGCCGATCTTCATCTCGAGCTGCATATCCTTGGCGATCTTTCGTGCGCGTATCATCGTCTCATGCTCCAGAGCGTGTGCTTCCTCGGCGCGCTTGATGTCGGCTTCGGTAGCGATGCGGTAGATAGCGCGTGCCTCGAAGTTCTCCACATCAATGCGGCACTTGCGCATCTGCAGGATCACGAGCTGTCCGACGAGTGTCACCTCACCCACATCGTGCCCGGGGTTACCCTCCACGGCAACCGTCATACCTTTCTCCAGTTGCAGCCCGTTGACATTGCGGTAGTAGCCCTTGCGGGTGTTCTTGAACTGCACTTCAACAAAATCCGTCTTGGCTGCAGCTTCCGGCAGGTCGGACAGATAATCGGTCACGGGCAGCATGTGTGCCGAATTGCGGCGGTACGATTTTTCGGTGTACCGGCCGGATTCGCTATTCAATACAAAATCTTTGTCCATCTTTCTCATTTCTTAATCAATACAATGCATTGCATACACAGGTCGAAGAGCACAATTCGCGCGTTGGCGTTCTGCATGATCTGCGCCTCGGCGGTGGCAAACTGGTTCATCAGATCTTCGACATTTCGCTCGTTGATATATGGCGCGAACTTCACGGAGAATGCCCGTTCGTCGCCGGTCTCGTAGTTCAGTGACGGTTCGCCGTAGTTGTAAATGAAATTCTCACGTATGAGGCGTTGTGCGAATTGCAGGAACGCGCATTGCTGTGCACGTGTGCAGTCCTTGGCCATCGTTTGTGCCCACTGGTTGAGTTTCTGCAGGGCGTCGTAGTTCTTGCGCACACCTACCTGCCATGCGTTGCGCATCAGCTCCTGAAAATCGGCGAACATCTGCTTGTCGCTGTCGGTGTCGTCGAGTATGCGCAACGCCTCGCGGTAACTGCCATGCGCCAGCCGTGCTGCGTCTTGTGCCTGTGCGAGAGGGATCATGTTCTTGCTCATCAGCGCTTCAATCACCTCCTGCTCGCTCAGCCGGGGCACAGGCAGCGGTCGCAGACGGGAGATGATAGTAGGTAGCAGCTGCTCGGGGTGCTCGCTTACGAACAGGAACAGCGTCATCTGCGGCGGCTCCTCCAGCAGCTTGAGCAGCTTGTTGGCACAGGCGATGTGCATCTTCTCCGGCTGCCAGACGATCATCACCTTGTAGCCGTCACCGAACGCCTTGAGCGAGAGCTTGCGTTGAATCTCGCTGCTCTCTTTCTCATAGATCAGGCTCTGCTTCTTCTCCTCGCCCATCTTCTGTATCCAGTCGTCGGCATCGCAGTAGGGATTGGCGATTACCATCTCGCGGAACGCAGCGATATAATCGTCGCAGACCTCGCTGCTGTCGGTCTTCACTATCGGGAACACGAAATGCAGGTCGGGGTGCTGGAGCTTGCTGTACTGCAGGCATGTAGGACATACGCCGCAAGCATCGGTAGGCGTGCGGTGCGGACAGGCCACGTACTGCGCGTAGGCAAGTGCCAGCGGCAGCTTGCCTATACCCGCAGAGCCTGACAACAGTTGTGCATGAGGTATATGTCCCTCCTGCACATTGCGGCACATCTCACGTTTGATGGCCTCCTGTCCGATGATATCCTTGAGTAGCATGTGGTTGCAGTGCGTTGGTGTCTTTGCGACCGCGTTACAAACGCGGCTGCAAAGTTACAAAAAAAATCCCACATTTGCAAACATTGTGGGACTTTTTTTGCATAATGGTGCAAAATGTTTGTTTTTGCAATGATTGTTTAAGGTTGGTCACTTAGCCATAGCTGCGGCTGTACGGGCAGCCAGACGGGCGTTGTTGAGCACGAGTTGGATGTTTGCTGCCAGACTGTCACCACCGGTGAGATCTTTGACCTTGGCGAGCAGGAACGGCGTGCACTGCTTGCCGTGTATGCCTTGTGCTTCCATCTCGCGCAGTGCCTGATTGATAGCCGCGTCGATGATATCCTTGGGCATCGAGTACTCCTCGGGTATAGGATTGGTGACGAGCATACCACCGCGCAGTCCGCAGTCGATTTTGGCTTTGAACGCTGCTGCGAGTTCCTCAGGCGTGTCGATACGATAGTCCACACCGAAGCCGCTGTGACGCGTATAGAATGCCGGCAATTCGTCGGTTCCGTAGCCGATAACCGGCACACCTTTGGTCTCAAGATACTCGAGTGTGAGTCCGAGGTCGAGGATTGACTTTGCTCCGGCACAGATTACCATCACAGGTGTCTGCGCGAGTTCCTCAAGATCGGCGGAAATGTCGAAGGTCTGCTGTGCGCCCCGATGCACGCCGCCTATGCCGCCGGTAGCGAAGACGCGTATGCCGGCCATGGCAGCGATGATCATCGTGGTGGTGACGGTGGTGGCACCATCCTCGCCGCGCACGATGAGCACGGGCAGGTCACGTCGTGAGGCTTTGATGACCGCCTGCCCTTTGCGCCCGAGGTACTCTATCTCCTCGGGTGTGCAGCCGGCTTTGAGTTTGCCGCCGATGATGGCGATGGTAGCAGGCACGGCACCGTTGTCGCGGATCGTCTGTTCGACACGCAGCGCTGTCTCGACGTTCTGCGGGTAGGGCATGCCATGGCTGATGATGGTTGATTCGAGGGCTACAACGGGTTTGCCCTCATTGAGTGCTTTCGCCACTTCGGGCGAGAGGGATAAGTATTTATTCATGTTGTGATTGATTGAACAGCCAAGGATGGTTGTTGACTATAACAGGATGTTCGCTATATCGAGATTGACGGCTTTGGGGCTCATGAGTGTGGCGCGTGCAGCCATCAGGCCGTACTGGGCGGTCTGCGGGAATGTCAGCCCTTTGGTCATGGCGTACACTACACCGGCCAGGAACGCGTCACCTGCACCGTTGGTGTTCACCACATCGGTGATGGGCAAGGCAGGATAGAGCCACTCCTCTGCAGCACTGCGGCAATATACTCCTTCGCTGCCGAGGGTGATATATACGTGCGCTACACCCAGATCGATGAGCCGTTGTGCAGCGAGCGGGTAACTGGCTTCGTTGGTGATAGCTACTGCTTCTTTGAGATTAAGCTTGAGCGTATGGAGATAGGGTAGCTTGGCTTTGCTCAGGGCATTCATCACGCGGTGCGCCTTTGTTGTGCTGACACCGTCGATGAGCAGAGGGACAGTAACGCTCTCCATGAGGTAACGGATAGCATTCTCGTTGATGTTGGTGTCAGCCACTACATACTCTGACTGGTTGATGTCGCCGAGGCGTTTCTCCAGCCACTCGGGCGTGATAACACTGACAACTTCAGTATCCGCCACTGCCGCAATCATCTCGCCGCCGTGGTTGTTGATGCACAGGTACGTGCCGCTACGGGCGTTTTCGACGGTTGCCGACAGATGCACATCGATGCTTTGCTGCTTGCAGTAGTCCTCAAGCAACCTACCGAACAGGTCGCCTCCGAAGGCAGTGAGCAGTTGTACATGGTTGCCCATCAGGGCGAGATTGTGGGCGATATTCCGAGCTACGCCGCCGTAGCCTATATCGACCTTGCCCGGGTTGGAGTCGGCAGCAATAAAACTGTCGAAGAGCGTGGCGGACATGTCCACATTCGCTCCGCCGATGACTGAGATGAGATTCTGCATACTATTCGGATTTGTGATAATGGTAGCCGGAGAAATCCCGTTCACCTTTTTCGCGTGAGTCGGAGTCGCGGTGTATGCGTTCGCGCCATTCGCCGTTGAAGATACCTTTCTGCCAACATAGGATCAGCAGCCATCCGAAGAGCATACCGCCGAGGTGGGCGAAGTGAGCCACATTATCGCCCGGTGTGACGCCAACCACGTTACCCAAACCCACAAAAAGCTCGATGACCGCATATACAATAACGAAGATGCGCGCGCGTATGGGGATAGGGATGAAGAAGATAAACAAAGGCACATCCGGAAAAAGCCAACCGAAGGCAAACAGAATGCCGAACACCGCACCGCTGGCACCGATAGTGACCGTAGGCAAGGTAGGCATGAAGGCCATCCAGACAAGTTCCTGGACAAGTGCTGCACCCAGACCGCAGACGATATAATAGAGCAAGAATTTCCGTTCACCCCATTCGCGCTCCAATGAAGGGCCGAACATAAGTACAGCGAACATATTACAGAACAAATGACTGAAGTCGGCGTGCATGAACATATACGTCAGCGGTTGCCAGATTTGGAAAGAACGGAAACCTGAATCGAAGGCCGAATACGACCAGTTCATCAGCCCAAACCACTCTGCAAGTTGGATATTATACCTCCTCAACCATGCGTCAAGAAGCCAAATAACAACGTTGGCGAGGAGAAGATTCTTCGTTACGACGGGTAAATTTCTCATGTAAAATCTATTAAAAATACGTGAAAAATACTACAATTTCCGTGCTACATATCAAAAAAACGCATTTTTCTGCCATTTTATCGCATTTTTTTGCAAAAATATTTGCCAATTTGAAAAAAAAGTTATACCTTTGTAGTGTTAGTACGGAGGATGTCTCCGATTTATTAAACGTTTAATTAATCTAACTACAATTATGAACAAAGGTGAACTCATTGCTGCCATCGCAGCAAAAGCTGAGATTTCGAAGGCAGCTGCCGCTAAGGCTCTCGAGGCTGCTCTGGACGCAACTGTTGAAGCTCTGAAGAAGGGTGAGGCTGTACAAGTTATCGGTTTCGGTACTTTGAAGGTAGCTGAGAAGGCTGCTCGCAAGGGTATCAACCCCGCAACCAAGCAAATCATTAACATCCCTGCAAAGAAATCAGTTAAGTTCAAAGCCGGCGCTAAGCTTGCTTTCTAATCTTGATTGTTCAAGCAAAAGAGAGTTGTCAGCAATGATAACTCTTTTTTTGTTGCTACCTACTGCAGTACATAGTTGCGTAGCCATAGGTCTATATCTTCAATCTCCGGATTGACATGCTTGCGTACGATCTGCCGGCGGTGATAGATAGTCTGCTTCTGCACGTTCAGCAAGATACTCATGTCGTTGTCCGAAGCACCGATAATTGAGAGTATGGCAAACTGCATATCACTCTCCGTCAGTTGCGGATAATCGGCGCGCAAACGGCTGATTGCTCCATCCAAGGCTTTATCGACGGACTCCACCAGTTCATTCAGGCTCTCTTTGCTCATCGTGAGTTGCTCGTCGCGATAAGTCTGCAGCCACTTGGGAAACTCCACCTCTTTGCCGCGCATGCGCTGCATCTCTATCTCGCGCGTAAGGCTGACTTTCTGTTGCAGCCGCTCGAGTGCCAGTTGCAGTTGCTGCACATACTTCTCTCGCAGCGCCTGCATAGCGGCGGTCTGTTCGCGACGGCGCTGATGCCAGTAGCGCCACAGCACTACCGTCAGCACTACTGACAGCACGAGCAGCAGCACCAATATCACCGACACCGTCTGTTGCCATCTTCGTTCGCGTTGTGCCTCAGCGGCCAGTTGTTTCTCGCGCTCTACATCATATTGAAGCGCAAGCGCGTACGTGCGTGCGCCTGCGTCTCGTTGCAGTTCATCTATCTTGCGGTCATACAGCTCCAGCAGCAACGCGTATGCAGTATCCGATTGCCCGCGCTGACGAAGCACTTTACTCTTCAGGTAGGTGTAACTCTGCTCAAACCAGTAGGCATACGCCGAATCTTTCGGTTGCAACCGCTGCAGATAGTACGCCGCAGAGTCGGTGGCGTGCTCGGCAAGCAGGATCTCCACCATCTCCGAGTAACGCGCATGTGCTCCATACTCCTCCGCCAGCCTGCGGCATACAGCCAGACGCTGTTCTACACTGTCCGGATAGCACAACTGATAGCGGTAGGCTTGTATATCCAGCACAAGCAACTCGCTTTGTGCAGCATGAGCGTACTGCTCGGCAAGGCGAAAGTTCAGGAGCACACTGTCACGCTCGCCTTGCGAAATAGCTATGGTGCGAGCCAAGTCGCGATACGCACAAGCCAGATACATCGTATGTGAACCTTGCTCCAGCAATGGAATTGCCTTGCGGTAGTAGCCCTGCGCCACGTTGTATAGCTGGTCGCTCTCGCAGGAGTTACCCATATAGAACCACGTGTAGCCGAGCAGTTGATTCCGGCGCTGCCAATCTTCTGTGCCGAGTTCGGAGGATTGAATACTCAGCAAAACTTCCTCCGCATGCTTCAGGTAAGTGGTCGATTCCTCATAGCGGCTGCTCTGGTTCGAACTCGTACCCAGCCGGTAGTATTCCTCACCCTCGGAAAGGCGCTTTTGGGCATCAAAACCGTCCAAATGACACGAAGTGACAAAAAAAGTCACACCTAAAACGGCACATAAAACAGCGCGTACAACTGTTTTTTGCGAGACTTTTTGTAATATGTTGATTTTCAGTATCATTTATTTCCGCAAAAACACTACTCGTACAACTGCAAAATTTGCATTTTTCAAAAAAAAGCTGTACCTTTGCATTGTTTTTCGAAAGTGTCCGAACGCACCAAATTTTGCAATTCGGATACAAAGATAACAAAAATTTTTGACATACGCAAATTATGGAACGTAAAAATGTATTTTGTCTCTTGGCGGTAGCAATTCTGCTATTAGTAGGTACACGTACGTACGCGACGGTTTATACCGGCGTATGCGGCGAGCATCTGACGTGGAGTTATGACACGGAAACGGCCCACATGACCATTGAGGGGTACGGCGAGTTGAAGAATACCGTAGATAGTTTGTGGTGGAACAAACAGGTGCTACAAGCTTCGTCGTGGGCGACGAATTATGAGACCTATTATCCGTACAACTCCTGCAAGACGATTTCGTTGCCGGAAGGGTTGACAGGATTCAGCGGCGCTATTTTCCGCGACTGGTGGAACCTGACAGCATGCGACATACCCGAAGGCGTGACGAAGATTCCTGCGAATCTGTTTGAGAAATGCTATAAGCTGAAAGAGATCAAACTGCCTAACTCGGTGGACACGGTAGGACAATACGCCTTCGCCAACTGCACGACGATGGTGAAGTGCGACTTGGGAAAGGGCGTCAAGTATATCGGTCAGATGACGTTCATGAACTGTTATGCCTTGAACTCTGTCCGCTGGTCGGATTGTCTGGAGGTGATTGACGGCAGTATTTTTGACGGAGAGCCGAATCGTGCGATATATGACGAAAACGATGTAGCCACTATTCCGCTTCGGGATACATTGTTCTTTCCGGCTACGTTCCGTTCCAGCAAACAGATCTCATGGTGTCTCCACTCTAATCCTGTGATTGTCTGGAATGCCAAGAACCCACCTGCTTCGTCGAGAGTATTCTATAATCTGTATGATTATTGGAGCGGGGATTTTATCTTCGGGCCGGATGTGGAGTTTGTGCCGGCAGGTCTATGCCAGCAGGTACGCATGAAGAAAATCGTGCTGCCCGAAGGTTGCAAATATATCGGCGCCGGTGCGTTTGCTTCGAACAACCAAGTGGATACGGTTCTTCTTCCTTCCACGCTGACGGCTATTCATATGGAGGCGTTCAAGGGTTGCTCGAAAATCAAGCACATCGTCATACCGGAACATGTAACCGCTATCAACTCGTCTTGTTTTTTGAATTGTAGCGCCCTGCAACGGGTGGAGATGCCCGATGGTATCAGCACGATAGGCGATAACGCTTTTGCCGGTTGTCCGATCTTGGACTCGATTGTGCTACCCAAAGAGCTGACGATGATTGGCGGCAGTGCCTTCACAGGCATCAAACTGCAAGACAGCCTTGTCATTCCCGACAAAGTTATTTCCATCGGCACGAACGCGTTTGAGAATTGGTCAGCACTCAAAGAACTGTCTATCGGCAAAAATGTCGTACTTATCGGCAACAATGCTTTCAAAGGCGATAGCGCTGTCACACATATCACCGTCTGGGCAGCCACACCGCCTATGGTCAGCGAGGGCACACTGGCAGATATACCCGACAGTGCCTTGCTCTCTGTGCTGCCCGACAGCCGCAAACTCTACCGCGAACACCCGTATTGGGGACGTTTCCGCATGAACGACACGCCCGACTCCGCGATGGTTCAGCGCACGGTGATTGTGGACGCCGCCGAGACGACAGCTGACTTTACGTGGCCGACCGACTCTCTGGCAAACACCTACCAGATTGACATCTACAAGGACGGAAATGTGTTCTGCCACCTCACACTCGGCAACCGCGGACAACTACTCGGCATATCCTTCGCTCCCAAGCGCAACAGGCAGGAAGCAGGTGAGTTGCCCTACACATTATCGTTCAAGGTGACGGGGCTGGACGAAGCGTCACGTTACACGTACATTCTCTCCGTACTTGATGAACAGGGAACACCTATCCACGTCTATGCCGGTGACTTTGCCACTACAGGTTTCGAAGGCGACCTCAAGCAACCTGGCGGCAACGAGATACTGCCTACACCGCCTATCATACCCGGCGACCCGGATACATCAGTCTTTACGGGTATATCACTACCCGGAAGCAACACACCGGCTGCTAACTACCAATTGTCAATCATTAACGGCAAATTGCTACTGATCACGCCTACAGGTACATTCACCGTATCCGGACATCGGCTTGAATAGAACCTGCTGCGTATCGGGTAAACACACTCCTATGAAACATATCTTTGCACTTGTAAATGCTGTGCTGATAAGCATGGCATTAGGGGGCACCTATTCCTTTGCTGCTGTTTCCGCGCCGTGGAACGGCACTGCACAAGCCCCTGCTATCAGCGGCGCCGCGTACGTCATTACCGCACCAGAGCACCTCGCCTGGATAGCGCAGCAGAGCCGCACAGACGACTTTGCCGGCAAACGTATCCGCCTGGACGCCGACCTTGATCTTGGCGGAACGCAGGAGTTGCCGCCGAGTTGGGAACCTATCGGCTCAGCCGCTATGCCTTTTCGCGGCGAACTGGACGGCAACAACCACGTTATCTACAACCTGTATATCCTCAACTCCTTTCCCACAGCAGCGGGACTGATTGCCGAGACAGGTGCTGAAGCACTCGTTCATAATCTCGGCATTGCGCAGGGACAGATCATGACTGACGCTACAAGCAATGTCGGTGCTTTCATCGGCATCAACCGCGGACGACTGCACCACTGCTTCAACATGGCACAGATCATCGCCCATAACGGCGATAACATAGGCGGACTGGTCGGCACGAACTACGGCAAACTGGAATTTGCCTACAACTGCGGCATCATCACCGACGCCAACAGCCACGTAGGCGGATTAGTCGGTGTGAACAAAAGTTCGGCTGTCCTGACCGAGTGCTATAACGCCGGTTACTGCAAGGGTGCAGAGCATGCAGGCGCATTGTTCGGACTGAACGAGGCAGCCGCAGCCAATCTCACACAAATATGCTTCGACCAGCAAGTGACGCGCACCTATGCTACCGGCTACGGCACAGCCGATGTGCTCGACAACACGCAGTACGCCATCGAGACGTCCGCCACGTTCTTCTCCCCCGCCAATCCATACACTAACCGCAACGAGTGGGAGTGCGTCACCAACGGTTACTACCGTTACCCGCGCCTTAAATGCTTCGGCGACCATGAGGCTGCACGCGTCTCCACCAACGCTATCCTCCTTGACGCCGACAATCTGCCTGTCGAGCGTGCCGAGGGCGTTGGCGCGCCTATGCAGGGCAACCTGCCGCGTAAGTCGTTCAAATTGTTGGGCGGCAGCAGTTCCGTATGGATCTCTTCCGGCGAGGATGTTATTCACATCCAGAATGCCAACAGCGCGCAGGTCATTCGTCCCTGCGGCAATCAGGAGGTTATTCTCACCGTAACCGAAGGCAGTACGAGCAAGCAGATTTATGCCATTGTCAAAGGCTACGAGAAGTTCGATGCAGGTAAGATGGAAGGCACGGTTACCGCCTGCTGGCGCGAGGAGAACGTCAATATTCTGAAAGCCAACGGCGGCAAAGAACCTCTTGGCGGCAAGGACGATGAGCAGGACGGGAACTTATGTTACCGGTACATGGTTATTCGCGATACGGTGGTGTACAACGATGAGCACCATTCGCTGGTACACATTCCGATGGACACTGTTTACCTCAGTCACAACGAGTACCGCAACCGGGATTTGCCTACCGAGGTGTCCGGCACATACGCTTTCCGCCGTTACGCACACGACTACCAGTGTACCACCGACTGGACCGAATCGCCCGGACGATTGTATCTGACTGTTCTTAACCCGTTCGACGCGGGCAAGTTGTTCGACGAACCCGACACGATCTACGGCGTGCCGCAAACGTTCACCATCCGCAGCGAGCAGGCTGCCACAGGCGGTGCAGGCGTATTCAGTTACCTGTGGAAAGCCGTCACTCCGTCCGGCACGAAGAATCCCGTGTATATCGACGGCTCTGTAGCCTCAGCCGACACACTCAACTTCACCTTTACCGAACCGGGCGAATACACGTTCACACGCAGAGCAAGCGACGAATCGTGCAACACCACACCTGTCGAATCGGAGTCGGAGCACAAGGTTTATGTGCTGGCTGCCGTTGAGCCGGGAGCCATCGATTCGTTCACCGTCACACTCTGCCACCCGCGCTACACCGGCACACTCGCCGAGGCGGACACCGCCTCCGGCGGCAACGGACAGTACACATACCGCTGGCTGTGCAACGGTGAGCCGATCTTCCATAGCGACACAGCCTCGCTGCCTATACAATCCTTTCCCATGGCGGAAGGCGGCACGTATATCTTCCGCCGGCAAGTGAAGGACAACAGCGGTTTCTCTGACTGGACAACCAGTGCAGGTCTCGTAACCATCATTATCGACGGCACGAGCGAGGATTGTCAGGTTATATGCCCCGTGGTGGAGATTGAGCCGTTAGTTGACCTGTGCCGGAGCGATACCGCCCTTGCCATCCGCTTTACCGTGACCGAAGGCGAACCCGACCTCTACGATCTGGTTTTCCCCTCTGATGCACTGCAGGCAGGCTTCACGTCAATCATTGCTGCCGAACTGCCGGAGGACAGCACCATCATCATCCCTCTGCCCGCCAACGCGCCGATTGCTACGTTCTATATCTCGCTCACGTTCTACACCGGCGGAACGGCATGCAAAGGTTCAACACACTTCTTCCCGTTCACGCTGCTCACCGACGGTTTTGTGCACCAGAAATGGGACGACCTGCTGTTTGTGGACAACAACCCCGGCAACGGCAATCCGACAGACTCAACCGACCTGCACTTTGTGGCGTACCAGTGGTACAAGAACGGCATTCTCATCCCTGACGCCACCGGGCAATACTACCGCGAACCCGGAGGACTGAACGGTGCGTATCAGGTATATATGACCGGCTCCGACGGACTATTGTACCGCTCGTGCGTCTATGACTATACACCTGACGCGCTGGATAATACGCACAGCACCGCACAACCCGAGCGCTACTACACCATCGACGGACGACCGTGCGGCAAACCCACTGCACCGGGTATATATATTTCCGCTAACCATAAACTGATTGTACAATGAAAAAGTTCTTGCTATCCATAGCCCTGTGCTGCACGCTTGCCGCACAGGCATCGGACATCCCTAAGGTTACATCAGACAGGGCAAAGATGTCACACAACATCGATATCACCGCTGGTGGAGGTATAGGCAGTCTCGGCTACGAGTTGCAGGCCGGCAGGCAGTATCCCGCCTATACGTGGTCTGCAGGATTAGGCTACACCTGGTTCTTCGTTCCAGAGACGGGTCTGCAGACGGGTGTTCAACTCACGCGCATGGGATCTGTTGCATCGCTTACGGGCAGTTACGCCTGGCCGGAGATGCTTACCGATGCTTCGGGCGACCAATACGAACACCGCATGGCTTTTACCGACTGGTACGAACAACAGGAGGCGTACCTGCTTGAGATACCCTTGGGTTTCACGCTGCACCACTACGGACGCAACAACCCTCACGTCGGCGCGTATGCCGCACTCGGAGCCAAACTGCAGATCCCGCTGTTTGCCGACTACCGGCACAACTCAGGTTCTGTTACCCACTCGGGCTATTATCCGTATTGGGATCTTACATTACAAGACCTGCCCGGCAGATTTGTCACAGAGCAGACGGATGTGCCGCAGCAAGGCTCGCATTTGCAGCATCTCAACCGCTGGAACGCTGCCGTGTATATGGAGTTGGGCACCACGATCCGTTGCGGTGCCCACACCGAACTGATCATCACCGCCTACGGGCAATATACGGTCACCAATCTATTAGCCACACCCCTGAGCCGGCTGACGCCTATGGGCTTCGCCAACAGCCGTAACGGCTATACGTTCATGCCCGAGTACCACGGACTGATCGGCACGAAGGCTATCACCGCTCTGCATCCGTGGGCGGCAGGCATCAAACTCGGGCTGTCCGTCTGGACAGGAAAGACCGATGAGCAGAAACGCCGCGAACTTCGCCGCCTTGCCGAGGAGTTTCCCGACATGCTTCCTACCGTACAAATACGCGACACCGTGTATATCTACGACACCTTGTATATCAACTGCGGCAAGCCTGATATCCCGCCTACCGAATACCGTCGGTAGCGCCCTCACATCCGCGCGAGGCGACCCTGTACGCCTCGCCTGACGCAGCGCCATCCGAGGCGCTGCTTCACCCATGACGCGGAGCACACATGACAAAGAGACCGGAGAAAAACAGGTTCGGACAATTATTTTTGCGAATTATTTGCATAATTCAAAAAAATTTTGTAACTTTGCCCTATAATTCCTAAACAACGGTAATAATGAAGAATATTATCTTATGCGGCGCACCAGGTTGCGGCAAAGGCACACAAGCCGAGTTTATAGTAGCACACTACGGACTGACACACCTCAGCACGGGGCAGATGATGCGTCGTGAGGCAGCGTCGGGCAGCGAGCTCGGCAAGCTCATAGAGAGTTACACGGCTCAAGGACATCTCGTGCCCGATGACATCACCATCAAGATGCTGGAAGACTATATCGACAGTCTGCCGAAGGATACGAAGGGCTTGATCTTCGACGGTTTTCCCCGTACACTGAACCAAGCTGTGCAACTCGAGCGTCTGATGAAGAAACGCGGCGATGAGACAGCAATCCTCATCGATATCAACGTGCCGGAAGATGAACTGATTCGCCGACTGCTTGAGCGCGGAAAGATCAGTGGCCGTCTGGACGACAATCTGGACACCATCAAGGAGCGCCTCGTGGTCTATCATGAGCAGACACGTCCGGTGGATGACTACTACGAGTTACACGACAAGTACGCGCGCATCCAAGGATTGGGGACTATCAGTGAGATATTCGGGCGTATCAGCCGTATCTTGAATAAAATCTACTAATCCGCCAAGCATGGCGGATGCTTGGCAATGAGGGATAACTATGGCAACGAATTTCATAGACTACGTCAAGATCTACTGCCGCTCGGGTAAGGGCGGCGCTGGCAGTATGCACTTTCATAGGGCGAAGTACGTGCCTAAAGGTGGTCCTGACGGTGGTGACGGCGGCCGTGGCGGACATATCATCCTACGCGGAAACCGTAACCTCTGGACGCTGCTGCACCTGAAGTATCAGAAGCATATCCAAGCTACCGATGGCGGTCGTGGCGGCGAGAGCCGTTCGTTCGGCAAAGATGGCGAGGATCGGATCATCGAGGTGCCCTGCGGCACGGTGGTTTATGATGGCGAGACAGGCGAATGGCTGACCGAGGTCAAGGAGCACGGTGAGCAGGTCGTACTGCTTAAGGGCGGCCGCGGAGGTTTGGGCAACTGGCACTTCCGTACGGCAACGAACCAGGCGCCACGTTACGCGCAGCCGGGCGAGCCCGCGCAGGAGCGCGTGATCATTATGCAGATCAAGGTGTTAGCCGATGTAGGTCTGGTAGGCTTCCCCAATGCCGGCAAATCAACGCTTCTGTCCGTCGTGTCGGCCGCCAAGCCGGAGATTGCCGACTATCCGTTTACGACCCTGACACCGCAACTCGGCATTGTGTCGTACAGGGATGACCGCTCGTTCTGCATGGCGGATATACCCGGAATAATAGAAGGCGCAGCCGAAGGCAAAGGCCTGGGCTTGCGATTCCTGCGGCATATTGAGCGTAACGCAGTGCTGCTGTTCCTCGTACCGGCATGCACCGAAGATCCGAAGCATGAGTACGAGATTTTGCTGGCAGAACTGGAGAAGTACAACCCTCAACTGCTGACTAAAGCGCGTATACTCGCCGTGAGCAAGTCGGATACCATGCCCGAAGACGAGGTCAGGAAGATAGTTGCCATGCTTGGCAACGAGTACGATATACCTGTAGTAGCCTTTTCGTCAGTCAGCGGGCAGGGGTTGAACGAACTCAAGGACGTGCTCTGGGACGAACTATCGAAAGAGCAGAATCAAGTGATAGAGATCTCCCACTCACCGCTGGACATAGAGCGCGTGGAACGTCAGGAAGCCGAGGCCGGCAACGAAGTGGACGAAGAAGAGCATACGATCTATCTGAACGAGGTAGAGGAAGACTGGGATCTCTCGAAGTATGCAGGTATAGGTTGGGATACGCAGAATGATTAAGTGGGTACAGCAACATATAGGCCAGAAGCATCTTGTGTTGCTCATGAGTTTGATGGTTGGCATATTGTCAGCCATCGCTGCTTATGTGCTGAAACTGTTCATCCATCTGATACAATACCTGATCAACACTTACCTGATTGCCGGCGAACATTACTGGTGGTATATCGTATGCCCGATGATCGGCATCGCGTTGGCGGCAGTGTTTGTGCGCTACGTAGTGAAGGACGATATATCCCACGGTATAACAAAGATCCTCTACGCCATCTCGCAGCGCAAGTCAATCATTAAGAGCCATAACATGTGGTCGAGCCTTATAGGCAGCGGCATAACCATCGGTTTCGGCGGTTCGGTCGGCGCAGAGGCGCCCATCGTTCTGACAGGTGCAGCCATCGGTTCGAACCTCGCCAAGCTTTTTCATCTCGATCAGAAGACAATGATGCTGATGATCGCTTGTGGGGCCGCCGGAGCGATAGGAGGTATATTCAAGGCTCCGATTGCCGGCCTGGTGTTCACGCTGGAGGTGCTGATGATCGACCTGACGATGAACTCCATTGCGCCGTTGCTCATCTCCTCGGTTACCGCTGCGGCTATTGCGTACTTCACTACAGGATTCACGCCGATGTTCGAGCTGACAACTATCGAGTCGTTCACCCTCGGACGTATACCTTGGTATGTGCTGCTAGGAGCACTATGCGGCTTCACCTCGCTGTATTTCACACGCGGGATGAACTACCTTGAGCAACACTTCAAGCGCATAGGGAACATGTGGGTAAAGATCATCATCGGCGGTGCAGGGCTGGGGATGTTGGTCTATCTGTTCCCTCCTCTGTACGGCGAGGGGTATGATGTTATCTTGCAGCTCTTCAACGATGACCCGCACTCGGGGCTGATGCATAGTCCGTTGGCTCGGTTAGGTGACTCGACGTGGGTGATCATAGGATACTTTTCGCTCGTGCTACTGCTGAAGATCGTGGCTGCAGTGGCTACCAACGGCGGCGGAGGTGTAGGCGGTATATTTGCGCCGTCGCTGTTCATGGGCGCTATAGTCGGCTTCGTGAGTGCATATCTGCTGAAGATGGCAGGTGTCGATGTGCCGGTTGTGAACTTTACGCTGGTGGGTATGGCCGGTCTGATGTCCGGCGTGATGCATGCACCGCTTACGGGCATCTTCCTCATAGCCGAACTGACCGGCGGTTACCATCTGCTTATGCCGCTGATGATTGTGGCGGTGGTGTCGTACCTGACCATCATGCTCTTTGAGCCGCATAGCCTCTACGCGATGCGTCTGGCGCAGAAAGGAGAGCTGCTGACGCACAACAAAGACCGATCGGTACTTACCCTGCTGAAGATGGACAGCGTGCTGGAGACAGATCTGAAGACCGTTGCGCCGGACATGACCCTCGGGCAACTCGTCAAGGTCATTGCTGACAGCAAGCGGAATATATTCCCCGTAGTAGATGCCAACGGTGAACTGCAAGGCATATTGCTGCTGGACGAGGTGAGGAATATCATGTTCCAACCGCGGCTGTACAACCGTTTCACGGTGGCCCAGCTGATGAACTACCCGCAAGTTGTACTCAGGCACGATATGCCGATGGAGAAAGTGATGGAGATATTCGAAGATACCGGCGCGTGGAACTTGCCCGTGGTGGATGAACAGAAGAAGTATCTGGGCTTTGTGTCGAAGTCGAAGATATTCAACTCCTACCGCCATGTGCTTGTGCACTTCTCCGAAGAATAAAATGACTAAATCGCAAATGCTATGATAGGTGTTTTTGATAGCGGGTATGGGGGACTGACAATCTTGAAGCAGATTCGTGAGTTGCTGCCGGAGTATGATTATATCTACCTCGGCGATAATGCCCGTGCGCCGTACGGTACGCGTTCGTTTGAGTGTATCTACCACTACACGTTGGAGGCAGTGCGTTACTTGCAGCAGCAAGGCTGCACGTTGATCATCCTGGCATGCAATACCGCATCGGCAAAAGCTTTGCGAACGATCCAACAGCACGATATCGATCCGCAGCAAGTACGTGTGCTGGGTGTGATCCGGCCGACGGTAGAGGTCGTGCCTTCGTTGACGCAGACCGGTCACGTAGGCGTACTGGCTACGCCCGGCACAGTAGCATCGGACAGTTACCGCATCGAACTCATGAAGCAGAACGACAGCCTGACGGTCACCCAACTGGCTTGTCCGATGTGGGTTCCGCTGATTGAGGCAGGGGAGCATGAGTCGGAAGGAGCCAAGTACTTTATCAGCAAGTATGTGCAGGAGATTGTCAGGCGAGACCCGAAGATCGACACCCTGTTGCTCGGCTGCACACATTACCCGCTTATCCAAGCAGCGATAGATGCTGAGTTGGCGAAGGCCGGTGGCCGTCGTTGTACCAGCATTGCGCAAGGCGAGATCGTGGCACAGAGCCTCAAGGATTATCTGTATCGCCACCCGGAGATCGAGCAACGGCTACAAAAAGGTGGTGAGTGTAAGTACCTCACCACCGATGATTCGGACAAATTCGCCGATGCCGCAACGCTGTTTCTCGGCTCGCCCGTGTGTGCTATGCACGTGGATTATTAGAGCTTGTTTCCCAAGATCGTATAACTTGCTTCGCCACGGTTCAAGATCAGCTGACCGTCGCGGAGCATTTTTGTTACCTTGCTGCCGGCAGCGGTGTTCTCTATGCCGTCAGCGCCTTGGGTATAGGTGGCATTGATAATCGAACCGAAGTGTGAGCCGGCGCGGATGTTCATCTGCACACCGCCCTCAATGGCGACGATCTCCAGCGAACCGCTGACGAGATAATAGACCGTGCTGTATGTCCAGCCGCCGGTAAGCTCGTTCTGCTCAAAACCTGTGATCAGGTACGACGGAAAATCAAAATCTTCGTAGCCTCCGGGCGATGCCATCACTGTGTTTGCCTCGTAAGAGTCGTTGATCGGGTATGTGCCGGCGGGCAGGAACGTCTCGCCTTCGACAGTAGAGGCAAACACCGAAAGATCCATCTCATAGTCATCGTTGTAGAACGTGAGGTTCGTGCACGCATAACCAAGGTTCCCGGTCATATCGTTAACTTCCAATTCGCTGAAGGTTAGGTTCATCGTCGTTACCTCGGTGGGTTCCCATTCAAAGGAGTAATCGTCCTCACCGCCGCCGATGGTTATCTCGGGAGTTTCAACAAAGTACACCGACACGCTATAGCAGCGCAGTTGCTTGATGCAACTGATGGTCAACGTGGTAGCATTGATATCCGTCACGGCCAATACTTGCTCCGCCTCCACCTCGTCGTCCTCGGCATCGGCATATACGATCGTTCCGCTCGAAGCGGTCGCCTCGAAGTATTTCTTGATAAAACCGTTGACTACGATCGCTTTCATCGGCTGTGTAGCGGTGAGCGTCATGCTCTCACCGGCATTCACGCCGAAGTAAGTGTTTGCATCGTTGGCGTATCGCGCACCTTTTGTGACATTGACCTGAATGTTGTTGCAGACGAACGAATAGTTAGCCAGGTTCGAACCTATTTCTTCATTGTTCGTCACAACGGTCGGCTCGGCGTACACATAGTTCGGGTCGAGTGCTTCGTCGGCCACTGCCATATTGAGGGATGCTGTCAGGGCAAACAGGGTGAGGAGAATTTGTTTCATGTTTATGGTTAAAATCAGTTGTTATGCAAACAAAAAAAGATACCCACGCATTTGCACGGTGGGTATCTTGTAGTAGATATTTAGGCGAGAGCTATAATTGTCTCCTCCTCCATATCGGTGAAGGTCAATTTGCCTTCGCGAGCGAGCCAACCTAATGCAAGGTTGAGTTCAGCCTCTTTGAGTTTGGTAGCTTTCTTGAGAGCTTTGCTCGACAGAGCACCGTTCTGCAATGCGTTCCAAATCTTACCGGCGTTTGCGCCAATCATTTCTACATTCATAATTTTATCAATTTAGTTAAACGTTAGGGTGTATAAATAGTCTATGTACTATTGTTCTACTTTTCACGCGTTTAACATGGTGTAGATTTTGGTTGGTTTGGTGTTATGCCTGCCACGCGCGGAACGCGAGTGCGGCATTATGTCCGCCGAATCCGAAAGCGTTACTCAGTGCGTAACGCAATGGTCGGGCTTGTGGCTGGTTGAACGTGAAGTTCATCCTCGGGTCGATGTTCGGATCGTCGTCGCCCTCTGCATGATTGATTGTGGGCGGAACAACCTGGTGGTACAACGACAGCGTTGTGATCAGTGCCTCCAATGCTCCGGATGCACCGAGTAGGTGACCGGTCATTGACTTGGTGGACGACAAGTTCATCTCGAATGCATGGCCACCGAAGGCTTTGATTACAGCTTTCGCCTCTGCCAGATCGCCGATAGGAGTAGATGTGCCGTGGGTGTTGATATAATCAATATCCTCGGGGCTTATTCCTGCATCTTTGATGGCATCCAGCATGACGCGCGCTGCTCCGTTGCCCTCGGGATCGGGTGCCGTCAGATGGAAAGCATCGGCTGTTGAACCGTAACCGACCATCTCGGCATAGATCCGCGCACCACGTTTGACGGCATGCTCATACTCTTCCAGCATCACACAGGCTGCTCCCTCGCCTGCCACAAACCCGTCACGCGAAGCGGAGAACGGCCGTGAGGCAGTCAGAGGCTCATCGTTGCGCGTGGATAGCGCACGCAGAGCATTGAACCCGCCGATGGCAGCTGAACAGATCTCCGCCTCGCTGCCGCCCACAAGGATGGCATCGGCCTTACCCAAGCGGATGTGGTTCATAGCCGACATGAATGCTATGGCCGACGAAGCACAAGCTGCTGTGGTGCAGAAGTTTGGACCTTTCAGTCCGAGACGGATAGCTATATACCCTGCAGCCATATCCGTAATGATACTGGGGATAAGGAAAGGCGAATAGTGCGGAACGCCATCGCCCTGCAGGGCATGCTCTGTGATCTGTCGTTCAAGGGTGATCAGTCCGCCTACGCCCGAACTGACGATTACTCCTACACGTGTAGGGTCGGTCGATTCAGGCAGAGCGGCATCCTGATAGGCCTCAACAGCAGCAACGTAAGCCAACATCGTGTAACGATCCAGCTTGCGTTGCTCCTTAAAGTCAAACCATGTATTAGCATCAAAACCTTTGACCTCGCACGCAAACTGCGTACGGTATTCGGAAGCATCAAACTGCGTGATAGGCCCCGCGCCGCTCTTGCCTGCCATGATGGCCGACCATGTGGTAGCGACATCGTTACCCAACGGATTGATTGTTCCCAGACCGGTTATGACTACACGTTTGAGCATGCCTGTCTATAGACTCATCGAAGATTACTTGTTCAATGCCTCGGTGATATAAGCTACGGTGTCACCTACGGTGCTGATCTTCTGGGTAGCTTCGTCAGAGATGGTGATGCCAAACTCTTTCTCAAACTCCATTACGAGCTCAACAACGTCCAGCGAATCTGCATTCAGATCAGCTGTGTACGATGACTCCATGGTAACTTGCGATTTGCTGACACCTAACTTCTCAACGATGATGTCAATCACTTTCGATTCAATTTCAGACATAATATTGTATTTTTATTGGTTAGTTATTTGTATTCCATCAGTGCGAGCCAATTGGCGAACGCGAGTGCAAAGTAACGGTTTTTTCTTTGAAAAAACAAATATTTGATATACGTTCCGCACATTTGCTGTGCGATTAACTTTTTTTTGCTATATCCACACGCTAAAACCGCCTCGCTATATCCTCGGCCGACAACCACACGATGACTGTTTTTCCGTCGGGTGTAATGCGGTGTGAGGGAAGCGCGAAGAGTCTGCGAAGCAGATCTTGCATCTCAGCTTCGCTCAGTGTTTTACCCATCGGTATAGCTGCGCTTTGCGCAAGGGTCAGAGCGATGTGCTGCTGCATATCTTCGCGCACTGCTCTCTGATCTTCGCCTGCACGCGCAAGGATTGCACGCAGTGCCATCTCGGCATTGCTATTGCCGAGTACGGACGGAAGGGCGGTTATCTCATACGTGTTGGCGGCAACCTTCTCGAGCTCGAATCCTATATGCTGCAAGTCGGGCAGCAGGGCCTCAAGCACGGGTTGCTCATCGGCACTCACGGTCAGTTGCTCCGGAAAGAGCAGCTGCTGGCTCACGCCTTGCCTGTTTTGCAGTTGTGTGATGAGTTGGTAATATAGGATTGTGATATGCGCGCGGCGTGCATGCACGAGTATCAGGCCATCGTCCTGTACACAGGATATGTACCCTCCGGCCAGTGCTTGCGGATGCATCGGTGCTTCGCTCATTTCGTGTGGCAACTCCGCCTGTTGAGGCGCAGATGTCGGCTGAACTTGTTGCTTGAGCGGCTCATATAACTCCTGCCAGTGCGGTGTAACGCGTTCGTGCTGCGGCGTGAACGGGTTGTATCCTGCCGTAGCATGAATCTGCGGCGCCTTGGCATTCGCACGCATCGTGTCGTTGCTGACTGGTATCTCAATATCTCCGCCCAGAAAATCGATTGAGGGCACGATATTGAACTTACCCAGCGCAGCGCGGATAGTGGCTGTTAGGATGGGGAAGATCGACTGCTCGTCGGCGAACTTGATCTCCGTCTTCGTAGGATGAACATTGACATCAATCAGTTCGGGCGAGATGTCGAAGTAGATGAAGTATGGTGGCAGTAGTTCGGTGGGCAGCATGCCTGCATACGCTTGCATTACGGCCTTGTGGAAGTACGGGTGACGCATGTAGCGCCCGTTGACGAAGAAGAATTGTTGTGCTTGTTTAGTGGCTGCCTCAGGCTTGCCTACAAACCCGCGGATCGTTGCCAGTTCGGTTTGTTGCTCTATCTCCAGCAACTGCGAAGTGTACAATTTGCTCTTGCTCTTGCCAAATACGCTTTCGATACGTTGCTTGAGCGTACCGACGGGCAGGTCATATATGATCTCGTCGTCCGCCACGAACGTGAACGCTCTGTCCGGATAGACGAGTACTATATGCTGGAAGGTTGTGATGAGGTTACGCAGCTCTGTCGAATCGGACTTGAGGAAACGGCGTCTGGCCGGTACATTGAAGAACAAGTTCTTCACCTGAATGCTTGTGCCCGCTGCGCACTGGCAGGGCTCTTGGCGTTGCACTTGCGAGCCGTTGATCTCCAGTAGCGTGCCGACCTCGTCCGACTCGCGGCGTGTGGTCATTGTCACTTGTGCAACGGCACATATACTTGGCAGTGCTTCGCCGCGGAATCCCATAGTGCGAAGATGGAACAGGTCTTGCGCCTCGCGTATCTTCGACGTGGCATGACGCTCAAACGCCATACGTGCGTCGGAGACGGACATGCCTGATCCGTCGTCGGTGACTTGGATGAGTGTCTTGCCGGCGTCGCGTACGAGCACACGGATAGTATGAGCACCCGCGTCGAGCGAGTTCTCCACCAGCTCTTTCAGGCAGGAAGCAGGTCGCTGAATGACCTCGCCCGCCGCAATCTGGTTGGCTACACTATCCGGTAACAGCCGTATAACATCCATAACTTACAGCAACCAGTAGAATACAAGGAACAATAGTACCAGCAGTACTATCCAGAACGACAGTTTGGATTTGTGTTCGGTATCGATGCGGAGTTTGGTTTGCGCTTCATGTGCCTCGCGGAACGAGCCGCGGTGCAGAGTCGTTACATGCTCCGTTGCTCCGGTAGTATCGTCAGGCTTGACGCCCTCTTTTTCCTGTTCGGCCTGCTCACGCAAAGCCTGAAGGCGCGCAAGTTTTTGCTTGCGCGCCTCCTTCTCTTCATCGTAATAGATGGGACGATAATCCCACTGACGAGGTTTGTTTACTTTCGGAAACAGTACCGACATTACTTAACGATAGCGAGGAACTCGCTGTCCTCAGCGAACTTGGCGAACTCAACGTCGTTGACAGCCTTAGCCTTCAGACTTGCATCCTTGGCGATAGCGTCGCGGAGGTTGGTGAGCACGTCAGCACGTTTGTTGGTGCGTGCACCTACAACAGCCTTCAGGTAGTAGGTCGTTGCGTTCGGCTCGGCTACGTTGTCCAGAGTGTTCTTGGCAGCAGCGTAATCCTCGCTCAGGATCTGCTGAACAGCGGCGTTGTTCGTTGCGCTCTGGCCGTAAGCACTGCGTGCGTTCTTGTAGTCGCCCTTCATGGTGTAGAGCGTACCCATAGCAGCCTGGAGGTTAGCCTGTGTACCGGCAGCCTTGCCGAGGTACTCTTCAGCCTTAGCCAGATCACCGTCAGCCATTGCAGCCACACCGGCATTGTAGTTTACGTCGGGGTTGTTCGGCTCGATCTGCAGAGCGTTCTGGAAGCAGCGACGTGCTTCAGCTACGTTACCCTCGTTCATGTAAACCATACCGAGGTTGTTGAAGCCGCGATAGTCGTTCGGGAAGAGTTCGGTAGCTTTCTTGTAGATGCGGATCTTCTCAGCGTTGTCGTTGGTCAGGGTAGCCGAATAGAGCAGCTCCTCGATGTTCAGAGCGGCAGGATCGTTCTTCGACAGGTTCTTGATCTCGTCGTCCGACTTACCAATCAGATCGGTGGTCAGGATCAGACGGCTGCGACGCAGTGCGGGCAGAATCTCGTCAGCGATGTTTTTGTAAGCAGCGGAGATGTTCTTGATCTGTTTCTCACGCTCTTCAGGATCGTTGTACATCGACAGAACGCGGAGCACGAGGTCTTTGTCCTGGATGTTGCTGTTCTCCAGAGCAGCCTTGAAGCCGTCCCAGTCCTCAGCGGTAATGTTGCTCTCGATGCCTGCTTTGATCTTGTTCTTCTTCAGGTTGTTGGCCAGGAACTTCTGAGCTACGTCTTGACGGTTCTTAGCCAGCTTCTCGTTCAGAGCCTGTGCGCCATCGGGCGATGCATAACCGGCAACCTCGAGGCTGTGGATAGCCTTGCGCTCGTTGGCGTTAGCCTCCTTGATGGCCTCCTGCAGGTCTTTCATCTGCTGGGTTGTGGTCTCCGAGTTGCGGAGGTTAGCTTGCTGAATAAGGAAGAGAATGTCAGCCTCTTGCATCTGTTGGATAACGCGCTGGAACTTGTCGGCGGTTACCTGGGCTTTGTTGTCGCGTGCGCTGACGTTCTTGGCCGTGGTGTTCAGACCTTCGGCAATCAGCTGGTCGGGCAACTCAAGTTCTTTCTTGCCTACCTTGGCGTCAAAACGCAGATAGAGCTTGGTGTTCTTGTCCATAGCACCGCTGTAGTTGAACGATGCGTGCTGACGGTAGGTGCCACCTTCTTTGTAGTTAACAACGGTACCGTTCTCTTTAGCCTTCTCGCCTACATAGGTTACAGGCTCGCCGAGAATCTCCTTGTCACCGTACTTCAGAACCGGAGTAACGGTCAGAACGCCTTTCTTGGCAAATTTCTTCTCAGGGAAAGTACCCGTGATGTCCACGTTTACCTTGTCACCTACTACAGCCATAGGGCTGGGGTTGATCTTCACCTGCTCAGGGTTGGGCAGTGTGTTGTTACAGGAAGTCAGGACTGCCAGGGCAATCACTGTCAACATTAGGAAATGTTTTTTCATACTTCGTTGATTTATGTTTTTTTGTTGTTTGTTGTTCGACTGAACACGCTTCTGCATGCAAATATTGTCCGCAAAAAGCGCACTACACTCTTAATCGGCTGCAAAGTTACAAATTTTTTCTCAAATATGCAAATTTTTGGCGATTTTTTTGCAAAAATAATATTTTTATACATATTTTTCTACATAAATCATGTGGAATTAGGATATTTGGAATATTTTTCGTATCTTTGTACGTTCTATTATCCGCCCTTACATGAAGCAGATGATTCAATCGCATAGTATTCTTCTTGTCGCAGCCCTTGCGTTGTGTCTTGCCGGTTGCGCCGGGCAGAAGCAGGAGCGCGCCGCTCAGGCGCATGTTGATACTGCTGCCGAACTCATCAGTCAGCACCGTTACGAGGCGGCGCTGCAGCAACTTGACTCCGTGCATGCGCTCTATCCCAAGCAGGTCGCCCAACGCCGGCAGGCGAAGGCGCTCAAGGACACGATTGCCTATCTGCAGTCGCAGCAGACCCTCCGTTACTGCGATTCGCTTCTCCAGCCGCTGCTCCCGCAGGCCGACGAGCTGCTCAAGCAGTTCAGATTCGAGAAGAACGAGTCGTACGAGGATCACGGGCAGTACGTCTATCGTAATCTGCAGACAGGATGGAACACCAACCGCTGCTTTCTGCAGGCGTATGTCAGTGACGACCGCAAGACGCTCGTAAAGAGCTACTACTATGGCGCTAAGGCCATCCACCAGACGGCGGTGGCACTGCAGGCCGGTGATCAAGAGATTGAGATCCAAGGTCAGAACCACGCCTTTGAGGTCGAAGGCTGGCACGAGATTCTTACCCTTACCGACGAGCAGGCATTGGAAGTGCTGAACTTCATATCCTCGCACCTCGGCGAACGTATCCGTGTTACGGCAAAAGGCAACGGCAAGGCGGCGTACTACCTCTCCGACAGCGAAAAACAGGCACTCGACTGCACCTATCAGCTCGGACTGACCATGCGCGACATCGATCAGCTCGAGGAGCAGATACGCCTCGCCTCGCAACGCGTACAACACTACGAATCCAAACAACAGCAATGAATACTTACGAAAGCCACATAGCCAAAGTTGCAGCCGACGCAGCGGCCATATATGCCGTCATATCCGATTTGAGGAACTTGGAGCGCGTGCGCGACCTTATTCCTCAGGACAAGGTGCAGGAGTTTGAGACCGATGCCGATTTTGTCCGCATGAAGGTGGACGGACTCGGACAGAAGATCATTATACGCATTGTGGACCGCCTGCCTGACGATACAGTCAAGTACGGCGTGGAGAACCTGCCGATGGACGGGAACTTTTGGATTCAGATCAAGCAGGTTGCACCGCACGACAGTCGCATCAAACTTACGCTCAAAGCCGAACTGCCGATGATGATTGCAATGATGGCCGGCAAGAAGATTCAGGAGGGTATCGACCAAGCCGCCGACATGATGGCGCAGATGCCTTTCGAACAGTGGATTTAATCTGACACAACCATGACTAAAACCAAACAACGCAAACGTACAGGACTGCATCGCGAAGGACGCAGAATGTTACTGATTGTAATTCTTATCGTATTTATCCTGAATATCACGGCATATTTCTATTGGCCGCATTGGATCTTGGCCACACTGCTGGCTATCTCGGCCGCGGCATTGGTGTTTGTCGTGTATTTCTTCCGCGACCCTGTACGCGTGTTTACCATTGATGACCCGAACTACCTCGTCGCCCCGGCAGACGGCAAGGTGGTGGTGATTGAACCGGTAATGGAGAACGAATATTTCCACGAGGAGCGTCTGCAGGTTAGTATTTTCATGTCGCCGTTCAATGTGCATGCCAACTGGTATCCGTGTGAGGGAACGATCCTGGTCAGCGAGCATCAGGCAGGTAACCACAAAGCAGCCTGGCTACCGAAATCTTCGACGGAGAACGAGCGTTCGCTTGTGGTTATCCGGACCAAGAACAAGGCTGTGATTGCCGTTCGCCAGATTGCCGGGGCTATGGCAAGACGGATTGTTACCTATGCCCGAGCCGGCAAGGAGTGCCACCGTAACTCCCACCTCGGGTTCATCAAGTTGGGTTCACGCGTCGATTTGTACCTGCCGCTGAACACCGAGATGTTCGTAGAGATGGGTGAGAACGTTCGCGGCAACCAGACCATCATCGCCAAACTGCACTGATCAGACATAATACGTAAAACATAACACATAATACATAAATCACCATGAACAAGTTTGAAGAACTTTTTGCGCAATATCCCTTTGCGCTGACCGACGAGCAGGTTAAGGCTCAAACCGCAGATATCATTGCCAAGCACGCTGCAGAGAACAACAACCCCGCTGTGTGGAAGCAGTGTCTCCACCAGATTGATCTTACCACCCTCATGGGTGACGATACTTATGCACGCGTGGAGAAGATGGCTGCTTGCGTCAATTACTTCGCCGATCATTATCCTGCACTCAAGGATTATAATGTAGCATCGATCTGCGTATATCCTGCTCTTGTGCCTGTTGTAAAGGCTAACCTCAAAGCCTCGGGTGTGGGTATCACCTCTGTTGTTGGCGGGTTCCCTGCCGCGCAGACGTTCATTGAGATCAAGGTAGCCGAGACTGCTATGGCTGTACGGGAAGGTGCTACCGAGTGCGATATGGTTCTCTCGCAGGGCAAGTTCCTCGAGGGTAAGTACGAGGAGTGCTTCGACGAGATCGTCGAGCAGAAAGCTGCCTCCAAAGGTGCGCACTTCAAGGTCATACTCGAGACAGGCGCGCTGAAGACCGCCGAGAATATCTGGAAAGCATCGATCCTCGCTATGGCTGCCGGTGCTGATTTCATCAAGACCTCGACCGGCAAGATTGCTGTCAATGCTACGCCTGAAGCCACGTTCATTATGTGTCAGGCTATCAAGGCGTGGAAGGCAAAGACCGGACAGATAATCGGCTACAAACCTGCCGGAGGCGTCTCGACCACCGATGAAGCTGTGGCGCACTACACCCTCGTCAAGGAGATCCTTGGCAACGATTGGCTAAACAACAAGCTCTTCCGCTTCGGCGCCAGCCGTCTCGCCAACAACCTGCTCACCTCTATTGAGGGCAGCGAACAGAAGTACTTCTAACCAGCCGACAGTCAATCTTGGCTGCCAATAGATGCAATGAACAAGATCATCTCTAAACGTTTCTTCTCTGACAATGTGGCGGAGCTCGTCGTTGAGGCTCCGCTCATTGCCAAGAGTCGCCGTGCCGGACACTTTGTCATCGTCCGTGTGGATCGTAACTCCGAGCGTATGCCGCTCACCATCGCAGATGCCGATCCTGCAGCCGGCACAATTACCCTTGTTGTGCAACGTATAGGTGTGTCCAGCGCCAAGCTCTGTGCCATGAACGCCGGCGACAGCCTCGCCGATGTCGTCGGACCGCTTGGTCAGGCTACCCGCATCGAGAACTACGGTACGGTTGTTTGTGCCTGCGGTGGAGTAGGTGCAGCGCCTATGCTGCCTATCGCTCAGGCGCTCAAGCGTGCCGGCAACCGCGTGATAACCGTGCTTGCTGCACGAAACAAGGATCTAATCATCCTCCACGATGAGCTTGCTGCCACCTCCGATGAAGTTATCGTCATGACTGACGACGGTTCGGCAGGCACGCAAGGCTTGGTCACGCAAGGCATAGAGATGGTCGTTCAGCGAGAGAAAGTCGATAAGTGCATCACCATCGGCCCGGCGATCATGATGAAGTTCGTGGCACTGACCACGAAGAAATATAATATCCCCACCGAGGCTTCGCTCAATACGATCATGGTCGATGGCACGGGTATGTGCGGCGCGTGCCGTGTGACGGTCGGCGGTCAGACTAAATTTGTATGCGTCGATGGTCCGGAGTTCGATGCTCATCAGGTGGATTTCGACGAGATGCTCTCGCGTCTGCGCTCCTACAAACCCGAGGAAGCCGCCGCCTATGAGAGGTATCAGCAATCAGCAGTCAGCAATCAGTTAACGGCAAAAGAAAGAGCCGCTATTCCGCGAGTGAAGATGCCGGAGTTGGCACCTGAAGAGCGCGTGAAGAGCCTGCACCGAGAGGTTAACCTCGGTCTGACACCCGAGCAGGCGCTCACCGAGAGCCATCGTTGCTTGAGTTGCAAGAACCCGGGTTGCGTCAAGGGTTGCCCTGTTAATATCGATATACCTGCGTTCATCAAGCAGATTGAGCTGGGGGATATACAGAAGGCTTCGGCTATCATCCACGAATCCAGTTCGCTGCCTGCCGTCTGCGGCCGCGTATGCCCGCAGGAGAAACAGTGCGAGGCGCAATGTATCCACCTGAAGATGGGTCACCAACCCGTAGCCATCGGTTACCTCGAGCGCTTCGTTGCCGATCATGCCGACAGCAATCAGCAATCAGAAATCAGAAATCAGAAATTGCCGACCACAGCACCAAAGGTCGCTGTAGTAGGCTCCGGTCCTGCCGGTCTGACTTTCGCAGGCGATATGGCTAAGTACGGCTATCAGGTCACCGTGTTTGAAGCATTGCATGCCATAGGCGGAGTGCTTAAGTACGGCATACCCGAGTACCGTCTGCCTAACGCTATTGTGGATAAGGAGATTGACGGCCTGCGCGCCTTGGGTGTGGAGTTCGTCACGGATACGATTGTCGGCAAGACGATTACTGTCGACGACCTGCAGGCTGACGGCTATAAGGCTGTGTTCGTTGCCTCGGGTGCCGGTCTGCCGCGATTCATGGGCATACCCGGTGAGAACCTCAACGGCGTCATGTCGTCCAACGAGTACCTCACGCGCGTGAACCTTATGGATGCCACCAACGCTGCTAGCGATACACCGGTGCTGTATGGCAAGAACGTGCTCGTCATCGGTGGCGGCAACACGGCCATGGATGCTGTGCGTACCGCCAAACGATTGGGTGCGGAACATGCTATCATCGTCTATCGCCGCAGCGAGGACGAGATGCCCGCTCGTCACGAAGAGGTTGAGCACGCCAAGGCGGAAGGTATAGAATTCATGACACTGCACAACCCTATCGAGTACCACGCCGACGAGAACGGTCGTGTCAAGGAGGCTGTGCTGCAAGTCATGACCCTGGGCGAACCCGACGAGTCGGGACGCCGCTCGCCTGTGCCTGTCGAGGGCAAGACAATTACCATGCCGGCAGATATGGTCGTGGTAGCAGTAGGCGTTTCGCCTAACCCGATCATCCCGAAATCCGTTGCCGGTCTCGAAGTGTCGCGCAAGGGCACGATCGTTGTTGACGACTCGATGCGTTCGTCGCTTCCGATCCTCTACGCCGGCGGCGATATAGTTCGCGGAGGAGCAACGGTTATCCTCGCGATGGCCGACGGCCGTAAGGCAGCTGCCGCTATGCACGAAGCACTTTCCTCCAAATAACTCCATGCATCAGCCATGCATGGTTTGATAAACAACAAACGCAAAAAATATGTCAGTACATACCCAATCCGCACGCATGACGACCACGCGTGTGAGACAGATGAAAAAGACCGGTGAGAAGATCACCATGCTCACGTCCTACGACTATACCCTAGCACGTCTGGTGGACGAGGCCGGCGTAGATATACTCCTCGTAGGCGACAGCGCCTCGAACATCGTATGCGGCAACCAGAACACCCTGCCGATCACGCTGGACGAGATGATTTTCCTGACCAAGGGGGTGGTTCGTGCCGCGCAGCATGCGCTGGTGGTGGCCGATATGCCGTTCGGTTCGTATCAGGTGAACGACGATGAGGCTGTGCGCAGCGCTATCCGTGTGCTGAAGGAGAGCGGCGCGGACGCCGTGAAGCTCGAGGGTGGCCAGGAGATAGCCGACGCTATACGCCGAATGGTGCAAGCCGGTGTGCCGGTATGCGGCCACCTCGGTCTGACACCCCAGAGCGTCAATCAGTTCGGCGGTTACGGTCTGCGTGCCAAGGAGGAGGCGGAGGCAGCCAAGCTCATAGCCGATGCACATGCGCTGGAGCAAGCCGGCTGCTTCTGTATAGTGCTGGAGAAGATTCCCGCAGCCCTCGCCGAGCGCGTGACCCGTGAGGTCAGTTGTCCGACGATAGGCATAGGTGCGGGTGCAGGCACGGACGGCCAGGTGCTCGTGCTGCACGACATGCTCGGACTGAACGAAGGGTTCAAACCTAAGTTCCTGAGACAGTTCGCTCACCTCGCCGAACCGGTGAAACAAGCTGTAGGCAAGTATGTGGCAGCGGTCAGGGACTCGTCGTTCCCGTCAGCAGAAGAAAGTTATTAACCCTTAAATATCAACTGTATGAAAAAGAAATTCATTTGCCCCATTTGTGGTTACGTCCACGAGGGTACAGAGGCACCGGAGCGTTGCCCGCAGTGCAAACAGATCGTTGAATGGAAAGTGGCCGACGAGAGCAAAGGTCTCGTATGGGCATGCGAGCACGTGTTAGGCGTAGCGAAGGACGAGCAGGATCCGATCATCCGCGAGGGTCTGCGTGCGCACTTCATGGGCGAGTGCACGGAGGTAGGCCAGTATCTGGCAATGGCCCGTCAGGCCGACCGTGAGGGCTATCCTGAGGTCGCTGAGGCTTTCCGCCGTTATGCGTTCGAAGAGGCCGACCACGCTTCACGTTTTGCCGAACTGCTCGGTGAAGTCGTTTGGGACACGAAGACTAACCTCGAGAAACGTATGCTCGCCGAATCCGGCGCATGCGAGGATAAACTGAAGATAGCCAAACGTGCCAAGGAACTGAACCTCGACCCGATCCACGACACCGTTCATGAGATGGCTCGCGACGAAGCCCGTCACGGCGCAGGATTCCAAGGACTGTATAACCGTTACTTCAAGAAATAAGGCGTAAAGGAATGAAAGACGAAGAAGGCTCCCCGGTGAGGAAGCCTTCTTCGGTTAAGGACAGGGATAAGAGAGTCAACGGTGTGATCAGAAGAGGACAGACTCGTCTTGGTTGTCGCGTATCTCGTATCCTCCGTCTTCCTCCTGCATGGCTTCTTCGTTGCGCTGCTGCTGGTACTCTTGCGGACGGTAGAGGATCTGGATGTTCTCGGCAATCACCTCCGTCTTCTGGCGGCGCTGACCTTCCTTCTCCCACGTGCGTGTCTGCAGTTTACCTTCAACATAGAGTTTCATACCCTTGCGAATGTTCCGCTCCGCCCATTCGGCGAGGTTCCGCCAAAGCACGATAGCGTGCCAGTCGGTCTTGTCGGGGACTTGCGTTCCGTTCTGCATCGTGTAACCGCGTTCGGTGGTTGCGAGATTGAAATTAGCAATAGCTACACCGCGGTCCAAGTAACGTACCTCAGGGTCTGATCCAACGTTGCCAATCAGGATAACTTTATTGACTGAAGACATAATAACGATAATTTAGTGAAAAATTTTATGCAAAGTTACAAAAAAATTTGCATATTTGCAAAAAAAATCGTATCTTTGTATGCTTTTTTTGAAAAATTAAAGGAAAAGACCATGAAGAAAACCCTCCTTGCCTCGATTGTCTTGGCATGTATGGCGCTGGTGAGCCTTCCTGCCCAAGCCCAAAAATCTCTCAATGAACAAGACGCTCAGGATTATGTTGTGCGTTGTGTTGCGTTCTACAACCTGGAGAACCTGTTCGATACGATCCACGATTTCTATGTCCTCAGTAACGGCGATACGATTCACAAGAACGACTACGAGTATCTGCCTACAGGTGGTATGCACTGGACGGGCTTGAAGTACCGCAACAAACTTAAGAACATGGCGTACGCTATTTCGCAGTTCGGTCTCGACAAGACCCCTCTGGGCGCATCGATCATCGGCGTGTGCGAGGTGGAGAACATCGGCTGCCTGAAAGACCTGTGCAAGGAGATCGAGAACCAGACCGGCCGCAAGTACGTGCCCATACTGCTCGAGGGTCCTGACCGCCGCGGTGTGGATGTCGGATATCTGTACGACCCGCGGTACTTCGTTCCGGCCGGCAAGCCCGTACCTTATACGCTGAAGGCACACTACTCCGACGGCGGCAAGGTGCGCAGCCGTTTCCAATTATTGCTCTCAGGCTACCTGAAGGACGAGAACGGCGGTATAGTCAAGGACAAGCTTCATCTGATAGTCAACCACTGGCCATCGCGTTACGGCGGCGAGGAGAGTTCGCGTGCCACACGTGATACCGCGGCCATGCTCTGTCGGCATATAACCGACTCGCTATACTTGAAAGACCCGCGTGCGAAGGTGATCGTAATGGGTGACCTCAACGACGATCCGTTCAACCACTCCTGCGCGGAGATCATGGAAGCGCGGATGAAACGTGAGGACGTCGGTACGCAGGGATTCTTCAATACTATGTGGCTGCACCTCGAGCGCGGTGTAGGTACGCTGATGTACAACGGTACATGGGATTTGTTTGACCAGATCATCATCAGTGAGCCTCTACTCAACGCACCTCACGAGCGCACACAGTGGACATACTGGAAATCCGAGGTATTCAACAAGCCTTTCCTCACCGTGCAGGAAGGCAAGGACAAAGGCGCACCGTTGCGTACACACAAAGGCGGCGTATGGCAGAATGGTTACGGCGACCACTATCCCACGATGATTTACCTGATTAAGAACAAGTAGACCGCTATGAATCAGTGTCCCTTAACCCACCGCACAGACGTAATCAAATTACGTAACTACGGCCGCATACTGCAAGACCTCGTGGCGTACGCTACAACCATCAAGGACGAACGCCAACGTCAGTCGGCTACGATCTATATAGCGCGCTGCATGCGCCAGAAGAACCAGATCTGGAACAAAGAGTTCGAGTCCGGCATACAACGTCTTAGAGAAGACATCGAGATCCTCTCCGACGGTCAGCTCTCCACCTCTTTCCCCGGCTTCGAAGAGGCGATGGCTGTGCATGCGCAGTCTGATAGCCAGTCGCCCAAACGCCAGAACAACCAGAACCGTTTTGCCAGGAAACAGCGTACGATGCGATAGATGCATAACCCGTGGTCATGTTTGGCTGCGATAGACAAAAGAAAACGGCACCGCATGAGCGATGCCGTTTTTCTTTGCAATGGACGAATCAATCGTCGTTAACCAGACCGGTGTAACGGATACCCGTTATACGCAGACGGTCGTAGTAAACACCTGCGTTCGAATCGTCGTCGAACAGGATGTCGAACACGATCGAGTCAGCCGGCGCACCGCTCGGGGTCTTGCCTGCACCACGCAGGATCTTACCGTTGGTAACGTCAGCATTGCAGGGAGCATATTGCAGGTTCTCTCCGGCAATGATGCCGAAGGTATCTGCAGCCTGGTCGCAAGCAACCTTCAATTTGAAATCCCAGCAAGCGCCGTCAACATCCTGAATAAACAGGGTGTCCTTGTTGTTGGCTGCAGTGTTGAAGGTCAGGAGCCAGAACTTGCCGATGCCGAACAGGTCTGCGTCCTCATAGAGCACAGTGCCGTCGCCATCAATAGCTATACACTCCACGTACCACTGGCCTGCCATCTTCTCGGTAGCAGTACCGCCAATGGGGTCCTTCTCGCACGAGGCAAGCGTCAGCGTTGCCAGGGCTACTATTGCATAAACTAACTTTTTCATAATCAAAGATCGACTTTATTAAGTTCAACACTGAAATCCAGATAGCCTGCATACGTTACCGTATAGGTGATAGTCTTAGCTCCGGCATCATACTTCGAATCAGCCGAGAGAGCGTCAGCGGCGTCACCCCAACCAGGAACATTGCTGCTCTCGAGGGTAATGGTACCGTCGTCAGCGATGGAGATAGTAGCTTGCATAGCATACGAATCACCGTAACCGGCACGCTGTGCATACCAACCTGCGAGCAGGTCATCTACAAAGTAAGTGCCGTCACCGTTGTCAATGATCATGATCTCGAACGATGCTCCGTAAGCCACGTCGGCACCGGTGTTGGTGTTTGTACGGTGGCTGGCAGGACTGCATGCCCAGAAACCTTCAATTGCACTGCTTAGATCCAGCACAATCACGGTACGGGTAGCCGAAGCAGGGAAACCGTCGGCATTAACGATGCTGTAAACAACGCTATACACGCCCGAAGTTGAAGTGTCAACATTGCTGTTAACCTCAACCTTGTCGGTTACGTCCTCACCCTTCATCGTAGCGGTGAAACCCGGGTCAACGAATTCAGAGCCTTTGTCTACTACCATAGTGGCATCACCCTCCAGAACGATCTCTGCAAAATAAGTGATACTGGTCAAACCCGCAGACTCCTTCTCGCAGCTCGTGAAACCGAGTGCCAGAGCGAAGAGGGCTACCAAACATATAATACTCTTTTTCATAATTGTAATCCTTTAACAAGTTTATACCTTACGATTACTTACCCCAGAAGATAGGCTCCAGATAACCCGGGAATGCGGGTGCATTGCTGTTACGCGACGTGCTGATCTCAGGATAAGCAAAGCGCTCGAGCAACTTGTTGTCACCTACTTGGTTGAACACCTGGAACGGTGTGTAGAGCTTACCCGGTTCGTACTTGGTCAGGTCGAGTGCGCCACTACCGGCGTACATATCCGAAGCCTTAACCGTACCGAAAGCGGGTTGGTCGAGACGACGAGCCTCGGTGTAACCCTCAAAGCCGTTGATGCCGGCGAGAGCTTTCCACTTCTCGAGACCGATTACCTCTTGCCACTTGCTCTGGTCATACGGGAACTGAGCTACGTGAGCAGCAGCACCGCTTACACCTGCCGAAGCGAACGAAGCAGCGATAGCGTCAGCGTAAGCGTAGGCAGCGTTGGTGGCGTCACTCTTGCGAGCATAGAACTCAGCAAGGAAGAAGTCGATCTCAGCACGGCTGATGAAGATCACCGGCGTGTTGTAGTTGAGCTTGAGTTCGCACCAAGCGGCGGTCGAAGCGTACTTGTCTTCAACGGTCGAGAGGTTCGTACCGGAGATGCTTCCCTGGAACTTGCCGTCACCGTTCGGGAGGATCCATGCAGCCAGACGCGGATCAGTGTAAGCGTCAGTCTGAAGTGTACCTACGAGTGCAAGGTTGGCAATCACGTTGTGCGTAACACGACCCCATGTAGCGCGCTCCTCCGAGTAGAAGGGGTTAGCTTGGCCATTGGCGTCGGACCAGCAACCGGCGATCTCGATATCGTTAGCGGGCAACTTGTCCTCATTGATGATCGCCTGGATCTCGGCACTCACGTCCTTCACGCTCGACAGACGGCTCAGCAGTTTGAGTTTCTCAGCATAAGCAAAGCTTACCCACTCATCAACCGACTTGTCCGGGAAGATGAAGCTCGTAACAACCATGTCACCTGCCTTCAGGCCTGCTATGGCAGCGTCAAGCTCCTTAATCAAACCTTCGTAGATATCTTGACCGTTGTCATACTTTGGTGCAAGATTCTCGGGGTCGAATGCCTCAGAGTAGGGCAGTTCGCCAAACGCGTCCACCAGCAGCTGGAATGCAAACGCACGCAGAACGGTGGCTTGCAGCTTAACGGCGGTCTCGTTGTCGGCATCAGCCTTCTTGATAACCGTATTCAGGTTGCTCAGCGCACGCTGGAACAACTGGCGGTAAGCACCGCTACCGTTCTCGGCCGAAACCTCAAACTGCGAATACTTCACGTAGTTCGGCGTACCGAATTGCTGTGCATAGTATTGCGCATTGTAAGCACCGAGGATATGCAGCGTATAAGCGTACGTAGCAGCGATGTTCATCTCTGCTGCAGGCAGGATCATTTCGCTCGTCAAGTTCTCTTCAGCGGGAGAGTTGGGGTCATAGTTGATGTCAAGGTAATCCTTGCAACCGGTCAGACCCAACACGAGTACGGAAAACAATATACTAATATACTTTTTCATATTTTTGTCCTCCTCAGTTTAGAATTTAATATTCACGTTCAGACCATATTGACGGCTGGTCGGGTTGGAGTACAACTCACCGAACTGAGCAGCCAGGTCGCCGTCACCGGCATACGAGGTGTTCTCAGGATCAATATAGTAGTTGTCCTTAGCCGTGAACGTTGCTACATTGTTCACGTAAGCAGTAATGGCGATGCCTTCGAAACGCATGGCTTGCATCCATTTCTTCGGCAGATCCCATGTCAGGCTGATGTTGCGCAGCTTAGCGAACGAACGGTTGATCAGGAAGAACTCGCCGCCTTGGCCAGCGCCAGTGCCATCGAAGTAATTCTGATAGCTACCGTCAACCAGGAAGATCGGAGTGGTGTTCTCCTCATAGATCGGGTTGCCCTCAGCGTCAGCGCCTACCTCAACAACAGAGTTGGGCACCACGAACGGGTTACGGCCGTTGTAGGTCGTTACTACGCCGTTACCGGTGAACTCCATGAGGTTCTTCGTACGCGAGAACATATATCCACCCAAACGAGCGTCCAGGGTAGCACTCAGCGTTACGCCGTATGCGGAGAGAGAGGTCGAGATGCCACCCGTCCACTTGCACTGCATGTTCTTGCCGGTGTCCTCGATGTCAGCGCCGATGATAGGCTGACCGTCAGCACCTACGATGATCTTGCCATCCTCAGTGTACTGCGGCAGGTTGGTGTAGAATTCACCCATCGGCTTGCCAACCTCAGCGTAAGCATATACAGCGTCAGCAGATGTCGAGAAGCCTTCGATGATGCTCTTGCCGCCATCCAGACCGTCAGGCAACTCAAGAACGGTGTTCCAGTTGCGGGCTACGTTGAAGTCCAAGTTCCACTGGAAGTTCTTCGTCTTAACCGGCGTGGTGTTCAATACCAACTCGAAACCGGTGTTGCGAACCTTACCGAAGTTCGTAACCATCGTGTTGTAACCTGTAGAAGGATCAACAGGCAGCGTGAAGATCTGATCTTTTGTGATACGGTGATAGTACGTAGCGTCCAAACCCAGACGACCGCCGAAGAACTGGAGGTTCAAACCAAC
>DBYS01000002.1:47834-47968 GCA_002310195.1 Bacteroidales bacterium UBA1180
GCGTTCGTGCCGTTGAACGGGAAGAGGATAGCGTCAGAGTTGTACGTTGTGGTGGCAAATGCCTGAACAAACGTCGGGTTAGTCAGATATACGCTGGCATCGTTACCCGTCATACCGTAAGCGGCACGCAGTTT
>DBYS01000005.1:0-22048 GCA_002310195.1 Bacteroidales bacterium UBA1180
CTCCTGTTCTGCGGCGTCTATATCGACCCCAAGGGCGAAATCCACGAGACGCTACTGGTTGCCTTCGGTGAGGCAGCAACGTTCGCCGGTGCGCTATTCGGCATCGATTACACCTACCGCTTCAAGAACAGCCGTGGAAACGGCGGCCACGACAGCGGCGGTGAAGGCAATAACACTTCTAACGCGTAAAATTATGAAAAAATTTCTTCCATTCCGCCGGATCTTATCCGGCATACTCATAGCAGTAACCGTGGCTTTGGCATTCACTGCCTGCAAAGCCACCCGTACCGTTACCTCTACTGCCACGTACACCGAGGTAACCGATTCCACGAAAGTCACCACCACTATCTCCACCAAGACCGTAGAGGACTATCAGGGAATACGAAAGAACTGACGGCTACACGTTACTTTTCTAAAAAAAAGTTCCACATTATTTGCAAATGTGGGATTTTTTTTATATCTTTGCACTCGCGTTCGGCAATTAGTGATTTGAAGAAATGACAGACGGACAGACAAAGAATTCAGCATTCACCTCAAAGGTCGGAGTGATCATGGCGGCGGCAGGAAGTGCCGTCGGATTGGGTAATATATGGAAGTTTCCGTACATAGCCGGCGAGAACGGCGGCGGTGCGTTTCTGATCATCTATCTGGTATGCGTACTGCTGTTCGGCATGCCGCTGCTGATGACGGAGTTCTTGATCGGCAAACGTTCGGGCAAGAGTGCGTTCGGCGCGTTTCGCGAGCTGAACGGCAACGGCCGCTGGCAGTGGCTGAGCTGGCTGTGTATGCTGACAGCACTGCTGATCATGGGGTTCTACTTCATCGTGACCGGCTGGTGCTTCAACTACCTGTTCGAAGCAGTGCGAAACACATTCTCGGGCATGAGCACGGAGGCGCTGACGGCGCACTTCAGCGCTGTAGCATCGGACACGCCGAGGATGATCGCGTTCAGTCTGCTACCGATGGTGCTGACAGCCGCAGTGGTGTGGTTTGACGTGAACAAAGGTATAGAACGCCTGAGTAAGATACTAATGCCGCTGCTGCTGGGGATGATGCTGCTGATGGTAGGGCGCGTACTGATGCTCGACGGGAGCAATGTAGGTATGCAGTTCTTCTTCCGCGCAGACTTCTCGGCGATCACTCCGCGGGTGGTGATGGAAGCTATGGGGCAGTGCTTCTTCAGCCTATCGATAGGTATGGGTGCGCTGATCACCTACGGTGCGTACATGCCTAAGAACCAGAACGTGGCGGCCACCTCCGTACAGGTGATCGTGCTGGACACGCTGGTAGCTATACTGGCGGGTGTGATCATCTTCCCGGCAGTGTTTGCCTTCGGGTTCAACCCTGCCGAGGGTCCGCAGCTCGTGTTCGTTGTACTGCCGGCAATCCTCCAGCAGATGTCCCTGACCTGGGTGAGCAGCGTGCTGTTCTTCGCCCTGCTGTGTGTAGCGGCGCTGACCTCGACGATCTCGCTGATGGAGGTGATGGTAGCGTTCATCTGCGAGGCGAGCGGCGCTCTGGGCCAACGCAAGAACGGTCAGCCGCGGCGTGCGCTGAGCCGCCAGAAGAGCGTGATGATCACCTCGGCGGTGGTAGGCGTGCTGCTCGTGCTGTGCGTGCTGTCGATGACCGGCAAGGCCGATTGGCTGACCATACGCGGGTACAACCTATTTGAGTGCTTCGATGATATGACAGCGTGCGTGATGATGCCTCTTGCCGCGCTGGGCATGGCAGTGTTCGTAGGATGGAACTTGCCGAAGGACGGCGGGCGAGGCGTGCTGAACCCCAGCCAAGGGGTCAAACGCTGGGTAGGAAAAGCGTATATCTTCGCACTGCGGTGGATAGTGCCGCTAGCGATTGTGATCATATTTCTAAACAGTTTGGGTGTCCTTTGAGACACCCAAACTGCTTATTTGCTACAACTCGCTGGAGAAGCCGTCGGCCTTATCGGTGAGGTGGATAAGGATAGCGTCAAAGAACGGATAATCCTTGTACTCAACCGTGAAAGCCAGTTCGCCTTCGAAGTTCTGCGGCATCTGTATGCCGAGCCGTGTACCGCGACTGATGCGGTCGGTGTTGGAGTCCCACTTGCCTTTGCCGATAACATTGTACTGACCGTACTCGGACTTGATCTGGTTGCTGTCGTCAAGTACAACGACGCGGCAACGAATCTCATCCATCGATGTCTCGTTGATGACGCGGATCTGATTGTACATCTCTTCCGGACCTTCGATAACGAAGATCATTTTGTCTTGCGCCGCTGCCATCAAGCTCGTGACGGCAAGAGCGAGGAGTAAGAAAAGCTTTTTCATATTGATAAATTGTTGAAATGATGTTTTACCACATAGTTTTGAGTTCATCGCTGCTGTCGTAGTAGAGTTGGGTGCTCTCGCCATCCCAGCGGAACTTGTAGATCACCGATGCTTCGTTTGACAGATAACCGTCCATGAGCGCTATGCCGGTGTAGTAGGTATGTCCCTCCTCAAACAACGTGTTCGACGAGCCGTCGCCAATGCCGTTGTTGTTGTGGGCATAGATGCCGAAATGGATGCGGTCGTCCTCCTTGTAGAGCACGTACTCCTGAAAGACATCGACGAAGTACCTCATAGGGCTCATGCCGTACTCGACCAGCGTGAGCGAATCGATGGTAGCGCCTACCCACGGCACATAGTTGACGATCTGGTTGCCATCGCCCATCATGAAGAAGTACGTGGGATAGACATAATCCCAGTAGCCGCGCACGCGGTACTCGAACTCGATATCCTCATAGCAGGACATCTCGGTAGTGCTCACGTACGAGGTGAACAGGCGGCCGTCGGGTTTGTTGGTCTTGGCATCGACGGCAAACGCGTACACCATATACTCTTTATCGGGTTCGAGGAAGGTGAAGTTGTGCTCCACCGTACCGTACTGCAACGAATGTGTGGGGAACTCCGCCACGGGCGAAACGCCCTGGCTGAGCAGCCATGCGCGCCAGTAGAGATAATCGGCGTAAGTGCGGTCGAGCATGAGGGACATGAAGCCCTTGACACTCGCGTTGCTGGTGGTGTCGGGCGCCTCATCGACAGGCACGATACCAACATGGTAATACGCATCCTCGTTAGGAACGAACGATACCTTGATGAAACCCGAGGAGATGATGTACGGATTGATGTCGATCACCACCTTCATGCCGCTGACGGCCTTGACATCAGGGTTGCATGACGCACACAGCGCCATGAGCGCCATGAGCGCTATAATTATGCAACTGCTGCAGGTATGTCTGCTAATAAATTGACGTGTCATGACCCTTAATTTACGTAGTGAGTATTTTCTTCTTTTCTATCTTGTTCGAGCAAAGTCTTGACGGTGAGGATGAACCTGAGGCATGTCTTGATATGTCCGCCGTAGTGCCCGAAATTGTAAATGATATTGGCGTTGGCCCAACGCTGCTTGGCGTTGGTGGCATTGAGGTAGGTAACGGTCTCATCGTCCATGGAGTGCATGATATACACCGGTGCCTGGGGTTCCCATGCATAGGAGATGATGGAGTTCTGCACCATGGCCTTGAACAGTTCGCTGACCTCCTTGCTCTGCACGTTCATGCCGGTTTCGGTAAGCATATAGCTGGTGATCTTAGTGCCAAGCAGCTCGTTGATCTCGGCCGTGGTGTACAACTTGCTGTTGATCCAATCGTCGAGCTTATCGCAGAGCCAGGGCTGCATCATCGTTTTCAAATCCAAGTCAAGGTCGTTGCCTTTGATCATTCCCTGCAGCACGAGCGGCACGGCTACGGGATAGTCCGCCACATTCTCGGTAACGAACCGCTCATAGGTAGCCTTGACGTCATACGGTCCGCCGCCGGCAAACACCCGACGGATCTTGATCGGTTCGTCTAGAACGAACAGGTTATATATCTCCTCAATCATATACTCCACCGCCATCGTTGTGGCGCCGCCCTGCGAGTAGCCCATGAGATAGATGTCGTCGTGCTTGGGATGCAGACCGGCCGCATCGAAATACTTACGTACGGCCACATACATGTCCACCACATTGATCGCCGTAACATTCATCACCAGGTACGGGTGGATCTTATCGGCCGTAATGCCGTAACCGATATAATCCGGGCAGATGAGCGCATAGCCCATGCTGCACAACATACCTTCGAGCGGGAAGGCATTGCTGGGCGCCTCTTTGTTCGAGCCGATAGTGTAGTGCGACACGACGATGTAGCGGTCGAACTTGCCGTCGGCCGGCATGAGCACCTTGCCGGAGAGGGTGATCGGCGAGCCGTCGGCAGCCATGGATTCGTAGATACCGCTGATCTCCACCACCGAACGGCCGTTGACCCTGTCGAGAATCGATTGGATCATTCCTGCACCCGTCACAGCCGATGTGCGACGGCGGTCAGACTGAGGTTCATCGTCCTGCCACTCGCTGAGCAACGTGCCGTCAGGCATATAGCAGTCGGCAGGTATGCCGGCACTGAGATCGGTCACACGTCGGGATGTGACGCGGAACATGGTGCTGTCGATGGACGGCACCAGATCGTCGAAGTTCGCCATATAGTAGTCACCCCACGTGCAGGCACAGAGCAAGCCTGTCAGGATCAGACAGAGCATACAATTATTGAATCGTTGTATAGTCATCGTCGTCAGAATTTAGAAGGTTACACCTATCGCTACGGAGAACAGGCGGCTGCCTAACATATAGATTGTCTGGCCGTCCTTGAGCGAGACCAGTGTACCGAGTTCGGCCGACGCAAACCAGCTCCTATACCACGCCGATACGCCGAAGAGAGTCAGGTTGAGTGCCGGTGCGCAAACCGTTTTATTGCCATACTTGTCAAGTTCCGTGCCGCCGTTGATATTGAACCCTACACCCAAGCCGGAGTGCATCGACACGTACTCGTGATGGAAATACGTGAAGTAGATAGTAGGCATCACCACAATGTTGTACAGGCTATGGTTCGGATCACGGCTGAGTTCGCCACCCAGACCATTGCGCGTAACCCGATCCCACATTACACCGCTGCCGTCGATCATGCCGCCGTAACTGAACCAGTTGTTCTGGCGGTACTGATACTCCAGCGAGAGGTGCTGCGTATAGCGCAGATGCTCGGTGTATGTAGCCTGATAAGCCTCGGGCAGCGGGTTCAGCGGCTTAGGCGAAGCATGCCACACCAGATACTCGAAGTGCTGGTCACCCCACCCGAGCCGCAGCATGTGCGGATTGAGCGAGCGGTGCGACACATCCTCTGCCATCAGCGGCAATGCGAGGCACAACGAGAGCAAGATGAATAATCGTCGTTTCATAAGCGAATGCTGTTGAATTATGATCAGCGCAACGTAGCACCAAAGCCGTCCTCAAACGCCTTTTGCAGACGTGCCATGATCGACTCGATCTGTTTGTCCTTGAGTGTGTTCTCCTCGTCCTGAAGGATAAACGACAGGGCGTAGGACTTCTTGCCTGCCTCGAGGTTCTTGCCCTCATAGACATCGAACAGATAGACGTTCTTCAGGTACTTCTTCTCAGCCTGGTAAGCCGCACGTGCCAGATCGGCAAACTGCACAGTCTTATCCACCAACAGCGCGAAGTCACGCTTCACAGCCGGGAACTTAGGCAGGTCGGTGATCACGGGTTTGTACTGCTTGTTCTGCTTCAAGAGTGCCTTCCAATCGAGATCGGCGAAGAAGACGGGATTGTCGATATCAAACTGCTTGCGCAGTTCGCGGCTGACGATGGTGAGTTCGCCCAGGCGCTTGCTGTTCTGCGCGCTGACGATCAGCCCGTCGGCATACAAAGGCGAAGCCTCGATAGGCGTATAGACGAGCGCATCGACATTCACGCCCAGGCGGCGGAAGATGTTCTCGACATACGCACGGAGCTCGTAAAACGTGGATTGCTGCTCTTTCATCACCCAGGACTGGAAAGTCTTGTTGCCGGTGATCCACACGCCGAGGTGCATCTCTTCGCTATACGCGCGCAGAGGATCGACGTTAGCCGGCACAGCGTGGAAGTGATAGCAATTGCCGAACTCGTAGAACTTGAGGTCAGCGTTCTTGCGGTTGGCGTTACGCTGTATGCTCTCCAGACCGCCGAAGAGCAGCGACTGGCGCATCACGCCCAGGTCCTGCGAAAGCGGGTTCATGATCTTCACACAACTGTCGAGATTGCCGGCATACTCGTAGTAAGCGACCTTGGTGAGGGAGTTGTTGAGGATCTCGTTGAACCCTTGTGCCGTGAGTTGCTCGCTGATGCGCGTCTGCAAACGTTGCGGGTCGGGTTTGATACCGTAGCTGAGGTTCGTATTGAGCTTATCGGGGAACTCGACATTGTTGTAGCCGTATATACGCAGAATATCTTCGACCACATCGCACTCGCGCTGCACATCAACGCGGTAGCGCGGTACGCCGAGCGTCCAGCAATCGCCACTTTTGGCGATAATATCGATCTCCAGGGCGCGGAGGATCGTCTCGATCGTGTCGGCGCCCAGCTCCTTGCCGATGAGCTGATTGCAACGCTCGATGCTGAACTCCACGCTGAACGGCGCCATGAACGGAGCATCGCTGAGGGGTTTGGCTTCGCCGTTCTGCACATCCAGCGGCAGACAGATCGTTCCACCGGCAATCTCGCGCACGAGTGCCGCACAGCGGCGTAGCACGTGCAGGGTGTTGTTAGGGTCACAGCCGCGCTCGAAGCGGAACGAGGCATCGGTCTGCAACTGGTGACGGCGGGCGGTCTTGCGGATGCTGACAGGCTGGAAGTACGCACTCTCGATGAAGATATTCGTGGTCTGCTCCGTAACGCCTGAGTCCAATCCGCCGAACACGCCGGCTATACACATCGGTTCGCGCTCGTTGCAGATCATCAGATCGGCGGCACTGAGTTTGCGCTCAATGCCGTCCAGGGTAACGAACGGCGTACCCTCGGCGCAGTTCTTAACTATAATCCTGTTGCCGGCAATCTTATCGGCATCGAAGGCATGGAGTGCCTGGCCGTACTCGTGCAGCACGAAGTTGGTGATATCCACGATATTGTTGATCGGCCTGAGACCGATAGTTGTCAACGCTTTCTTCAGCCAATCGGGACTCTCCTTGACCTGTACGTCACGCACCATCACGCCGCTGTAACGCGGGCAAGCCTCGGTGTTCTCCACCGTGATGCTAATCGGACTGTCCTGCTGATCGATACTAAATCCGCTCTCGTCGGGACGGGTGAGGGTGACATCGTTCTGACCGTGCGCCCGGTAGTAGGCATAGAGGTCACGCGCCACGCCGTAGTGCGAGATAGCGTCCGAACGGTTAGGCGTGATATCCACCTCGATGAGCGTATCGTTCTCCAAGTGGAAATACTCGCTGGCAGGCATGCCGACCGGCGTCGATTCAGGCAGAACCATGATACCCGCATGATCGGTGCCGACGCCTATCTCGTCCTCCGCGCAGATCATACCCAACGACTCTTCGCCGCGGATCTTACCGCGCTTGATGGTGAACGACTCGTCACCGCTGTAGAGCACCGTGCCGATAGTGGCCACAATAACTTTCTGTCCGGCAGCCACGTTCGGTGCGCCGCAAACGATCTGCACCGGTTCACCGTTACCCAGATCGACGGTGGTGATATGCAGGTGGTCGGAGTTGGGGTGCTCCACGCAAGTCAGCACATGACCGACCACGAGACCTTTCAATCCGCCACGGATGGATTGAACTTGTTCGACAGTACCGACCTCCAGGCCGATAGATGTCAGGATTGTTGCTACTCGCTCGGCATCATCCGGCAGAGTGATGTAGCGTTTAAGCCAGTTGTAAGAGATGTTCATATTATGTTGTTGTTATATTTGCTTGAGTACACTTTGTTCGTGTATTATATCCATGATCTGCTTGGCTGCTTCGGGGCTTATGCCATGCTCAGCAGCCCATTGCATGCGCCGGCTAAGCAGATCGTCGTAGCGCGCCTGCTGGAGCACGGGCATGCCGTGCCGGCGTTTGTAGTCGCCTATCTGGCGAGATATGTCCATTCGCTTGCTGAGCAACGCCCAGAGCTCATCGTCGGTCTCGTCGATCTGCTGGCGCAGGGCTGCCAGTTCGATGCTCTCGGCAGCGGAAGCCGTTGTGTCGATCGCGGCCAAGCGTTGCAGGAGTGTACGTAATGCTTCGGGCGTGAGTTGCTGCCCGGCGTCGCTGAGTGCATTAGCCGGATCGGGATGCACCTCGATCATCAGGCCGTCCATACCCATCCGCCAGGCCTGCTCGGCGATCTCCGCCACGCGGTCGGCATGTCCTGCTATATGGCTGGCATCAGTCAGCAGAGGGATTGACGGGTAACGGCGCTTAAATTCGATAGCCACCGACCAGACCGGCGTATTGCGATAACAGCCGGCAGCATGATCGCCCAAGGCGAAGCCTCGATGGATAGCGCACAGGTGCTCGTATCCGGCCTTACGCAGGCGCTCCACGGCGCCGCTCCACAGACTGACGTCCGGCGAGGTGGGGTTCTTGATGTACCACGTCACACCCTGCTTGTCCGCCAAGGGAACATTAGCCAGCGCCTCGACCATGAACGGGTTGGCAGTGGTGCGCGCGCCGATCCAGAACTGCCTTATACCCGTATTGTAGGCGGCAGTGAGGTGCTCGGGTTGCGCCACCTCGGTAGCTGCCGGGCAACCGGCAAGAGCAGCGGCGTTGGCGAGCCATGGCAGACCATCCGCGCCTACACCCTGAAACGAGGCAGGCATGCTGCGGGGTTTCCACAGTCCGGCACGCAGCACCGGGGCAAACAGCTGCGCATAAGAGTCCTGCAGCACGCTCGCGATCGAACGGGCTATGGTATCCATCTGTGCGGCACTTTCGGCTGCACACGGACCGACTATCAGGATCTTACGGGTCATCAGTATTATCTATTGCTTAAAGGGTATCTGTACGCGCAGTGTATCCGCCGGTTTGAACCGGTAGTCATCAATCGGATAACCGTGCTTCACGCCGCTCATCACCACATCGTAGGTGAACTGCTCGAAATGCTGCTTGCGCTGGGCCAGGATCAGTTTGGACTGCGCCGACTCATCGACATAGAGCTCGTGCTCCGCCTCAAGGTTCTTGATCACACGCGGGTAGAGCTTGTTGAACCGCTGCGGGTGAAGGGTGTACCACACCAGCGACGAATCGAAATCCGCGCGCGTCACGCCGTGCTCTGCCAGTACTGCGTCGTAATACGCCACTTCATCGGCATCGGGGTCACGCACTATACCCTTGACCTGTAACATCCCGTCCATGCGGTGGAGATCGGTGAGCACGGCAATCATCTTCCGTTTGGACATCACGCCGTCGGGGCGGCAGGACATGAGCAGCGGCACGCACACGAGCACGATACACAGCAGACGCTCCAGATCAGCCAGTTTGCGACGGATACGCGTCAACCGCTCCACCGCCTCGCTGCGCACATCAGTCTGCCGTTCGCCGGCACGAAGCTCGTTGCGGATTGCCTCGATGCGTGTGATCTTCAGTTCATCGCGGATGAACCGGATACGCTTGATGAGCGCTATATCGTCGGCAGTATAGTAACGGTTGCCATGACCGTCCTTACGCGGCGAGAGCTGCTCAAACTGCTTCTCCCAATAGCGCAACGTAGGCGACTCGACGCCGGTGGCGTCGATTGTCTCACGCATGGAAAAATATATCCGTTCTGCCATTACTTCGTGTTGATTACTTCGTGTTTATTACTGCGTGTTTATTACTTCGTGTTTATTACGGGCTGACGCGCAGGTTCTTGCCCGCATAGATGTTCGTACCCTTCAGACCGTTCCACTTCTGCAGCTGGTCGACAGTAACATGGAACTTCTTGGCAATGAGGGCCAGCGTGTCGCCATGTTTGATCTTATAGTACATCGTGCCGTTGACCATGTATCCTCCGGTCACACTCGTATGCTGCGCCACATCGATCTCCGAGCGGCGGTCGTGAATCAGCTCCTTGGCGTTGTAAGCAAGAATGCTGTCCTGCTGCGTGATGAACGTAACCGTATGATCAACAGGCAGGCAAAGACGGTAATCCTTGTTTCCGGGCAGTATATCCCGCGTGTACTGCGGATTGAGGTAGCGCAGATCGTCGATAGGAATATCCAGCACATCGGCCACCTGCTTGAGGTGCATGCGCCGGTTGATGACGATCGTATCGGTGAGCATCCTATCCGTACGGATCGTATCGGGACAGATGCCATGTTCGCCGGCATAGCCGAACACATAGTTGGCAGCAATGAACAGCGGCACGTACATACGCGTCTCGTGCGGCAGATAGGGGTAGATGCTCCAAAAGTCCCGTTTGCCTCCTGCATATTGGATAGCTTTGCGCACGTTACCCGGCCCGCAGTTGTATGCTGCAATGGCAAGGTTCCAATCGCCGAAGATGTCATACAGAGCCTGAAGGAACGCACATGCTGCCTCGGTGGATTTATAGACATCCAGCCGTTCGTCCACAAGCGAGTTCACCTCCAGTCCGTAGCGTTTGGCCGTGACCGGCATGAACTGCCAGAGTCCTGCCGCACCTGCACGGGAGCGTGCCATCGGACGCAGCGCCGACTCAATCACGGGCACGAGCTTCAACTCGTACGGCAAGCCGTGACGTCCCAGCGCCTCCTCGAAGATCGGGAAGTAGTACTCCGCCTCGCGCATGATGCGCGCCGTGTGCCGCGGCCCGAACTTGATGTAGCGTTGTATGTACCGCTTGGCTATCGGGTTGTACGGCAGCTCAACGATGCACGGCAAAGCCTGCAACCGGCGTTTGTACGTACTGTCGGCCAACATAGCCGTGTCGGGCGAACCGGCGCACGCCGTGGTATCCAGGCCTGCCATCATCCAATCGAACAGCCGGATATCGATCGAGTCAAGCGACGCATCGGCCGTTTCGGACCGGGCGGGTATAGAATCCTCTGCCTGCACATGGGTCAGGCAAAGAAGGAATGTGAGTATGTATATCAGACGTTTCATGTAATCTAAAACTTTATAGCCAGATGCACCTCGCCGTTAGCACGTTGCAGCATCGGGTCATAGTGTAACGCCGGCTCAACCTGCATGGACAGATCAGGACTGATGTCGAAGTCGAACAGCTGCGCATCGACATACGCATCCACCAGCGATAGGGCATAAACCACTACGGTCACTACGATTGACAGGTCACGGTAACGCCGGTAGGAGTTCTCCTGTTTCTCCAGTTTGCTCAAGTACGATGACGCCCCGCCATAGCGCGACATAGTGTAGCCGTCGGGCATGATTGCGTTGTACGATTTGCTTGGATCATCCGACACGCCGTCCTCGCTGTGATAATCGTTATACAGGTCGATATAAGCGGTCTTGTACTCCGAGTAGGATTGCTGGTTGATCATCACGGCATAGCCACAGCCCATCAGTGCGCCGTACACGATCGGCACTTTCCACCACGAGCGGTTGTACATCTGTCCCAAACCCGGACATATTGCCCCAAGCCACACAGCCCTGAGCGGGTCAGGCCGCCATGCTACCACCGGCAGCGTATCGACCTGTAACTCCGAGGCATCGATCAGCCGCACCGAATCCGGCTTGAAGGCAAAGTGATCTTCCTCCTGACTCCATGCCGCGAACGGCATACAGAGCACAAGCAGCAGCAATATGTACCTAACCGCACGCACGCTGTTACTGACGCAATTGGTCGATGATCGTATTGAGTTCCTGTTCGTCCTTGAAGGCGATGGTAATCTTGCTCTCGCTCACCTTCACTGCATGCTGCAGACGCTGCTCGAGCCACATCTGCTGTGCGGGGTACGCCGAGCGGGCGTTCTTACGCGGCTGGCGCGGTGTGGCTGATGCGGCTTGCTGGCCGACGCTCACGAGCTCCTCGACCCGGCGCACACTCAGTCCTTCGGCCAGGATGCGGCGGTAGAGCGACAACTGCTGTTCGGGCGATGAGCTACCGAGTATGGCACGCGCATGACCCATGTCGAGCTTGCGCTCCTTGATGCCCATCTGCACCTCGGCGGGCAGCTTGAGCAGACGCAGGTAGTTGGCTACCGTGGCACGTTTCTTGCCCACGCGCTCGGCCAGTTGCTCCTGCGTGAGCGTGTAATCATCCATCAAGCGCTGATAAGCCAGCGCAATCTCGATAGCGTCAAGGTTCTCACGCTGGATGTTCTCCACCAGCGCCCACTCCATCACCTGCTCGTCCTTGGCCGTACGAACGTAGGCGGGTATATCGTACAGCCCCGCCATCTTCGCCGCACGGAAACGGCGTTCGCCGGCGATGATCATATACGTGCCGTCGTCGTTCTGCTTGAGCGTGATGGGTGAGATCACACCATGCTCGCGGATGGAGTCCGCCAGTTCCTGCAACGCCTCTTCGTCGAACGTGCGACGCGGCTGATTGGGATTGGCAACGATCTCGCTCAACGGGATCTCGGATATGCGGCTGGCCTTGCCGGTCATCACATGCGATGTATCAATCAAAGCATCCAAGCCCCTGCCTAAACCTATGGTTTTCTTCATAATCTTTGCAGCTTTAGAGTATCGATTATCTGTTCATCACTTCCTTGGCCAGCGCCTTGTATGCTACCGCGCCTTTGGATTTCGGCTCGTAGTCGAGGATCGTCTGTCCGTGACTCGGGGCTTCCGACAGGCGGACGTTGCGGGCGATGACGGTGCTGAACACCAGATCGCCGAAGTGGCGGCGCACCTCATCGAGCACCTGATTGCTCAGGCGCAGACGGTTGTCGTACATCGTGAGCACGAAGCCCATGATGCTGAGCGAGGGGTTGAGTTGCGACTTGATGATCTTGATCGTGTTCAGCAGCTTGGCTATACCCTCCAGCGCAAAGAACTCGCACTGCACGGGTATGATCACGCTGTCAGCGGCCGTCAGGGCGTTGACGGTAATCAGGCCGAGCGACGGCGAACAGTCGATGAGTATGTAATCATAATCCTCCCTGATCTGTTGCAGCACGCGCTTGAGCAGCTGCTCGCGGTCAGGCAGGTTGAGCATCTCGATCTCCGCGCCCACGAGGTCGATGTGCGAAGGGATGAGATGCAAGTTCTCCACCTCCGTTTCCATCACAGCTTCCTTGGGGTTGATGCCGCTAACGAGGCACTCGTAGATCGATGCCTGAAGCTCGCGTATATCCACGCCCAAGCCCGATGAAGCGTTCGCTTGCGGGTCGGCATCGACGAGCAGCACACGCTTGCCGTCAGCGGCCAGGGCGGCTGACAGATTGATGGCAGTGGTGGTCTTGCCCACACCGCCTTTCTGGTTGGCTAATGCAATTATTCGTGTCATATAGTCTGTTTGTTTTCAGAGTTAAGCAATCGGTTGAACCGCTCGACGATCAGTTCGGGCGACAGCGCCTTGCAGGCAAAGTTGCGGTACTTGCACTTGTCCCGGCCGTGGATCGAACACGGGCGGCAGCTGACCGGCAACGACAGGATCTGGGTATTCGCTCTGCCCCATGCGGCGAACCCCATGTACGGGTGCGTGCCGCACCATATACTCAGTGTCGGGCAGCCGACCAATGCAGCCAGGTGCTGGTTGGCCGAATCCATACAGAGCAGACCGTCGATCTGACGCATGAGCTCCAGTTCGCCGTCCAGCGGCAACTGGTTAGTTACGCTCTCCACATTATCCCACAGCGACGCCCACTGGCGCAGCATCTCGGTCTCGACATGTCCGGCGCCGAACAGGAAGATCCGCGTATCAGACTGCTGTGCGTAGTACGCTATCACATCCTTCATCGTCTTGTACGGCAGCACGTTCGACAGATGCTTGGCGAACGGCGCTATGCCTATCCAGCGCTCGGCTTTCCGGCCGAACAGCTCCTGCACCTTGTTTGCGGCCTGCGTATTGACCGGCATCAGCGGCACATCGCCCGCGGGCTGCAATCCGCCGCCTCTGAACGTGTCGGCATAACGCTCCACCTCCGGCTTGAGCGGCGTGGACGCCTCGTAGCCCGCACGGCTCAACGCACGGCGTTCGCGGTTGCCGAGGTTGATCGTGTTGGTAGATATGTTATGCCAGTGGAGCAAATAACGCACCGTACGTGTACGCATATCGTCCTGAAGGTCAAACACCTTGGCAGGCTTCAATGCCTTGACCTGCTTGAACAGCCGGTACAACCCGTGCGAGTGCTCCACCTCCGGTGCCACTTCGACAAAACGGACATTATCAAGCCCGTAGAACAGGTCGCCCAGCGGCTTGAGGGACATCACCACGAACTCATCGTCGGGGTACGTCAGACTCAGTTGCGTAACCACAGGCACTAACATCGCCACATTACCCAGTGAGGATAATCTCAGAATAACGTATGTGTTCTTTTTCGTTTCCATATATTCTGTGTTTCTCTAAATATCTAAACTACTTGATCTGCCACATATAGGCAAAGTTCACGCTGGCTGTGAGCATGTTCGATGAAGCGAAATGCTCCGCCCGGGAGTTGTTGTACAAGCTGCCGAAACTGTAGTGCACCCGCAGTTCCAACTGGAACACGCCCGCCTTACGGTGCATGCCGTAGAGCCCTACTCCGCCGGCCACGCCCCAATCAAACGGATGGTCGATAGGCTGGTACTGATAGGTCGATTCGGTTTGCTTCGTTCCGGATTCCTGCGACAGGATGCAATATGCTATCTCCGGGCCCAGATTGAAGAATCCCTGCACATGCTCTCCGCCGAAATGGATATGCGAGAGCACGGGCACCTGGATGTAATGCAGCGTACGGGTGTAATCATACCCGCTCCTGGACGAATACTCGCGCCAACCGCGCTGCACATAACCGGCCTCCACCTGCAAGGCGCAAACCTTGTGTGCGCCGTAGCGGAACACCAATCCGGCATTCCAACCGATAGGCACCTTAAGCAAGTCGTCCATGCCGGGCACCGACGGATTGAAGAACACCGTTGAAGCCGTAGCACCGCCGTACGCGCCGAGGAAGATCTCCGGCTCGTCCAACCGCGGCTGCGCCAAGGTGTGCGTAGCCACGAGCAGCATCAGCGCCAGCAGCCTAACGCCTTTGGATGACGATATATGTATTCTCGTATCCGCCATTTTCATTCTTATCGAACCGGATGGTTGATTGCAAGCCTTCGAAGGTAGCATCCTTCACCCGGAATGTTCCGCCCTGCAATGCGTTCAACATGTAACTCGTCAGGTCATAGCCCAGCAGGTCATAACGCGGCATGGTCGATGACAGCTGATGACCGAAGTACTGCGCAAAATCCTGTTCGTAACGTTTGATCGCCTCAGCATCCGGCGTAATGAACACGCCCGTAAAGATCTGCGGCAACAGTATATGTTCGCTCTGCCAGCTGTACTGGCTGAGTATGGTCAGTTGTTTGCCGTGCTTGCCCGACATGAGGTAAGGCATGAGCAGCTGCACGTTTGAGTAACGATCGGTGTGGAAGAGCAGGATATTCTCCATGCTGTCCTTCATAGCCAGGCTGACCGAATCCGCCAATATCTGCCGGATCGTCGTATGCGTTACGGGCAACTGGCGCGCCCGTATGCTGTCGCGCAAGGTACGTATACTCTGTGGGTAATCCATCTTGTCGGCATAAGCATCCACCTGCACGATATTCGTCACAGTGCGCAAGGAGTCAAGATGCTCCATCAGGGCGTGAACCTGTACATCGTCCGAGGGGTTGAACTTCATCAGACAGGGAGTCTTCTGCACCACCGGAGGTAGAGTTTGCAGGAACGGAACCATCATCGGTATCTGATGCTCGACGGCATAGGCCGACACCATTTCTACGGGTTTCTGATACACCGGCCCGATGAAGGCGTCCATGTTCGCCAGTGCGCCGGAATCGATCAGTTGGCATACCGCACTGCCGAACTTACCCACATCGTAGGTATGGACGTCGTAGTACGTTGTATGCTTCCGACCAAGGCTGTCGGTGTACTCCGGATCATGGTGCTTGAGCGCCAGCAACGCGCCGACATAGAAGTCATAGAACCGGTCGATCGTCGGGTTGCGTTGCGCCGTATTGGCCTGCAGCGGCAACATGATTGCCAACCGTATGGTATCGGTCAATACGGGTTCCGGCAGCGTGTCAAGCAATACAGGAACTTCGACCACCAGCGTATCACGCTCGACCGACAGCACTGTTTCCTTCACCAGTGGCGTAGTATCCAAAGCGGCCTTGATCTCTGCTACGGGCACCGCCTTCTCGGTGCGCTCTGCGCGCTTGGCTAATTTGTCCTCATTCACCGGTTTCATCTTAGGCGTAGCCGGTTGCTTGGGCGTAGCGGGCAGATCAGTCGGGATAAGGATCACCTCTTCGTACCGCAAACCGCGGGTCTTCAATGCAGGATTAGCCTGCAAGATAGCCTCTTGCGACACCCCGAAGTTCTTGCTTATCCGGTACAAGCCTATGCTCTTCTCCACCGTGTACTTGTAGTACACTTTGCCGTCGATCGTATCTGTAGGCCAAGGCAACAACTCCTGTGCTTGTGAACCTAGCGCCACAAGCAACAAGCCGTATAGCAGTATCCGTTTCATGACAATATGTATTTTCTTCTGCGAATAATCAAAACACTTATAGCGAGCAATCCGATCAGCAGCAACGGTATAAGCACGCTTATCGTCTGTATCAATGCGCGGGACTGATGCGCACGCCGGTCGTTAAGCAGGCGGAGAGCGATCGTCTTTTCTCTAAGGCCGATCAGTCCGCTGTCATCCGCCAGATCCAGCACAGCGTTCACCACAAAATCCCTGTTGCCGAACTGTATTCCCGTGTACCGGTCATAGCCGACCGGCAGAGGTTGGCCCTGATGCCAATGATTGAGCAGCACGCTGCCCGAGGCTACAACCAGTTGGCGTGTGTGCACGGATCGCTCAAGCCGGTCGTTGTCCGTCAGTCCTTCGGGAATCATCCGATGGCTGAACGCCGACGGGAACTCGCCTTCCAGCCGCACTGCCACCGGCAGGTATGCCGATACGAAGTACTGCGGATCGACTTGGATCTTATTCAGATCAATCTCAGCAGGTGCATGCGTCTGCCGCGAAGCTGTAGAGGTAGCCAGCAGCACTTCCTTCCGGATATCCGCACTGCCGCCGACCGTATCAATTGTGGAGGTAAACACGCTGCTTACTTGCATCACATCCTTCGTTACCGGCGAACCGGATGCTGTCAGCAACAGCGGCGCGTACGTCCACGGCATAGGCTGATACTGCGGCTGTCCTGCCTCGCCCGACACATCCACAGGGATAGTCATACATTGCAAATCCTGTACCAGTGTTGAATTGATGCGCACACCGTAGCGGAACAGCATGTCCGTCAAGTTCAGTTCCAGCGGGATGACCGGTGTCATGCCCGACTCCGACAGCATATCTTCGGACAGTCGCACACCGTCCAGTGCCCATAGTACACGTCCGCCGTGCATCACGTACTGGTCAAGGATATACTTGTCCCGTTCGCTCAGCGGCTTTTGCGGCGCGGCTACTATAACTACCTTGTACGGCGCCAATGCCTGTACATCATCCGTCAGCGCACCGCGATCGACATCGAAGTAGCGGCTCAACTGGCGGCTCACGTCATACACATCCGCCTCATCCAGTTCGCCGTGCCCCTCGAGGAACGCTATCCGTGCTATCGTGTCGCGGCTGATGCTGTGGATAGCCTCAGCGAACACGTACTCCAGATTCTCAATGCTCTTGTTCAGGTTCTGCTCACCGGTCAATGCGCGGTTGTTCTTGAGCAGCGTCACCACCGTCTGACGTCCGCGGTAGTGAATCTTTGCATACGGATAGACCGTTGTTTGTGCGGTCTTGCCGTTCTGTTCGCGCTCATGGATAACCGTCGGTTGCAGGCCTTCGGTACTGCCTTCCTGCACATCGGTCATATGCACCCGGCCGTAACGGCTCATCTCGTCGATCAGCTCGACCGTAGCGCGACGCAGACGACGAAAACCGCTATTCAGATCGCCGTCAAGCAGCACCTCGATCTGTACAGGGCTATCCAGCCCTCCAAGCAACTCTTTAGTCGGTTGCCCAAGACTGTAGCGCTTGTCCTCCGTCAGATCCCATCGCAACGGATACAGGTATGCTGCTACGCCCAGTAGCACCATACATATTATTCCAACTATGTATCCTTTGCGTTTATTCATTGACAAAGTCCCCAAGTTCGCAGAGAACCTTATTGTAGTACCTCGCGGTTAATAACTACCGGATACTTCTGCTTGAGCGCCTCAATCCAGCGGGCATCCAGGTACTCCTGATAATCCGACGTAACTTTGTTACGGTCATCGGTATAAACCTCAGCCCCCTTCAGCACCTTACCGCTCACGAACACGTACGGCAGTTTCGTATCCGGCACAAACTCCGTCTTCTTGTTCTTGAAGCCGTACTTGTCGATGGCAGCGTTCTTCTCCGGCAGCCACAGCCCCTGCTCCATGCGCACGTACCGTACGCTGTCGGTGTTCAGGCGCTTGAGGTAACTCATCACCGAATCCGGCTGAGCTTGCTTGACAATACGTTGCGCGGCTTTCAGGGTGTTCTTGTCCTTGCAATAAACGACTATACCCTTGAATCGCGGCTGCTCCCATACATAGTTCGCCTTGTTAGCTGCAAAGAACGCCTCCAGTCCGGCAGTATCCTTGGCGGCTTTATCCCAAACCTCCTCCAGCGACACGTCGAACAGCAATATACCGTCATGATACTCCTTCACCAGGCGAGCCAGTTCGGGATACTTAGCCTCCAGGTGCTCATCGGCATAAGCCATCACCTCGGCATCGCTCATCTCGGCCGGCAGATTGTACTCGGCGCGGGTCTTGGCGATGAAGCTCTCTTTCACCTCACGCGAGCGCTCGTCGCGCTGAACGCGTTTCTTGATATCATCTTTTACTTCGTCATAAGGCAGTGTACCGCGTTTGCCGTCGAGCTTGGCTATATGCCAGCCGAAGCGCGACTCAAACGGCTTGGTAATATCGCCTACGTTCTGAATACCGAACACGGCATCCTCAAACGGCTTAACCATCGCGCCGTGACCGAACCATCCCAGACTGCCGCCACGCATAGCCGAACCTTTGTCGTCCGACAGTTCGCGTGCCAGCTCGTCGAACTTGGCATCCGGCTGAATAGCCAACTGATAGATCGAGTCGATCACCACCTTCGCACGTGCTGCAGCTACGCTGTCACCACGCGGCACGGTCTTCATGATATGCGAAGCCTGAACTTCCTCGTGCTGACGCTCCTCTTCCACCAGTGCGATGTGGAAACCGTACGGGCTGCGGAACACTTCGGTCACCTCGCCCACAGGCGTTGTATATACGGCTTTCTCGAACGGATAAACGAAGCGGAACGGACTGATCCAACCCAGTTCGCCTTGCGATTCCTTCACGCTCGGATCGGTCGAAACCTCCGATGCCACGGCCTTGAAATCCTCTTTCGGCGCGTAGGTCGTACGGGCTTTCTTGCCTTTGCCTTTTATGATCTTCTTGCCCGTGGTCACGCGCTCGCGGGCGTCGTTGATGCGTGCCAGCGCCTGCTCAACAGTAGCGGAATCCGCACTCATCGGGCACTCGATAGCTATATGTGCCACGCGGCGGTCAACTTTCTGCCATTCATACGTACGGCGCATCAATGCCTCCATAGCATCGTTGTCGGTCAGGTACTTCGGCGTAGCCTGCGCGCGATAGCCCTTAAGCTCCTTGATGAACGCTTGCGTCGTGTCTATACCGCGATGCTCGGCTTCGGTCACTTTAAGCTTGAAGTTAACGAACAGGTCAAGATACTCCTCCAGCGATTTCTGGCTGCCGGCGGCCTCCTGGCTGTTCTTCTCATAGATGTACTGGAACTCCGACAACATCACCGGCTTGCCGTCGATGGTCATCAGCACTTTGTCGTCCTGGGCGCGCATACCCAAGGCGCACAACGCCATTACTAGCGTAATCAATGTCTTTTTCATTATCTTTTTTTTTAACAGTTTATGCACACTCGTATAGGCAACGTTGACTACGGTTTGTAGCCCTCGTGCCGGTATCGGTTTTTGCGTTTTTTATAAAAAACGCCATAATCCGCTACAAAGTTACAAAAAAATTTTGATATTTGCAAAAAAAATTGTATCTTTGTAGCAACTTTTTAACAATACGGCACTTTTTTATGAATTACACAGCCATTTCTGACAAAATATCACCGCTTCAACTCGAGCACGCAATGCGTTGCATCTGCGATGCACGATCCATCGCGATCATCACCCATCAGAACCCTGACGGCGATGCGATGGGCAGCAGTCTGGCGATGCGTTACCTCTTGCTTGCCCTCGGCAAGACAGAAGTTACAAACATCGTGCCAACGTCGTTCCCCGATTTCCTCGCGTGGCTGCCGGGTGTGGATCAGGCAATCCAGTACGAGCAGACTCCCGATGCCGCTGCTAAGGCGCTCCGCGAAGCCGATCTGGTCATCTGCACCGATCTGGCCGAACCCGGACGAGTGGCTGCGCTCAGCGATGTTCTTGCCGAGCGTTTCGATGCCTACAAGGCTGCCGGGGATGCCGGCTTATCCGGCGCTTCCGGTAAGGGCGCTAACTCTCTGCTGATCATCGATCACCACCTCTCGTCGGCCTGCACCGAGCAGCCTGAACAGATAGCTTATCCCGACATTGCTTCAGCCAGCGAACTGGTGTTCAGGCTCGCCTATCAGTTTTCGAAACTCGACCGAGCCGTTTTCGAGCCGTTATCGAGCCGTTATCGAGCCGTTATCGGGAGTGATCTGTTTTTCCTCACGCCGGAGTTCGCCACTTGCATCTATGCCGGCATGATGACCGATACCGGCAACTTCTCCTACAACTCGTGCGAACCGGAGATGTACAACATTGTAGCCATTCTCCTCACTACCGGCATCAACAAGGACGCCATTTACGACCGCATCTTCAACGCCTATTCGGCTGACAGAGTGCGGCTTATAGGCTATTGCCTGTACCATAAGATGAAGCTATTCCCCGAGTTCCACGCCGCGCTTATCACGCTCAACCGAAGGGAGATGTACCGCTTCAACGCCAAGTCCGGCGACATGGAAGGCATAGTGAACATGCCGCTGCAGATCAAGGATATATATTACTCCGTATTTATGCGCGAGGACAAGATCCCGCCGCACCAGCAAGCCGAAGCCGGCGGAGCGAAGGTCAAGGCCAAGATCTCCTTCCGCAGCCAAGGCGACCGGCCGGTCAATAAGTTGGCGCGTGAGGTGTTCCGCGGAGGCGGGCACATGAACGCTTCCGGCGGCGAATTCTTTGGCTCGGTGGATGAGGCAGCACAAAAGTTCATCGAAATTATGCCCAAATATTTGCTAAAAGAATAAATTTTTCATTTAGGTGAAAAAAAATACATATTTTTTTACCCTATCTCTTGCAAATATCATTTTTTTTCCGTAACTTTGTACCGAAAATGCGCTAGTGGCATTTCACGCGCTGATTGACAAGAAAACTAACAATACATAAACCATTAAAAAACAAACTAACTCACAATTATGACAAAAGTAGCTATTAACGGCTTTGGCCGTATTGGTCGTCTGGCTTTCCGTCAGATGTTTGAAGCTGAGGGTTATGAGGTTGTTGCTATCAACGACTTGACCAGCCCGAAGATGTTGGCTCACCTCCTGAAGTACGATACCGCTCAAGGTGGTTTCGCAGGCAAGTTCGGCGAGGGCAAGCACACTGTTGCTTACAAGGACGCTATTCTCGCTGAGGATGGCAAGACAGTTCTGACTCCGGGTTCGATCATCGTTGACGGCAAGGAGATCACTATCTATGCTAAGCCTAACGCAGCTGAGCTGCCTTGGGGCGAGCTGAAGATTGACGTTGTTCTCGAGTGCACGGGCTTCTACACCAGCAAGGCTAAGGCTGAGGCTCACATCCAGGCCGGCGCAAAGAAGGTTGTTATCTCTGCTCCTGCAGGCAACGATCTGCCGACTATCGTTTACAACGTTAACCACAAGACTCTGACTCCGGCTGACACCGTTATCTCTGCTGCTTCTTGCACCACCAACTGCCTCGCTCCGATGGCAGCTGCTCTGCACAAGTATGCTCCGATCCAGAGCGGTATCATGTCCACCATCCACGCTTACACCGGCGAC
>DBYS01000005.1:22153-22293 GCA_002310195.1 Bacteroidales bacterium UBA1180
AACGGCAAGCTCATCGGTAGCGCACAGCGCGTTCCGACGATGACCGGCTCGACCACCATTCTCGTGGCTGTAGTTAAGGGCAAAGACATCACCAAAGAAGGTATCAACGCTGCCATGAAGGCTGCTCAGACCGAGAGCTT
>DBYS01000008.1:0-4633 GCA_002310195.1 Bacteroidales bacterium UBA1180
TTCTCGATGATGAACTACTACCTGCCTCTGAAGGGTATCGCTTCGATGCACTGCTCGGCTAATACCGATATGCAGGGCAAGAACACCGCTATCTTCTTCGGTCTGTCGGGTACGGGTAAGACTACCTTGAGTACCGACCCGAAACGTCTGCTNNGACGACGAGCACGGATGGGATGACAACGGCGTATTCAACTTCGAGGGTGGCTGCTACGCCAAGGTTATCAACCTTGACAAGGAGAGCGAGCCTGACATCTACAACGCTATCAAGCGCAACGCTCTGCTCGAGAACGTGACCGTAGCTGACGACGGCAAGATCAACTTCGCCGACAAGTCCGTGACCGAGAACACCCGCGTAAGCTATCCTATCAACCATATCGAGAAGATCGTTCGCCCTGTCAGCGCAGGTCCTGCTGCTGAGAACGTGATCTTCCTCTCCGCTGACGCCTTCGGCGTACTGCCTCCTGTAAGCATCCTTACTCCGGAGCAGACGAAGTACTACTTCCTGAGCGGCTTCACCGCCAAGCTCGCCGGTACGGAGCGTGGTATCACCGAGCCGACGCCGACATTCTCGGCTTGCTTCGGCCAGGCGTTCCTCGAGCTGCACCCGACCAAGTATGCTGAGGAGCTTGTGAAACGTATGGAGAAGAGCGGTGCCAAGGCATATCTCGTTAATACCGGCTGGAACGGCACAGGCAAACGTATCTCTATCCGCGACACCCGCGGTATTATCGACGCTATCCTCGGCGGTGCTATCAAGAACGCTCCGACCAAGAAGATCCCGTTCTTCGACTTCGAGGTTCCGACCGAGCTGCCGGGCGTTGATCCGAAGATCCTCGACCCGCGCGACACCTACGCTGACGCCGCTCAGTGGGAGGAGAAGGCTAAAGACCTCGCAGGCCGCTTCATCAAGAACTTCGTTAAGTACGAGGGCAATGCCGCAGGTAAAGCTCTTGTAGCTGCCGGACCAAAGCTTTAATAGGCCATGATATCATTGCATGATATTAACACTACAGACAACCTCGCCGGTGCCAAAGCCGGCGAGATTGTTACTGTGAGTGGCATGATCCATAAAGTCCGCGTGACGAAGTGGGGCGGATTCATTATTCTCCGTAAGGCTTGCGGTCTGCTGCAAACCGTTGTCGACAACAGCGAGTCGAAGTTCTTCGACGAGCAGGGCAACGCCATTGCCATGGCTGACCTCTGCCGCGAGATGGCGGTAACCATCACCGGTAAGGTGGGTGACGCCAAGATCAAAGATCCTGCCGTATATTACAACACCATCGAGCTTGCCGTACAGGAGGTGCGCGTTCTGTCGCGTCCGACCACGGCTGAGGTGGTGGATATGAACGCCCTGAAGTTCGGCGACGAGGAGACGCTGCTCCGCTATAAGTTCGACAACCGTCAGGTCACTCTGCGCAACCCGCGTGACATGGGTATACTGAAGGTGCAATCGACTATCGCCAAGGCGTTTGCCGATTTCCTGACCGACAACGGTTTCACGCAGATCTACACCCCGAAGATTGTTTCCGAGGGTGCCGAGGGCGGTGCCAACGTGTTCAAGATGGATTACTTCGGCAAGCAGGTGTACCTGGCTCAGTCGCCGCAGTTCTACAAGCAGATAGGTGTAGGCGTGTATGAGCGCGTGTTCGAGATCGCTCCGGCCTATCGCGCCGAGAAACACAACACCTCGCGTCACCTCAACGAGTACATCTCCCTGGATGTCGAGATGGGATTCATCAAAGGCCAGGAGGACGTGATGCAACTCGAGGCACGGCTGCTGCAGCATATAATCAAGACTGTAAGCGAGCGTTGCGCTCACGAGCTCAATCTGCTCGGCGCCACGCTGCCCGTACTGCCGCACGAGGTGCCGGCATGGAAACTGAGCGAGGTGCACGAGATCCTGTGGGAGAATAAGTTGTGCGAAGCCGACCACCGTGGCGAGGATGACCTTGCGCCGGAAGAGGAGCGCGCTATATGCAAGTACGCGCTGGATACCTACGGTTCGGACTTCGTGTTCGTGACGCACTTCCCCAGCGAGCACCGCGCGTTCTATGCGATGGACGATCCGAGCGACCCGACGCTCACCCTGAGCTTCGATCTGCTGATGCGCGGACTGGAGATCACCTCCGGCGGCCAGCGTATTCATAAGGAGCAGGACTATCGCGACAAGATGATACACCGCGGCATGAACCCGGATAATTTCCGGTTCTACCTCGATACGTTCAAGAACGGCATGCCGCCTCACGGAGGCTTCGCCATCGGACTGGAGCGTATCACGGCATGCTTCCTCGGCATCAACAACGTCAAGGAGTGCTCGATGTTCCCGCGCGACATCAACCGCGTAGCACCGTAAAGCTACACAGGGCTATGCCCGTCACATATTCAAACAACCCGGCCGCGAGGTCGGGTTGTTTGTTTTATATGTCCCCCTTCCCTTCAGGGGAGGGTCGGGGTGAGGCCTATTACAGCTCCTTGAGCGTGGCGAGCACGAACTTGTAGAACTTCTGCACCGTAGCGATGTTCACTCGCTCGTCGGGGCTGTGTGGGTGCTCGATGGTCGGACCGAAGGATATCATATCCATACCCGGGTAGTTCCTGCCGATGATGCCGCACTCCAGTCCGGCGTGGATGATCACGATCCGCGGCTCCTGGCCGAACTCGCGCTCGTAGATCGACCGCATCGTGTGCATGATTCGGCTGTTCATGTTCGGTTTCCATCCGGGATAATCACCCGAGAACTCCACATCAGCGCCTGCGATGGCAAACGCCGATTGGATGATCTCGCGCAGCTCGCGTTTGCGGCTCTCTACTGCCGAGCGGGTCAGGCACTGCACTTTGATCACATTCTCCTCGCCCTCTTGGCTGAACTCGATCATCGCCAGGTTGTTCGAGGTCTCAACGATGTCAGGCATCTCGGTCATCATACGATATACGCCGTGCGGACAGATCGTGATGGCGTGGATCAGGAAGTCCTGCACATCCTCGGGCATCTCGGTCTGCGGGCAGTCGATCTGCTCGGCGGTGAAGCTGATAGCATCCTCTATGCCCTCGTATTCGGTCACGAACAGGGTCTCATAGTCATCCACCAGTGCCATCACATCATCATAGGCGTCAGCGGGTATGGTGATCACGGCCTCTGCCTCACGCGGTATGGCGTTGCGCAGCGAACCGCCCTGTACGCATGCCAGACGTGCCTCGTAGTTGCTTACAGCCTCCTTCAGGAAGCGGAACAGCAGTTTGTTGGCATTCGCGCGCTGCAGATGGATGTCGCAGCCCGAGTGACCGCCCTTGCAGCCCGACAGACGTACGCGCAGCGCTATGTCGCCTTCTTCGGTCGGCACGGGCACGTAGCGGAACGTAGCCGTGGTGTCCACACCGCCGGCGCAGCCCATGTACAGTTCGCCTTCGGTCTCCGAGTCCAGGTTCAGCAACGTCTTGCCTTGCAGCCAACCGCCTTCGAGCGCAAATGCACCGTACATACCCGTTTCTTCGTCCACGGTGAAGAAAGCCTCCAGCGGCGGATGAACGACGTTCTTGTCGGCCAGGATAGCCATGGCTGTAGCCACACCTATGCCGTTGTCCGCACCGAGGGTGGTGCCGTTGGCGGTCACCCACTCGCCGTTGTCCTCAACGTAGGCCTCGATGGGGTCTTTCTCGAAGTCAAATACGCGGTCGCTGTTCTTCTGCGGCACCATATCCATGTGTCCCTGCAGGATTACACCCGGATGGTTCTCGTAACCCGGCGAGGCGGGTTTGCGGATCAGCACGTTGCCGATAGCGTCGGTCAGGGTCTCCAATCCGAGGCTCTTGCCGTAGTTGATGAGGAACTGTGCGATCTGCTCTTTCTTGCCCGACGGGCGGGGGATCTGTGTGAGCTTGGCGAAGCTTTGCCAAACACCTTGTGGTTGTAGATTGGTCATGATATGATTGTTTTTTAGTTGTTTACTTATTGATTTTTAATGTCAGCTGATGGTCATCTCGCCGGCGAGGGAGCGGTTGAGCAGCTGCTTGACTTTTTCGATATTATCGGGGAGTTCGCCGAAGATAGTCATCATCTTCGTGAGCAGCGCCTCGGTGGTGATGTCGTAGCCGGAGAGCACACCGGCCTTGAGGAGGTTCTGCGCAACGGCGTACTGACCCATATCGACTGAGCCCATGGAGCACTGGGTCTTGTTGACGATGATGATGCCGCGGTCGGTCGCCTCCTTCAGGGCATTATAGAGCCAAGCGGCCGATGGCGCGTTGCCCGAACCGTAGGTCTCGAGCACAACGCCGCGCAATCCGGGTGTGCCGAGCACGGCACGTACTACCGCCTCGTTGATGCCCGGGAAGAGCTTGAGGATAGCCACATCGGTACAGGTGTGCAGATGGGTGAACAGCGGACCGTAGGTCTCGGGATAACGGATGAGCGTCTGGCGGTACTGGATATGTACGCCGGCTTTGGCGAGGGAAGGGTAGTTGTAGGAGTCAAACGCCTCAAAGTGCTCGGCGTTCTTCTTCGTAGTTCGGTTAGCCCGGAAGAGACTGTCCTCAAAGAAGATCGTGACCTCAGGCACCATCGGTTTGCCGTTGTTACCCTCCGCTGCGGCGATTTCGATAGCTGTCAGCAGGTTCTCCTTGGCATCGGAGCGCA
>DBYS01000008.1:4652-127650 GCA_002310195.1 Bacteroidales bacterium UBA1180
GGCTTGGCGAGGTTCTCGAGCATGAACGACATGGCCGAGGCGGAGTACGACATAGTGTCCGTGCCATGAAGCACAACGAAACCGTCGTAGCGCCGGTAGTTCTCGGCAATGACCGCAGCCATCCTGACCCAGTTGTCGGGACAGATATCCGACGAGTCGATGAGCGGCGTGAACGGCAGCATCTCGACCTGCACATCCCGACCGGCAAAAAGTTCGGGCACGAAGGCCTTGAATGTATCAACATCGGCGGGACGCAATGCGCCGGACTGCGAGTCGCGAACCATCGTGATGGTGCCGCCGGTAAGGAGAACGAGAATTCGTTTCATAAGCTTAATTGATGATCAGTTTGTAGCCGCGGCCGGTGACGCCTATGACCTGTGCGGCGGTGCCGGCGAGGTGCTTGCGCAGGTGGTTGACATACACGCTCAGGCTGCGGCTGGCGAAGTATGACTCCTGTTTCCACAGGATACGNNGGCTGGCGAAGTACGACTCCTGCCGCCACAGCACGCGGAGGATAAGATTGCGCTCAACGGTCTGGTTGGCGTTACGGCACAGGATGAGCAGCAGATCGCTCTCGCGTGCGGAGAGATGGGTATTGCCGAGCATCTGGCGAACGGAGTCGAAATGTACGCCGTTGCCCAGGTCGAACTCGACCTCGGTGTTCTTGCGGCCGATCTGGCAACGCCGCATGATAGCGCGGATCTTGCACAGGAGTATATCCATCGGGCAGGGCTTGAGCAGATAATCGTCGCAACCGAGGTTATAGGCGCGCACCACATCCTCCACCGCCTTGCGTTCGGTGAGGAACATCACGGGCACATCGCTGCCGGTCTTGCGGATCTGCTCGAGCATCTCAAAGCCGTTGGTTTGCGGCATATTGATATCGAGCAGGCAGAGGTCGTAATGACGCTGCCGGAAGCTGTTGAGTCCCTCGCTGCCATCATGGCAGAGGTCCACCTCGAAGTTCAGCCTGCGCAGAAAATCCGCGAGCAGGGAGCTGAACGATACATCGTCCTCACAAATCAGTATTCGTACTTGTTCTTCAAGAGATATCATGTGCGGTATATGGTTATAAGCTCAGTACGAGCCAGAGGTAAAGTGCAACATTGCCGGCCAAGTATGCGATGAACGTGATGCCACGCACCTCGCTCTGCTTCTGCAGCAGGAAGATGCTCGTTACGGCCGAGAGTGTGAACGGCAACATCGACCAGCTGTCGGGTTCGACCGTGGTGAACAGTATCAGCGGCGCGGTGAGCAAGCCCCACATCACCACATGGTAGAGCAGCATGCGCGTGCTGACCAGATCGTACGAACTGCGGCGGAACGTAAAGCCGGCAATAACAAGGAACGCGACCATCATCACCGCCACCGAGCAGCTCATGCACAGCGGCATCAGGTCTGTCAGCCACTCGCGGTCGAACAGCACGCTGAAGTTCCAGCCCTCTGCCCAACCGAGGTACATCGCCAGCGTGTAGTAGATCGCTACGAGCACCACCGCCAGCACCGATGCCAGGACCGTGCGCAGCGTGAACAGACCCTGCAGCAGCACGACGATCCAGATCAGCGGTATGCACCACAGTGCATCGGGCAAGACCAGAGTGGCAAGGCAGAGCAGGATAGTGACGAAGAACACGAGGCCGTTGGGCTCATGGCTGTCGGTCATATCCCGCGTGGAGTAGAGGAAGAACAGCAGGATGCCGATCACCAGTTGCGGGTGCCAGTGCAGGCGCAGGTACGGATAGACCGCCACCGCCACTATATACAGCACCGCCGGCAGGAGCGTGAAGTGCGCGGTAGCCTTGGCGCGGTAGAGCGTCATGCACAGCAGCACGGCGCAGGATGTGGCCAGGATCTGCGTGACCATGAGCGATCGCCACAGCTCCGGCATACGGATATAATCCACCGTCCACATAGCCAATGCGCATACCGACAGCAGCAGGGCTGTCAGTAGGGGCATCTGGGTTATATGGCGAAGGAAATACTTCATCATTCAATAAATCCCTTGCGGCGGAGCAGGTACTGCGGGTCGGCGGGTTTGCCGCGGAACTCGAGGTAGAGCTCCTGTGCGTCGCGTGTGCCGCCCTGCTCAAGCAGGTGACGGAAACGTGCGGCGGTCTCGGGTTCGAACAGGTTGCCCGTCTCCTTGAATGCAGCAAACGCATCAGCATCGAGCACGGCCGACCAGGTATAGCTGTAGTAGCCTGCCTCGTAACCGGTGGTGAAGATGTGGTTGTAGAACGTAGGACGGTAGCGAACGATGATCTCGGGGATCATACCCATCTTGCTGAGGCTCTGCTGCTCAAAGGCATTGACGTCGAGGTTGTCGGCAGTGGTGAGCTCGTGGAAATCCATGTCGAGGATTGATGCCGACAGGAGCTCGGTGGTCACAAAGCCCTGGTTGAACTTGCCAGCAGCGTTGATCTTGGCAATCAGCTCATCGGGGATCACCTCGCCGGTCTGGTAGTGGAACGCGTAGGTCTTGAGCACCTCGGGCTCGTAAGCATAGTTCTCCATGAACTGCGAAGGCAGCTCCACGAAGTCGCGCGGGGTGTTCGTTCCGCTCAGGCTCTTGTAGTGCGCGCGGCTGAGAAGCCCGTGCAGGGCGTGACCGAACTCGTGGAACAGAGTCTCCACATCGTCCATCGACAGCAGCGACGGGTTGCCGGCCGCGGGTTTGTTGAAGTTACCCACATTGATGATCACGGGACGATGATCCACACCCTCGTCGTCGATAAACTGCGGCAGGATCTGGTTCATCCATGCACCCGGACGCTTGCCAGCACGGGGGAAGTAGTCGGTGTAGAGGATACCTATGAGTTCGCCTTCGGCATCGGTGACCTTGAACACCTCCACCTCGGGGTTGTAAACCGGCATATCGGTGAGCGGTTCGAACTGCAGGCCGTAGAGCTTAGTAGCCACGCCGAACGCGCCGCGACGCACGTTGCCCAGCTCGAAGTAAGGCTTGATCTCCTCCTCGTCGAGGGCATACTTGGCTTTGCGCAGCTTCTCGGCATAGAACCACCAATCCCAGGGCTGCAAAGACCCCTCCTCAGTCCTCCCCTCAGAAAGGGAGGAAGTAATTACCTTTCCGGAGCGGATATCCTCATCCAATAATTTCTGCAGTTCGGCTGCTTCGCGTTTGGCAGCAGCAAGCGACGGCGCCCAGACCGACTGCAGGAACGCATCGACGGTCTTGCTATCCTTGGCCATGCAATCCTTGAGGATATAGTCGGCAGGGTTGTCGTAGCCGAAGAGCTTGGCGCGCTCGATACGCAGTTGCATCTCGCGGATGATCACGGCTTTGTTGTCGTTGTCGTTGTCATGATTGCCGCGTGTAGTATAATCCATCAGCAGCTGGCGGCGCAGTTCGCGGTTCTCGCAGTACTGGAGCACCGGCGTGAACGATGTGCGCTTGGGCGTGAACAGCCACTCGCCCGGATGACCGGCAGCTTCAGCCTCCTCAGCGGCAGCAGCCTTGGCGCTCTCGGGCAGGCCCTTGAGCTCCTCCTCGTTGGTGATGAAACGCTGGCAGTTGTTGGTCTCGGTCACTACGTTCTTGCCGAACTGCAGGGAGAGCAGACCGAGCTCCTCGTTGATGGCTTTCAGGCGCTCCTTTTTGTCAGTAGGGAGATTGGCGCCGTTGTCGGCGAAGCTCTTGTAGGTCTCGGTGAGCAGACGCATCTGTTCGGGCATGAGACCCCAACCGTCACGATGGTCATACACATCCTTGACGCGGGCAAAGAGTGCATCGTTGAGGATGATCGACGACGAGAGCTCCGAGAGCATCGGGCTGACCTTCTCGGCGATAGCGTCCATCTCATCGTTGCCGTCGGCCTCAAGCACATTGAAGAACACGCCGCACACACGGTCGAGCAGCAGACCGCTGCGGTCGAGGGCGACGATAGTGTTCTCAAAGGTAGGGATCTCGCCGCTGTTGACGATAGCGTCGATCTCGGCTTTGTTCTGACGAATAGCCTCCTCGAAGGCAGGCAGGTAATGCTCCGTCTTCACTTGGTCAAACGCCGGCACGCCGTACGGGGTCTCGGGTTGAACAAGCAGAGGGTTAGCAGTGTTGCAAGCAAGTAGTGTCATTGCGATTGCAGGTAAGATAAGTGATTTTTTCATAATTATTTGATTCTAACATTTTTCTCCATCGATTGTTTGATGCGCTGCCGCAGTTCCTGCGACTGGGTGTCGGCCTTCTGCCACCAGTGCGGCCGGAAATCCTGTGCGAACTTGCACTTGGCGAGTTTGATCTTCAGATCATCCAATGTACCGCTGACGTTCACGCCGAGATAGATCGGGCTGAGGACGTTGATATCGTAGTCGAAGGTCATGTTGGTATTATGCCGTCCGCCGAGGGCAACCATGTAATTGTCCATCTGCACGCAGAGCGGATAGACATCGATCTCGTTTTTGTACACAGTGATCTCGGCATTGAGTGAGTCGATGCGGTTCTCGGTCTTCTTGTTGAACATCAGCAGCTTGCTGATCGTGCTGAACGTCTCGCCGTCAAGCACCACCAGATCCTTGCCGGTGAGCGATGCAGCACCGCGCAGGGTGCTCATCTTCGGCTTGTACTGGCCGTTGAGGTAGGTCTCTGCCGCGAGGTGGAACTCCGCTGCACCCTTGAAGCTGCTGAGCATAGGCATCATCTGTTCCAGATCGGGGATCATAGAGAGCAACTCGTCGATATCGACATCGATCATGTGGTAATCCATGCCGAGGTACAGGTGGTTCTTGCGCGGCGTGCGGTACATAGCCGTGAGTTGCAATCGCGCTGCCTTGCATACAAAACCTACCTCGTCGAGGATCAGCGTGCCGTTGTTGACATAGATGCCGCCCTTCAGATCCTTGGCGTTCTGATTGAACACATCGACGTCGCGCATGTGGGTATGCAGCGCCAGGTTGATATCGTTGGGCACGAGGAACGGCTTCTTTTGCGAAGCTTCGCCTGCTGATGCCGTTTCGGCTGTTTGTGAGGCTTCGTTTGCCTGAGTGCTTTCGGCTGTTGCGGTCTCCTCGCTGCCCTCGTCATCGCTGAACCACTCCATGATCTGGTTGATGTCGCAGTGGTCGGATACGATGCTCAGGTCGCCCTCAAGGATCGTGTCGTGGCGGAACCATTTGCCTATGTTATGCACATACCCCTTGAGGTTCAGATCCGAACGTCCGAGCTCGATGCGCGAGTTGTCGATGGTCATGTCGCGGTTGGAGTAACTGAACTCGATCGACGGTATGATCACCGGTTCGGGTAGTCGTTCGGGCAGCCGCACCTCGCCGCGCTTGAGGTCGATCTTCAGCTTCGGGTTCCACTGCAGCAGGAGGTTCTTACCCTTGGCGTTGTACCGTGCTGCGGCTTCGAGTGCGAGTGACGACGATTTGGCAGCCAGTTCGTTGCCCATCGCGGCATTAAGATCCTTGGTGTTGAGCTTGGCTTTCAGGCGCGGGGCGGATTTGTCTTTCCGTCCGCCGCTGACCGAAGCCTCGAGGTTAGTGGCCTTGAGGTCAGCCGAAATGTCCTTGAAGAACCCGTCGAGCGCCTGGCAGTCGAGCTTGGCTTGCAGCACGGGCATGACGGTAGTGTCCTTGGTGTTGTACTCGGCGTAGGCGCTGAGCTTCGGAGCGTCGATCGTGCCGCCCATGGAGTCCATCTTGACCTCAATAGGCTTGTCGGACTGCAGCGCTATAGCGGCGTAGAGCACAGGATCTTTCGACAGCACATTGCCTGCCTCCAATTGGATGGCCGACTTCTGCAGCTTGGCCATGAGCGGCGTAGCCATCGAGAAGTCCACACCGTCGGTATTGAGATCGATGCGTGCCCAACCCACTTTCGGCTTGCTCGGCGCAGCGTTAGGTATCTGCACGATGGCATGCGTCTTGCCCAGATCGGCAACCATCTGATCCATTGCGTAGTGGATATCCGTGAGATTGAGGTCGGCACCTATCTTGCCCTTGTGCAGGTTCATGCCGGTGAGATCCGACAGGCGTATCCTGGCGTCAGCCAGACCCTTGGCGCGGCCGGTGAGTTTCATCTTCTTAGGCAGGAAGGTCTTGAAGTCCGGCAGATTGGCGTCGAGCTTGAGATCGGCATCGATGAGCATATCCGTAGCGAGGTCGCTGATGCTGCCTTTCAGTTCGAGTTCGGATTTCCATAGGTCGGCGTGGAGCTTATGGATCGTCACGTCCGGCAGCTGCTTCTCGGCGATCTTGCCCTTGGCGGTGGCGTCGAGCTCGATGTCGCCGCTGAGATTATAGCTGTCGATCGCCTTGGTGAACCGCTTGGGTACGAGTGCCAGCAGCGGCTCGATCGCCCATTCGCCCGTAGTGAGGCGCACGTCGAGATCGATATCGTCACCGAGGGTCACCTCGCCGGCCAGCGTGAGCTCGAACTCATTGATGCCGAGCTTGGCACGATCGAAGGCGAAGTGCATGTCATCGAGGTTAGCCGCCATCGGCGCGTCGAGCGCGAGACGGATATTCTCGGCATAGGTCTCGCCCTTGAGCGTAGCACATACATCGCGGGCATCAAGGGTGATGGTCATGTCGTCCCACGAGGCGGCGCGTGCCGTAAGCGTAGTGGCACCGAGCGAAGCGTCGATCGTGTCGCGGGCATCAACGAAGGTGATGGCATTGGCTTGCAGGCGCAGACCGTCCACCTCGAGCGCCTTGAACGGCAAAGAGAACGCTGTAGTGTCCTCCTCGGTCGTGTCGGGCGAAGTGACGAACAACGAGAGGTTGTTCGTTCCGTCGGGTGCGATGAAGAAGTTAACCTGTGCGCCATCGAGTGTAGCCTCGTGGACGTGAAGGTTCTTGTGATTGATGAACTCCATCACATCGACCGTAGCTACCACGTGCTTGGCCTCCACAACGGTGTCGTTCTGCGCGCCCTGCATGGGGTTGATGAGCAGCAGCCCGTCGGCACGCAGACCGAAGCGCGGGAACGTGGAGAAGAACGTCAGATCCACCTCGCCTATCTCGTACTGGCAGGTAATGAACTTGCCGGCGGCCTCACGGGCAACGGGCGTCAGACGGGCAGGCGTGAACACCACGTACATCGCGATGCACACTACCAGCACAACTGTCAGCACTATGCCGAGCAGCGTCCAGCCGATAATCTTGAGCGCTTTCATTTCGATTCAACTACTTTGGTGAAAGTATATTTCCAGTTAGGTCTGTCCTTCTCGTAATACTCCAGATTCCCATCGTTCAGTATGGATACGATGTAGATCTTCGGGATCTCCGCACCGCCATTGTCCATCAGGTGAATCTCTGTGAGGTCGCCGGTGGTTTTGAACTCATATTTGAACCAACCATTGCCCGGGAAACCCTGTTTCTCGCGCTGCTCGATAAGGAAATCCTCATAAGAACCCTCATCTTCCCACTCGTCGTCATTCCACTCACGACCATAGAGGTAACCGGCTTCATCTGATTGCTCGGTGGTGAAACGCACGTAATGTTCTGTGTTGTTCTCCAACCACAGACCTTGCAGGTCGGATAGTTTGAACTCCGGATTGTTGTTGCCGGGACCAAAACAACTGCTCAATGTGACACCGATAAGGGCACAGAGGGCAAGATAATAGAACTTTTTCATATCTGTCGGTTTTGTATCCGCCACGTTGGCGGATGGTTTATGCCTTGGTTATCTTTACTATCAAATCCATATCCTCGATCGGCGTGCCGTCGCTGAGGCTGTCCACGAGGGTGATCGAGTTGGCAAGCACCTGCGATGCGATATACTCGCTGCAATGGTTGACGGCGTCGTTGATCGCATCGCTGCGAACGATCTGCACGTTGATGCGGTCGGTTATCTCCAGTCCGCTGGACTTGCGCAGGTTCTGCAGACGGTTGATCAGTTCGCGGGCTATACCTTCCTCAATCAGTTCGGGCGTGAGTTCGATGTCGAGGGCGATGGTCAGCACGCCGTTGTTCACTACGAGCCAACCCGGCATATCTTCGGTCAGGATCTCCACATCCTCAGGGATGAGCTGATAGCTGACAGCTGATAACTGATAGCAGCCATTGGCTTCCATCTGCGCTATCTGCTCCTGGGTCATCGTGGCGATCTCGGCGGCCACGGCTTTCATCTGAGCCCCGACTTTCTTGCCGAGAACCTTGAACTGCGGTTTGATCTTCTTGACCAGTTTGACCTCGGACTTGTCGGCCGGCACGATATCAAGCTCCTTGACATTCACCTCGGCGCGGATGAGATCCGCCACATGGTTCAGAGCTTGCAGCGTGGCATCATCCTGAACGGGGATAACGGCCTTCTGCAGCGGCTGGCGCACGTTCTTCTCGGCTTTCTTGCGCAGCGAGAGGATCATTGAGGTGGCTTGGTTAGCCAGGTACATCGAGCGCTCAAGATCAGCGTTGATCATCGACTCGTCGGCTACCGGCCAATCGCTCAGGTGCACGCTTGTGCCTACAAGGTCGCGATAGAGCCGGTCGGCATAGAACGGTGCGTTCGGCGCCATGAGCTGGGCGACGGTCTTGAGGCAGGCGTAGAGTGTATCGTACGCCGCCTGCTTGTCGGCATCCATCTCACCGCCCCAGAAACGCTTGCGGTTAAGGCGCACGTACCAGTTGCTCAGGTCATCCTGCACGAAGTCCGAGATAGCACGTCCTGCTTTCGTGGGCTCGTACGCATCATAAGCGGCTGTGACCTCCTTGATGAGGGAGTTGAGCTTGGAGAGGATCCAACGGTCGATCTCGGAATATGCCGCATGACTGCTGGCGCTGTCGGGCGACCAGTTGTCCACATTGGCATAGAGGGCAAAGAACGCGTAGGTGTTGTAGAGCGTGCCGAAGAACTTGCGGCGCACCTCGGCTACACCTTCGGGATCGAACTTGAGGTTATCCCACGGGGCGCTGTTGGTGAGCATGTACCAGCGTACGGCGTCGGCACCGTACTGATCCATCGCGCCGAAGGGATCGACGGCGTTGCCCAGACGCTTGGACATCTTGTTGCCGGCTTTGTCGAGCACCAGACCGTTGCTGATCACATTGCGGAACGCCACTTGGCTGTCGATCATCGTATGGATAGCGTGCAGGGTGAAGAACCATCCGCGAGTCTGATCCACACCTTCAGAGATGAAGTCCGCCGTGCGGGGCTTATCCTGATTCTCGAAGGGGTAGTGGTTCTGGGCATAAGGCATCGCGCCAGAGTCAAACCAAACGTCGATGAGGTCAAGTTCGCGACGCATCGGTTTGCCGCTCGGGGAAACGAGGATGATGCTGTCCACGTAGGGACGGTGGAGGTCGATGTTCGCGGGCGCGTAGTTGTCGGCGCTATAGTCGCCCACCTTGAAGTTCGGCCAGGGGTTGGCTGTCATGAAGCCTGCCTTGACGGACTTATCGATCTCGGTAAAGAGCTCCTCGATGCTACCGATGCAGAGTTCCTCTTGACCGTCCTCGGTGCGCCATATAGGTAGCGGAGTGCCCCAGTAACGCGAGCGGGAGAGGTTCCAGTCATTGAGGTTCTCGAGCCACTTGCCGAAACGGCCTGTGCCGGTGGATTCGGGTTGCCAGTTGATGGTCTGGTTTAGGGCAATCATCTCATCACGTGCAGCGGTGGAGCGAATGAACCACGAGTCGAGCGGATAATAGACGATCGGGGTGTCGGTGCGCCAGCAGTGCGGGTAGTTGTGCACATGCTTCTCGATCTTGAACACCAAGCCGGCCTGCTTCATGAGCATGCACAGACGGATGTCGATGTTCTCGGCCTTGAGAGCTTTCTGCTCGTCGTAGCGATTGTCGGTCCAGAAGTTAGCTTTGTCGTAAGCGTTCTTAACGAACTGTCCTGCCCAGACGTTGTACAGATCGGTGTTGACGAAGTCACGGACGAAGGTCTCGTGGAGCTCGTTGGTCAGCCAGTACTTACCCGTGAAATCGACCATCGGGCGTGTCTCGCCGTTGCGGGTGATGAGGTAGAGTGCAGGCACACCGGCAGCTTCGGCTACGCGCTTGTCGTCTGCACCGAAAGTAGGTGCGATATGCACGATACCTGTACCGTCCTCGGTAGTCACATATTCACCGCTGATCACCCGGAACGCGTCGGCGCTACGGTCGGTGATGAGGTCCTGCTCCTTGTTGTAATCAACAGGTTTGACCCACGGGAAGAGCTGTGCGTAGTGCAGGCCTACAAGGTCGGTGCCTTTGAAGCGTGCGAGGATCTCGGGGGCTTCGCCGAGCTCTTTGCTATATGCCGCAAGACGTGCTTCGGCGAGGATATAAACGGCCTCTTGCTCGGTGTAGGGGTTTTGCCCTTTGACAGCTATGTAGTCAATCTTCGGACCGACGCAGAGCGCGGTGTTCGAAGGCAGGGTCCACGGGGTGGTTGTCCAAGCGAGGAAGAAGACCGGCAGATCGCTCTTGATGAGCGGACAATTGTCAACCAGGGCGAATTGCGCGGTGCAGGTGGTATCCTTGACATCACGGTAGCAGCCGGGTTGGTTGAGCTCGTGGGAACTGAGTCCCGTGCCGGCCATCGGCGAATAGGGCTGGATGGTGTAGCCCTTGTACAGGAAGCCTTTCTTGTATAGCTCCTTGAGCAAGTACCAGAGGGTCTCGATATACTTATTGTCGTAGGTGATATACGGGTACTCGAGATCAACCCAGTAACCCATCTGCTTGGTGAGGTTAGTCCACTCCTTGGTGTACTTCATCACCTCCTGGCGGCAAGCAGCATTGTACTCATCAACGCTGATCTTCTTGCCGATATCCTCCTTGGTGATGCCAAGTTTCTTCTCTACACCCAGCTCCACGGGCAGTCCGTGGGTATCCCAGCCGGCCTTGCGCTGCACCTGATAGCCCTGCATGGTTTTGTAGCGGCAGAAGGTGTCTTTGATCGTACGCGCCAGCACGTGGTGAATACCCGGCATGCCGTTGGCCGAAGGAGGACCTTCGAAGAACAGGAACGGTCGGTGCCCCTCACGTACTGCGATACTTTGATGGAACAGGTCTTCCTGCTCCCATTGCTGCAACACCTCACGGCTGACAGCAGACAAATCCAATTGTTTGTATTCCGAAAAATGTTTCATTATGTATGTTTTGTTAGTGTCGTTGTCCGGGTGCTCACACCTCGATGGGTTCATCGGCGGGTTGGTTGAGCAATATATCGGTGATTACATCCTCGACGCGTGTCTGTATGGCGCGGCGCAACGGCCGTGCGCCGTAGCGCGGGTCAGAGCCTTCGCGGATAATCTGTTCGCGCACCTCGGGAGTGATAGTAACCTTGTACCCCATCACAGCCGTACGGGCGAGCAGACCGCTGAGTTCGATATCCACGATGCGTTCCAACGCTTCGCGGTCGAGCGCACGGAAGAACACCACAGCATCGAGCCGGTTGACGAATTCCGGCGGAAACGTGCGGTTGAGCGCCTTGGTCAGTATAGCCTGCGAGGTACGTGCGTCAAGTGCGGTGGACTCAAAGCCTATACCGGCACCCTGTTCGGCAAGCTGGCGCGTGCCGACGTTCGAGGTGAAGATGATGATTGTGTTGCGGAAATCCACGGTGTGTCCTTGCCGGTCGGTCAGCCGTCCTTCGTCCAGCACTTGCAGCAGAACGTTGAAGATATCCGGGTGCGCTTTCTCGATCTCGTCGAACAGCACGATCGAGTACGGTTTGCGCCGCACGGCATCGGTCAGCCGTCCGCCATCCTCATGAGCGACGTATCCCGGAGGTGCACCTACCATCAGCGAGGCGGTGTGCTTCTCCGCGTATTCGGACATATCGAAGCGCAGCAGCGCATCTTTCGAGCCGAACATCTCCTCGGCGAGACACTGTGCGAGGTACGTCTTGCCCACGCCTGTGGGACCGAGGAAGAAAAACGAGCCAATCGGTCGGCCCGGGTCGGCGAGTCCCATACGCGAGCGGCGAATAGCTTTCACTACCTGTGACACGGCCTCGTCCTGACCGATCACACGCGAGCGGAGCGTGCTGTCCATCTCACGCAGACGTTGCCCCTCGGCGGTAGCTACACGCTGTACCGGTACGCCGGACATGATACTTACCACTTCGGCTATATCGGCATCGCTGACAGCTGCCGGATTGTCGTTCTTGCCGGCTTTGAGTGCGCCGGCTTCGTCGAGCACATCGATAGCTTTGTCGGGCAGGGCGCGGTCGGTAATGTATCGCTCGGACAGACGCACGCAGGTCTCAATAGCCTCGGGTGAGTACTCGACATGATGGTAATCGCTGTAGTACGGTGCGAGCTGGCGGAGTATATCGATAGTCTGGTCGGCAGTAGCCGGCGCTATGACTATCTTCTGGAAGCGGCGCTCGAGTGCTCCGTCCTTCTCGATGGTCTTCTTGTACTCGTCGAGCGTGGTGGCACCGATGCACTGCACTTCGCCTCGTGCAAGAGCGGGCTTGAGTATACCGGCCGCATCCAGTGAGCCCGAACCGTTGCCGGCGCCCATCAGGGTGTGGATCTCGTCGATGAAGAGGATGATCTCCGGGTGCTTGCGCAGTTCCTGCAGCACGTTCTTCATCCGCTCCTCAAACTGCCCACGATACATCGTACCGGCGACGAGCACGGCGAGGTCGAGCGAGATGATCCGTTTGTTCTGCAGTTCGGGTATGTCCGTGCGGATCAGCCGTTGCGCCAATCCTTCGACGATAGCCGACTTGCCTACACCCGGGTCACCGAGCAGGATAGGGTTGTTCTTCCGGCGGCGTGAGAGGATCCGCAGCACGCGCGATATTTCCTGCTCGCGGCCTACCACAGGATCAAGTTTGCCCTCGATAGCCAGACGCGTTATGTCGCGGCCGTAGGCATCGAGTGCAGGCGTGTCGGATTTCGATTTGGCTTTTTGCTGGCCGTCGGTTTTCAGCTCTTCCTCTGACGTGCCGTCGGACATCGTCTTCTCGGGTTTGGGATAGAGCTGCTCAACGGATTCGTACGTAATGCCGTACAGGTCTTCGAGCGATTGTGCCACGAAGTTGATCCGCTCGCGCAGGATAGCCATCAGCAGATGAATCGATCCGGATACCTCTGCCCCGTACGCATCGCGCTCGATGCCTACCAGACGGATGATCCGTTCGCTGGCAGGCGAGAGATGGATCGTGTTGTTCTCTATCTGTTCGGGCGGGTTCTGGCACACATGCTCCTCCAGGGTGTGCTTGTACTCGCGGAAGTCAATTCTCGTTTTGCTCAGTATGTCGTAAGCCGTACCTTCGCCCAGACGGATGAGCCCGAGCATCAGGTGCTCAGGAGCAACGCGGGCATTGCCGAGACGGACGGTCTCTTGGCCGGCATAGGAGATGATATTCTTCAGTCGTGTTGTATGTTCCATAAGAGTCTAGGGTTTAATGCTATCTGTAGAAGTGCCATCCAAGTCCGGCACGGAACATAGGCGGGTTAAGCGGGTAGCCGGGCATGGAAAAATATTCGGGGTCCATAAAATGTCCGTTCAGGTGCTGGTACTCGGCAAAGAACCTCAGTCTGAGCAGCCGGACATAAAAGTTGGCATAAACATTGATGATCGGGTAGTTGCCGACCAGTGTCTCGCTCTGCATGCAGAACTGCGATGTGGCCGGACACAGCAGCGGAGCGTAATACGAGGTGTGGTAGCGCACGTTGGCGCCGATCTGTGCGTCCATAGCGCGAAACCAGCAGCCGTGGTAATACAGATTGCTGTACAGTGCGATGTCCGGCAGCGGCAGGGTAGCACTGGTAGCATGCTGATAGACGACGTTGTTCTCCCAGTTCACCCACGGCGTGGTGAGGTCGAGATGCGCATTGATGGCAAGCACCTGCACATTGCCGTCATGCTGCTGCGGCAGACCGCTTTGGTCGAAGTAGATCAGCCGTGAGATGTTCTCGAAACTCACATCGATGGCCGGCTTGACCCATTTGTTCCGGTAGGTGAGCTCGCCGCCGACATAGAAGCGGTAGGTCTTGCCGAAATCGTTATCCCACCGGAAGTGGTTCGACGAGTAGTGCTGCAGGTAGTACGAGGGCGTCTGGTTGCGCACGTAAGCACGTGCGGTGATGGTCAGGCTGTCGTTGCCCAGGCGAAACCCTCCGTCGATGTTGCCGTTGACCTGGAACTCACCGATCTTGTAGCCTATGAGACAGACCTCGCCGTCGAAGCCGTAGCGGATATACTTCGTCTGCCGCATGTACAGTGCACCGCCTACGAAGGTGTTGTTCAGCCACTTGAACGAAGCCCCGAGGGTGTCGTCCTGCATGGTGTAACGCTGTGCCTCGTTGCGCGCATACACGTCGAATCCGAAACGCATCACACGGTTGAACTCCTCGTGGAACGTGACATCGATGGTGTTGCTGATCGTCAGCACGTTGGCGGTGTCCTGGGTATCCTTGTGCTTGTCACTGTACTTGTAGTTGTTGGTGTAGAAGCCCTGTTTGGCCTGCTTCTCACGGTAGCGTTTGGTGGCCTCTTGGATGTCAAGCACGTGCCTGATGGTGAAGAGTGGTATGCTGTCTGCCGAACGGAAAGTGTACGAGTGATTGACGTAGCCTGCCAGATAGCGTATGCCGGACATACCCGACAGGTTGACATCTATATCCTCGGGGTTCAGCGCTCCGCCCAGATCACCGGGGTTGGCCAGTCCGCCGTTCTCGAAGTTCGACAGCACGCTGAAGTCAAACGCGCCGTGGATGGCGTAGTTCGACCCGCTGTAGGAGAGGAACGCGTTGCCGTTGGCTACTTTACCCTGCTGCGAATCGTACCGGCCGATGGAGTTGAAGTAGTTGATCTGTGCGCCTACGTTCAGATCCTCGCGGATGTTACCGGTCAGCAGCAGTTCGAGATCGTTCTCCTCGCGGTAGGTCTTGAAACCTTTGCGATAAGAGATTGTCGAGAACGGCAGGTTCGTCCGGAAGAACCGCGTCTTGGCCGGTGTGATGATGTACGGCGAATAGGCGTGGACGAAGATGTTGTCGGTGTACATCTGCCGGTCGAAATAGAGCTTAGGCTGGACAGGCGATACGAAGTTGCCGTTGTACGCGTTCGATATGCTGTAGTCGTTGATAGCCGTTTGCATAGGGAAGTTCGTATGCAGCGTATCGGGCAGTTCGTACAACGTGTCAGGAGTGACAATAACAGGAGAGAAATGCCAGGTCCTGAATGTAGGGACCGGCATTTTCTCCTTACTTGCTGCCACCATTGTGAGCGGTAGTAAGATACAAGCGAGCAGAAGCAGACTAATCCTTCTTACGGGCACGCAGCTTCTTGATTTCTTCTTGCAGCTCTTCAATCTCTTGATTCTGGTTGTTGATAGTTTTCAGCAAGCCGTTGAGCTCTTCGTTCTCGATGGTGGTAGGATATTGCTCTTCCACTCTCTGCAGGAAGTCGGATAGGATATTCATGTAATTGATGAACGCATCGTAGGCTGACTCGTAGTTCGTATTGCCGGCATTGATGTGGTTCATGTACAGGAAGTTGTCCGCTACCTGCAGGTGCAGCCAGTCGCGCTTGAGGTTCTTGTCCTGGCACAGACGCACGCGCTCTGCCACGGCGTAGAGCTTGTTCAGCGCCTCCTGCTGCAGATCGTTGCCTGCGAACGGCGACAGGTCTTTGGCCTCGCCGCACCAGGTGTTGGTGAACGGTACAGCCAGCGAGTCAACCGCAGGTTTCTTGCCGGCCTCCGACGGCGTGAGGAAGCCTATCTCTTTCTCCAGCGCGTAGTACGGGATAGCTTTCAGGAACTCGAATATACCCGTAGCGGCTTGCTGACGGATACCGAAGGTCTCGGCCCCGAGCCAGATGTTCACTACATCCTCCTCTTTAGGAAGATCAACGATCTGCTGCGTGAACTTCTCTGCGTCCATCGGGTAGCCCGGCCATGATGTGTCGGAGAACAAGAACGACAGCGAGTCGGATACAGTAGCGTTGCGGAGCAGCAGTTTGATCTTCGGTGCTGCGGCTGCCTGATAAACGTAGTTCGGCGACTTCCATGACAGCAGGTGCTTCGAGCCTTCGGTCATGCAGGTCTTGTAGCCGAGTTTCTGTGCTTTGAGAGCAAACTCGTCGTCGAACATCAGCTCTGTGTTGCACAGTGTGGTGGATTTCTGACCGAACAGCTCGTTGATCTTGTCGGCGTGCTGCTTAACCTGTGCGGTGAACTCATTGGCATCATACTGCGAAGCCAGCGAATAGGCGTAAGGCATCGTGATGAACTCCACGCACTTTGTGGCTGCGAGAGCCTTCAGGCTGTCGATCATCTCCGGCACGAACTGCTCGAACATCTCCAGCATCTCGCCCGAGATGGCGAACGCGCAGTGGAACTTGCCACGGCTTAGACGGATCATCTCCTGCAGTGTCTGGCACAGCGGCAGGTAAGAGGTTGAGGCGAGGTACTGAACCTGATCCTCGCTCTGCATATCCTCATAGTAGTAGTGGTCGGCACCGATATCAAAGAAACGATAGCGTTTCATACGGAACGGTGCGTGCATCTGGAAGCAAAAACATATATTTTTCATAAGGCAAAAATTTTAGCAAGTTAGTTATAATGTGTGGTTGATTACACCGTCATAGATGCGGCGCACCTTCAGTCCGGCATCGTACCAGCGGATGTTGTTCACCTCTTCGCGTCCAAGTTCGCTCAGCGACTTGTACATAGCCGGGTACTTGACGATGGCATAGATAGCGTCGGCCATGGCGTCGATGTCCCAATAGTCGGTCTTGATGGCGTGCGTCAGGATCTCTGCACAGCCTGACTGATGGGATATGATCGACGGACAGCCTACCTGCATAGCCTCAAGCGGCGATATGCCGAACGGTTCGGATACCGACGGCATGATATATACATCGCTCTCGCAGAGCATCTCCTGTACCTGCTTGCCGCGCATGAAGCCCGGGAAGTGGAACTTGTCGGCTATGCCGCGTTTGGCTACCAGATCGATCATCTCCTGCATCTTGTCGCCCGAGCCGGCCATCACGAAGCGTACGCCGTCGGTCTTGGCGAGCACACGGGCTGCGGCCTCGACGAAGAACTCCGGACCTTTCTGCATCGTGATTCGTCCGAGGAACGTTACGAGCTTATCTTTGCGCGGATGCTTGACGAATTCCTCGGGATGCGGTAGCGGCTCAACGGCGTTGTGAACAGTCGATACCTTGTAGGCCGGTATGCCGTACTTCTCGATCACCGTCTGGCGCGTGAGGTTACTTACACACATGATATGATCAGCCTCCTCCATACCGCGCTTCTCGATGGAGAACACGGTGGGGTTGACATTGCCGCGCGAACGGTCGAAGTCCGTAGCGTGAACGTGTATCACCAGCGGTTTGCCACTGATGTGCTTGGCGAAGACGCCTGCAGGGTAGGTCAGCCAGTCATGCGAGTGGATGATATCGAAGTCCAGCGAGTGGGCCAGAACCGATGCCACGGCCTCGTAATTGCCGATCTCCTCAAGCAGGTTGTCCGGATAACGGCCGGAGAAACCGATACAGCCGAGGTCGTCGGTGCCGATACGTGTGAAGTCGTAATGAATACCGTTTCTCAAATTATAGAACTCCTCGGGCGACATGCGGCCTTCCATCCGTTGGCGGACGTAGTTGTAATCCACGTCCTTCCATACGACAGGTACGCTGTTCGCGCCGATGATACGCAGGAACGACTGATCCTCATCACCCCAAGGCTTGGGGATAACGAAGGTGATCTGCATGTCCTCCTGCTGAGCCATGCCGCGGGTCAGACCGTAGCTGGCTGTGCCTAAACCTCCGAGGATGTGAGGTGGGAACTCCCAACCGAACATTAATGCTTTCATATCTCGTTCCTCCTATTTTTGTTCGTTAATCTCTGCTTCGGCGGAAGACTGCTCTTCCATCTTCCTGAGTTCGTTGAATACCGTCAGCACGGCAGCCACGCTCGGCGCGTAGCTCATGCCGCCATGGCCTTTGTACGGCGGGTTGCCGTCGTACAGCTCATTGAGCGTACCGATACACAGTTCGCTCATCTCGGCCTCAAAACCTACGAGCAGCCGGCGCATGAAGCTCTCGCCGCTATGCTGGTACACGCGCAGGTAAGCACGTCCGTAAGCCGACAGCGTCGAGGGCCAGACAGGTCCGTTATGGAAGTTGCGGTCGCGCTCCAGCTGGCCGCCGATATATACCGGCCGGTAGTTGCCGCTCTTAGGCGACAGGGTGCGCAGGCCTTTGGGCGTGTACAGCTCCTTTGTGCAGATGTCCACGATCGCTTTCTGCTGACGTTTGTCGAGCGGCGAATACGGCAGCGATACAGCCCAGATCTGGTTAGGCCGAACCTCCTTGTCCTGATAGCCGTCCACTACATAATCATTCAGGTACAGCCCGTTCCAGAACGTGCGGACGAAAGCGTCGCGTGTGAGTTCGGACTGATACTCCATCAATTCGGCGAAGTGCTCTTTGCCTTGCGCTTTCAGTAGCTCGGTAGCGAAGCACATGGCGTTGTACCAGTAAGCGTTGATCTCCACCACGTAGCCCGTACGCGGGGTGATAGGCCGTCCGTTCTCCACGGCGCCCATCCATGTGGCGGGACGTTGTGTGCCATCGACCCACAACAGACCGTTGTGGTGCAACTGTGCCCGCGGGTGCTTGCCTTTGCGGTAGAAGGCGATGATATCCTGTATCAGGCTTCCGTACTTCTCCGCTACGTCGTGGATATCGGCATAGCGGGTGTACTCCTGAATGGCATATACGAACCACAGCAGCGAGTCAGCCTCATCCATATCCGCCATGCGCAGCCCCTCGCGTTCGCCGTCAAGGAATGCGCGCACCTCACTGACAGCGGTCTTGTCGATGATCGCATCCCAGTACTCCGGACGCTCGATCCCCATCGTACATGCACATACGGCGAAGAACTCGCTGCGGGCATTGGGTTTGTACCACGGATAACCCGGCAGCAGGTAGCACTTGTCACCCTCGCGTTTGTAGAACTGCGAGGCGGAGTTCTTCAGCCACGAGTACATGTCGTTCTTAGCCATGCGCCGCTCGGATTCTTTCTCCCAGAGTTGCTTCAATCCTGACGGCTTGAGTTCGCTCACGCCGGCGCTGAAGATGATCGATTCGCCTTTGCGCATCTGTACCTCGAAGTAACCCGGTACCAACTGGTCCTCCTTAAATTCGAATCCGCGCTCTTTCTCCTTGCGGTAGCGGATACCTTCGTACCAGTGCGGGTCATGTACGTAGCTGACCTGTTTGTTGAACTGCATGTACAGCTTCGGCAATGACTCATACAGGCCGCAAACGCGTCCGTTTGGAATCTCGTCCATGTTTGTGTTCGCTACGCCGTTGGCGTGCGTCAGGGAGTTGATGTCTCGGAAGGCGAGGAACGGCTTGAACCGCATCGTGGTCGATGCGCCGGAGTCGAGCAGTGTGTAGCGGATCAGGATACGCGGCTCGAAGCTGACGAGCATGTGCTCCTTGGTCAGCACCACGCCGCCTACGCGGTAGGTGGTCTTGCTGATGGTGATGCAGTCGAACTCGCGGATGTACTTGTGTCCGTTCGGTGAGAACTGGTTCTCGCCGTACTCATGTAGTCCGAGGTTGAACGCTGCGCCGTGCTGGATGATTGTCTCGTCCAGCGAGGACAGGAGCACGTAGTTGTGCTCGCCCACCGGTACTACCAGCTGACCGTGGTACTTGCGCGTATTGCAGCCCACGAGCGTCGAGGCGCAGTACGTACCCGCACGGTTGGTCAGTAGCAGCTCTTTACTCAAGCTGCGCTCGAGGTTAACGAGCAGGGTCTTGTCAAAATTTAAGTAACTCATATAGTGTTGTGTTTATGCTATTAGTCCTAGTTAAACTCTCCGTGGAACTTGCTCTCGACATCCGCCACGATCTGCCGGAGCGACTGCTCGTCCTGCTTTTTGCAGATGAGCAGCACTTTGCCGTTCTGCGCGACGATCATGTCCTGCAATCCTTCGATCACGGCGAGGTTTCCTTCGGGCAGGGTAACAACATTGCCCTCGCTCTCGTAGAACAATGTGTTTCCGCGCAGGGCGACGTTGCGGTGGCCATCCTTGTTGCCGATGTCATAGAGTGAACCCCATGTGCCGAGATCACTCCAACCGAAGTCAGCGTAGATCACACGCACGTCGGCAGCTTTTTCCATGATTCCGTAGTCCAGGCTGATGTTCGGGCATGTGGGGAACATCTCTTGTATGAACGCTTCTTCCTGGGGCGTGTTCATCAGTTCATCACCCTTCTTGAATACATCGGCTATCGAAGGCTGGTGAGTGCGGAATGCCTTACGGATGGCGCGGATGTTCCAAAGGAAGATGCCGCTGTTCCAGAGGAACTCGCCGCTCTCGTAGAACACTTTTGCCAACTCGAGGTTAGGCTTCTCGGTAAACGTCTTTACCGGCAGCACGGCGTTCTCACATTTGTGTTTAGCCTTCTCCAACTGGATATAACCGTAACCCGTCTCGGGGCGTGTGGGACGCATGCCGAGAGTGAGCAGACTATCGTTCTCCGATATGTAGTCCAGTCCGACCTTCAGCGTGTCGATGAACTTGTCCTCGCGCAGTATCAGGTGATCGCTCGGGGCGACGATGATGTTAGCATGGCTGGCATCATCGTTCCAATCGACATCAGCGATGCTCTTCACGCCCAATCGGCGACCTATGATACCGGATATGTGTGACACTGCATACGCCACGCACGGTGCAGTGTTCCGCCGGGCAGGTTCGCAAAGGATCTGTTCGGGCTTGAGTTCGGGTAACTGTTCGAGCATCAGGTCGCGATAGAGCACATTCGTCACAATCAGGATGTTCTCCATCGGCACGAGTTCGCGAAAACGGTTAACCGTCATCTGCAGCAGACTCTGCCCCGTGCCGAAGAAGTCCAGGAACTGCTTCGGACGGTTGTTGCGGCTCTCGGGCCAGAAGCGACTGCCCACACCGCCGGCCATAATTACGCAGAAATTACGGTCGCGGGATAACTTGTCTATGTTATTTGCCATTTCGTATGATTAAAACTTTTCAATACTAAACTTTTTCGCGTGCAAAGTTACGAATTTTTTTTCAAATATGCAAATATTCGGACAAATTTAGTGGAAATATCTCAAATTATTTGCATTTTTCAACAAATTGTCGTAACTTTGTAGGCAGAATAGACCAATCTATGCATAAAAACCGCTTGATAATCCTCCTGTTGGTTACGTTTGGCGTGCTCAGTTGCGGCCGTTACTCGCAGCCCCGTCCGTACGGTTACTACCGTATTGGCGTGCCGAAGTATGGTTACAAAGCGATGGAGATGAAAGGTTATCCGTACCGGTTTGAGTACGCGGATATTGCATACATCGATACGCAAGTCGATCATGGCGAGCCGTACTGGATGGATGTGGTCTATCCTTCGCTCAACGCGCGTATCCACTGCAGTTACAAGCAGATCGAGCCGAACGGTACAGCGGATCTGCGGCATCTGACCGATGATGCGGTACGTTTTGTGTTCGACCACGCTATCAAGGCCGATGCTATTCCCGAGCAGGGTTACACCAATCCCGAAGCCCGGATCTATGGCGTGTATTATGATCTGGAAGGTAACACCGCTTCGCCCGTGCAGTTCTTCCTGACGGACTCGACGCATCACTTCTTCCGCGCGGCATTGTACTACAACTGCATACCGAACTCCGACTCGCTTGCGCCCGTCAACGAAATCATGCGACGCGATATACACCACATGATCGAATCCTTCCGATGGCAGTGATTTACGATACCATATTGCGGCGCGCAAAGGCAGGCGAGAAGATGCTTGTTAGGCTCATCGATCCCGAAAAGTTCAACCCGTCAACGTTGTGTGACGGCTTCGACTACTACTTTGTAGGCGGTTCGACGGCACGAAGCAGTGAGGCCGTTGTGCTTGCTATCCATCGCACATGCTCCGCACCGGTTATCCTCTTCCCGGGCAGTCCGTCGCAGTTCACGCCCGAGGCGGATGCACTGCTGTTTCTTACACTGATGAACAGCCGTGATCCGCGGTTCCTGATCGATATGCACCTGCAGAGCGCCGGCGGTATCATTGCTTCCGGTATAGAGACTATACCGATGGGGTATATACTGATCGATGGCGGTCGCGAGAGCAGTACGCAACGCCTGACCGGTGTAACACCTCTGCCGCAGACCGATGTGGAGGCTGTTGTACGTTTGGCGCAGACCGCCGAACTGCTGGGCAAACGGCTCATCTATCTTGAGGCTGGAAGTGGGGCGAAAACACCTATAAGTCAACAGATTATACGTGCCGTGCGCAGTGCTGTAAGTGTGCCGCTCATCGTAGGCGGAGGGATATGTTCGGTCAGTCAGATGAACGAGGCTTTCCGCAGTGGCGCGGATATCGTGGTTATAGGCAATCATTTCGAAACTCATCCTGAAGAAATACCCGAATGGATACGGACGAAAAATATATGAGTATAGCCCTGCATGAGGCGCAACTGGCGTATGCTGAGGGCGAGATTCCTGTAGGCTGTGTGATCGTGGCCGGCGGACAGATCATAGGGCGCGGGCATAACCTCACGCAGATGTTGCACGACGTTACCGCCCACGCGGAGATGCAGGCTATCACTGCTGCTACGGAGACCCTCGGCGGCAAGTACCTTCAGGGCTGCACTCTGTACGTCACTGTTGAGCCGTGTATCATGTGTGCCGGAGCGATAGGGTGGGCACAGGTATCGCGTATCGTGTACGGCGCATCGGATCCCAAACGCGGGTACACAACCTTTGCTCCGCAGGCGCTGCACCCGAAGTGCACAGTGACTGCCGGCGTGCTTGCCGACGACTGCCAGCAACTGATACAACAGTTCTTCGCGGAGAGAAGAAACGGCTAAATTGTACATTCCCAAATCGTAAATAGTCTTATGTCTAAAACACTGAGAATCATCCTGATCATTGCCTCGTACGTGGCGCTCACCGCGCTGACGGTGTATCTGTTTCCGCGGTACAACAATGCCTTCAACTACCACTTTGAGATAGGCAAACCTTGGGGTTACGATCTGGTGACGGCTGAGTTCGATTTCCCGATCTACAAGACCGATGCCGAGGTCATGCAGCAGCAACGCGAGGCGATACAGAACATCACGCCCTGTTACACTCGCACTACTGAACTGCCCAACGGCATCTATGTGCTCTCTCTGGAGGATTACGAGCGGCTGAAGGCGGATGGTTACAAACGTGTGTCTGTGCGTACCGACCGTCATGTGGCTTCAACCCTTGTCGTCGATGAACTGCATACGCCGAAGTCCGCCTACGAGTGTTACGGCGAACAGTGCGAACCGAACATCATTCCCGATACTGCCACTAATGCCATGCTCTACCGGAACGCCATCGAGTCAGTGTCGCTGACCTTTGGTCTGGTGCAAGCCGGCGAACGGATCATCGACCGCGGTGAGATCGTTACCGCCGAGACCTATCAGGTGCTCACATCTCTCGCTCGCGCGTATGCGGAGAAGAACATCACCCGCCAGCAGTCGGTGTACGTGCAGATAGGTTACCTCGCGCTGATAGCCTTGCTGATAGGGTTGTTTGTGCTGTATCTGGCCATCGTTCGTCCGAACCTGTTCACGCAGGTCAGAGCCACGCTGTTCTTCTGCCTGATGATGGCTCTGAACATCGCCACATCGTTCCTGATCCTACGGTTCTCGTCGGATGATACATTGCTGTATATGGTGCCGTTTGCATGGCTTGGAATACTCACATCGGTGTTCTATGACTCGCGTACGGCTCTGGCGCTGCATGTGATCACATTGCTGATCATCTCTCTCGCTACGCCTGCGCCGTTCCCGTTCCTGTTCTCGCAGATAGTGGTGGCGATTGTTGTCACATATTCGCTCCGGAAGATGACCCAGCGTGCCCACCTCGCGCACACGGCACTACTCGTTGCGCTGACGTATGCCGTGGTCTATACCGCCCTTACGCTCGCTGCCACGGGCTCATACACCCACCTGCAGTTGCGCATATACATGTTCATCGTAGCGAACATGATCTTCATCATCTGCGCCTACGGTGTTATCTACCTGTTCGAGCGCGTGTTCGGATTGGTCAGCGATGTGACGCTCATCGAGCTGTCGAACGTCAACTCCGAACTCATGCACCGTTTTGCCGAAGAGGCACCGGGCACGTTCCAGCACACGCTGCAGGTAAGCAATCTCGCTACCGAGGCGGCGAAGAAAATTGAGGCGAACGCTTTGCTCGTGCGTACGGGTGCGCTCTACCATGACATAGGAAAACTCATGGCTCCGCAGAACTTCACCGAGAACCAGCAGTCCGGCGATAATCCGCTGCTGCGCATGACGAACCTCGAGGCGGCACAAACCGTCATCAGGCATGTCAGCGACGGACTGACTCTTGCCGCCAAGCAACATCTGCCGCAGATCATCCGCTCGTTTATCGCATCGCACCACGGCACATCGCTCGTGCGGTACTTCTACAACTCCGAGGCGAACGCCCACCCCGACCAGACGATCGACGAGGGGCTGTTCCGCTATCCGGGACCCAAACCTACCACGAAGGAGACAGCGATCCTGATGATGGCGGATGCGGTTGAGGCCCGCAGCAGAAGCCTGACGGAATACACCGAACAGTCCATCGCCGCGATGGTCAACCAGATGATCGACGCACAGATTCAGGACGGACAGTTCGCCGAGACACCGCTGTCGTTCAGCGACGTGGAAGCTATCCGCGAGGTATTTACCGAGAAGCTCATCGCCATCCATCACCACCGCATCGCCTATCCGACGCTGAATAAATGACGAATTCGACTATCCGATATGCTCTGATCTTGTTAGCACTCGTGCCGCTAACGGTGCAGCCGTGCACTTCGGTTATCGTCAGTGGCAACGCCACGGCTGACGGCCGTCCGCTGATGCTCAAGCACCGCGATACCGACGACCAGCAGAACAGTGTCCGCCTCTTCTGCGGCGAACGTTATGCGTTCATCGGATTAGTGAACTCTACCTCACCAGACACAGAGGTGTGGACGGGCACGAACGAGGTGGGATTCTCAATCATGAATACCGCTTCGTACAATTTTCGCGAGGACAGTCTGCCCGATGTACAGATGGATCGCGAGGGCGAACTGATGTACCGCGCACTGAGTATATGCGTCACTGTTTCGGATTTTGAGCGTCTGCTCGATACCTGCGCCAAACCGATGGGCGTGGAGGCAAACTTCGGCGTGATTGACGCCCATGGCGGTGCGGCGTACTACGAAGTGAACAATTTTCGCTGGATCAAGTACGACGTCAACCGGATACCCTGCGGCTACCGTGTAGTGACGAACTTTTGTGAGGCGGGGCGACGTGAGGATTATCAGGGTTGGGATCGCTACTGCATTGCTTCCGAGGTTATGAGCGCGGAGTGGACGCCTGAGGTTGACCACCGGTTCTTCTTCGAGCGCCTGTCGCGCAATACCACCGAGTGCAACGGCAACCGCATACCCCGTAAGATTACCTCGGCATCGATCGTTATCGAGGGCGTACGCGCTGGCTCTGACCCTCTGCAAACCGTGATGTGGACGATCCTCGGCAATCCGCTCACACATATCGCCGAACCGCTCGCTCTGACCGATTATATGAAGCATTGCGGCAAACATGAGATGGGTGGAAACGCGGCCGCGAAGGCTGCTAAGCCACGCACGGTTGCGCGTATTCGCAACACAGGCCTTGACCGCAAGAAAGAAGAACGTCTCCGCAAGGCTTTCCTGCGGAGACATTACGGTGAGGTTGTTTTTCCCTAAAGTTGTATTCGTATTATCGCTTCAGTTCAAACGGGAATGAGGCGATTAGAGCACCATCGATGAAGAAGTCGGCGTTGTAGGTGCCCTTGTACAGGATCTCGCCTACAGTCCAGTAGAGGATCTCGTCAATAGCTTCGCCGCCGTACTCAAACTCCTTGGAGAGCGAATATTCGATCTCGGCATTCTCAAACGCAAACATCCGCTGTTGCGGGTTAGGCAGCGTGATGAGCTCGCCGTCCGGACGAACGATGCGCATGTACACACGTTTCAAGCCTCGGTCGGCAGTGATGTTCTTGCCGATGGTGAAGTTGAACTGGATCTTCTGCATCTGGTCGAGGTTCGATGTCTTGCGGTCACGTTTGTTCAGCGGCAAGACGCTGAAAGCGGTGATCTCGAGCATCGAGGCGCGGGTGACCTTCTCCGTGAGATGGGTGTTCTGCTGCTGGAGCTCTTCGGCTTGCTGTTGCACAACGGCATACTGCTCGCGAACCTGTTTGTTTTCGGCCGTCAGACGCTGGTTGGTCTGGTTGAGCGAGTCGATCTGATGCACATAACTGACCATCACCTCGCGCACGGTAGCAAGTTCCTTCTTCAGTTCAGCTATACGGCGGGCGTTGGTGGCCTTGGTTATACGCAGTTCCTCCAAGAGGTCACGCACGCGCTGCTGTTCTTGGTTCAGAAGCTGTGCGAGGGAGTCGTTGTGGATATCCGGCGTGCGGTAGCCGTCGAACTGCATAGCGAGGTCTTCGTACTCGTCCTCGAGTTGGGATTTCTCAAACTCCATCTGCTCGACCATCTCGGTCATCTCTTGTTTCTGGTTCATGTACAGATACACAAGCACGCCGATGGCGGCCAACAGAATGATCAAAATGGGTATAATGACTTTTTTGTTCATAACAATGGTAATACTTTCTCCAGTTTATTTGATCGCGAACCTTTGATCAGGATTGTGCAGCCGCTTATCGGATGCTGCTGCAGGTACTCGCAGAGCTCATCAACATTGGCGAAGATCGGGTAGGGAGCGGTGGTATCGCGGTACTCATCGCCTACGAGCAGCACGGTGTCCGCCTTACGCTCGAGGAGCATATTTACGATATTTTGATGCTCGGTGTGCGAATACTCGCCGAGTTCGCGCATCGCGCCTAAGATGTACGTATCGCCCTTGAATGCGTTAATCGCTGCCTGCATCGATGTCGGATTGGCATTGTAGGCATCCACGATGAGGGTGTTGCTATCGGTTACGGTGCGCTGTGATCGGTTGTTCGACGGCACATAGGTGCGGATAGCTTCCAGACCAGTCTCGCGGTTGACACCGAAGTACTCGCCCACGCATAGCGCGGCTTGGATGTTCTCACTGTTGTACGCACCTACCAGATGTGTGCCTTCGGGCATTGTGCCGGTGGTGTATGCGATGCTTCGCAGGTCACCTGCCATCTCAGCCAGATAGGGGTTATCCGTATTGCGGAAGCAGAACCCGTCATGCTGGCGCAGGTAATCGTACAGTTCAGCTTTGGTGCGCATCACGCCCTCGAACGAACCGAATCCCTGCAGGTGTGCCTTGCCGACGTTCGTGATCAGTCCGCAAGTAGGTTCGGCTACCTCAACGAGCTCTTTGATGTCGCCCGGGTGACTGGCACCCATCTCGACGATGGCAAGTTCATGCTCAGCGGTGAGCTGGAGCAGCGTGAGCGGTACGCCGATGGAATTGTTGAGATTGCCCTGCGTGTAGTGCATCCGGTACTTCGTACTGAGCACGGCGGCCAGGAGCTCCTTGGTAGTAGTCTTGCCGTTTGTGCCGGTGATGCCGATGATCTGTTTGCCCCATTGCCTACGCCATGCACGCGCCAGATCCTGCAGGGCAATCAAACTGTTCTCAACCAGCAGTGCGGAGTACTCGCCTGCGGCTTGGATGGCACTGTACATCTGCTCATCGTCAACGATAGCGAGTGAGGCGCCTTGCTCCAGTGCTTTCTGGGCGAAGGTGTTGCCGTCGAAAGTTTCGCCCTTCAGGGCTACGAAGATGCAGCCGGCAGGGAGATTGCGGCTATCGGTAGAAACACAGATAGCATCTTTGCCTTCTATCAGAAAACTCCAATCCATATAAAAGTCGTTGGTTAATCAGCCAAGTTGGCTGATGACTGCTATTTCTTGTTCGGCAGTTCAAGGCCATAGCCTTTCTTGCGATCTTCAACCTTCAGGGCGAGGCTCAGCAGGAACGCGAGCACGCCGAAGGATGCAAAGACGATCATCGGCACGAGGTAGCCGTTGGTAGCTACGCGGAGCTTGCCGATCAGCAGCGGCACAAGGCAGAGGCCGACGTTCTGTACCCAGAAGATGAGGCAGTAAGCCGAACCGAGCACCTTCTCGTCGATGATCTTCGGTACGGACGGCCACATCGATGCCGGTACGAGCGAGAAGCTCACACCCAGCACAAGGATAGTGATGAGTGCCAGGGCTTTGCTCGGGTAGGCGGGCAGTATGAATGCGAAGACGCTGTGGCAGGCAATCATGATGATTGAGCCGAGGAGCATCATCGACGCGCCTTTGCCCTTGTAATCGATGAACGCGCCGAGGAACGGCGTGAGAACCATAGCCAGTATCGGGAACCACTTGAAGAGACCTGCAGCCTCGTCGTTGGTGATGCTCAATGTCTCCTCGAGGAAGTTCGTAGCGAACCGCTGGAAGGGGAAGATAGCCGAGTAGTAGAGCACGCACAGCAGAGCGATGATCCAGAACATCTTCGACTTGAAGATCTGCCCCAGATCGCTCACGTGGAACTCATCCTCAGGATCCTTCATGTCGGTCGCCTCGCCGATAGCCACAAGCTGCTTGTCGAATTTATTGTCCATGATCGTGAACACGAAGAAGTTCAGCAATCCGATCACGAGCAGACAGGAGGCGAAGAGCAGCGGAGCAACCACGGAGTTTGTACCATCAACGGCAAAGCGCATACTGAACATCGGCGAGAGCCACATCGCGGCAAACACGCCCAGACGGGCGATAGCCATCTCCAGACCCATGGCGAGTGCCATCTCTTTGCCCTTGAACCACTTGGCGAGGATCTTGCTCACGGTTGTACCGGCCATCTCGCAGCCGCAACCGAAGATCATGAATCCGAACATCGCCAGCTTGGCGGAGCCGGGCATCGACGGCCACCATGCGTTCAGCCAGCCGACCGTATTCGCATCGGCCCACGATATACCCCAGAACTTGATAGCCGCGCCGATCACCATCAGCGAGGCGGACAAGAGGCCCGTGAAGCGCACACCCATCTTGTCGAGGATGATGCCGGCCAGGATAAGGAAGCCGAACACGTTCAGCAGGTACTCGCCTGCAGCGTACGTGCCGAACACGCCCTGATCCCAACTGAGGGTATCGTTCAAGAGCGATGCCAACGGCGAGAGGATGTCAACGAACATGTACGCGAAGAACATCATAGATGCAACAAGCACGAGCACCGTCCAACGTGCCCATGCTTTATCGCGAAGTAAGTTTTGTATCTTTTCCATACTTCAGTTTGTTTTTCTTTTTGAGCCACTCTGCCTTTTTCTTCTCATACTCGGCGTAGTGGGATTCGAGATAGCCGTCTGCCATTATTTAATGCCCAGTTTGGCTTTTACGAGCGGCATCACATTGTCGGCGTCGGGAGCGATGTACACGGCAGCTGCGGAGTCGAAGATATAGGTATATTGCTTGTCAGCACCTACCTCCTGGATAGCCTTGCCCATCTTCTCGTGAACGGGTTTGAGGTACTCGTTGCGCTTCTGCTCAACGTCCTGTTGTGCAGTCTGATAGGTCGTTTGCAGACGCTGCTGCATAGAGTAGAGCTCCTCCTCCTGAATCTGGCGCATAGCCTCCGGCAGGGTGTTCTGCTTCTGTTGGTAGTCTTGCAACTTCTTCTGATACTCTTCCTGCATCTGCATAAGCAGGTTCTCGTATTGCTTGTTCAGACTGTCCATACGAGCCTGTACGTCTTTGAGTTCGGGCATGAGCATGAACAACTCCTGAGTGTTAACGTAGCCGAACTTTTGTGCGTTGGCGGTCAGCGTCAATGCCAGAACCGCAATAATCATAACAATCTTTTTCATATTCGTTGTTTTGTTAGTTATCGTTTGATGTTGCCGCCCAATGTTGGTCGGCGGCTGTTATTTTGCGCCCAACTTCTGGAGCAGCTGATCCGAGTAGTCGAGCTTCGAGGACATATACAGCAGTCCGGGGTCGGACGAGCGGTCTTTGATCACATCGATATGCTTCTCATTGGCGAGCTCCTGTATAGCGGCGTAGATCTCGTCCTGTATAGGCTTGAGCAGTGCCTCACGTTTCTTGACGAGTTCGCCTGACTCGCCGAAGTACTTGCGTTTGAGTTCGATGGCTTCCTGCTCCTTTTGCAGAATCTCCTCCTCACGTTTCTGACGCATCTCCTCGGATAGGAAGATCTGCTCGGTCTGGTAGTTAGTGGTCATGACGCGGATCTCCTGCTCGAGGGCATCGACCTCTTTCTGCCAGCGTTTGGCCATCATCGTCAGTTGCTCGTTGGCGGTCTCGTACTGCGGTAAGTTCTTCAAAATGTATGCCATATCGACGTAAGCGACGGAATTATCTTTCGCCTGAAGTCCGCCAATGAGGCATAACGCACTGATTATGAGCGTAAGTAGTCGTTTCATCTTTTTTTATAATTCTTGTCCTAATACGAAGTGGAACTGGCTCTTGCCGTATTGGTCGGAGCCGTTGATCTTGTCGAATCCCCAACCCCAGTCGATGCCGAGCAAGCCGAACATCGGCAGGAACACGCGCACGCCTACACCGGCCGAACGCTTGAGGTTGAACGGGTTGTAATCCTTGATATCCGCGAAGCAGTTACCTGCCTCCATGAATGCGAGTGCCCAGATCGTGGCGTTCTGCTCAAGGGAGATAGGATAGCGCAACTCGAGGGTGAACTTGTTGTACAAGTAACCCATGTTTCGTCCTGTCTGCGGATCGTAGGGCGTGAGTGAACCGGACGAGTATCCGCGCATGGAGATGTAATCGGTAGCGTACGACGAGTACGACGACATGCCGTCACCGCCCATGTAGAACGACTCGAACGGCGACTTGGCGTACTTGTTGTAGTGGCCGAGGTAACCGAAGTCGAAGCGGGTCATCAGCACGAGCTTCGAATCACGCGATAGCGGCGTGAACACCTTGCCGCTGAACTTCCACTTGTGGTACTCGATCATGTGGTAACGTTCGTTGGTGGTCATCTGCGAATAATCCTTGCCGTTCATCAGCGACCATGGCGGAGTGATCTTCAGTCCGAGCACGAACTGCGAACCGCGGCGGGTGTAGATCGGGTTGTCGATACTCGACCGCGAGAGCTGGAGGTTCAGTGCGAGCGTGTGGCTCGTACCGTTGGATATGAGCAGGTATGCCCAGTCCTTGAGCCAGTATGCCTGGTACGACAGTTCGCCGTAGAACTGGAAGTAATCGTCCGGCCAGCGCAGACGTTTGCCATAGCCGATGCTCACGCCGAAGGTACGCAGGTACTTGTCGGGGTCAGCCTCCGATTCGGCGAGCTGCTGGTAGTAATCCGAGTTGCCGTAGTACGCGTAGTTGTAGGCGTAGGAATTGTACAGGTTGCGGTATGCCTGGTAGTAACGGTCGGAGTAACCGGTTTGCGAGGCGAAGAAGATCGATGTGGAGAACGAGTTCGGCCGTTTGCCGCCGAGCCACGGCTCGACGAACGACAGCGACGCCGAGGTGTAGTACACACCGTTCGTGCGCGCGTTGATGCTGAAGGTCTGTCCCTCGCCCTGCGGCACTATACGGTACGATTTCGGGTTGAACAGGTTCTGGATGGCGAAGTTAGTGAACTTCAGTCCGATTGAACCGACTATACCCGTTGCTCCCCAGCCGAGCGAGAACTCGATCTGGTCGGAGGATTTCGTTTCCAGCTGATAGGTTATATCCACCGTTCCGTCTTCGGGGTTTGGCTGAATATCCGGCACGAGCTTCTCCTGGTCGAAGTGTCCCATCTGTGCGAGCTCACGCAACGAACGCATGATATCCGACTGCGAGTACAGCTGTCCGGGTTTGGTGTACAGTTCGCGTCGCACTACGTGCTCGTACACGCGCGTGTTTCCTACTATCTTTATATCGTTGATCGTAGCCGGACGACCTTCGTATATACGCATCTCAAAATCGATGGAGTCGTTATCCACATTCACCTCTACGGGCTCAACGTTGAAGAACAGGTAACCCTGGTCGGTATAGAGCTTGCTGACGGCATCATCGTCCTCGTTCAGACGCTTGTGCAGTTCTTTGAGGTTGTATGTCGAACCGGGCTTGATGCCGAGCACGGCGTTCAGGTAGTCGTACGGATAAACGGTGTTGCCCACCCAGTTGATCGAGCGGATGTAGTACTTGTCGCCCTCGCTGACGGTCATGCACACATCCACACGCGTCGGGTCTTCAGGGTTAGGCACTACGCTGTCCGCCACGATATACGCGTCGCGGTAACCGAGCTCGTTGTACTTCTCGATCACGGCTTTCTTGTCGTTCTCGTACTCCGAGGCCACGAACTTCTTTGTGCGGAAGAGGTTGAGGATGTTGTTGTCGTTCGTCTTCTTCATCGCCTGGTTGATCTGCGTGTGCGACAGCGCCTCGTTGCCGGTGATGTAGATCTTGCCGACCTTCGTCTTGGCTTTCTTGTCAACGTTCACGAGCACCTTCACATATCCCTCGCGGTCGCGGTCAGGCTGCTGGAGCACTTTGACCTCGGCGTTGTGGAATCCTTTTTCGGCGAGGTACTTCTTTACGACTGTCTCCGCGCGGTCGGCGAGGTTAGGCGTCATTTGCGAACCTTTGCTTATGCCTACCTTGACTTCCACATCCTCCTGCTCGCTCTTCTTCAGTCCGGCATACTTGATCTCGCTCACGCGCGGACGCTGCTTGAGACGTATCTCCAGCCAAATCTTGTCGCCCTCGATCTTCGTGGCGGCGATCTTCACGTCGGAGAACAGTCCCTGCTTCCAGAATCGGCGGATGCACTTCGTGATCTGGTCGCCCGGGATCTCGATCTTGTCGCCCACGGCCAGACCGGAGAATCCGATCAGCACAAAATCCTCGTAGCTCGGTGCACCGCTCACGCTGATGCCGGCTATCTCGTAGGTCTTGCGGTTCATGCTGTACTCGATCTTCGGCACAGATGCAGAAGCAGTAGCGGCCGTGGTATCTACAGGGATCACGGCGGTACTGTCCGGTGTGTCAGCCACGATCGGCTGACTCAGCATTAACGCAAGCAGGGTATATGTGAGGATTCGTTTTTTCAACTCTTCAGTTGTTCGGATGTTTTGCCGAACCGTCTTTCTCTATGCTGATAATCGACTATTGCTTCGTACAGATCTTCTGTTGTGAACTCCGGCCACAGCCGCGGTGTGAAGTACAGCTCGCTGTACGCTATCTGCCAGAGCAGGAAGTTCGATATGCGCATCTCTCCCGAGGTGCGTATGAGCAGGTCAGGATCGGGTATGCCGCCCGTGGTGAGGTGGTTGCTGATTGCGGCCTCGTTGATATCATCCACGGCGAGCGTGCCGGCTTTGACTTCGGAGGCTATGCGTTTGGCTGCCTCGATGATCTCCCAGCGGGAAGAGTACGACAGTGCTAATACGAGGTTCAGACCGGTGTTAGCCGATGTGTCGCGTATGCAGCCGAGGAACTTTTCGCGCGTGGCTTGCGGCAATCGGTCCACGTCGCCTATGGTCAGCAGCCGCACGTTGTTCTTCATCAGTGTGGGCGTCTCTTTGGCTATCGTATCCACAAGCAGCGCCATCAGGGCGTCCACCTCCTCTTTCGGCCTGTTCCAGTTCTCGGTGGAGAACGCGTACAGCGTCAGGTATTCGATGCCTATCTCGGCTGCGGCTTCGGTGATGTTGTGCACGGTGGTTACGCCCTGCTTGTGGCCGAACATCCGCGCCAAGCCTTGCTTTTTCGCCCAACGGCCGTTGCCGTCCATGATGATAGCAATGTGCCGCGGTATACGCTCCTTGATTATCTCGTCTTTCTTGCTCATAACTCTTGGCTCTTGACTCTTAACTCTTGGCTAATACTTCTCCTTGCAGAACTTGCAAATCTTTTTCTCCTTGGCAAATTCAAAAACTATGCCAAACTGTATCGTCGATACTACATCGAGGTTCAGCACGTTGCTTCCGTTGAGCTCGTGGATGTTGTTGTACAACGGGTCGGGCTCAAAGTTGTCGGCAAAGCACAGGTTGTTCTGCCAAGCTATGTACATCCCGAAGTGCTCCGACAGCGCGCAACGGAAACCTATGCCTACGGGTATGTACGCCGCGAAGCGTGTGAACCCGCTATGCATCGACATGCCTATACCGGCATAGATGTACGGCGTGTAGGGTTTGACGCGCAGGTCATACTTGTCGTTGATGCCGAAGGGCAGGAAGTTGAACCGTGCCACGGCATCGATGTTCACGAGCTGGTTCGTCCATATCTCCCCGTTCGGGTCGGGCAATCCCTGCTCGGTCGGTGTGCGACCGGCTATACGTCCCGCGGTGCCCTGGAGCATCAGCGACCAGCGCTGGTTGAACAGGTAACTCATCTCTGCGCCGTACGCCTCGCGGATGTTTTGGAACATCTTCGGGTTGGCGTCGCCTACATAGTACATCATACCCCCCTGCAGACCGAACTCCAGTTGGTTGCGTCCCACACGCTGAGCATACGTCTGTGGCAGCCACAGACATAGGGCGAATAGGCAGGTAACTATGTAACGTTGCGTATCGCGCATAGTATCGAGCCTACAAAGGTACGAAAATTATTTGAGAAATGCAAATATTTCGTCATTTTTTTGCTTTTGACGTAGCAATTCGCATCACTTCGTCAGCTATACGTGCGGCTGAGTCGGTCTGCGCCATGGCCAGGATGTTCCTGCGCATCGTCTCCTGCCGCGGCTTGTCGGCCAGCAGATCGGTGATCGCCGTCAGCAGCTTCTCGCCGCACTCGGCGTCCTTGAGCAGTATAGCCGCATCTTTGCGCACCAGCGCCATGGCGTTGTGCGTCTGGTGATCCTCCGCCACGTTCGGCGAGGGCACGAGTATCGATGCTTTGCCCAGCAGACAGAGCTCGCTGATCGACGATGCACCGGCACGCGACACGACTATATCCGCTATGGCGTACGCATCGGGCATGTTACTCAGGAACGGTGTGATCACTATCCCCTGCTGCTTATAGGCGTCAATAGCCTCTGCGCCAACTGTGGCGCAGATCTTGTCGAAGTACGTCTTGCCCGTCTGCCATATCACTTGTATGCCGCTGTCCGCGAGGGCTGCGATGCCGCCGGCCATCGCCTCGTTGATCGTTCGTGCACCGAGGCTTCCGCCGATGATCAGCACGGTCTGTTTCTTCGCATCGAACATTGCGCCATACTCCTCACGCAGCCATTCGATAGCATGCTTCTTCGTGCCGGTGGTCAGGTTCTGCCGCACAGGATTGCCCGTGAGCAGGATCTTCTCTTTCGGGAAGAAACGCTCCATCCCCTCGTACGCCACGCATATCAGCGCAGCATCGTCCTTGAGCAGCTTGTTCGTCACGCCCGCAAAACCGTTCTGCTCCTGCAGGATCACCGGTATGCCCATGCGTGCCGCCACTTTCATCGCCGCACCGCTGGCGTAACCGCCTACGCCTACGGCTGCGTCGGGTTTGAACTCCCGAACGATCCGTTTGGCCTGACGCATCGAGCGCCAGAGGTCAAATAGCACGCTTATGTTCTTCCACGGCTGCGCGCGGTTGAACCCGCGCACCGGCAGACCGATGATCTTGTAGCCGGCCTGAGGCACACGCTCCATCTCCATGCGTCCGAGTGCGCCCACAAACAGAATCTCCGCGTCTTTGTCCGCGGCTTTCAATGCGTTTGCGATACTTACGGCGGGGAAGATATGTCCTCCCGTTCCGCCACCTGATATTAAGTATTTCATAATTTGTTGTTTGATTAGTGTCCGTTTTTAAGTTTTTCGCGCTCGATAGCTTGTATGAAGTTATCGATTTTGTGATAGGTGTTGCGCCGAAGTTTGGTTGAGCCCGGTCGCGGTTTTTTCTCGAAAGGCGCCTCGCTGTCGGGGCGTTTGAACTGGGCGTAGAACCGACGGGTGTAATCGTTAAGTTGCTCGCGCAGTTGGAGCGTGCGCGTGCGTTCGGCGAGGCTCATAGCGGCAAGTTCGTCATCGGTGACTTTGCCGGCGTTCATGATCTCGGTGGCGCGGGCTTTGGAGTCCGTGAAGAGCTTGACGTTCTCGAGTTCGGCACCTGTTTGAGGGTTCTTCTCGAAATCGCGCGGCTTGTCGATCGTGTAGGACTCTTGCGGTCCTTCAGCAAGAATAGCGCCGGTAATAGAGTGGTACTTCTTTTTGCGGAAGATTATTTTGCCGTTTTTGGAAAATTTTCCGCGCATTTCATCAATTGCGTCAGTAAATGTTACCTGAGACATAGTTTGGCACAGTTTTTGTAGTTAATAAATATATCTCAACAGCCGAGTCCGGCTGATACTCTGGCAGTTATAGTGGCTGCATCTTAGTTAAATATCCCTGTAATCACAACGTAATAACGAGGTAACCACCCCGTAATCACCCCGTTCTGCGTGCTTAAAGGCTCGATAAAACCTCGACATTGCGTCGAGGGGGTATCGGTGTGGGGTGTGGGAGCGTTTAGTCGCCCACGTTTGGTCGATGGCTGCAACTCTGCGGGGATGCTGCTGCCGACCATTAAATCGAGTGCAAAGGTACGAAAAAAAAATGAGAAATGCAAATTTTTGTAAGGATTTTTGCAATTATAGTGAGATTTTTGGAGTTTTTGTCGTGGCTGGGGCATAATTGTTGGTCAGAGCAGTAAAAAAGCGCAACGTGATCCGCTGCGCTTGAATAATGGTTACGCTGTTGCGTTAGAAGGTTACTGTTTGATGAATTTTGCCTGCAAGGGTGTGCTGTCGGTAGTTACTGCCCGCAGATTATACATGCCTTGTGGCAGGGCGGAGACATCAATATCCGTCTGCGCGATTATTTATTCATACTTAATGTAATTATGTCTGGCTAATTATTCCAGATTGTTACTTGCGAATTTTCATCAAATATTTGATTAATAACTTGCAAATATACATTGAAGATACTATCGTTATCTTGAATATACTGACCAATGCTTTCGCGCGTGTAGTATCTAAGAGGTTCTTTCGGAAGGAAAGGTAATCTTTTATCCAGGTTTCCGCCCCATAGACTATCATATTGCGGTCGATAACCACTATCATAATATATACCCAGACGCTTGTCCAGTTCGCTTATAAAGAACTGGTATATCTCTTGAAACGGACACGACGTGTGAGGTTCGCTTTCGTCCCATATCTGAGAGACCTTCTCAACGTCTTCCCATCTGACATTATCCAAACAACTATATGTTAAATTAGCAGATGTTTTGTTAATCGTTCGCATGAGCCCAGTCTCTCCCATCCAACGCCAATGTATCACATGATACCCGTTCCTAAAAGGAATGAACGGGCAATCAACATGTGTGGATGAAATGGAATCTATCATGACCATTTCCTTTGACCTGTTGATTACAAAATAGGTTCTGTACTTGCTCACAAGAACTTTTTCGCAGAGACTATTATCCTTAAATTTGACAACTGTAATGCAAATCTCTTCGTATGGAGTCGGAGGCAAATCATTACCCGTAATATGAGGCCTACATGCGACAAGAAGCAGTGATATGCTAAAGCTTAACACCACAAACAACAACGCAAAGGACCAAGGTCTAATAATCTTAATTGTGGTCATTTTCAAAATCATTATTGTTGATCATTTGATTCAATGTTTGCACATAGGAGGATTGCAATTTGTCACACACTTCAACGTAATCGACAAACATTGCGGCATCTCTTACATACAAATTACGCACAGAGTGCAAGTCGTTCTTGGTGTTATACTTTTGACGTATTTCTTTATAAGTAATTTTGTAGTTTCCATATTTTTCAATGTCCGTGAGATTGATGTATTTAACCTCAGGTTTCTCAATCCGCTCGCCTTCTTTCAAAGCCCATGTCGATGTTAAGTTTTTCAGTTCTTGCCAACCAAGAGGGAGCAAATAGTATTCTTCATTTGCTAATGGGCCATTCATGTGATACGCATTCGTACTGTAGCCTGGATTGGCTCGTTTGTGATTGTATATTATGGGGCTACAATATAGCACATTCCTTATTGCTCCGGACAGGGGGTGAAAGTGTGACCATTTCCAATCAATGATTGCATATCCGTTATCCAATATTACATACGGATTTGTGCCCAATAAATTGAGTTGAGATTGAGCAAAGTCGGATAGGATAATATCCTCTTGAGTTGGTGCACACAATGCCAAACTATCACGATAGAAGAGCGTGTTAAGATTGAGCGCGCTAAAATCTACAACAACAGAATCAACAATAGGAGACACAAACACTTGCTTATATGCTTCAGCCGGCATCTTAATAATAGCAAGCTGAGTTTCCGGCATATAGTCACCTGAAGATGGTTGGTTTGAGTTACCGCACGATGGAAACAGCATGACGATGACTAAAACCCCGAATAGATAAAACAACTTGTTCATAGGTATGCTCTTCTTATCTTTGTTGGCTTTCCAACTAGATTTATTACAAGATATTCCTCGAAACGAGGCTCCACATTTTTCACTACAAAAATCATACCTAACCGCTACCGGGGTGGAAGAAAATAAGTTATAGCCATAAAAAAGCGCAGCGGAATCCGCTGCGCTTGAATAATGGTTACGCTGTTGCGTTAGAAGTTATGTATCAGCACTCCGTTGGCATTGTAGGTGTTGGCGTTATGGTTGATGAGCAATTGACCATCTCGGAGGAACTTGGAGTAATTTTTGGCAGTCAAAGCATCTTCTGCATCTGTTGTTACCAAATGCCATTCAGAGCAATTGTTGACGATGTTCAGGTGACTGACATCGAACGAATAGAGTTGATTGTCTGCTTGTGTGGCGCATAGCGTATAGAGCGTCGTAACACCTGCGATTCCGTAATCAACAGGCCATAGAACATTCGCTGTGCCGATGCCTTGTATCCAATGCGTGCGATATCTCGGGGTAATATTCTTGTCGCTATAGCAGCGCTCTACTATCATGTGGATACGACCATCGCGCACGTATTTGTCCGTCACAAGCCATCCTATAGATTCCGGCTCACCCATGAAGTCAGTATATAACCTCATATCTTCCAAGAAGAAATATGCATCGCGGATTGTATCTCCAATGCTTGCCGTGAAATCGTAAAGAAGAAATTCCTGCTTGGGCACGCCGCAAGACGCGAAGAAGTTGTAGTAATACACTTTCATACCATCTTCACTCTGCCGCAATGCTCCGACACACATTGTTCGGATGAGGTACCCTTGAGTACGCCATAATGTGCGGTAAGTGTTATCTCCTATTACGGTGTCTTTATCAAGATAATACGTGACACCGGAAAATTCCTCGTCCATATAGTCATACTCAACGCCATACCACTTGTCGGCACAAAGGACAACTGTTCCCCCTACAGTTTCTTTGGTATGTGCATCAAGCATGCATAACAGACCAACTAAAATTAAAAATGATTTTTTCATTGTATGAGGTTTATAATGTTATCGTATTTCTAGCACTCCTCCTTGTTGCACTTCTACATCACGGGTAAGGATCACATCTCCGGCTGTCTGAATGCGTAAACGCTCATTGGAGATTGCGTATCAGCACTCCGTTAGCATTGTAGGTGTTGCCGTCATGGTTGATGAGCAGTTGCCCGTCGCGGAGGAACTTGGTTGCAGTAAATGGTTCTGTCAGAGTGTGCTCTGTTTCTGTGAATATCATGTTTTTCAGTTTGTCACAATCGTCCTGTTCAGTCTCGTATAGCACATTATCACCTCGCGTACAACAAACAAAATTCTCTACAGTGCCATTGATTTCAACATCAAAGCTTGCGATCTCCAGCAAGCCCAAGACGCTTCCAACATGTTCGATGTCATCCGGACGACTGTCGTAACTTAATCTTCTCGCCGACCGTCCGTCAGGTAAAGTGATTGATTCCACATGTGTGACTTTGCTATAATAAATAGGTTGAAGCTCGTCATACCGCTCAAAAACATGGCGAATGGAATCACCTGCTTGCAGGTCAAAGTCATACAATAGCCGTTCAACCTGCTTGCCCATACTATCCACAACACACCATACTTTTGCTCCTTCAGAGCGTAAGAGCCTCCAACGAACCCACTGATAAGTAATTCCGTTGACAACTGTGTCACGTATGCCGTAAGTCCGTTTTGCTATCGGTCCGCCGTATGCGAGTCTGATAACGTGGTTCCACTCCGTATCAGGAGCGAACATCGGTTCTTCAGCGTATGCTCCGCACACACATACCAATAGAATCCCTATAAAAATACGTTTCATTGTTGTAGAATTATTGAGTGTTTATTATGATTCATCTGCGCTTTATTATCTGATTTCCAGTTCTCCGCCTAACTGCACTTCTACATCACGGGTCAGAACTACGTCCTCGGTTGTCTGAATGCGTAGATGACCATCAGAGGTTACTGTTACATTGCCGACAGGCTTAGGATCTTCTAAAATGGATACTACAAATCACAGCCGTTTGCCAGCCGCATGTTTGTAATAGTTCGTCATGGCTTTATAGGTCTCTAATTGGTCGACAACGACCCTACTTTCGCCCTACTATGACGATACGTTGATTTTACTTCCCGTTCATCGGAACCGCGGGCACATATCACATTAGCAGGTCGGCCGTTTTCCGAAAGACGCTGCAAAGATTTGAGAAATGCAAATAATTGCCTCTACAAATCTCAGCAGAATTGCAATTTTATTGACATCCGGCTATTGCTTGATAAACTTCTTACAAGCCAATAATGGAATATCTTTTGCCACTATTGATAATGTACAACATACCGTGTTCCAAAATGAGTCGGGGGCGTGATTTTTGTTCAGATGAAATAACATACTTGTTATCTGTATACTTCTTCCACATCTCTTCAGAACAAAAAGCGAACCCTAAATAATTGGTCTCTATGCGTGTGTCCTGTAGTTTAACAATATTATTGCAATATTGTTTCGTCAAAAATTGCATGGTTGACGTTTCATTGGCAAATGCAAAATTTGATTCCTCATTGCAAACTGCATCAAACCATGATGCCATATCACAAAACAGGGATTTACTTCGGGATATATCTGCAAAATCGTCCTTATTCCAATGAACAGCAACAGGCGACCTATCTTGCGGATACCATATGTGTATTTTGCCGCTTTCGATGTGACCTGTAGTAGGCGGATTGATATGGATACGGTGTGGCGCACATGAATAAGGATAATCAATAGAATATCCGAACCATGCCCAATGCCTGCCGCTTGTGAGTGCGGATAGAGCATCTTCCTCAGACCATGTGTCCGTCTGTATCTCGCATTCCGAAATGTTTTCGCTCACGCCGATTGTAAGTGTGTCTTTGTTGCCGTCTTTGTCTTCAAAGTATATTTGCGTTGTGAAGCATTCGGCGTGTATTGACAGCACCCAAAAGACAAACACGAGTGATTGAATAATCTTTTTCATTGTTGACATTTTCGTTATCGTATTTCCAATTCTCCGCCAAACTGCACTTCTACATCACGAGTAAGGATCACATCTCCGGTTGTCTGAATGCGTAAACGCTCATTGGAGATTGCGTATCAGCACTCCGTGGGCATTGTAGGTGTTGCCGTCATGGTTGATGAGCAGTTGCCCGTCACGGAGGAACTTGGTTGCGGAGGGTGTGTTACAAGGTATATTCTCCACCTTTGTCGGCACCCAATCAGGACAGTTGTTTTGAATGCCGATATAGTCCGTGTTGAACGAATAAAGAATATCTCCTTTGCTATCAGCAGCGCAAAGGGTACAATGCCAATGAGTATAACCGGTAGGAACACAATTCTGTCCATATGGCCATATGATATGCCGTGTGCCGATTCCTTCTACCCATTCCACACTGCCGGTGAAGTTGTTTGTTACATACACATGTCTTCGTCCGTCTATAATCTGTACATCGGAAACGGTATAAGGGACAAGCGCGCTCCTCCCCTCAACAGAGGCACACGACAAGTCGGCAAAACCATAGTATGCCTGAACTATATCACCTGACTTGACATTAAAATCATAAAGCAAGTATTCGCTCGGATTTCCTTGTTCAGGCAGGCCAGATGGCACATAATATACTTGCAGTCCGTCATTTGATTGACGTATAGCACCGCTGTATCCTTTTGCCGTGCTTTTGCCGAAACTCAATAGAAGCTTGCGGTAGTACGTATCATTAATAATTGTGTCGCCGTCTAACGTATAGGTTAAATTTGTGATGATCGGAGGGTCTTCTGGTGTCCATTGGCAATAATACCATTGCACTCCATACCAAGTTGTTGCGTGAGCAATTTCTGCACAATCCCCAGTTGATACTGCCGTATGCAGTATGATAAGCATTAATCCTAATATAAATCTTCTGGTCATAATGTTTGTCTTGAATAAATTGCTGAAAATACAGAATCTGTATTCACGTGTAACTTTCTATTGAAGCAGGACGCGTCCGTATGTAATATCCGCTTCTGCTCCAAGATGCACATTGAGATCTCCCCATCGTTTTAAATACAATGTACCATTGTTACGCAGAATAATCTTGGATGATGATTGAACATCTACTGTTGCGTTTACAACGCTGCCTGCATCAACGATTACTGTTCCGCCATCTTGTACAATAATCTTAGCAGCGGGATTCATTGTCAGTTCTGCGGTTATTGTAAGTGTGGCATTGTTTGTTACGATGATATTCCCGCATTGTGTCCGATTGACATTCCATGTACTGTCACTGCTGACAGTTAAAGCTGGGTAAGGGAATACGTATGGGGTAAAATTACCATAACTATCCATTTCTGCCAATTGCGGATTAGAGTCATCACCATCAGGGGTATCGGGACAGCATACAGGGCAATGGGATGGTTTGGGACCCAATCCCCAAAAATAGTAGCCGTCGTTGTCTTCATCGGTGACCGCAATGTCGGAATCACTATAATTAAGGCTTGTTACATTCCCCAAAATAGAAGTACAATAAAAGTTGCTATTATTTTCCATTATAGCACAATAATATCCATCATAATCAGGCCAGGTTCCTATACCATAACTATTTTTGAATATCCAATATGTTTTTCCTATATATTCGCTATTTTCTTCGATTGTAATAAAACTTGGCGCAATCGGAGGGTTCTGATATTTGGGGATATAATGGAGAGTGTCGTGGGCGCGAACAATACCGTATCCACACAAGCACATAGCGTGATTTGTATGTCCATTGACAAATGCTGAGACTTGGGGACCATGTATAATAATTGCTGCTTTATATATACTGTCTGGGCGATTTCTCCATGAACTAATGTTTGAAATATGAATATGTTCCGAAGGATTGTTACATTTTTCTGAGCATGGCCATGTAGAATCATTCTTCCATTCGAAACATGCTTCATCAACAATTCCATTGTTTTTAATCCAGCGTATTGCACTGACTTCATCTCCTCCTATGTGCAGGCTTCCCCCATTAGAACAAACACCTACTTCTTGTTCAGAAAGATCCAAATCTAGTTTTTGGTTGTAATACAAATTGACATATGCTTCAACAGCACCCACGGCAGAAAATACCCAACAACCACCATTCCCGTTGTTGGGATTGTTTGGCTGTTTTTGATGTTTTACCGGCGTTAGCCAATTGACGCCATGCCTGTTGCGCCAATCAAAACATTCAGTGTAGTTGTCTGTTGAATTTGTTGAGGTTAACGCATTGACAGTACTTTCGTTTGGATATACAAAATATCCTGCAACAAAATATTCAAGACCATAGGAATTGAAATAGTCATCTTTTCCGCCAAGTATAATTTTCTTTTGTGAATAGGGTAACTTAGAAATAGACGTCGTGTCCGCAATCCACGGCATACCGCAAAGTCGTAGATTCTCGTTCCACTCTTTAGCCATATATATGGCAAACTGTTCCCTACTTGCGGATTGGCATTTCTCTATCTCTCTGTTACTCAAAGAGAATTTCCTTTCGTGAGGAACCACCGTTATACTATCCAAATGCAATTCCGCATCCATAACAATTATCTTGATTGATTTCACTGATGTCGGTTTTAACACATTGGTTTCAATGGCAATATTGTGAAACTGTATTTGTCTCTCAGAAAATTGTTTTAGATAAACATTTTCATAAATCAAGTGAGTTGCATCATCCGTATCTATTAACAGTATCCGAACTAACGAATGCTTGTGCGACATTGTTACAATACCACTTACACCTAGTCCGGTTATTAATCCATCAAACGAAAGATTTATATCATCGGAAGATGTTTTTGTGCTGTTGATAGTAATAGTTCGAGCATTGTTGCCAAATGTCGCAGATGGCATGTTGAAATTATCACCACGTGCAGAACAGAATGTCCCCAAGCACACCATTGCTATAAATATTCTTTTTCTCATGGTACGATTAATTTTAGTGTTGTTATACGACTTTTCGCGTCAATAGACAATATATAAGCTCCTTTGGGTAAATGTGTTGTCGGGAAATGCAATTCATGTTCACGGAACGCATATCTACCTTCTATTATTGAGCGTCCACAAATATCAACAAGTTTTATCTGAGCAGTTGCAATATCTTCAGCAGATTTTATGCATAAATAAGGATTACCAAATATAGTCATTCCATCTGATTTTATTTGTTCTTCAGCATCGGCAATATCTTTATGGATATAACAATTGTACATTTTACCTATTTCCGTGACATACAACAAATTATCTGCTTCATGCATACACATAAACCGGGCTATACCTGCTGGGATAATGCCTTTAGAAAAAACATGTATTCCATGCATATATTCTAACGATCCGACGCCTTCAATCCATGTTTCATTTAGTAAGGATTCGTCGAAATCTTCTGTATTATATGCCATACGAAGGTTAATGTTCTTTCGCCCATCAATTACATTGACGTTGTTGACTATGTATTTCACTCCCCGCAAAATTGTATCTTCTTTTCCTTGAACTGACCATCTGTCGCAGTCATAAAGAGTTATGGTATCGCCATACATCAACTTAAAATCATATATAGGATATTCTACTACATTATGAGTTAGTTTAGGTACTATTTTGTAAAATTCATCAGTCAACCTGATGTACGCTTTTTGAGAAATCGTATCGTCACGATACAAATACAACACAGGTTCTGTGGAATCATACACGTATGTTATGTCATCTATTATTGTGTCTGCATCTAACTCGGTCATGACTGTCCATAGATGATGCGAAGGGGACATATCATGGAAGTCATACAAATAACTCCATGTTCTGTTTTGGACAAAGACAGATTCGTAGGCATTTACTTTTAACGTAGTGATGATAGCGAATAGTAGTATAGACATAACTCGTTTCATACTTCCAATCTTCTATTTTGTTAATATCATTTGTTTCGTATCCACCAACTGCCCGTCGGCAATAAGGGAGTAGAGGTACATCCCCGCGCGGAATGTGCCGCCGTTGATTGTCAATTCGCCTTGACCGAACGACACAATAGGATAAACGGCAATCTCCGCGCCACTCATGTCATACACACGGATAGCTGCCTCGCGCGTATCGGTTGGCAGATAGTAGCCTATCTTCGTATTCTGACTGAACGGGTTGGGAGTGTTCTGCATCAGCCTAGGCGCGTCTGATTGTGCGGCAGGCATATTGCGTTTGATGTTGTTTTGTGCTTGGGCGGGCAGCATGCTCTGCAGCTCGTCAATCTGCACCTGTTGTTGCTTGACTGCCTGTATCAGCAGCGGTATAAGTTCGATATAGTTGACAGACAGATAGCCTGCTCCGTCCTCACTCACGAGGTCGGGGAAAACTTCTTTCATCTCCTGCGCAATCACTCCATAGTGCGTGCGTTTCTCCTCGCCCTCTTTCTGGTAGATCATACTGTCCGGTTTGAATGTGTATGACACAGGGCGCAGAGATCTCAGCTTGTCAATGGCTGATTCCTGAAGATCTTCCACATTGTCTTTGAAACGCGCATCACTGTTGTTATTGATGCTTGAAGCAGTTAGTGCACCCGTCACTTTCACATCTCCGGCAAAATAACCTGCAAAAGTCCCGAGATTCCATGTGTCAGGCAAAGTTGTGCTTGTCGAACCGTAAATACCACACCCTGAACTTGATAAACCCGCAACACCAGCATCAAAAGGATATGGCCGAACAATTTCTCTTGGAAAAAATGGAGGAATATATTGGTGTGAGGAGATTTTTCCCAACACCCCCACGTGGCATCCATCCATCTGCAAAAATTCATATCTATATGAATTTACAGAACTAATACCATAGTTGAGAAGTCCGTCGGTTGACACCTCAACTCTTAATCCCATGACATTGCTTGGTACGGAATCACCGATAGCCACATTCTTTGGCATAGTAACATTGCCAGTGGATGATACACTCAACTGCGCATAGGCACACAAAGAGAACATACAAGCAGCAATGATTGCTGAACAAAAGAGGATTTTGTTTTTCATATTCGTAAGGGTTTAATGGTTTAACTGTGTTTTGGGGTGGTTATACATGAGAGAATATACTCCACATTTTCCACTACAAAAATCATACCTAACTGATGCAAGGCGGGTGGAAAAAAATCGAGCATGGGACGCCGAAGGCTAAAATTGGAGAATAAATGGTAAAAAATGAAGATTTTTAGGTTGCGGATTTGCAAATGTGGAATTTTTTTTGTAATTTTGTAGCCCCGATGTAAGAAACAATGGATTAGCCTTACTACTATTATGTTACACATCAACGAAGAGGCTGCTCGCTGCCTATTATGCGAGGATGCTCCATGCTCGAAGGCATGCGGCAAAGATGTGGCGCGTGCCATACGTGCCATACGGTTTGACAACACAGCGAACGCCTGGCGCTGGTTCGACGGCTGCACGGATGCCGATCTGCAGGCCGCGGAGAACGCATGTATCCATTACGACCGGCCGATACGTATCAAAGAGTTGAAGGAAGCTGCGCTACAGGAAGCTGCGCTACGGGATGTGCCTGTAGAAGAGCTGCCGTCGCTGGAGCTGAACTTCTGCGACATCGTATGCGAGAACCCGTTCTTCCTTGCCTCGTCGGCTATATGCACGAACTATGAGATGGTTGCCCGTGCGCTGGAGGCAGGTTGGGCCGGAGTGTTCTACAAGACGATATGCAAGCAGGATATACGCGAAGTATCGCCGCGCTTCGATGCCGTGCAGAAGGATGGTACGCCGTTCGTGGGCTTCAGGAACATGGAGCAGCTGAGCGAGAATTCCTACACCATGGATTTCGATATCCTCCGTCGCCTCAAGCAGAACTACCCGAAGAAGATCATCGTTGCCTCGATCATGGGTCAGACCGAAGAGGAGTGGATCGAACTGGCGAAGATGGCCGAGCAGGCAGGTTGCGATGCTGTGGAGCTGAACTTCAGTTGTCCGCAGATGCGACTGACCGGCCTCGGCAGCGACATAGGCCAGAACCCCGAGCTGGTGCTGTTCTACACCTCGTATGTCAAAGAGGCGGTGAAGATACCCGTCATACCGAAGATGACTCCGAACATCATGTCGATGACCACTCCCGCCCTGGCCAGTTACTTCGCCGGAGCGCACGGCATAAGCGCCATCAATACCATCAAATCCATCACGATGAGCGACAGTGCCGCCGTGAGCAACAAGAAGACCGTCAGCGGCTACTCGGGCAAGGCCGTCAAACCTATCGCGCTGCGAATGATATACGAGATGACGGGCAATCCTATCCTGCAGAAAGCCGGCATAGAGAAACACATGGATATCAGCGGCATAGGCGGCATCGAGACGTGGCACGACGCGCTGGAGTTCATTCAGCTCGGTTGCCGTAACGTGCAGGTCTGCACCGCCGTGATGCAGTACGGCTACAGGATCATCGACGACCTGATTCTCGGACTGCAGACATACATGAAGCAGCGCGGGATAGTGGAGCTGAAGAAGCTTGTAAAAGAAGAGCTGCCGAACATCGTTCTGCCTTCCGATCTTGACCGCGAGACGATGGTGTTCCCAAAGATCGACCGAGGGAAGTGCATCGGTTGCGGACGGTGCTACATATCCTGTCAGGACGGCGGTCACCAGGCCATCACCTTCGGTGAAGACCGTCAGCCGAAGATCGTCGGCACGAAGTGCGTAGGCTGCCATCTGTGCCGGCTCGTTTGTCCGACAGGCGCCATAGGCGTGGCGAACAGAATGCCTAAGAAAAGTTGAGCGCCCTGCGGGCTGTTTAGAGAATATAGGATGGAAAAGACAAAACAGAAAGGTCATCATGGCCTGTGGATACTGATCGTGGCGGCAATGGTGCTGGAGGCGATATCCTGCATCCAGTACTTCACCAGTCGCGCGGGCATACGTGCGGAAGCCGAGCAGCGTGCAAAGAGCGAACTGCGCCGTGCGGAGTTGGAGATCAATGTAGTGACCGTAGAGGTGGAGGCCGCGACGAAGATGCTGGTGACGATGGCCGAGCGGTACATCGACCGGCCGGATTCCATAGCCGCCGCTACACGCGTACTGCTGCAGACGATGGACAAGATAGGCAGCGCAGGTGTAGCCTGCAAGGCGTATCTGTTTCCAAAGGAAGGGCAGTGGTACGAGGTGTGCAGCAGCCGTGACACATGCAACGGGCAGCCGTGTATCTACACTCGTGAGATAGGCAGTGCCGAGCACGATTACTTCCAGATGGATTGGTACAAGAACGGGTTTGTACATGACAGCTGCTGGTGGTCGGAGCCTTACCTCGACGACTCCGGTGCACGGACGATGATAGTGAGTTGTACGCACCCGATCCGCAACCGTCAAGGCGAGATAGTGGCCGTGGCCTGCGTCGATCTGTCGCTCGACTACCTGCAACGCATATCCGAGTACCTGCAAATATACAAGGACAGCTATTACTCCATCCGTTCGAACAAAGGGCTGGATATCGTTTCCGGCGCGGACACAGTGCCCGGACGCAAGTACCAGATCTATGACGAGGAGATCGATGCCACGGGGTGGAAGATATCGATCATCATACCCGAGGATGTGATCTTTGCCGAACTGAACAGGATAGGCGAGCTCATAGGATTGCTGATGCTCATAGGTCTGGGACTGCTGATCTTCATCGTATGGCGTTCGGGACGCGACACGATGCGGTTGATTGACTCCACCGCCCGCAACCAGAAGATGGAGAATGAGCTGCATATCGCCAGCGCCATCCAGATGGCTATGCTGCCGAAAGTCTTTCCGCCGTTCAGCGACCGTCTGGACCTGAACATCTACGGCTCGGTTGACCCGGCCAAGGAAGTAGGCGGCGATCTGTACGACTTCTACGTACGGCACGACAAGCTGTTCTTCTGCATAGGCGACGTGAGCGGCAAGGGTGTGCCGGCATCGCTGGTGATGTCGATGACCCGTTCGCTGTTCCGCGGCATAACGTCGCATGAGGAACGCGCCGCAGAGATAGTACGCCAGATGAACGACGGATTGGCGGAGCAGAACGACTCGGAGATGTTTGTAACGCTGATCCTCGGCGTGCTCGACCTGACCTCCGGCCAGCTCGACTACTGCAATGCCGGGCACAACCCGCCGGTGCTGATGGCGGGTGGCCGGTGGCAGACGGTCGATGTGCTGCCGAACCTGCCTTTAGGCATCATGGCCGGCTTTGACTACAAGCAGCAGTCCCTGCAGATGAACGCCGACGATCTGCTGTTCCTCTACACCGACGGTTTGTCGGAGGCGGAGAATGGCGAGCATGCACAGTTCGGCGAACAGCGTATAATGAACAATCTCGCGACTGTCAGCGACACCCGTCCGCGGGCGATCATCGATATGATGCAGTCGAGCGTCAATGCGTTCGTTGACGGAGCCGAGCAGAGCGATGATTTGACGATGCTCGTAGTGCGTTACCAGCAGAAAGCCCTGCTCATGCGCAACGATATACAGCAGATACCGACCCTCGCTGAGTGGGTGGAAGGATTGGGCATACCCGACGAGCTGAGTATGCCGGTTAACCTCGCCCTGGAAGAGGCCGTGAGCAACGTGATGCTCTACGCCTATCCCGAGACGAACAGCGGCCGCGTGTTCGTGGAGTTCAATAGGCATCAATCAGCTATCATCTTCACAATCACCGACAGTGGCATACCGTTCGACCCGACGAAACAGAAACCTGCCGACACGACCCTCTCGGCCGAGGATCGTGCAATAGGCGGACTGGGCATACACCTCGTTCGGCAACTGATGGACGAAGTGACTTACCGCCGCGAAGATGACAAAAACGTATTAACATTAATCAAAAGAATATGACCACCGAAATTATCACCAACGGCAACCAGATGATTGCCAAGTTTGCCGGCAGACTCGACACCGCTGCTGCCGTACAGACCGCTGAGGATGTGAAGCCTCTGCTCGAAGCGTCGGACAAAGAGATCATCCTCGACTGCACAGAACTGGAGTACATATCTTCGTCCGGTCTGCGTATCTTCCTCACTATCCGTAAGGAAGCGGCCCCGCACGGCTCGAAGGTGATCGTGCGGAACATCAACGCCGATATCCGTCAGGTGTTTGTGATGACGGGATTCATCAGTTTGTTTGAGATACAGTAGTATGGATCTGCATACGGAAATGCTTCTGGCCGAGTACGATGCGCAGTTGCCGGTGATCCAACGCCTGCAGCAGATCGTGAAGGACAGTCTGAACCAAGCCATCGACCGCAATGGTATGATGGTCACTGCCGTCAAGACCCGCGTCAAGACCCGCGAGAGCCTGGTTGGCAAGCTGGCGCTCAAAGGCAGCAAGTATCACTCGCTGGACGACATAACGGATATACTCGGCGCACGCGTCATCACGTTCTACACCGATGATGTCGACCGCATAGCCGCCATGGCGGAACAGCTGTTCGACATCGATTGGGAGAACTCCGTTGACAAACGCCGTCTGCACGACCTGGACAGCTTCGGCTACAACTCGCTGCATTACATCTGCCGTCTGCCCAAGTCGATCGTCGATGATCCCGACTGTCCGCAACTCAATACGATCCGTTTTGAGCTGCAGTTGCGCACGACGCTCCAGCATGCGTGGGCAAGCATTAATCACGACATCGGTTACAAGACCGGCGTGGAGATACCGCGCGAGTACCTGAGGCAGATCAACCGTCTGGCAGGTATATTGGAGATGGCTGATGACGAGTTCAGCCGCATCCGTACGGAGATCACCGACTACCGTCGCCGCGTGCAGCAACTGGTGCAGAACGGTCAGCTCGACGAGGTGCAACTGGACGGCGACACGTTCCACAGTTACCTCGCTGCACGGCCGTTCAATACGCTCAACAAGCATATAGCGGCTATCAACCAGGCTGAGATACAGGAGGTGCCGCTGGATGACTATCTGGGTGTACTCATCGCCCTCGGCTGCAAGACCTTGGGCGATGTGGAGGCAATGAAGAAGAAGTACCACGAAGCAGCCTACGCGCTGGCGCGGCATCAGCTCGGGAACACCGATCTGGATATCATATCCTCGTCGGTAGGCATACAGAACATCTGCATCGTTTGCATCCTGGCGCAAGGCGGCGGTAAGATCGGCCTGATACGCCTGTTCAATGCCCTGAACGGCGAGAATCCGCAGAACGAACTGCTGGCCGAGATGACCTACGAGCAGGCAAAGAACTTGCCGCTGATGAAAGAGGGGAATTGAATGCCATGATATAATAACCGTATAGAACAAACCGACCATGGAACCTATCCGTATTGATCTGAATGAATATGTACGTGCCGGCGAAGGAGCCAACGGCGCAAGTTATAACCACAAGACCGACCCGTCGATCATGATGAAGCTCTACCTGCGCAACTTCGAATCGGCGCGTACGGAACTCGAGATGGCCAAGAAGGTCTATGAACTGGGCATCCCTACACCTGAACCCGGTGACTTGGTTACCGACGGCGAACGGATGGGTGTCCGCTTCCGCCGCATTGAGGGCAAGAAATCCTATTCACGTGCCTGCGGCGATGACCCCGACCGTGCCGAAGAGTATGCCCGCGAGTTCGCGCAGCTCTGTTTGAAACTGCATAACATGCATGTGGATACCACGCAGTTTGAGGATGTCAAGCAGCGCCAGTATAAATGGCTAAGGGAGAACCCGTTCTTCACTGATGAGGAGAAACAGAAGCTGAGCGCGTTCATTGCCGCTGCGCCGGATGCCGACACCGCTATCCACGGCGATCTGCAGTTCTCGAACGGCATATTTGTGGAGAAAGACGGAGTAAGGACGCCGTACTTCATCGATCTCGGCGACTTCTGCTACGGCTATCCGATGTTCGATCTCGGAATGGTCTATCTGTGCTGCAAGCTCAACGATGAGTCATGGACCCTGGAGCAGTACCACATGACCAACGCCACGGCAGCACGGTTTTGGGATGCGTTTGCCGAGGAGTATTTCCATTCGCCGGACTGCCCGATCGAAGGGTATGCCAATGCCGGTCTGGCAGAGATCGAGCAGGCTGTGCGTCCCTATGCCGGATTGAAGACTTTGCTCGTTGAGAGTTGTACCCATCACCCGATGCCGGAGTTCCGTGCCGTACTGAAGGAGACAATACTGAAGTAAGTACTATGGCAAACAAATACATAGACAGCGAGCTGCTTGACCGCGCGATAGTGTTTGCGGTTAACGCGCATCACAATACCGAGCGGCGAGGCAAAGGATTTCCGTATATCGTTCATCCGATGGAGGCCGTGGAGATTGTGGCAACCATCACCTCCGACCAGCAATTGCTGGCTGCGGCTGCGCTACACGATACGATTGAGGATACCGATGTGACCGTCGAGCAGCTGCGTGCGGAGTTCGGCGAACGGATAGCCAGCCTCGTGCATGCCGAGAGTGACCAGTTCACCGAAGGCGTGTCGGAGGAGGACAGCTGGCACGACCGCAAGCAGGCGGCTATCGACCGTCTGGCTGCTGCATCGCATGACGCAAAGATCGTAGCGATGGGCGACAAGTTGAGTAACATGCGGGCGATATGGCGTGACTATCAGCAGCAGGGCGACCGATTGTGGCAGATCTTCCACGTGAAGGACAAAGCGTCCCACGAGTGGCATTATCGCGGATTAGCGGCCTCACTCGCCGAACTGAGCGATACATTCGCTTATCAGGAGTTCGTAAGGCTGGTGGATGAAGTGTTTGGAAAGAAATGAAAAATAATATGGATAAGAAATTTATTATTACTATCGGACGTGAGTTCGGCACCGGTGGCCGGCAGATTGCAATGGAGCTGGGTAACCTGCTCGGCGTGAAGGTTTATGACCGCAAGCTCCTGGATGCGCTGAAGGAGAAGTACAACCTCACGCAGGAGGAGATGGACCGTATCAAAGCCAAGAAAGTGAGTTGGTGGGACGAGTTCACGAAGTTCTACCAGCAGGCGCAGACATGGGCCAGCCGGCCGTATTACGAGACCGTATATGTGCCGCAAGTGACATCCGAACTGCTGTACGAAGAGGAGGAGCGTATACTCAAGGGACTGGCGGCACAGGAGTCGTGCGTCATACTCGGACGAACAGGCTTCCACATCTTCCGCAATGAACCGAACGCGTTCAAGGTGTTTCTGATAGCCGACAAGCCTTTCCGTCGCGACAAGGTTGCACGCCGGCTGAACATCAATGAGGGCAGTGCCGATCTGCTGATCAGCAAGGTCGATGAGGCGCGCGAGACATTCACGCAGACCTTCAGCGAGAAGAGCCGCTACGATGCGCGGAACTACGATCTGGTGCTCAATGTAAGCGGTCTTGACCCGAAGAGTGTGGCAGAGTTCATAGCGGGCTGTGTGAAGCAGAAAATAAAGATCTGATTTGACCGTTCTGTTTGAGAATATAGCCAACGCCCGCGATATGGGCGGTATGACCGGTGCAGGCGGACGGACAGTCCGGCCGCACCGGTTGTTGCGTACCGCTCATCTGCACGACGCCACCGATGCCGATGTGGCGCGGCTAAGGGACGAGTACAACCTCTGCCGTGTGTTCGACTTCCGTTCGCTGAACGAGTTCGAGGTTGTCCCTGACCGTGAGATGGAAGGCGTGCAGCATCATCTGCTGCCGACCATTGATATGCGCGCCGAGCAGGACACTGGCAAACCTATACCCGAAGAGGCGTTCTTCGAACTCGACCGGCATATAGTCAACTACTCGTTCTACCCAGAGGTGCAACAGATGGCGGCGAACATGTACCCCTCACTGATCCGTAGCGAGTTTTCGCAGTTGCAGTACGCCGCGTTCCTCCGACTGATCGTCGAGGCGCCCGAAGACGGGGGTATCCTCTGGCATTGCGCCCAAGGCAAGGACCGCACCGGCTGGGGCGCAGCGTTCCTGTTGTCTGCTCTGGGCGTGGACAGGGAAGCAATAATCGAAGATTTCGACCGGAGTAACGATGCTTACCGCGAAGTGGTAGCACGTTTGAATAACGACATCATCGCCCGTGGCGGCGGAGAACCGGAGATGGAAGTCATACAGGCTTTTATGGGCGTGAGTACGTCGAACTTCATCCGTACGCTCGGCCTCATCGACCGCGAGTTCGGCGGTATGACGGAGTACCTGCATTCGATCCTCATGCTCACGCACGACGATATCCAACTGCTCCGTCGCAGATTCCTTAATTAATCCAAATCAATATCGGGAACATCCTCGTAGGAGTCGGCACGTGACTGTTCGACCTGTGCCTGCATCTCGTTTTGCTCACGGCTCACGCACATCAGGATGGCGAAGTACAGGCTCGTGACCAGCACCGATGTGCCGCCACGGGAAACCATCGGCAGCGGCTGCCCGGTCACAGGACCAAGACCTACCGCCACGGCCATCGACACGAACGCCTGGCTCGTGAGCATCAGTGCCAACCCCATGACCATGAGCATCGCACTGTAGTCGGCGTACTTCGACGATGTGTAGCACGCTCGGAACAGGATCACCACATACAGGATGATCAGCACCAACGCGCCGATAAAGCCTGTCTCCTCAACGATGATAGCAAAGATATAATCGGCATACGCCAGCGGCAGCCAGTTTCGTTCTACACTATTGCCCGGCAGTACGCCCAACGGCGATGCACCGCCACGGGCGATGGCCATAGTAGCATGGGTGCGTTGGTAATCGTCACCGCCATCGTCCACGGCATCATCGTCGGCAATGAACTTGTCGATACGTCCTACCCATGTGATAGCACGCTTGAACGGACCGCTCATCTGGCGATGGGCACGAACGAACCCGTACTCCACGATGAAGTAACCCGACACGAGCAGCACAACGGCAATAGCCAGTATGGCACCGAGATATTTAAGCGGTACGCGCGCAAGAAACCACATCAGGAAAACCACACCTCCCAGCAGCAGGGCGGTGGATAGGTTGCCTAACAATATGGGGAAGATGATGACAGCCGACAGGATCAGCGTGCGGTAGAACTCCTTGACCAGTTCCTGCTCGTCATGTGCTTGCGAGAGGCGGTCGGCCACTACGATGATCAGACCTAACTTGGCCAACTCCGATGGCTGGAAACTGAATCCGAAGATCTTGAACCATCGCTCGGCATCGTTGATCGTGCTCACAAACGGACTGCCGGGGATGATCATCAGATACAGACAGACAGCCGCTACGCCCAGCAACGCATAACCGCCTATGCGGACGTACTTCGAAGGAAACAGTTGCACCACGAACCCGATAAGTGCACCGATCAAGATGAACTTAACCTGATGCCACACAGGCCCGAGCAGACTGCCGGACTTGAATGCCAGTGTGCTTGAGGCCGAAAAGAGCTCAAGCACCGCAAACACTACCAGCAATATAAACACCGTCCAGTACGTCTTGTCAACATACTTCAGTTTGCGTTTGATCGTATCCAGGACACTCGGGTTATCCATAGTTGTGCGTCATTTGTTGTTTTACAGATTCCTTACCGCGGCCATGAACTGCTCGCCGCGATCCTCGTAGGACTTGAACAGATCGAAGCTTGCGCAGCAGGGCGATAGCAGCACTGTATCGCCGTCCTTGGCTGCCTCATAGCAGGCCTGCACGGCATCGGCAAGGGTATGCGTGTCGATATATCGCTTGTCGCCATCAGGCGTATAGCCGAGCGCGGAGAAATGCTCGACGAGCTTCTCGTTGTGCAAACCCATGAACACCAGCGTGTGGCACTTCTGCAGCACAAGCTCGTCGATCTCCGAGTAATCGTTGCCCTTGTCCTTGCCGCCAAGGATCAGTACGGTCGGGGTGGTCATCGCTTCCAGTGCATACCAGCAGGAGTTGACGTTCGTGGCTTTGCTGTCGTTGATCCAGCGTACACCGCGAACGGTTGCCACATATTGCAGGCGGTGCTCCACACCCTCGAAGGTAGTCAGGCTCTCGCGAATGACATCGTTTTTGATCCGCAGGATCTGCGCTGCCAGCGATGCTGCCATGGCGTTGTACTGATTGTGTTTGCCTTTGAGCGACAGCAACTCAACCGGCAGCTCCAGCGGTTCGCGCGCCTCGACCACGAGCGTGCTGCTCTTGACGAATGCAACGTTCTGGGCGTTCTGCTCGCCGAACGGGTAGAGTGTGGCTGCCGGACGGAGCTTATGGATCTCGCGGTCGATGACCGGATCGCCGCTCCAGTAGATGAACGCATCCTCGCTGCGCTGGTTGCGCGTGATGCGCATCTTGGCGTTGATGTAGTTCTGGAACTCGAAGTCGTAACGATCCAAGTGGTCGGGCGTGATGTTCAGCAAGATGGCGATGTCCGCACGGAAGTCGTACATATTGTCTAATTGGAAAGAGCTGAGTTCAATCACGTAGTACTTGTGATCCTGTTGCGCCACCTGCAATGCGAGCGAGTTGCCGATGTTCCCTGCCAGTCCGACATCCAATCCGGCACGGCGCAGCATATCGTAGATCAGCGAGGTGGTCGTGGTCTTGCCGTTCGAACCGGTGATGCATATCATCTTGGCGTTCGTATAGCGTGCCGCAAACTCAATCTCCGAGATGATAGGTGTGCCCTGTTCGATGAGCTTCCTGATCATCGGTGCCGAGTCAGGTATGCCCGGCGACTTGACTACCTCGCCGGCATTGAGGATCAGTTCTGCAGTATGCTTCCCGCTCTCGTAGCGTATGCCATGCTGGTCAAGCAAGGCGGCATAGTGCGGTTTGATCTCGCCCATGTCGCTCACGAACGTATCATAGCCTTTCGCCTTAGCGAGGATCGCTGCGCCCACGCCGCTCTCGCCGGCACCTAAAACCACTAATCGTTTCATATTATCGTATCTTCAATGTCAGGATAGTGAATGCCGCCAGCAGCAGCGTAACGATGCAGAAGCGCACAACGATCTTCGTCTCGTGGTGCAGGTTCTGCTGCCCTTTGCACAGGATTCGGCAGGTAGGGTCGTTCTTTAATACCTGTTCGACCGATGTGCGGAAGTGGTCGTGCAGCGGTGCACGCTTGAACACGCGTATGCGCTGCCCTTTCCGCTTACTGAACTTATAGACTTGTGTCTGCAATATCACCGACACGCTCTCCATGAGGAACACGCCGCACAGGATCGGTACGAGCAACTCCTTGTGGATGATCACCGCGCACACACCGATGATGCCGCCGATGGTCAGACTGCCTGTGTCGCCCATGAACACCTGTGCAGGGAATCCGTTGAACCACAGGAATCCCACCAGTGCACCCACAAACGCGCCGAGGAACACTACGAGCTCCTCGCTGCCGGGGATATACATCACGTCGAAGTAATCCGCCAGCATCGTGTTACCCGACACATACGCCAGCACAATCAACGCGACACCGATGATCGCACTGTTGCCGGCACACATGCCATCCATGCCGTCGTTGAGGTTAGCACCATTGCTCACTGCCGCTACGACGAACACCGTCAACAGTACGAAGAAGATCCATCCGGCGCGGTACTTCCAGTCCTCACCGAGGAACGAGAACATATCGGCATAGTTGGCGTTGTGGTTCTTGACGAACGGGATCGTGGTGCGTGTGGACTTCACTTCCGGCGATTTCTCCACGACGCGAACATTATTCTCGTAGTGCACGCTTACGGTCTCGTTCATCGTCGTCACCGGCGCATAACGCAGCGTCAGGCCAACGATCAGTCCGAGCGTCACCTGCCCGATGATCTTTACCCAGCCGTTCAGTCCCTCTTTGTTATGCTTGAAGGTCTTGATATAGTCGTCAGCAAACCCTAACAACCCGAGGATGACCGTGGTGATAAGCATCAGCCACAGATAGACGTTCTTCAGGTTACCGACCAGCAGAACCGGCAGGATCGTTGCCACGATCAGCACTACGCCGCCCATCGTAGGCACACCTTTCTTGCCCACATTGAACGGGTCGGTCTTCTCGTCGCGTTGCTGCTCGGAGATATGTTTGCGTTTGAGCAGGTTGATGAACCTGTTGCCAAACCACACGCTCACAATGAATGCGATCACCGCAGCCACGATTGCGCGGAAAGAGATGTATTGCCACAATCCTGCACCGGCAAAGTGCCCGTGAGTCTGTTGCAAGTATTCAACGAGATGATATATCATACGATTATTTTGTTTGCTCTTTAGTTGCTATAGAAATGTATCGCCTGCTGTTGGCTTTGTTGCCGTCGTAGTCCGCTATCAGCCATTCGCCGTTTACGAGCTCCAAGTCCATCACATGCTCATCGGCGAAGTAATCGGAGTCTTGCGGATGAACGAGCACGGTCGCTGTTGCGTGACTGTCATCAGTCAGTGTTACAGACAGCACATCGCAAGCACAATGCGCCACGGGTGAACCGTCTGCAGCCACGAACCAGAACTCCCATTCGTGCAACACAGGCGTGGCATCAGGCAGCGCGAACATCGTATCCAGAACGGCATAGAAGTCCTCTGTCAACCAGCCGCGCGAATGCTCCAGTTCCGTTGGTTCGGGTATATACCGGCACAGTTCGGCAACGCGCTTGGCCATACGTTGCTCCGGCGTACTGCACGCCACAAGCAGCATTGCCAGCAATGCCATGAAAACAGGTTTCTTCATACAAGATGTTTTACTCTGCCGGACTGAAATCGCTTTTGCCTACGCCACACAGCGGGCATACCCAGTCCTCAGGCAGTTCGTCAAACGGTGTTCCGGCTGCAATGCCGTTGTCGGGATCACCTACTGCGGGATCATACTCATAGCCGCATACGTCACAAATGTACTTTTTCATTGCTGTTGAATATTTGGTTGTTACTATAGATTACGAATCAAATGTACTTGCGTACTTGCTCATGGTCGTCGAAGTGGTGCTTCACGCCCTTGATTATCTGATAGTCCTCATGGCCTTTGCCGGCAACGAGGATGACATCACCTTTCTGCGCGAGCGTGCAAGCTGTCTGGATGGCTGCGGAACGATCTTCGATCACAAGGGTGGAACGCAGTTCATCTTCGGTCAAGCCGGCAGTCATGTCAGCTAAGATGTCGCTGGGCTCCTCGTCACGGGGATTGTCGCTGGTGAGGATGAGTTGTCCGCTGCCACGTTTGGCAATCTGCGCCATCATCGGACGTTTGCCTTTGTCGCGGTTACCGCCGCAGCCCACCACGGTGATCAGTTTCGGCTTCTGACTTTCAGCTTTCGGCTTTTGGCTTCCCAAGATCTCGTTGATGGTGCTGATGACGTTCTCCACAGCATCGGGCGTATGAGCATAATCGATGATTGCCGTCCATCCTTTGGGCGAGTGGATAGTCTCGAATCGTCCGTTCACGGGCTTAAGCGCACTGAGTATGCGCAGCACATCGATCTTGTCGAATCCCAGGCAAAGTGCTGCGCTGTATATACACAGCAGATTGCTGACGTTGAACCGCCCCACCAGCGGTACGAACACTTCCTGATTGTCGATACTGAGCAGCATGCCGTCGAACCCTTCTTCAAGGATCTTGCCGCGATGGTCAGCCATCGTCTGCGTGGAGTACGTAAAGACTTTTGCATGGGTGTTCTGCGTCATTACGAGTCCGTTCTTGTCATCGGCATTCGTTACGGCAAACGCATCTTTCGCCAAACCGTCGAACAGGCGTTTCTTGGTGTCGCGGTAGTTGTCGAAGGTCTTGTGGTAGTCAATATGGTCGCGTGTGAGGTTGGTGAACATCGCCCCCTTGAACTGCAGTCCTGCTATGCGCTCCTGTGCTATACTGTGGCTGCTGACCTCCATGAACGCATACTTGCAGCCTGCCTCGACCATCTGACCGAGCAGCGCATTGAGCGCGAGAGCATCGGGTGTGGTGTGCGTTGAAGGGAATGCCTTGCCGTCCACATAATAGACAACGGTGGAGATCAGTCCGGCTTTGTGCCCGAGCGCACGCACCATCTCGTAGAGTAGCGTGGCGATGGTCGTTTTGCCGTTGGTGCCGGTAACGCCTACCAGCGTCAGCTTCTCGCTCGGACAACCGTACCACTGGTGCGCCAAACGCCCGAGAGCCTCCTCGGAGTTCTGCACCAATACATACGTCACGCCTGGTTTGGGTTCGGCGAGATAGGCCGGATTGTCCAGAACAATCACGGCAGCGCCTTTCTCGATGCACGAAGGAATGAACGTATGTCCGTCAACCGCCGTGCCGGCTTGGGCAACGAACAGGTCACCTGCTTCGACCTTACGCGAGTCGAACTGTATGGCGTGAACGTCAATATCGGTTGCGCCTGTCACCTGGATAGGCTTGATGGCTTGTAGTAGTTCGCTTAGTATCATGATTTATTTGTTTTTCTCATAAACAAGGCTGTCGCCTTTGATGATATAATGTCCGGCATAGACGATCGTCCGCTCGGCTATCTGCCGCACCACTTTGCCGCAATCCATTCCGGCATCATACAGACCGTAGTTTTTCGGATGCTCAATCATGCAGATGCAGGTATATTGGGGTTTATCTTCCGGGAAGTACCCCACGAACGTCATGCGGTGTTCGCGCGTCTGGTAGCGGCCGTTGCGGAAGAGCTGCGCCGTACCGGTCTTGCCGGCTATCGGCACGAGCTTGGATTGAGCTTTGGGTTGTCTCCACGGGTTGACGGAGGCTGTGCCGAGATTGTTGTCCCAAACCACATCGTGCAGACCGGCCTTGATATCCCGCAGCGTGCTGTTGCGGCACATGCTGCCTTTGAGTGTCTCGGTGTCAAACTCGCGGATCACTTCTTCGCCGTCCATCACGCGCTCCACGATATACGGGCGGATCATCTTTCCGTCGTTGGCTATGCCGTTGTAGAATGTGAGGATCTGCATCGGCGTTAACTCCACCGAATAGCCGTACGCCATACGCGACAGGGTCACGGCATCGCGGGGTATATCGATTCGCGGTTTCTGTGCACCCGGTATCTCCGAATACACGCTGTCGCGAATGCCCATATTTTGGAGTTTGTCAACAAACTTCGAAGCCTTCTTGTCATAGCTCTTCAAGATCATCTTGGCGAATGCGATGTTCGACGATACAGCCAGTGCGCTGCGCATCGTATATGTCGTATCTTTCGGGTGAGCATCGCGGTGTGTGGCATCGAGGTACGTCCAGCCTTTCGAATACACCTCAAACGTGTCAGTCAGTTCGATCTTGCCGTCATCGAGTGCGGCCATCATCGCTATGGTCTTGAACGTTGATCCCGGCTCGACGCGCGTTACGGCATGATTGGCTTTCTCGCTGTACGTGCCGTCGGTGTTGCGGTCGAGGTTACAGATCGCGCGCACCCTACCGCTCTGCGTCTCCATCAGGATGCAACAACCCCAGTCTGCCTGTGTGCGCTCCAGGCAGCCGCGCAGAGCTGTCTCGGTTATATCCAGAAGGTTTGCATCAAGGGTGGTGACTATATCATAACCGTTCACGGCTTCGCGAACCGGCACATTCTCCCATTTGCCGCCCATGCGTTCGCGCAACGCAAGACCGTCAATGCCGTGCAGCTCGTCCTCAAAGGTCTTTTCCAGACCGGTGTTGCCTTTGCCGTTGGCGAGGATCGTTCCGATCGTTCGTGAGGCTAGCGAACCGAAGGGTTTCTTGCGTTGCGGCTGGTCGTCGAACTGTATGCCCGACTTGTAGTACCCGCGACGGAAGAGCGGCAGTTGTTCTATCTCACGTTTCTGGATGTACGACACGCGGTGCGGACAGAGCTTGAGGTACGTGCCGTTCTCGCGTTGCTGGCCTTTGGCGTTCTTGCCGTTGCGGGTGTTGAACGAACGTACCATCATCGCTTTGTATTCCGTGGCCGTCTTCTCCGGCAGGATACGTGCCAGACCGATGGCTATGCTGTCCACATACCGGTAGAACAGCGTATCGCCGCCCTGGTGAAGTGCCGGCACACGGGTATCCATATACACGTAGTAACCCGGTATACTGCTGGCCAACAGCCGTCCTTCGCAATCGAGGATATTTCCGCGCTGCGGATCGATCACGGTAGCATTGGGCTTGGGGTTATCCACCACTTGCAGCCATTTGTCCCGCTCGAACCATTGGATACGCACAATATACGCCAGCACAACCACGAAACCTGCCGCAATGAACAGGAACACGATTGCGAAACGTAGGATTGTATTTTGTCGATTGTCGGCCATTCTGCTGCTGTGGCTATTTGATCACGATAACCGGTGTATTGGCTTCGCGGAGATTACTGCCGTGCTCTTTCAGCGCCCGTGACACTTCCGACTGACGGGTACTGTTCACCAGTTCGGAACTGATGGTCAGTTCCTCGTTGCGCGCGTCCTGCAGCTCTTTCTTCAGCGCACCGATGCGCACGTACTGCCATTCGGATATGAATCCCATCAGTATGCTGATGAAGATATACACGCCGATCAGTGCCAGCAATCGGTATTGCTGTGCCACCTTTTCGTTGCGGAATATATCTCCGTTCAGGATCTTTTGCAGTAAACTCAGTCGTTTGTTCATATATTTATAGTTTTTCCGCTACGCGGAGCTTGGCGCTGCGTGCGCGCGGATTGCGTTCAACCTCTTCGGCTGAGGCCGTGCGCCCTTTCTCTATCACCTTGAACGGTGTGAGCGGATTGCCGTAGAAGTCTTTCTCTATCGTTCCCTCGGTGTTGCCGGCACGCATAAAGTTTTTTACAATGCGGTCCTCCAGCGAGTGATATGTCAGTATAACCAGTCTGCCGCCGGGCGCAAGCAGCGTGGCGGAGGCTTGCAGTAATTCGCGCAGCGCACCGAGCTCGTCGTTTACCTCAATCCTTAATGCCTGGAACAGCCGGGCGTAATCCTGCTTGTCCTTCAGATGCACACAATCCTGCAACTGCCGGGTGGTTAGTATGGCTTGCTGCTGGCGCCGGCGGATGATCTGTGCCGCCAATGCCCGCGAGTTGCCGAACTCGCCGTAGAGGTACAGCACCCGTGCCAGTTCCTCTTCGCCGTAGGTGTTGATCACGTCCGCGGCCGAGAGACGCTGTTTGGCATTCATGCGCATGTCCAGCGGTGCGTCGTAGCGAAAAGAGAATCCCCGTTCGGCGGCATCGAAGTGATGAAAACTCACACCCAGATCCGCCAGTATGCCGTCCACCTGCCTGATGCCGTAGTAATCCATGAAGTTCGCTATGTAGCGGAAGTTGCTCCTAACGAACGTGAACCGGCTGTCATCAATCCTGTTGGCATAAGCGTCCAGATCCTGATCGATGCCGAACAGGCGTGACTCCGTGCCCATACGCTCCATGATCCCCCGGCTGTGTCCGCCGCCGCCGAACGTGGCATCAACGAACACTTGCGGCTTGGCAGCCTGTATATGCAGGCCGTCCAGCACCTCGCTTAGCATCGCAGGTATATGGTACACGGGCTGTTCCATCCTACATCTTCACCTTGAACTGGATTGCATGGTGGATACAATGGATCTCCGTCGGTCCCATGACGTTGTGCAGGATACCGTCGGCCTCGAACATCAGGTGTTCCTCGGTTTCCATACGTATATCTTTGCCTTTGTAGGCATGTATGAACGGCAGTTCGGTCAGATGGCCGTTGAACAGGTTCGGCAGCGCCTTGATGACTTGCAGCAAGGTAGGTTTGCACACGAACATCGCGTGGAACACGCCGTCCTGCGGATCAGCTTCGGGGTTCTGGCGTATACCTCCGCCCGAGAACGGTCCGTTGCCTACGTTCATCGTGAACAGCGGCTCATCCACCAGCACTTCGCCATCCACGATCAGTTGCATCGGGATAGGTTTCTGCTGGGCGATGGCGCCTATCAGACCGATCACATAGTTGAAGTGATGCGATCCGAGGTAGTACTTCAGTTTCTCGGCTTTCTGGCAGCACAATGGGTCCACGCCGAAGCCTACGGAGTTGATGAAGTACCGGTGGTGCTCAATGTGGTTGCGCCAGTACGTTACGCAACCTACGTCCAGCGGATGGCCTTCGCCCGACAGGAACCGCTCGATAGCTTCGCGGTAGTTCTTTGTCAGGTTCCAGTAGCGTCCCCAGTCGTTGCCCGTGCCGCGCGGCATGAGGCCGAGCTTGATGTTCCTGCGTTGCTCGGCGGAGATCTTTGCCCGCATGATGCCGTTCAGCGCCTCGCTGAGTGTGCCGTCACCGCCGAGCACAAGGATCTCGTCGCAGTTGAAGTCTTCTACCAGCTCGCGAGCCAGCTCTGTGGCATGCGCGGCGTATTTGGTTACTCGGAACTCGTATGGGATATGTCGCTCGCGCAACAGGTTCCACAGGTACATGCGTTGCATGCGGTAGGCACGTTTGCCTGATTTCGGATTGATTATTACTCCTAACATGGTATTTCTTTTAGGTCAACAACATCCCACAACAATCATCAACTCTTTTCGTCCATCTTTGTCGGCTGTTGTCGGCAGTTGTGGACTAATATAATTCTTCTGCGAAGCGCTCGGCTTCATCCAGTTGTTCAATCTTTCCCACATCCATCATCCTATAGTATTGCGGCACGTAGGCACGGACTGTCCCGGCCTGCCGCGTTACAATCGACAGATACGTATCTATCAGCGAGAACTTCTCACCTTTCTCCTCTTTTGTCTTCCTCAACTCGGCGAAGAACTCCGGACTGACGATCTGCATTCCCGAGAATGCCATCGGCACCAGATCCTTCGTTGCTGCTGAGGCCGGACGGTACTCGCCGGTCTTGCGGTTCATCCACCCGCGCAGTGCGCCTTCGCCGCTGAATAGCAGGTAGCGCTGCGTCTCTCTGTTCGACACTACGACTGTTGCCAGATCATCCGCCTTGTGCGCTGCTATCAGCCGCGGCAGATCGATGTTCGACAGGATATCCACGTTGCACACCAGCACCGGTTCATTCTCGCCCAACAGCGACGCAGCCTTCAGCAATCCTCCGCCTGTCTCAAGCAGGGCGTCTCTCTCATCGCTGATCTGTACGCGGCAACCGAACCCGTCGTTCTGCAGCAGATAGTCGATGATCTGCTCACCCAAGTGGTGGATGTTCACCACTATATCGCTGATTCCCGCGGCTTGCAGTCGTTCGATCTGCCACTGCAGCAAGGTCTTGCCGGCCAAAGGCAGCAGCGCTTTCGGCATTGTATCGGTCAGCGGTTTAAGACGGGTACCCAGTCCCGCCGCAAAGATCATGGCGCGCATCACTTCGTTTCGGTTAGCGGTTTGTCGGTGTCATGCTCCGGCAACGTACGTTCTACATTCTGTTCGCGGTGGATGAGTTGTACCTCAACGCCGAACTTCGAGTTTAGGTGCTCGGCCATCTTCTCGGCGGCATACACCGAACGGTGCTGGCCGCCCGTGCAGCCGAAGCTGACCATCAGGTTCCGGAACCCGCGGTCGATATACCGCTTCACGCTGGCATCCACCAGTTTGTACGCCGAGTCCAGCAGCGGCAGGATCTCGCCGTCCTGCTCCAGGAATTTGATTACCGGCTCATCCATACCCGTGAAATAGGTGTATCGCTCATACTTGCCCGGGTTGTTTACGGCGCGGCAGTCGAACACAAATCCTCCGCCGTTGCCGCTGTCGTCGGCAGGGATGCCTTTCTTGTAGGAAAACGAATAGACCTTCACCACCAGCGGTTTGCGGACGTTCACTTCCTTGAATTGCTTCATCTCCGTCATCTCATGCAGCACCTCAATCAGGTACGGATAGTCGTCTGCGGAGTTCTTGAGCAGACGGCGGAGATTCTCGATGGCAAACGGGATTGATTGCAGGAAGTGCGGCTTCTTCTCGAAGTATCCGCGGAAACCGTATGCGCCAAGCACCTGCATCGTACGGAACAGCACGAAGTGCCGCAGCGTGGCGTAGAACTCTTGCTTATCTACTTCCATGTACTTGCTCAGCTCGTCCAGGTACTCGCTTATCAGTTCGTTGCGCAGCTCGTCGTGGAAGTTCGCCTTGGCTTGCCATAGAAACGATGCCACATCGTAGTACACCGGTCCTCTCCGTCCGCCTTGGAAGTCGATGAAGTATGGTACTAATTCTTCGGGATTCTCCTTCGAAGGCGCGATCATCACGTTCCGGCTCTGGAAGTCGCGGTACATGAAGGCGTTCATCTTCTTCTGCTGCAGCAGGATATATGCGAGGCGTTCAAACTCGTTCTCGAGCTTGTCTTCCTGGAACTCCAGTCCTGTGGCTTTCAGGAAGCAGTACTTGAAGTAGTTCAGATCCCAGCGGATGCTCCTCAGGTTGAACTCCGGCTGCGGGTAGCATACCTTGAAGTTAAAGTCCTCGGCGGCCTTGACCTGGAACCGTGCCAGCGCACGAACGGTCTGGCGGAGCATCTGTTTTTCGCTCTCGCAGAATACGCCGGTCTTCCGGCCTTCGGCTATGTAGTTGAATAGCAGCGTGTCGCCCAGATCCTCCTGCACATACGCCATCTCGTCCTCGCTCACGGCCAGTACGCGCGGCACGTTCAGTCCCTGCTTCAGGAAATGTTCGTCCATCGCCAGAAACGCGTGGTTCTCGTCGCGAGACGTGCCTTGCACGCCAATCAGCGACATCGATTTGTCGTCGCTGTAGATGCGGTAGTAACGCCTGTTACTGCCCGATGCTGTCAGAGCAACCTGCTCGCCCGCCTTCTTTCCCGTGGCTTGGGTAAATAGTTGTGATAGTAGCATTAAATATACGATAAATCTTTTGTTACACAAAAAAACATGCAAATATACGAAAAATAATTGATATTTGCAAATATTTTTGACTAAAATTTGTTTTTGTCGAAATTTTGTTGTAACTTTGCATCGTTGAAAGGCTAGAATGATTGCATGAGCAAGCGTATTTGTATTCTTTTTTTCATGTTCTTGACAGTTTGTCAAGCATCGTACTCTATACCCGCGGATTCTATTGCCGCCGCACGCCGCCGGTTTCGTATCGACGAAGTGCAGGTAGTGGCTGACAAAGCCGACCGGCGTGCTGATACGTACCGTCTTGTTTCCACCGTCTCACGCGAGGAGATAGCCGCATTACCCGTGACCAATGTGGCGGATATATTGCAGTACCTGCCCGGCCTGGATATACGTCGCCGCGGAGCGAATGGCGCGCAGACTGACCTCTCGATGCGCGGCGGCACGTTCGATCAGGTGCTCGTCCTGCTCAACGGTATACCCGTCAACGATCCGCAAACCGGACATTATTCCCTGCATCTGCCTGTGTCTGTGGGACTTATCGAACGCATCGAAGTGCTGCAGGGAGCCGCTGCTGTTACTGCAGGAACGAATGCATTTGCGGGCGTCATCAATATTGTTTCGAGAGGCCTTCGAGACAATCCTAGACTTTACTCGGATTTGCGTCCTTGTAATGCGCAGAACGATAGTGCGTTATATGCCGATTCTTGCAGTTCGAAATTTAACGTAAATTCGACTCTTAAACTCACTGCCGGAATGAACGAATTTGTTCATCCCGAAGCAGCTGTTTCGGCGCAGTTTGGCGAGGTGCTGCTCAATGCCTCCGCGGAGTACTCGCGCACCGACGGTTATTATGCTCCCGATCCGTCGCCGAAAGAGGCGGAAGCGCTCGCCAATAACCTCAACCGCTACGCGAACATCTACTTGCAGACCCGTTGGTGCGAACTCGATGTGCAGCTTGGCGCGCAGTACAAGGATGCCGGAGCGGGACTGTTCTACGGCGGCAGTACCGATCAGTTCGATGCTACCAGAACGGCCTTTGCATCAGCACGTTACAAGCATCATTGGGGATCGTGGAGCCTGCTCGCGCAAGCCTCATACCGTGCTAATTACGATCACTACGAATGGCATCGCGGTCAAGCACCCGGCAGCAACACCCATCTCACTCAAACAGCCGCAGCGGCCATACATGGCGGATACATTTCCTGGCTCGGTACGACCACCGTCGGACTCGACCTGCGCAACGAGAACATCCGTTCGACGAACCTGCCCGATACCAACCGCCTCAATCTCACGTACTTCGCCCAGCAGACCTTCCACTACGACCGCTTGAGCGCCTCGCTCGGACTGAGCGGAAACTACAATACGTTCTTCGGCAATCACATGACCGGCAGCGCGAACGTCGGCTACGAATATTTGCCCGGCAGCTCCGTCTATCTCAATGCCCAGCGCGCAGTTAGGATGCCTACGTTCACCGACCTCTATTACGATGCCGGCAATCAGCTTGGCAACCCTGATCTCCAACCCGAAAAAGCGTGGACGTTTTCGATAGGCGGAACGTACGCCAACAGCGGTTTCCGCCTTACTGCCGACGCGTGGTACCGGCTCGGCACGAACATCATCGACTGGGTGTTCGTTCCTTCCGACACACGCCGACCGTATCACGCTATGAATCAGCAGCGTATCAACTCCGCCGGCACTGAGTTAACAGCCCTCTATCAACCGTCAGCCGATAGCCGTCAACCGGCAGCTCTCAGCCAGTGGTTGCGGTTAGTCAAACTCTCTTATGCTTACACCTGGCTTGACCTTGACTTGCATGAGTCGCAGTCAAGGTATCTGGATTACCTGAGTCATAAGTTCGTGTTTGGTCTGGAACATGGGATCTGGGTGTCGCGTGACCCGCAGAAGATAGGAGTGATTGCAGCCTCGTGGACGCTGCGTTGGCAGAAGCGTGAAGGCGATTACACGGCCGCCGAGCCCGCTGCTGACGGCACGCCGGTGGTCATGCCCTATCAACCCGTATTGTTGCTTGACGGCGCCCTATATTGGCAGAACGCCCGAGTCAAATTCTCTGCCGAGTGCACAAACATCACCAACCGCCATTATTACGACTACGGTTCGCTGCTCATGCCCGGTGCTTGGGGCACACTGTCTTTGGAGGTGAAATTTTAGTCCTTCCGGGCGTAGTACACCGTTGTTATTCCGAAAGTTAAAGGTTTGATTTGTATGTCCGCGAAGCCCGCCGCACGCAGGTGCCCGGCGAAGGCTTCGCCGTAGGGGAAGTTCTTGACTGAACGGTTGAGATAATTGTATGCGCTACGATCGCGACTAAACAGATTGCCGACGAACGGCAGGATATGCGTGAAGTATAGGTCATACCCCCAACGAATCAGCGGATTGGTAGGGTAGGAGAACTCCAGAATCATCAGCTCGCCGCCCGGCCGCAGCACGCGGTACATCTCACTGAGCCCCTCGTCCATATTCGCGAAGTTCCGCACGCCGTAGGCGCAAGTCACAGCCTCAAAACTCTCGTCCGCATACGGCATCTGTTGCGCACTGCCGTAGTCGAACGTTACCTTGGATTGGTAGCCAAGCTTGGCTACCTTTTCTTGTCCTATCGCCATCATATTCCGGCTCAGATCGATGCCCGTCACATGCTCCGCCTTGCCTTGGCGCAGCAGTTCGATGGTCAAATCAGCCGTGCCGATAGCTACATCAAGCAGCTGCCCGCATGGCCGGATGGGCTGGATAGCCTTGCGCCGCCAGCGCTTGTCGATGTTCAGCGATAGCACATGGTTCAACCCGTCGTACGTCCCGGCAATCCGGTCGAACAGCTGCCCGATATGCTGCTTCTCTTCGCTGATATGTTGTTTCCCTTCAACGACATGCCGGCTTTTCTGACTTGTATGTTGCCTCTTGTTATTCATAGAGACTGCAAAGATACGAAAAAAAACACACATTTGCAAATAATACGTCTAAAATTTGCATATTTCAAAAAAAATGCGTAATTTTGCAGCGCATTTGTCAGCAACATGCAATATACTTGCCCCAATAATAACTCGTTAGTGCGTGTGCGCCGCAGCGCTTACGTAGCCATTATGCTATGCTTGTTCGTGTCGCCGGTTCAAGTTTTTGCCGGCGTGGCGGATGAGACGTGTGTGCCGGATTCTATCCGTCCGGATATACGTGTTCGCATGGCCGGTGACGAGCCGAACTCAGGAGCTATATTTATCTCCGGCAGTGGTTTTGACTACTACACTGTGGATGGTGGCTATCCGCAGACGGCCGACTCCATCACCGGACTGAACGGCGGTACGTTTGTGCTGGAGTTCTTCGACGGGCTCGGCTGTTCGGTGCAGCGTGAGGTGAGCGTAACCGTTTGCGTGCCCGGATGGCTGTATCAGCGATGGGACGATGTGCTCTCGCTGAAGAACTTCGGTGTGCTGAACGTGGATTCCATTACACATGTCTTCCGGAACTTCCAGTGGTATAAGAACGATGAGCCTATCCAGGGTGCGACGCTGTCGTACTTGTATGTTAATGGCGGATTGGAGCCGGATGCATCTTATCATCTGGAAATGACACGTACGCATAGCGGCGAGCGAATAGTGACTTGTCCTGTTCGTCCGCTGATAGATGAGGACAGGGTGTTCGTATATGTTTACCCGTCGCCTGTCCGTTCAGGAGAGATTCTAACTATTCGAGTAAGTGCTGTGGCTACTGCGACGATCCTGAACACCTATGGTACCGTGGTATATTCGCTTGACTTGCAGGAGGGGCTGAACTACGTGACAATGAATGTGCCGTCCGGAGTGTATGTCGTAAGGACGTCGATAGAAGGCGAAACGCATATCAATCATATAGCAGTGGTGGATTAGGGGTAGTAATGTTATGAAGCGGAATATCTGCTATATTATTCTTTTCGTCTGTCTGTGCGCAAGTCTTCCGGCCGCATCAAAGACTTCAGGCAGGACAGCTCACAGTCTCCATCACATATCATTCTGGGGTGGCGGCGGTTATAGTAGTATGCTCAATGCTTATCAGGACAGCAGAGCCGTCGGCGGTGGTGGCGGATTAATCGGTTTGGGCTATGAGTACCGCTACGAACATTTTATCTTCGATGTGGGAGCAGAGTACAGAATGTTTTCATCGCTTGACAAGATTCATTTTCCCGAAACTTTTGATGTAGCAGTAAATGCTGACGGTTTGAACCTGACGAAGCATTACATGTTTGCAGAGCCGATGCGTGAGAATCATGTTATTGGTCAGGCGATGGTGCCCTTGATGGTTGGTGGCAGGTGGGACAGATGGTACTTCCTCGTCGGCGCGAAGGCCGGATATACGGTTCTCAGCACTTACAAGCAGAGAGGTTGTTACTCAATCACCCTTACCGATCAGGATGCCTACGATCCTAATTGGGCGGACATGCCTGTGCATGGTGCATTGACCGATGTGCAATACAATGCCAAAGGCAATATCCCTTACGGTTTAGATGTGACAGCCAGTGCCGAAGTAGGTATGAACATCAACGCGATGCTTAGCAGAGGATGGAACACGCTGAACGAGGGACGTCTGCACCCGTTGCATATGCGTGTGGCCTTGTTTGCCGATTATGGCGTGCTGAATCTCAGCCAGGCACCTCAAGGACCGGTGGTTTCGGTTGATGAATACGCCGTGTACTCCCGTTCGCTCCATATCTCCAATCGAGTAACAGGCAGATTGAACAGTCTGCTGGCAGGTGTGAAGTTTACAGTCTTGCTGCAGATGAACAAACCTCGTTCGGTAGTTCCCAAACCTGCATTGGTCCTTTACATCAGGGATGAGCAGACTGATCGAGGTGTTCCGTCGGCAACGGTGGCTCTGACCCAGACCGATACACCCAAGCCGCGTACCGTAAGACGAGTAACGAATCAGAAAGGTGTGATGTCCACTAAGATTGCTGCCGGCTCGTATGACTTGCATCTATCCCATCCGGATTATTTTCCGGCGGATCATTCATGTGAGCATGGCGAACAAGGGGATACTCTGTCGTTTAGTCTGACCCACCGGCCGATAGTCCTGCCGTTGCCCCAGGACACACTTGCCGACACAATAGAAGTTGTGGAGAGGCGAGTCAACGTATTGCAACGATTGTTCTTTGCGCCTAACCGGACGACCATTCTTCCGGAGTCAGAGCAGTCGTTGCAGGAGTTGCATTCGCTGTTGGATGACAACCCCGACATGCGTATCCGTATCATCGGTCATACCGATAGTATGGGACCGGATGAGGTCAATCAGCGTTTGTCGGAAGGTCGGGCTAACAGTGTGCGCGATGATTTGATCCGCCGTGGTATAAGTGCTGACCGTATTGAAGCAGACGGAAAGGGCGAACACGAACCTATCGCCCCGAATGATACCGAAGAGGGGCGGGCACAGAACCGACGGGTCGAATTTGTCGTTCTGTAGTGCGCATACGTGCGCAATTATGCAAACTTAGTACTACAAAATACATAAATTAGCGCTCTTTTTGCGGCGAAGTGTTGCAAATTTGTGAAAATTTATGTAATTTTGCGCCGGTTTTTTCGTCTTCTTTTGAACCTAAAAACCTTAATTACTCTGTGTAATGAAACAATTTCGCACACATAACAGTCTTGTTACAGGCATATTGCTGCTTGTTTCTGTGTGTGCGTTTCCGTTCGATCACTACTTGCGCCTTTCTGCGGATTTTTCGTACGCGCGTGACATGTCAGGCGTACGCGGCGATGCTACCGGCAATTATCTGCCGGATGAGAATATCGGGCTTCGCGAAGCGCAGACTATCATCGGCAGCGGTCAACCGGAAGCCGGCGTTTCCGGTAACGGTTTTGCGCCCGGATTAGGTGTCGGTTACCGCATGATGCGTAGCCACTTCCTGTTGGATGTAGGTTTAGGAGTCGAGTACAGGCAGACATACGCTCATCCCGGTGACTTGACGAATGTGTATCAGAGAGGTGTGGATGAAGAGGGATTGACGTATATGGGGCATCACCAGTGGACTGCACGCCGTTGTGCGTTGCGTCATGCGGGAATAAACATTCCCGTGATGCTTGGTGGCGAATGGGGGGCAGTATATTTCCTTGCAGGTGTCAAAGCTTCAGTTGATGTATGGGGTACAAGTACGGAGAACGGTCTGTACTCATTGGAGGGTATTTACGACCGTTATATGGATCCGTTCAACGGTATGGATAATCACGGGTTTGTGACCGACGAACCTTACAGATGCGATCCTGTGGCGCAACCGGCAGCGTTCAACCTGCGTGCCTGCGCCGAGGTAGGCTATTGTGTATATGGCGCTAATCAAGGCAGTTATCGCAGAAAAGAGACGATCAAGTTGTACGTCAGTGCATTCGGCGAGTACAGCGTGCTTGGTAATGAAGGTGCTTATCTGCCGCTGTTGGTAGGCGCACGCGTAACGATGCTTATGCCGCTGCCGAAGAAGCGGGTATGTACATGTTCGAGATTCTGATGAACAGACGGTTATACATAGTATGGCTCTTGGCTTTTAGCTTTATGCTTTTGGCCGTCAAGGTGCAGGGCGCAGCTATCACAATGGCTGACCTGCCTTACTTGTGTGACTTCGAGAACGAAGAGGAGAACCAGAACTGGGAGCTCAATCCGTCGGTAAATACTATCACGACGGAGAACCGTTGGGTTATAGGCGATGCAGTGGCCTACACAGGCGAGAAGTCAATGTATGTGTCACAGGATGGTGGAGAAACCAATACGTACGCAGCGACTAACAACGTGCTGCTTGCCTACCGCGACATTACGCTTGCTGCCGGCGACTATGATGTGGCATATGATTGGCAAGGTTTAGGCAACAAGACCAAGGGCTATGTCAAAGTAGTATTTGCCAACCGTCCGAATAGCGGCCTGAAGTGTATAGGCAATAGCGCTGAGCCCACATGGGTAGGCACCTCGGTACAACTGATGGGCGACAATACCAGTCTGGTGGACGGCGATGCATGGCGGCATGTACAGGCACGGGTCAGCATACCCGTATCGCAGGCTAACAAGACAACAACCCGTCTGCTGTTTGTATGGGTGAACACCGATGTGACGGTCAAAGACAGCATAACATCTATCGCGATCGACAACTTCCAATTGGCAAAAGCATCTCCGACCGGTTATCCGAGCAATATACACGTCAGCACCAACCTTGGCACGTCAGTAATCACATGGGACGGCGAGGCCGAAGATTATGAAGTGATGTACCGCAAGAAAACCGATAATGCATTCACTTCACTGCCGGTGAGTGGTAATACTGTCACATTGCAAAACGTTGACTATGGAGCGTATGAATTCTGGATATGCTGTGTTAATGGTGAAGACAAGTCGGTATATACGGTGTTCCCGACGGTGTATATCTATGAGACCGATTGCTTCGATGCGCTGAATATGTACAATGCCGAGTTCGAGTATGGAACTTGGGGACGCACCGGTAGAACCGTCAAGGGATTTGACCGTGTGGATTACGGTCCTGAGGATATCCGCAGTCGGCACACCACGCACTTCGATCTGACGGAGGTGGACCCGCGTACGGTGATGACCTATGGCCGGGATACTATAGCTTGCTTGAAAACTGTGCCGCGCGGCGAGTTCGGTTCGGTACGTCTGGGCAACTGGAACACCGGTAGTGAGTACGAGTCTATCACGTTCCACTACACTGTGGAGTCCAGTTCGATGGCGGTGTTGCTGATCCACTATGCTATGGTATTGGAGAACCCTGACCACACGGCTGTTGATCAGCCGCGATTCACGCTCGATGTGTTTAACGAGGAAGGAGTGTCCATTGATACGAAGTGTGCAAGTGTGGATTTCCATGCTCCGACAAGTCAGGAGTGGGAGGATCCCGAGGTACGCAGTATATGGCATCAGTTGACATACGTTGACCCGAAAGGCGGCAACAGCCATCTGGTTGACTGGCAAGACTGGAAGACGATTGGTATCAGCATGGAGGACTATGTAGGGCAAACGCTGACGATCACTCTCACTGCATACGACTGCGATCAAGGCGGACACTTCGGCTATGCATATTTCATGCTCAACTGCTCGCGTTCCGATGTGGACGGCCTGCCGTGGGGCGACGGCTCGACCACACGTATGTTCACAGCTCCGGCGGGATTTGACTACGCATGGTTCAACCGTACAGACACGGAGTTGCGCGATACGATTAACAACACGAATCCCGCTGTGTATCCGCATATCACGGATGGCGGACGGTATTTCTATGTTGACGAGGGCGATACATGTACCTACCTGTGCCATGTAACTTACCCGACCAACAAAGAGTGCGGTTACTGGTTCGATGCCAGTGCCAAGCCGCATAACCCGAAGGCGGAGTTGGAACTGAAGTGGACACCTGACAGTTGCCGGAACGGTTACACATGGTGGAATCGCTGTCATGTGATGCTCACCAATCAAGAGACCGGTGAGATCGAACATCGCTACGACAAACATCTGGAGTCGTGCTATCTGCTGCTTGACAATGGTACGGATCAGCCAATCAAGTACGTGGACGAAGGAACGTTTGTGCCGATGCCCGACGAGGGCGGTATGGTGCGAATGGGAGTATGGACGGGCATCTATGTACGCGATGAATTGTATGCTGACACGGCATGGTTCGAACTGGAGATACCTGCTATTGGTCCGCTGGAGACGCATCTGTACGATACGATATGCCGTGGCGATGCAGTATTCTTCCCCGAAGGGTCACGCGACAAGTACATGGATAGTGGTCACTACTACGACAGCCTCACCTCAGCCGTCACAGGCTGCGATAGTACGGTGATCCTGCACCTGTGGGTACATGAGCCGATACTCGCTGATGTCTATGACACGATATGTGAGGGATATACGTATGACTTCAATGGTCAGACGCTATCTGCCGCAGGCAAACGTACGGCACTGACGCAGAGCCTCGTTACAGGTTGCGACAGCGTGGTGACATTGTATCTGACCGTAGCACCACGTCCGAAGCACACAATAGTGCGTGACATTATCTGTGCCGACGAGCCACTTCAGATTCTGTCGGACATCAGTGCATATATCGATAGTATTTGGGTAGTAGTGGATCGTGCGGACGGCGTGCATCCGGCACTGCGTGACGGCGATGAGTCGCAGGTGTATTTCGACAATGTGCTGGCCGGTATCCGCACGGCAATCATCTATAGTCGTATGCCGTGGTGCGACGAGTATTATGAGGACAAGGTCATCTTCAACGTCAGTCTGCCGAGTAGTATTGTCGAGGCTCGTTTCGATGATGTGTTGGCATTCCTCTCGCCGGATTACAACGGAGGTTACGTGTTTGACTCCTATCAGTGGTATGTCAACGGTCAGCCTGTAGAGGGTGCAACGGGTTCATGGTACTATAATCCCGCGCTGGATAAGGATGCGGAGATTACAGTCAGTGCCACACTCCCTGACGGTACGGTAGCGTGGGTTTGTCCGTTCACCTTCAATAATGCTGCTCGTCCGAATGCAGTTGAGGATGTGATTGCCGACAAGCCGCAGGCACTGAAGATCCTGCGTGACGGCCAACTGCTCATTCAGCACAATGGATTCGAGTACGATGCGCTCGGCAGAAAACTAAAGTAAATAATGATGAAGAGACTATACATACTATTTCTGACGCTTGGGATGGCGTTGACGGCGGTAGCGCAGTTGCCGCACAGTTACTCGTGCGATTTTGAGGACGAGGCGGAGAATGCTTCTTGGAATCTTAATACACCGAGGAATCAGGCTTCTGAATGGGGAAACTTTTGGGCAATAGGTGATGCAACGGCATCTCTAGGAAAACGGTCTTTGTATATATCTTCGGATGATGGAGCAACGGCTAAATACATCAAAATGAGTGAGTCTAGAGTTGTAATCGCGTGGCGTGAGGTGCAACTTGAGTCAGGAAGATACGATCTTGCTTTCGATTGGATGTGTGGTGGCGATTCTGCACGTTCTGCACTACTTGTAGCATGGATTCCCGAGGAGGATTTTGATGATATGGTTTGTATGATGAATGATGATTACAAGTCCAAAGGGCGGGAATGGGTAACGAACAATATGTTAACTTTCGATGGAAGCGAATTATTGACAGGAGGTTCTGTATGGACACATGCAGTGAATACAATTGTCTCTGATGGAACCAGTCATCGCTTGGTGTTTATGTTCGTTTGCAGTAGCGCGACACAATTGGTGCAGCCCGGTCCATGCGTGGATAATATTGAATTGTCACGTAATAATTGCGGTGCGCCTACGAATATGAAAGTTTCTATGGCAAGTCAAACGGCATCTTTGACATGGCAATCAACGGCAGAGGAGTTTAACCTGCGATTGCATCGCATGGGGGATAACTTTGCCACGCAGGTGAACAATATTAAGCAAAATAGTTTTTCGTCAGCGCTAAAGGAAGGTGTGTATGATATCCAAATACGCGTGATTTGCGAAGGAGACACCAGCGTGTGGTATAATTTCCCAACAGCATTTGTGCATGAGGCACGGTGTTTTGACTATCTTGATTTGACGGATGATAGATGTTCTTTTTCACTTGAGACGCATTCGGACTATCATAAAGATACTTTGATTGAATATGGACGGATTGACCATGGTTTCACATCTATGTGGAGTCGCCATACTATCCACTACCGTCCGGAAGAGTATGATGCCCGTACGTTTAGCAGCATAGACTCCAATGGTAAGCCCGTCGCTCCGCTGAAGACCGTACCGGATGGCGCACTGGCCTCTGTGCGTGTAGGCAGTTGGGAAAAAATGGCACGTGTGGCGCGTGTGGAATATGACTTTACGGTGGATGCCAAAGAGGCGAGTGTGCTCATGCTGCAATATGCAATGGTGCTGGAGTCTTCCGGTCATGGTGAGGAGCAGCGTCCGCGTTTGGTGATAGATATTGTCGATGCAGAGACGGGTGAGGCTCTCAGTCCTTGTACAACGGTTGATTTGGCATCACAGACGAGTGGAGAGGGGTGGTATCGTGTTCCGGACGGTGGTGACGGCTCGCGCGACGTATGTTGGCGCGACTGGACGACCTTGGGCTTGAACCTTGCTGAGTACGACGGCAAGCATGTGAAGGTGAAGGTAACCGTATCTGGCTGTACGGCAGAGATCCACTACGGTTATGCATATTTTACACTGACCTGTACATCAGGACAGCTGAAGGGACTTCAATGCGGTTGGACACCTACCAACGAGTTTGTTGCTCCTCCGGGATTTAACTATCGTTGGTACAGACTGGATGTGCCATCAGAGACGCTCAGCCGTAAGGATACATTTAAGGTCGACTACTGGGATACACGTGATTACGCAGTGGATGTTACCTATAAGTCGAATAAGAATTGTGGCTTCACACTCTATGCGAATGCCATACCGCGTTTCCCAATCCCAGAGGCTACGTATGTCTTGGAGCAGCGTGATTGCGGCAACTTTATTACACTGAACAACACCAGCCATATTCTTACACGCGATTGGACGACGGGTGATACAGTTCATACATCTGTGCGTCCGGAGTATGTAGGTTGGAGTTTTGACGGTTTGACACCGGAGTATGACCCGACTGATGCTCCGTGGAAGGTATCCTTCCGATTACCAGACGAGGAGGCGGATTATAAGTTCCTGCTCCTTGCTGGCGTGGGATTATGCGATAGTATACTGGAGCTGAACATACACGTGCCGGCTTTGCGTCATGACTCGGTGGTGGAACATGTGCAACGTTGCTTGGGTGATATGTATCCGCATTATGGCAAGTATTATACCAGAGACACTCTCATCATCGACCGCGATATTAACGCCATCGGCTGCGACAGCGTGCATGTGGTTGACCTGCGGTTTGTGGAAGCAATATACGATACAATAGACGTGACTATCACAGATGAGCAGAGTTATCTGTTCGACGGTCGGGAGTTGACCGTTCCGGGCGAATACAACGGAGGTCCGTATATCAGCAGTGCCGGCTGCGACAGCATGGTGCACCTCAGGCTGAAGGTAGTAGTGCCTCTTATGATGGAGCTAAGCTCGGTGGAGGAGCCTTGCCAAGGCGCGTCGTCTTTCCTTATTGAGACGCACGCGCGCAAAGGTGTCCCTAACGCCTATACATTGCAGTTCGGCGAAGGTAGCGAGGCTACAGGACTGGTGAAGCAATCCGGCAGTATGGCTGCCGTGGCGGACAACACGATCACCGTGGATATACCTACAGACCTGAAGCCCGGGTATTATCCGTTCGCTGTCTTGTTTGACAGTGAGGAGAACGGCACGTATGAGGTGGCGGGCGAGCTGGTGCAGCATTACCCCGCATCGTTCATCCGCCAGCGTTGGGATGATGTGCTCGGCATATTGAATGCCGACAACAACGGAGGGTATGACTTCCGCACTTTCCGGTGGTACAGGAACGGTCAGGCTATTGACGGTGCTACAGAGCCGTATCTGTATGTGGAGGAGAAACTGAAAGCCGGTGATACGTACAGCGTGGAACTGTTGGTGCCCGGTGAGGAACGCGGACTGACCACCTGCGCGTATGTCATCCCTGCCGCCGCTGCTTCGCAGGCTATGCCGGCAGCGATGAAGACGATGCAAGGCGGTAGTATATACATCCTTGTAAACGGACAGATGTATAACGCACAAGGCGTGCGAGTGAAATAATAAGCAAAGCTTATGTATTAGTCAACATTATTTATTAACTAAAAAAACAAACTATGAAACAATCAATTACACGTAGTCTGTTTGTAAGCATTTTAATGGTATTTGCGCTTACGACAGCATGGGCACAGAAGTCTGTGCTCGACGAGAGTTTCACAGGTAGCAGTCTTCCCGCAGGCTGGACGGCAGGCGAGAACTGGGATTTCACAGAGGGGAATGCCAAGTTCTTTGCTCCGTTCGAGAACGGCGCGGACACGCTTGTCACCCCGCTGCTCAGCTTGAGCGAGCTTGACAACGTGCCTTCGGCGAAGATCAGCTACAGTCTTGCTGCTAACACCGACAAGGTGAACGAGTTCAAGGTGCTCTATCGCGCATCGGCGGATGCCGACTGGGCGGAATGGAAATCGTTCGCTGAGGCTACCGACGGTCAGGTGACCGTGAAGGACGCCCTTCCTGCCGGTTTGCAGAACATCCAGATCGCTATTGCCGGAGCTTACAAGGGCGGCGGCGATTCGCGTATCTACAGTCTTTCTGTCGAGAACAAGACCGAGGCGGCTGATGCACCTACGGGCTTGAAGACCGAGGATCTGAAGACCACAAGCGTGACCCTGTGGTGGGATGCTTGTACCAGTCCGAAGTTCGTGCAGTACAATGTCAAGATCAGCTCTGCCAAGATGACCGATATGTCGGCTACGGCAGATGTTGTGGACAATGTGGGCTGGATGATCACCGACGAGTTCTACGAGCTGACCGGTCTGACACCGAACACCGAGTATTGGCTGTATGTGCAGTACGATTGTGGTGACGGTGACCTGTCGCCATGGGCTGAACTCAGTTTCAAGACCCCGTGCGAGGCAATCAGCGCACCGTTTGCCGAGGACTTCGAGGGTGCTATCTCAGGTTGCTATACAATCATCGAAGGCAGCACCGCTGCCGAGGTGTCGGGTGAGTATGCCTATAACAGCCAGAAGGCATTCAAGTCCAATTCTGCAAAAGCTGCATTCAACTATTTTATCCTGCCGGAGTTCAACGGTGAGGTGAAAAACTTCCAAGTATCGTTTATGGCAGCGTCTGCCGATGGCGGCAATACCTATGCGCGTACTGTTACCATCGGTGTATGTGCGGAGCCCACCGCAGAGAGTTTTACCGAAGTGAAGAAGTTCGACCTGCCGAAGGGCCGCGTATGGGAGCAGATTATAGTATCGCTCAAGGGCTATGCCGGTACAGGAAAGTATATTGCATTCAAACTTGGTAATGAGGAAAAGGAGAACCGTCTGTTTATCGACGACATCAAGATTGAGACGACATCTGCATGCCCGAAACCGATGTTTGTGGAGGTGGCAGAGATCACTCCGACTACGGCCAAACTGTCATGGACGGAGACCGGTAATGCTTCGGAATGGAACCTTGTCTTGTCCACCAAGCCGCTGGCTGATCCCGAAAATATTGAACCGGACGCAGCGAAAGGTGAGTTTGCCGGTTCTATATCGGCTAACCCGTACACTGCCAGCAACTTGCAGCCCAATACGACTTACTTTGCTTACCTGCAAGCAGGTTGCGGTTCGAGCGAGTGGACCAGTGCCGTAGAGTTCAAGACTTCAAGACCAGTATTGTTCCCGTATAGTGAACATTTTGATCGGATGAATCCGGATAAGTACACCAATGATGTGAATGCTGTTCCGGATGGTTGGGTGATGGATTGCCGTAACGCGCATGTTGGTGGTACATATTATGACCAACAACCAACCGCAAGTTCCTATAATACGTTTGTTCCGTATGTAGTGACATCGCAGAACCATGAGTCTACGGCTTATGTGAACGCTGCCATGCAATTAAAGGGACAATCAGATGGAACCGGCTCAACAAGTGCTAATGTAGGTATTGCCATTATGCCGGCTATGCCTGAAAATGTGACCATTAAAGACTTGATGGTTTCGTTCTGGGCACTTTCTACCAACGGCACACAAACAATTGCTGTTGGTGTGGCTAAGAACCAGGATAACAGTCTGCAGAAAGGTAAGCAACTTGGCGAAAATATCACATTGGTGAATACTGCTACTATTCCTGCTAATGAATGGACGAAGTGTAAAGTGCTTATGAAAGCCTATGAGGGCGAAGGCCGTTACATCGTATTCTCCATTGTACCGCCGTCAACTGGAACTCCGACTATCTATATCGACGATATAGAGATTGATTATGCACCGAATTGCAACGCTGTTTCTACTTTGAGCGCTGAGGCTACCGGTATCGATAAGGCTACTGTTACATGGACAGATGCTTCGTCATCCACCTCATGGACAATCAAAGTCAGCTCGACCGAGATTGACCCGAGTAGTGCAGACGGTGACATTGTGGCGGCCCAGACAGTGAATGCCAAGACCTACAACATAGAAGGTCTAAGCATGGGTAAAACTTATTACATCTATGTCAGCCCGATTTGCGGCGATGCATGGATGAACACGAGTGTTACCACCCTTGTTGGTCTCCAGATTCCATATTATAATGACTTTACAGACGAGTATGCCGGTACTGGCGTTAATCGTGGCCCTAAAAATTGGAAGACAGGTTTGACCAATACTCCTTCTCCGGCAGCCAGCAGTACCTATCAACCATATGTATATGGCACAGCGTGGACAACTCCTCCGGCAGATGTAGTGAAGAACTGCTTGAGACTTTATAATTACACAACCACCGCTACTGGTACAAATGGCTTCCCATATGCCATTATGCCGGAACTGTTGAATGCAGACGCGAAGGATTTGAAGATGTCGTTCTATGCATACCATAATAATACAACAACTTCTGCAAACTATGCTGCAAAAGCAGGCGGTCCGTTCGGCTTGTTGAAGGTAGGTGTTGTGAAAAGTTTGGATGACATTAACAAAACAGACCAGTTCAAGAAAGTAACCGAGATTGCCACCATCCGTTGTGCAGCCGGCAAGAAGGCAGAGAAGTTCATAATTGATTTCTCAGGATATACTGGAGATGGTAAGTACATCGTCTTTTATTCCGATACCGCTAAGTACAACGACATGCAAATTGACAACCTCTCCATTACGTTGGCTTCGGCTCCGCAGAAGATTACAGATTTGACGGTATCTGCAAAGACGGAAACGACAGCCACCTTTACGTGGACTGAAAATGGTAATGCAGCTAAGTGGGATGTTCGCGTCTTTGACGCAGAGCAAGAAAATCCGGATGAGGGTACTCCGGCTTGGGCGGAGCAAGTAACGGTTAAAACGGCTACTGCTACCGGTTTGAAACATTCAACTCAATACTATGCATATGCTCGTTCTGTACAAGACAATGGTAATGGCGAATGGGCTAGTGTTTCCTTCTGGACGAAAACAGGAGAATGGTCGCTACCGTATGCAGAAGACTTCAGTGAATACATGGCAACCTCGAGTTATAGATCATTGCCTATGTATTATGACCTTTTAGATGTGAATAACGCATCAATAGACGGAGGTAATGTTTATATCTACATAAACAATTTGGGAGGAGATAAGTATCTGAAGATGCAAGCGACAAGTACTGCCCAGTATAAGATTACCACGTTTGCATTCCCGCCGTTTGACAAACCGCTTAATACACTGCAGATGACATTCATTGCCCGTTCTGATGCAAGTTCCACAGCAACCGAAAGCGCAATGCAGACAGCAATTGACCAGTCACATACAGAAATAGGTGTATTGGAAGCCGATGGGACATTTGTGCCTCTCTATTCATTCAAAGTTAAGACAGCATTGGAGTGGGAAGATCATTACATGAATTTCCAGTCTTATACTGGAGCAGGAGGCAAGATAGCTGTTCGTATGAATTACAACAAGAAGAACGCTACCAATGCCATCCGTTTGCTTAATTTCAAAATTACCGAGATACCGGAGTGTGGTCGTTTGATGGGGGTAGATGTGACAGAACTTGATTCTATTTCCGCTACCTTGTCATGGAATAAGTCGAAGGCCGAAACGAAATGGAACCTGAAAGTAAGCACGAAGAAACTGGCAGACCCGGAGAGTGAGACTGCTGATATCTTTGACGGCCAAATGGATGTACAAACGAAGACTCTCACCGGTCTTGTAGGCAATACCAACTATTACGTTTACATCCAGACGGTGGATGAAGCTAATGCATGTGTCGGAGATTGGAGTAGCGCAACTGTATTTAGAACGTTGTGCCAATTACAGAAATTCCCATATTATGAGGACTTCCAATCTTACGAGCAAACAGGTGCAGGTAATATTCCTGATTGTTCGACTCTGAGCGGCCAGGATGTCAACCACTCATATATTGCTTCTCGTGGGGCAACCGGCAACAAGGCATTGTATTTGAGGCAGGTGACGAAGGATCATCACAACTACTTCGCTTTCCCTGCATTGCTCGTGGACAATGTTAAACGTTTGCAGCTGAATATGATGGTTAATCCCGGTAGCACAACAGCGACTAACTATTACTATTATGAAGTAGGAGTGATGACTGATCCGGATAATCCAAGTACTTTCGTATCTGTCAAACTTGACTCAGTTCAAGGAGCCGCTGCAACTGTGTTCAATGAAAAGAAATATACCTTTGAAAATTACACAGGTGATGAGCACGGAAATTATGGCACGTACATTGCACTCAAACCGTTACACTATAAGAAACCGACGGCTGCTAACTACTATGCAGGCTATGTGTATATCGATGAGGTAACGATTGATTTTATTGAGACCTGTTTTGCTCCGTCAGATGTGAAAGCTGATTCAATGGGTATCAATGGTGTCAAATTGATCTGGAGTACAGACGACGAGACAGCAACTCATCGTGTGCGTATCTTCGATAACGCAGATGCTGAACCGAATGATGACACCTTCATTGCTGAGGCGGTAGTAAATAAAGCTGTTGCTATCCTTGAGGGCCTGACAGGTAATAAGAAGTATTACGCATACGTTCGCAAAGAGTGCGGTGGCACAGATGGAAATAGTAAGTGGAGTTTGGCTTATGAATTCAAGACGAACTGCCCGTCTGTTCAGCCTATTCCATACGCAGACGGCTTTGAGAGTTATGACGCTCAAACTATTCCTGATTGCTGGACAGCTCTGGATAACGGAACGAATGCGAAGTGCCGTGTGTATGCCACCAGTTCTTCTACTACGTATTCATCCGCCGGTAAAAACGGATTGTATATTAATTATGCAAGCGTAGGTGGTAGCAGTGGCAATAGTTATTATCAGTCATCTATTGTAACTCCCGAGTTGGATGTAGATAATTTGAACGAACTTCTCGTTTGCTTTGACTACACATCCATATCGAGAGCCGGTGGAATCCTGAAAATAGAGGCTGTATCGGACGATACTCCTGATGCTCAAGCAATTATTATTACTCAGATCAGTGATATGCCGAAGGATCAATGGAAGAAAGCTTATATTCTGTTGAAAGATTATTATACGTCAGTAATGCCGTATAAGCGCCTCCGCTTTACTCCGATGGCTCAAGGAACATCTGTATGTATTGATGAACTTCTCATCACGAAGGATTTGAATACTATCATACCGGTACGTGATTTGAAATTGCAGATGGTTACTGAGAATAGTATCAAATTCTCGTTCGCAGAGTCTACTCCTTGGATTAAAGAATGGCAAGTCGCTTATACATTTACCGGTGGAAACATCGCAGATGCTACTGTGAAGACTATCGCCAAGACGGAATATACGATTGAAGGACTTGCTGCCAACACGAACTATGACATATACGTCCGTGGTAATGTAGAAGGTGACGAGTGGATAGGGCCATTAAGTGCAACTACACTTCAGGTTCCCGCTTCCATTCCGTATATCACAGGCTTTGACGATGATAATGAAAATGCATTGTGGGCAATGTATAATGTAAAGACCGTACAAGGAGCATTCTATCCTAACTTCTGGATAGTGGGTGATGCCGCTAAGTGCGCCGGTTCGGGCGATAAGGCTTTGTTCGTAACGAATGATAGTGCTTCGTATGAGTATTATACCTCAAGTATTGCAGTAAGTGCTGCTGCTTCTGAAATTTGGGCTATGCGTAATATCAAGTTTGAAGAAGCGGGCACGTATAAGTTCAGCTTCAAGGTGAAAGCTCCTGCGAATACTCAAAATGAAAGTGATTATGCAACTGCTCACTTGTTCCCTGCAGGCGCTGCCATTAAGGGGGCCACAGCAACAATGTTAGATGGAACCACACGTTCAGGTGGTACAGTAACGGATGTTCCGGCAAGTAACATCTATTCACTGATGGGCAAGACTTATCATCAGAATGAGTGGATATGGGTTACAAAGTCTATGGATGTAGAGGAAGCAGGTGTTTATTCCCTTGCTATATATTGGTACAATGCATCAGTAGGCGCACAGAAGGGGCAACCGGTAGCGGTAGATAGTGTGTTGGTAGAGGAGTACCTCTGCACCACACCGAAGAATTTTGAGTTCACTAACCGTGCGGCTACTGAGGTTAGCTTCAAGTGGTTTGGCGGTAAGTGCAAGAACTTCGAGTATGTGCTCTCACGTTATGCGAACTTGGGCAATCCTGCTCTCATAGATGCAGAAGACAAGATTGCGGCCGGAACAATCTCCGATGGCCCGCAAGTGACAATAGGTAATCTGTTGCCTTCGACCAACTATAGTTTATACGTCCGTACATTGTGTCCAGACGGTGAGACCGATTGGGTTGAGTATGATTTCAATACGCCGTGCGCATTGGAAGAACTGCCCTACACGGAGGGCTTCTTTGAGACTCCGGAGTGCTGGATCCTCAAATCCGCTACCGTAGGAAAGACCTCTGTTGGTACTTCTGCAGAGCACGAAGACTGGTATCGTCTATTGCTCGCAAGCGGTGGATATGCTATCCTGCCTGAGTTGGCAATTGACCTAAAGAATGTTGAGGTAGAGATTGGCCTATTCAATACAACCACTAACTTCGGAGCTGTCTCATTAGGTGTTATGGATAATACCTACGATATGGATACCTATGAAGAGGTTGCATTCTTCCAGACCCAGACCAAACCTGGTAGCACGGGCACATATACCCCGACCCAACTGGAGGTGTTCAGCAAAATGATGAACCTCTATAAGGGAACCGGCAAGGTATTGGCGATCAAGAATGCAACAACTAATGCTATCGGCGTGAAGTATGTAACGTTGACCGAACTGCCCGATTGTGTTCGTCCGCAGCAGGTAGAATTGACATATCCTACGAGTGATGCATTTACAGTCAACTGGATTGCCGGAGTGGAAGAAGCTTGGGAAATCAAGCTCAATGATTCGATTATTGAGAATGTGACCGAGAATCCGTACCGCATCAAGAATCTTGAACAAGGTACTATTTACACAGTAGCCGTTCGCGCACTATGCGATGCAGAGCACACCAGTGAATGGTCGCTGCCTGCAACAATTCAGACGGAGTGCGGTGTGAATGCATTGCCGCTGTTCGAAGATTTCAGCGGGCTTGCCAAACCGGCAACGACAACTGACCTCAAACGAGTACAATTGACCTGCTGGGACAACATGGTTTCGAAGAACAATATTGACTATGTATTCTCTGGAGCAGATCAGCCGTTTGTGCCAGCAAGCAATGTATATGTAGGCGACGTCTGGGTAAGCAACTGGATATCTGCTCTCGGTGACTATGCTCAATTGCATTCCTATCGTCGTGATGGGCCTACGTATCGCCACAAGTGGCTTGTTAGCCCGCAGTATGCAATTGAAGGTAAGGCTACCCTTAGCTTCGATATCCGTTGCTGTAACAACGTAGGAAACGCGCCTGCTCCATCTTCTGACCGCACGATTGTGGCAGTATCTACCGATAACGGAGCTACATGGAAAGCGGAAAATGCCACCCTGATTACAGATATTGATTCGGTTTATTCTACCAAGTCGGTATCGCTTGACAAGTTTGCGGGACAGACGATCCGCATTGCGTTCTATGATGAGAACATTACTTCTTCGCATAAGTTGGGACAACAACCGTTCGTTCTCATCGACAACGTACGGATGAATTGTGCGGATGAGTATCCTGTTGAAGGCAATGCTTGTCAAGGTGTTGACTATGAGGGCTTCGGCTTCTCGATTGCGAAGGAGGATATTCCTGTTGCAGGCGAGGACAGCATCTACTACCGCTTCGCTGCCAATGCACAGAACGGTTGCGACAGTGTCATCGCTCTCAAACTGACAACTCATACTCCTGCACCGGAGGCTATCGTTTATGACACGATTTGCGAGGGTGAGGTATATGACTTCGGCGGTCAGGGCTTGACCAAGCCTAATCCGGAAGGACAGCCGTATAAGTTGTACGGCACGACCGAATATGGCTGTGACTCGATCATCACTCTCTATCTGGCAGTCAACAAGTCGGATACAGCGAAGATTGAGCCGATTGAGATCAAGGTTACGCAGCTCCCGTATCAGGTTGATGAGCACTTCCTCGTTCCTGCCGAGGCTGCCGCCGGCGTACTTGAGCAGGTGGTTAAAGTGGATGGTTGCCAGTTCAACCTCTACACGATCACTATCAAGGATGTTGAGGACGGTCTGATCAGCGTAACCGGTGACATCGACCATATCGACATATACGACATCCTCGGCCGCAAGGTTGTGACGCTCCGTCAGGGTGATGCACAACATCAGTTGCCGACAGGTGTATATATGCTCGTCAGCGTTACTAACGATGGCAAGGTACTCAATACCCGTGCTACTGTGAAGTAATATTCTACTCGGATAGCCCGATTGGTTTCGGGCTATCTGACTAAGCCGTCGGCTGATGGCATTATTAATATGACTACGAGAAGATTACTCATAGCATTTGTACTATTGGCGGCGATGAATATCGCGGCGGCGGTGCGTACGCAGGATGAGGCGTTGCGTATAGCGGCGGAGTTCACTGCTCCGTCAGGACGGATGCGTGCTCCTGCACGCTCGTTGCGACCGTCTGCCATTGCCGCGCAGGACGCTATATACATCGCCGTGAACACCCGCGGCGGATATGTGCTTGTTGGAGCGGATGATCGTCTTCCCGAGGTGCTCGGCTATGGTGACAATGGCGATTTTGATGCAGAGAACCAATCGCCCGCTTTCCGCTACTGGATGCAGTGTTATGCCGAGGAGTTGGAAGCATTCAATGACCAGCCATCACTTATCAGCCGTCAGATGGCGGCTTTGCCGAAGGCTGTTGAACCCCTGATGACCTGCAAGTGGAATCAGTCGGCTCCGTACAACGATCTTGCACCGCAATACAACAGTTCCGGCAGCAAGTGTGTCACCGGTTGCGTGGCGACCGCCATGGCGCAGGTGATGTACTACTACAAGTACCCGACTATGGGTACGGGGTCGCACTCCTACTACTGGGTATGTACGGAGCCAGTCGGGGCATCGGCAACACTCTCTGCCAATTTCGGTACTACAACCTACGATTGGGCAAACATGCTCGACTCGTACCGCTCTGGTTATACTACTGCACAGGCAGAGGCTGTGGCTACGCTAATGTACCACTGCGGTGTATCAATTGATATGGGCTATGGTTCGTCCAGCGGCGCATATACCGAGAAGGTGCCTGCGGCACTCCGTGATTACTTCAGTTACGATGGCAACTACCAGCGCATACAGAAACTAATGTACCCTGCCGATAGCCTGAACAATATCATTTATGGCGAACTGTCTGCTCAGCGGCCGGTGATCATAAGCGGCAGCAATGACGAGGGAGGACACGCGTTTGTGTGCGACGGTTGCGACAAACGCGGGTACTTCCATATCAATTGGGGTTGGGCAGGCAGTAACGACGGCTATTATCTGCTTACCGCACTTAACCCGGGCAAGTCGCAGGGTATAGGCGGCACGACCAAGGGGTATAACAAGGGCACGACGTTCTTCATCGGTCTGCAACCGCAGAAAGCCGGCACGCCTGCAGCCATTCCGCAGATGGCTACAACCAACATCACCGTCAGCAGCGAGCAGTTCAGCCGTTCAACCTCATTCAGCGTATCCATCAGCAAGCTGCAGAACTACGGTCTGACGAATTTCTCAGGCTCGTACGGTGTAGCACTTTACGATGAGGATGAAACGAACCTGGTGACAGTACTCAAGCAGGAGAATAATTACTCGCTCAAGGCGGGCTACTACCGCACGACAGTCGCAACATTGTCCGGCATCAAGATACCCGACAGCGTGCCTGCCGGTACCTATCATCTCTGCGCGGTCTATAAGGATGCCGGCCACGACTGGATGCGGCTGATGTGTACGCAGGACGACTACTACCGCACCCTGACGCTGACCAACAGCGAGGTGACATTCTATCCCAACGATGCAGCACCTGAACTGTCGCTCGCCGCACCGATAGCGTTCTCCGAAGGCGTGAACACCGACTCGATACCTTACACAGGCATACCGCTCTCGTTCACGGTACGGAACACCGGCGGTACGTTCCGCGGCGACATATCCGCACGCATATACAAAGGCAACTTCAGCAAGGGGCAGTATGAGATAATGGATAGCGTTGTGATTCGGCGTAACCAATCGCTGAGCTCGGCACTGCAACAGGTGTTTGACGAGAACCTGTTGTTGGAAACGCAGTACAAGATGAAACTCTGCTGGCGTGCCGATCCTTCCGACTCCTGGCACAATTTCGAGCCTGCCGAGTACGCAGAGTTGCCATTCAAGCTCTACGATCCGGATCCGAACCTTGTGCTCACCGATACAATTCGTTTCGACCGCAATGACAGCGTGCCGCGTAGCAATGCCACACTCCATTATTCAATCAAGAATACTGGCGCACCTTTCGACGGCGAACTGCAGTTGTCGTTCTATCAAGAATACTTCTCGCGTGGCAAGAGCGAGATACAGACCGTACATATAGGTACCAACGAGACCCTAACCGGCACATTCTCCGGACCGCTGGAGCAGGTAGAGGGAACCTATCAGGTTATCCTGCGGTACCGCATGTTGGACGGCGAGGGCTACTGGCAAGAGTTCATTGATAAGAATAACTACAACATCGGTTCTGTTGTCGTGTTCATCTATGATGACCAGCCAGACGACCCAGGGCCGATTACAGGCATTAATCAGGCAGGGCTGAAGAATAATTCTTCGGCACTGTTTGTGCTGCGCAACGGTAGTTACGACCTCTATCTTGTGCCCGTAAGCGAAGGTGAAAAGACTGTTTACCACAAAGTATTTGTACCCGCTAAATGAAACAATTCAGATACATACTAATAGTGTTGCTCTGTCTCGCCACACCGCTGCATGCGGATGTGAAGAAAGAGAGCCGCCATATTCTAACCACCGAGGCCGGTATTGGTTACTCGGCTCTGCTTAACCAATCGGGCATCGGACAATCATCCGGCTTAGCGGGAGGCAAACTGCAGATAGGCTATGAATGGAACTATCGCAAGTTGCTCGTGCATACAGGTATCGAGTTCGCTATGCTCAGTGATTTGGCCAAGGTAAATCCGTTCCGGATGCAGATACCGTACACCATCGGGCTGCCTGCAGGCGAACAGATGATCCAGAACTTCGAGTTTGACCCGTACAAGGTCAGTCAGCTGATGGGACAGGTGAACATACCCATACAGGTTGGCGGTTGGTTTGCCAACCGGTACTACTTCCTTGCAGGCGCGCGCATAGGTTTGCCGGTGATGCATAGCGCCACAACGAAAACCACTGTACATACTTATCTCACCGATCCGCTGCTGATAGGCGAACTGAATGGAGTGCCGGTTCATGATGCCTATACCTCCAACGAGGTGGCTAAAAGCAAGTGGGCAGCTGGATTCGTGAACGCTCAACTTTCTGCCGAGGTGGGCATGGTGCTAAACTCGTTCTGGGAAAAACCTGCCACTAAGGGAAAGGGCAAAGGCAAGAGCAGTTCATCTGCACGCGGCAAGGGAGGCAAACCGATCCTCTACCGTGTGGCATTGTTTGCAGATTACGGACTGACATCTCTCTATCCCGCTGACAACACGAACGCTCCGGCAGCTTTGACCGAGGTGGCCGAACCACGACAGATAACACTCAATGATTATTTTGCTGCGTCCAATGTCAAGGTCAACTCCCTGCTGGTAGGTGCGAAGTTTGCCATCCTCTTCCAACTCAACGAGATCAAGCCCGACAAGCCCAAGCCCTCGTACTTCGATATCCTCATCACCGATAGTGAGACTGCGCAACCTGTACCTGCCAGTCTGAAGATTTACGACAAGAAGAAGAAACGTACCGTGGTGCGCGATGCCCAGCGAGGCAAGTACAGGTATCGTGCCGCTATCAGCGATTATACCATCACTGCCTCCAACGAACAGTATCTACCGGCCTCGCAGGAGGCATCGATTACTGGCGAAGGTATGACCGAGAAATTGCAATTCGCACTTGAGCGCAAACCGCAACCGGTGATCATTGATACCCCGATCATTGATATACCTGTGCGTGTCGGCACGAAAGTCGTATTGCATAACCTGCATTTTGCGACGAACAAGACCGTCATCCTGCCCGAATCAGAGGGAGCATTGGAAGAGTTGTCTGCATTCATGCGCGAGCACCCGACCGTATCAATCCTCATCACCGGTCATACGGATAATGTCGGTTCCGATCAAGCCAACCAGCGTCTATCCGAAGGACGTGCCAATGCTGTCCGTGACGCACTTATCGAGCGCGGCGTGCAAGCCGAACGCATTGAGGCGGAAGGCAAGGGCGAATCCGAGCCAATTGCCGATAACGATACCGAAGAAGGACGCGCCAAGAACCGTCGCGTAGAGTTCACCATCACCGCTACCGGTGACGACCTTGTCGAGCAAGTCACGGAGTAACTATGCACTGTCACGCATCAGTCCCGAGTAGGGAGAAGGAGATATACCGTATAACAATTGTCGGCAGTGTGGTGAACGTACTGCTGACAGTGTTGAAGTTCATAGCGGGTGTGCTGGGCGCATCGGCGGCAATGATTGCCGATGCCGTGCATTCGCTCAGCGATCTGCTGACGGACTTTGTGGTACTGCTGTTCGTTCGGCTAAGCAGCCGTCCGGCCGATACCGATCATCCGTACGGTCACGGCAAGTATGAGACCCTCGCTACCACCATCGTAGCCATCGCATTACTGGCAGCCGGTGGCATACTGCTGGCCGAAGGAGCGGAGAAGATCGTTGCCGCCGTACACGGCGAGCAACTGGTTATCCCCGGACGCATAGCGCTATGGGCGGCACTGATCAGTATCATAGCCAAGGAGGCGGTATACTGGGCAACCGTCGTTGTGGCCAAACGTGTGGATTCGACGGCCCTGCGTGCGAACGCATGGCATCACCGCACGGACGCTCTCTCTTCCGTCGCTACAGCATTAGGCATAGGCGGCGCACTGCTGCTCGGCGGACGTTGGGCTATACTCGACCCGATAGCGGCTGTGCTGGTGAGCATATTCATCATCGTGGCTGCAGCGAAGATGCTCGGCGAGGCAGTTCAGGATCTGCTGGAGAAAAGTCTGCCGCCCGAGATTGAGCAGCAGATACGCGAGATTGTGCAGACCGACAGCGCTATGAGTGAGATGCACCACCTGCGTACACGCCGTGTGGGCAGCGTCTATTCGATCGAGATGCACCTGAGGATGCATGGCAACGTCTCGCTGTACGAGGCTCATCGCCACAGCATGCTGCTTGAGCAGCGGTTACGCGAACGCTTCGGCGAGCAGACGCTTATCACGATCCATATCGAGCCTCTCAAAGTAAACGGAGTCTATCAGCCTGACTGAAAGACTCCGTTTCGATTTCGATAAGACTTCGGTTTGACCCCAATCCACTCCCGATGAACAATCGATGGGAGTGAAAATTCATGCACTTATCTTGCTGCGCCGGTCAATGTAAAGAGCCCTCGGTCGGTTAGGATATAGAACACTCCGTCACGCATCACAACGCGCGCACGGGGTGCTGATTCTGTATAGTCGAGGGCATCCTCGATGTGCGGATCAGGCTGCTCGGGATATACCTCCTGGCTGACGATGTACAGAGTTACAACGTCCCGGTCGTAACTTACGATAGCAGTCAGTTGTGAAGACCGGTTCTCGACGAATGCGGGCAAGTTGAATTTGTTAGCCATGGCATACTCGCGCCCCTTGTAGGTCAGTGTAGTCTTACCCGTAATTACTGCTGTATCCAGTACCATGTACCGGCATACATCGGCAGAGTCAATCACTGCGCCTGCCTCTTCCGGCAGTACTTCGGTGCCATGACTTATCTTGAACTGCTCCGTCGGACTGATCTCCGGCACGCCGAAGTAATTGATATAACGCCCTGTAACGCCGCTGAGTTGGTCGCCGGCCTTGACATCGGCGCCGTATCGCTTGCCCGTCTCACCGTTGCCGCGGTCGAAGAGCAGCATAGAGCCTGTGTTGTCGCGAACGTAGATGTAGTTGTCATATTTCTTGGTTACCACCACATCAGTCAGGTACACAACGCTATGATCTTCCTGCCTTACTGCTTCGCTTACGGTCATCGGATTGATGCGGTTGAGCAGTACAGCCACGCGCGACTCTGTATCGCCCGAGCGCAACACAAGCGTATCGGTATAATGCCCTGCAGCGGATATGTCGTATCTGACGGTCAGATTGTCGCCGTCACGGTCAATACTGGCTGCTGACAGACTGAACACCTCGCCCTTGACGAGTGATGCCGATATGTCTTCTATCAGTTTGTTGGCATTGACCTGTATGGTACGGCTGCCTGTTGTGGCGATGGTTGTGCCGAAGTTCACCATCGGTGCCACGATGGCTGCTATATCGCCCATAGCCGGTACGCGGCGGTAGAGGCAGACGGGTGTCTGCGAGCGGTCCTTGTAGCAGGCAAACAGAGTGGGGCTGTTCGAGGCGTTGTACTGGATGATCTTAGCCAGGCTGTTACCCATGTTCGTAATCACAGCTTCGCCTCCGTTCACGATCTGTATATCCCACAGTCCGTAGTTGCCGTATGTACCTTCGTCCACGACATCGTTCCACAGCGCCAGACGGTTCTTCGTCTTGCCGCCCGATGCCACGAGATATGCCTCTTCGTATCGCAACTCGTCCTGAAAGATGTATGCAGTCTGTCCGTTCAGTTCGGCTACACGCAGAGTATAGATGGCGCGTTCGTCGGGCTCAACCTGTGAGCGGTCAGCAGAGTAACGGCCATGGATAGCATGGATGTTGTTCACGCTCTCCCATTCGTCGTAATAGCCCATCACATAATCTACGCCGTCCTTATATACGCCTATGATCACCTGGTCGGAGTCCTGCAACTGGTTGATATCTGTCACAAGCTGATAGGTATCCATTGTGAATACCGAACTGCCGCCGCTTGCTGAACGGATACTGATAGTGTTGATATAGATGCCGTTCTCCGTACAGTCCACCCAGAACTTGATCCTTCCGCTTTGCGGCATCGCGAACTGTATGACCGAGTCGCGGTTCAGTGTGCCAGCACCGCTTGTGGCAGGTTTGGCCACGCTGATGCTCTGCGGAGCGTTGTCGCCTACTTGCACGTATATCGTACCGCGACCCTTGCTGCTGTTCTGGCAGAAGTTCACCGTTACGCGTCGCACCTCGTTGAACGGGAGCACCGATGTGGCACCTGCACCGCTTGTGCTTGTTTTGACGCCCACGCCGGCACTGTTCAGTGACCCGTCGGCATAGATGCGACCGGCGTTGTACTCGGATGCTTCCTTGTCACACACCCAACCGTCGGTCGTGCCGTCACATACGGTGGCATCCACCTTACTCGCCCATTTGACGGACGTAAACGTGTAGGTCGTCACACCGGCCGACAACCGAACTGCCGCAACCAGTGCGGCCAAAATAATAAAATATATTTTTTTCATTATGGGAGTATTGATTATTGTTTGTCGCTTGATAGTAGCAGTCGCATCACTTCAGTCGGTGCGCCGTCGTCGCTGAAGGCACCCATGTCGTAACTGCCCCAGCCGAGCGGGATGTACTCTGCCGGACGCCAACCGCCGTAGCACTCGGGTTCCCAGTAGAAGATACCCGCACAGGAATCGATAGCCGTGGCACGCCGAACGAAGTCCGCCATCACGGTGTCAGACAGAGCGTTACCGTTGAACATACCGATCTCCGCTACCATCACGGGACATTGCCATTCGCCGATGAGATGACGGATGTTCGCTTCTGCCAGTTCGTTCATCTCCTGCCACGATTTTCCGCCGTTCCACGCACTCATCATCGGGTAATGCGAGAGGCCGATCATATCCCACATACCGCCATGTTCCTTCATAGCCTGCCAGAACCAATCGCGGCGCTCGTAGGCATTATCGACATGCACGATCACAGTGATGTCGGGAAACACCTCTTTGGCGGCCTTGTAACCCGTAGCCGTCAGTCCGGCATAGCGGTCCCAGCAGCCGTTGGAGTTGTCGTCTTTGTCCACCAGCCGGGCAACAGGCCATAGCATGCCGTTCGGGGTCTCGTTGCCAATCTGTACCCATTCAGGCTCTATACCTGCGTTCTTGAGGGCAGTCAGCACATCGATGGTGTGGTTACGCACCGCCTCGCACAGCGCATCATAATCGTACGACAGCCATGCTTCGGGTATAGCCTGGTGTGACGGATCGGCAAAGAAGTCCGAGTAGTGGATATCCACCATCAGCCGCAGACCCTCTTTGGAAACGCGTTGTGCCAATCCGAGCATATCCGGCAGGTTGCTCCAGCCGGTCTTGTGGTTCACCCACACGCGCAGACGCACGGCATTCATGCCGAGACTGCTGAGCAGGGATATACAGTCCACTGACTCTTTCTCGCCGGAAGGAGTTTCCGTAGGTTCGTAGAACAGCATGCCGTCGTGCTCCATCTCGCTGAGCCAACTCAGATCGGCACCGCGTGCCCATTCGGCCTGCTTGGGAGCAGTTTGTTGGGGCTTAGGTGCGCAGCCGGCAAATAGGATAGTGATACCAAGGATAAGGGAAATCTTTTTCATACGTATAGTGTTTGATCGTGATATTGTGTGTAGGGGAAGTTATCTGTTGCGCCACCACGTCATCTGCCGTTTGGCATAGTGGCGTGTGTTCGTCTGAATCTGCGCTACAGCTTCGTCGAGCGTGCATGCGCTGAGCAGGTACGGCAGGAGCTCCTGATAGCCTACTGTGCGCAGACTATTCGGCAGTCGCCGGAATGCCTCTTCCGGGGATAGCGAACGGTAATTCTCGCCGATGGTCATACGGAACGCGCGATCGGCTTCGTCCACGAGACCTTGCTCTATCATCTTCAGCACACGTGCGTTGATGCGTGCATAGAGTTCTTCGCGCGGACGAGTGATGAGTTGGCGTTCAATAGTGAATGGCCGGGCAGACGCTGCTTGATTGTTGCGCTGCCGCAAGGCAGAGTAGGGACTGCCTATGGTGCGGCAAACTTCGAGACAGTGCATTAGCCGTTGCGGGTTACGCTGATCCACCTCAAGCCAATAGTCCGGATCTGCGATCTGCACAGCCTGCTGCAAGGCCTCGAGACCTTGGGTGGTGTAGAGCTTTTGTACTTCGCGACGGATGGAAACAGGCACTTCGGGTATGTCGTCCAGTCCCTTGCACACCGCTTCGATGTACAGCATACTTCCTCCGGAGAGAATCGCTATAGGCCGCTCGCTGCCTGCGGACTGCTCTTCGCGCTCGGCGATGAGTTGACGGATGACTGCCAGTGCATCGCGCTCGAACATGCCGGCGTTGTACGACTCCGTGAGCCCGTGTGTGCCGACGAAGTAATGCCGGGCACGTTGCTGCTCTTCAGCTGTCGGTGCCGCCGTACCGATAGGCAGGTCGCGGTATATCTGCCGCGAGTCGGCATTGAGGATCGGTACTTGCCACTGCTCTGCCAGACGAAGCGCATACTCCGTCTTTCCGGCAGCCGTCGGTCCGCAGATGACAAGTAAGGTGTGCATCAAAACATGGTTCCGTCGTCGAACGACAGGTCTTGGAATCCCTCGGAATCGATGTCGCCCTCGTCGTAGCCTGAGCCGTAGAAATCTTCGTCAAGATCCAGATCGCCCTTGCCGTCCTTGCCGAGAATAGCATCCATGTTTTCCTCGGTCTCCAGTTGACGCGGTGCTTTGCCGATGTTCTCTACGCATTCGACACCGGTCATGTGTCCGGCACGAATCTCTTTCAGACTGCCGAAGAAACAACGTTCGAACATAGGGTCGAAGATGTAGATGAGCCGTTGCCCCTGGTCGGTCAGCAGATCGCTGAGGCGGGTCTGCTCCATGGTCATGTTGTCATAGTCCAGACCGTCACCCATCTCCACGAGGGTCACTTCCTGCTCTTTCTCCCAACGGTCGTTGCAGGTAAAGAACGATGTCATTTGGTCATCAGGGTACTCCACCGACTCAAGGATAGCCTTGTGCAAGTCGAGAAACGTGGCATCACTGTCGGCCTCAAACACGCGACGGAAACGATTGACTTCGTCGCACGAAAATGCAATACGATATATCATAGTATTCGATAAATTTTTGCAAAAATTTATGACAAAAATACCACAAAAAAAGTGCCAGATAAATAAAAAATGCACAAATTTGTAGAAAAAATATCGGGATAGTTGCATATATTATTTTTTTTTTGTACATTTGCACCCAGATTGTAAATTGCGATAATATGCGGCATGCCATAAGGTAGCCGACAACCAATATGAAATAGCCTATGGATCTATTTGACAAATGTAACTTTGATCTGTTGAACAAAGTCCGTGATTTGGGAATCTACCCCTATTTCCACTGTCTTGAGTCCCGTCAAGCGCCGGTGGTGACCATGGAAGGCAAGCGTATGATCATGCTCGGTAGCAACAACTACCTCGGTCTGACCGAGGACCCTGTAGTCGTTGAGGCGGGCATCAAAGCGCTGGAGAAGTACGGCAGCGGTTGCTCCGGCAGCCGGTTTCTGAACGGTACACTCGACCTTCATTTGCAGCTTGAGAAAGAGTTGGCGGCTTTCACCGGTTACGAAGAAGCGATGACATGCTCGACCGGTTTTCAGACGAACCTCGCTATCATCTCCGCCATCTGCGGCAAGTCGGATTATATACTCAACGACCGTGAGAACCATGCATCGATCTACGATGCCTGTCACCTGACGTACTCCACCGTGCTTCGCTACAAACATTCGGACATGGAAGATCTGGAGCGCAAGTTGCAGACTGTGCCCGAGAATGCCGGCAAACTGATCATCACCGACGGTGTGTTCTCCATGCGCGGCGATATATGCAAGTTGCCGGAGATCTGTGCCCTTGCTGAGAAATACGGTGCCCGCGTAATGGTTGATGACGCCCACGGGTTCGGCGTGCTCGGCGAAGGCGGTCGCGGTACGGCGGCACACTTCGGACTGACCGACAAGGTGGATATAACCATGCTCACGTTCTCGAAGTCGCTGGCGTCAATCGGCGGTTGTATGCTGACCTCGCACCGCGTGGCAGACTATGTGCGCCATGTGTCAAGGCCGTTTATCTTCTCTGCCAGCATGACGCCGTGCTCCGCGGCTACGGCACTGGCAGCGCTCCACCGGTTGATAGAGGACAATACCCGTCCGCAGCGGCTGCATGATATAGCTGCCTACTTCCGCAAGCAACTGAAGAAGAGCGGCGTGAAGATCATCGAAGCACCGACACCTATTGTGCCGATCTTTACTTACAACACTCTCGATACCCTGTACTTCGGCAAGGCGATGTTCGATGCAGGCGTTTATCTCAATCCGGTCATAGCACCAGCCTGCGTGGAGGGGGAGTGCCTGCTGCGCACCACGCTGATGGCTACGCACACCGAGCCGATCATCGACGAGGCGACGGCAATTATTGCCAAAGTTTTGAAAGCCGGTGTCAAGATATAAATATCGAAGTAGCGATATGTAGAGATTCCGATATAACGACATCACGAAATGTTGGATAAGACTTTAGTCATAACCGGTGGAAGCTCGGGTATAGGTTTGGCTACCGCTACGCTTTTTCAGAGCAAAGGCTGGCGCGTGTTCGAACTGAGCCGTCACGGACATTCGCATGACGGTATTGTACATGTCGATTGCGATGTAACCAAGCCGGAGTCCGTGCAGGCCGCCGTGGCGGAGGTAATGAAGCAGACCGAGACGATCGATGTGCTTGTGTCCAATGCCGGCTACGGCATATCCGGTGCGATAGAGTTCACCGCTATTGAGGATGCCAAACGTCAGATTGATGTTAACTTTTTCGGTGCACTGAATGTGACGCAGGCGGTGCTGCCTGTGATGCGTGAACGTAAGAAGGGGCGAATACTCTATACCTCATCGGTGGCAGCTGTGCTGCCTGTGCCGTATCAGGCGTTCTACTCCGCATCGAAGGCTGCCATCAATGCCATGGCGCTCGCTCTGGCCAACGAGGTACGCGCGTTCAATATCTATGTGGGATGTCTGATGCCGGGCGATGTGGCCACGGGGTTTACCGCGGCACGCGACAAGTCGGACAAAGGTTCGGAGGTTTACCGGAATATAACGAAAGCCGTGTCAGCCATGGAGAAGGATGAGCAGAACGGAATGCGCCCCGAGCAGATGGCAAAGATATTCTACCGAATGGCCACGCGCCGCAATCCTGCACCGTTCTATATCGGCGGTGACGTGTACAAGGTCTTCTGTTTTCTTAACCGCATTCTTCCCACGCGGTTTGTCAATTGGATTGAAGGGGTGATGTACTGAAAAAAGGGCTTGCGGCCCTTTTTTGTTGTCAATGCGTATTTTCCAACACGCGTATCTGCGACAGAGTCTTGCGCATGGTCTGTTTGCGCTCGTTGATCTCGTTCGACAGGATCGGTATGCGCGCTTTGAGCGAGGCGCGTGTGGCATCATTTGCCTCATAGTACTGGTGACGCAGGCTGTCGAGCATCTGTTCGGCTTGCAACTGCGTCTGCTCAAGACGTGTGTACTGCTCGTAGAGCACGCGTGCCGAGTCGCTGCGGAAATCGTCCAGACTGGTGTAGATATGCGAGTCGTTGAGTACGAAGTATATCGAGTCAGTTGAGGCATGACTGTGCGTGGTGTGCGCCGGTGTGACAGTGACGGGCAACTCGTTTGAGCCGGCAGGCGGGATGATGCTGTCCAGACGTGCGAGCGCCACGAGTTCTTTGTCCGGCAGTCCGCGAAGGAACGTGCGGTCACCCAGCAAGACCTGATAAACCTCCACCGAGTCTGTGCCTTGGCAGTGACGGTCGGTGGCGAAGTATGCATAACCGCCGTGCTCATCCGCTGCGTACAGGTAATCATCTGCCGGCGAGTTGTACGGCATGCCGATGTTCTCGGCCGGCAACCACTCGCCCAATGCGGCGTTGTATCGCGTCATGTAGATGTCCAGTCCTCCCAGTCCTCCCTTGCGGTCGGAGCAGAAGTACAAGGTTGCACCGTCGGTGAGCACGAACGGGTAGTTGTTCGTCTTTCCGCTGTTGATGCTCGCCCTGAGCGTGTCGGGTGCCTCCCATTGCTCCAGCAGCCGCTGTTGTCCGACGAGCACAGTCCGCTCGCCGTCGCGTATGCTGAAGTACCTCCGGTCGCGGCGTTGGGTGGTGAAGCTGCTGCCCAGCGAGTCCATACGAAGTATGCCGTTCTCTTCGCTGATGGCGTAAGCGCTCAGCATGTCGGCCTTAGGCAGGCGTTTCATGCTTAGTACTTCGATGCGCGAGACGTGCTTGAGGTATCGGGCGATGACTTGTGCCTCGGCCATGTGCTGCGTGAGAACCGGATAACGCTCGTTCTGCTCGTCGATGGACGGCAGCACAGCCTCATAGGCTGCCAGCGCCTCGTCCATGCGCCACTGGCTGAAGTACAATTCGCCGAGGAAGAAGTTCCTGAGCGGGTACTTTGTGCCCGCCTTGAGGAACAGGTCCTCCGCAGCCGTCAGGTCACCCGTCTCTTGCGCGCAACGTGCTGCACGATAGAGGTACAACGGGTGCGTGGGCTGCTTGCGCAGTAAAGCGTCGTAGATCGTACGCGCCTTAGCGTACTCACGCGCATTGAACAGGTCATCGGCTTGACGGGCACTCTGACCGAATGCCGTGAGGCTGGTCATGAGCACAAGTGCGGATATGTATAGAAAGCGTCGCATGTCGAATTGCACAAATTTCGGATGCAAAGATACGACTTTTTTTCCGTTTCTGCAAATTTTTTGAAAAAATGTAGTGTGTAGAATAAAAAAAGTGCATATAAATTTGCAAAAGTGAAAAAAATGTAGTATCTTTGTCGAAGAATCCGATTCATTAATACACTATGAAACTCACATCTCAGTATTTTTCCGGTGCGTGGCAGCTCTGGAAATCGAACATTAAAGAATCCTCAATTGTTATCGCCATCCAGTTCGCGGCAGTCATTGTCGCGGTGATTCTGCTTGCCCCCGGCTTGGCGGCCATGACAGCCCATCCCAAGTTCGGCATGGTGTACACCGTGCTGATGGCTCTGGCAGTGGTGCTGACGATAGGTTTGCTGGAGTACTATATCCCGGTTTGCTTCCTTGCTATCCGTCGCGGTCAGTCAATCACAAAGGCAGATATGCAGGTCGGTTATGCGCGTGCATTGGCGGTGAGTGTGATGATGGTATGGCCGACGCTGATCAGTAATATCCTCAATCAGGCATCGAACTTGGAGATCGGCCTCGGGTGGAAGTTCTGTATTGCACTGATGGCGATAGGCATAAGTGTGTTTGCCATTGTCTGGGTATATGCGGTGGCAACGATGCTTCCGCTCTTGGCGAGTGATCATCCCGATGAGTCGGTATGGCAACTGACCAGGCGTTGCTCGCAGCTGACCGAAGGGCACAAGTGGCAGCTCTTCGTTGTGGATCTGGAGATACTGATCGGCCCAATCATGGTGCTGTGGGTGCTGCTGATGATATGTATGTTTGCACTGGTCATACCTGCTGCGCTGAACGGCAATGCTGCTGCGCTCACATCCGATTCGTCGGAGGAGATGATACGCCTGATGGGTAGCACGTTCGCTGAGCGTTGGGGATTATTCACCGGTATCGGGCTGCTCTGCCTGCTGGTGATGCTGGTGCTGCAGTTTGTATTCGTTCCGATACAGCAATTCGCCCACGCACTCTTCTATGAAGACCTGCTCGCCGAAGAGGAGGGCGCAGTCGAAGATGCGGATGCCGAAGTGATCGAGACAGTCAATCATACGGAGGAAGCCGAAAAGCCGTTAAGTGAGTAGGCCTGATCATTAATCATTAAATCCTTACTATTTTATGGAAAACGTTAAACCTGCTTTTCAGTTGCGTACCGAGCGCGGACTGCTCAAGTACTGGCTGCTGGGAATCATCACCTTGGGTATCTATCCGCTGGTGGTTGAATCGCACATCTCCGAGGAACTGAACCTCGTTGTATCTCCCCATGACGGAAGAAGCACGATGCACTATTGCCTCATCTTTTTCATCTTCTCATGGCTGACCTTTGGTATAGCTCCTATCGTATGGTACCACCGTACCTCCGATCGTATGGGTAACGAACTCAAGCGCCGTCAGATTGACTACGGTTTCGGCGCAGCGGATTTCTGGCTCTGGTGCATACTCGGAAGCTTGATTCTGATAGGTCCGTTCGTTTATATCCACAAACGTATGAAAGCCATGAACCTCATCAACGCCGACTACAACGAGAAAGGGTAGTCATGAGCAGGACAACGTAACGTTGTCGTATAAAAAATGTGTGTGCAGACGGGACTTGCGCACACATTTTTTTATGATTTTCATACAAAGAGATATTTTTTGGAAATATTTTGGCTTGAAAATTTGCAAATGTGAGATTTTTTTTGTACCTTTGTAGCGCAAAATGGCCTTATTGTATGAAAAACTCATTGCATACCTTTTCTTGCATTGCAACCGTTGTGTTGCTATGTTTCTCAGTAATAATTCCTTGTACGGCCTCTGGTCCGAAGCGTGAGATGCGTGCCACGTGGTTCACCACGGTGGCTAATATCGATTGGCCGACCACTTCCGGTGCTACGGCGCAGAAAAAAGAGATGCTTCAGATGCTTGATTCTATTCAGGCATTGAAGATGAACGTGGTGCTCTTCCATGCCCGTCCGTGTGCTGATGCGTTCTACAAGAGCGCTTACGAGCCTTGGTCGTCGTATCTGAAGGTGGCTCGCGGCACTGACCCCGGTTATGATCCTTTGCAGTTCTGCATCGACGAGTGTCACAAGCGCGGTATGGCCTGCCATGCATGGATGAACCCGTACCGTTACTCCGACCGTAACGGCAACGACTGGACAGGCAACAACGATACACCGCTCAACTATAGCAACACTCATCCCGAGTGGCTGCTACATTACAAGAGCAGCATCATCCTCGACCCGGGCTTGCCGGAGGTGCGCCAACGCATCAAGGAGGTTGTGGGCGATGTGCTTGATAAGTATAATGTGGACGGAATCATCTTTGATGATTACTTCTATCCTTACGGCGGTACGTCGGATCAAGACGCCGCCACCGTTGAGAAATACAAGCCAGCTGACATGAACGTACACGACTGGCGTCGCCAGAACGTGAATAGGATGGTGCGCGATGTGTACGACACCATCCAGGCGGTCAAACCGTGGGTGACCTTCGGCATCTCGCCGTTTGGCATCTGGACGACCAATTACAGCGTGGCCAGCAAAGAAGGCATAACCTTGCCCGCTAACATCACCGGTGGCAATATGTATCAGGAGATATACTGTGACCCCGTAGCATGGCTCAAGGAGGGAACGATCGATTATATCTCTCCACAGCTGTACTGGAAGATCGGCGGCGGTCAGGATTACCGTGTGCTCAGCAAGTGGTGGGGTAGGCTTGCCGACCGTTTCGGCAAGCAGTTCTACTCGAGCATGGCGGTGTACCGCTATCATGACGAGGGCGCATTTACCGTCAACGAACTGCAGGAGCAGACGCAACTCAACCGCGTAGCGGTCACCGACAATGCGCCGGGGGCAGTGCTCTACAACACCCGCGGATGGGTGTACGACACCAAGTTCCGCCGCGCGTTCCGCAACAATGAGTTTGCTACCTACGCTCTGCCACCGGCCATCAACTGGAAACCTGCGAAGGAGCGCACGATGGTTACGAATATGCAGGCCGACGGGCAGACCGTGACGTGGGATCATCCCGACAGCGATGTGCACTTTGCAGTATATGCCGTGCCGAATGCTTTCCGTAACCGTATCAACATCTTCTCGAAGGGGGAAGTGCTGCTTGGCGTCACATACACCAAGTCGTTTACCCTGCCCGAAGGTATATCCACCAGTTCGCACAAGATTGCCGTGAGCGTGCTGGACGGCTATAACAACGAGTACGCTCCGCGTGTGCTGGGTGAGGCGGAAGCTACGCCCGAAGCAACGGTGCTGCTCTCGCCGATTGACGGCGCACAAAAAGCACTGCCGTTCGAGTTCAGTTGGCAGATAGTGCCGCAGGCCGATGCATATGTGTTCCAACTCGCCCGCGACGAGGCGTTTGAGGACATAGTACTTGCTCATGAGACTACCGACTTGTCGCTTAGCACCGATGTGCGCAAGCGTTTTGCTTACCTGCCGATGGGTACGTACTACTGGCGCGTCAAGACGCGTAAGGCCAATGCCAACGATATATGGAGCGAACCGCGCAGGGTTGAGATCTCCCTGACCGACGGCGTGGAGCAGGTGAGTGTACAGCCCAAGCAGCAAGGCGTGTTTTCCCTGCTCGGGCAGTATCTGGGCAAGGAGCCCGTGAACCTCGCGCATGGCGTGTATATCGTGAATGGCGAGAAGGTGGTCAGGTAATGAATCTTCAAATTTAGAAATATTCAAATCTTCAAATTTTATCATACCATGAGAAAATCAGTTCTCTTTATTCTGACTCTGGCGTTCAGCCTCAGCCTGAGTGCACAAAACGTGTTTGTGCGTGATCAGAAGATCGTAGTCGAGATGGTCGGTCAGGAGACCGTGCTCGCGCCTAACGGACCGGATGAGAGTTACTTCTGGGTAAGCCTCTCGCCGGACCGCAAACATATAGCCTACAGCACCGCGCATCACGGCACGTTTGTATGCGACCTCCACGGCAAGAACGTGAAGTACCTGGGCGTGATGGGAGCCCCTACGTGGATGGACGACGAGATGGTTGCCGGTATGTATGAATATGCTGACCCCATCACCGAGGAGCGTAGGATGCGTTATCTCGCCTACAGTCGTGACGGCAAGATGCATCGTGACCTGACCGATTATGAAGCCAACTGGCTAGTGGAGCACGAGAATGCTCGTTTGGAGGAATGCCGCGCGCGTAATTTCGCCCGTATAGCCGCCAAGCACGCTATTATGGCAACGAAGAACAATACCGTTGGCCTGTCGGGCATCAAGATTTATTTAAATCCGGGCCACGGAGGCTATGACGGTAACGACCGCAGCTGCTGGACTATCAATGTGCCCGAACTGTGGACTAATCCGGAAGGTTATTGGGAGTCAAAATCCAACCTTGTAAAGGGCCTGTTCCTGCGCGATATGCTTGAGGCTGCCGGCGCAACGGTAATCATCTCCCGTACGCAGAATCGCTCAGGTTGGCGTGACATCAATGAATCGCATTACTACGACTACGCCGAAGGCACACCCGAGTACAACGAACTCATCGCCGGTGACGACCGCCAGCTCTCCGCTATCGCCGAAGAGGCGAACGCCAACGAGGTTGATCACTTCCTCAGCATACACTCCAATGCGCAGAATGGCAACCAGAACTATCTGCTGATGCTCTTCCGTGGCTATGGTAGTCCGAGTGTGGCATATAAGGCGACTACGCCTCCGTCGTATGAAATGGCAACAATGGCCGGACAGATACAGATAAAGAACCAGTTGACCGTATGGAGTTCAGCCGCACCACTCATCCGCGGTGACATAACATTCTATCCAGCTGATTGGAACGGTCTGGGGGTGCTGCGTCCTCTGACTGTGCCCGGACACTTGTCCGAAGGATCGTTCCACGACTATGCCCCGGAAACGCACCGGCTGATGAATGACGATTACTGCCATCTGGAGGCATTGCGGATGTTCCAATACTTCCATAAATGGTTCCAACGTGAACTCCCGAAGACAGCTTGCATCAGTGGCTGGGTGAAAAGCTCCAATCAGACAATCGAGGTGCTGGGTGATCTGGTAAGGGATGCTAAGGGGAAACTGCTGTACTATTACCTCCCGAATACCGATGACCAGTGGCTGCCGCTCAATGAGGCAACCATCAAGCTCTGCGATACAGAGGGCAACGTGCTACAAACCAAAGTTACGGACAACTGGTATAACGGTATCTTCGCCTTTTTTGACCTTGAACCGGGCACGTATGTTGTCAAGGTGGAGAAAGGCGGCTATATAAGCACGGAGGAAACCGTGACCGTGGCAGCAGAGGACATAGCACAACTGAAATTCAAAATACCGTACACGCGTGTAGACTTGCCGGATTTCGAAGAGCCGTTGCAGGGAGAAGGTACATTGCTGCTACCGGATTATCCGTTCGTGAAAGAAGGCAGTGAGGTGGCTGTAGTCGAATCGTTCAAACGCGTGCTTTATCGCAATAACAAGATCTATGCTCTGGCAGAGGATGGTACGCTCACCGAGCGTAACATTGACATGACGGTTATTCGCACCATCGCCGCACCCGAAGGTGTGACTTTCTCGGATATAGCTTTTGCTTCCGATAACTTCCTGCTTGCCGGTGTGGCGGCGGATAACAAGTGGACCGTCTATCAGTACGATGCCGACCTGACCGAAGCTACGGTGATGGTTGACCGTACGGTGACAGGTAGTGTGACAGGTACGCTGGCTGCCAGCGCCCCGCACTGGAAAGCCACCCTCTGGACCACTACCGCTACCGACCTGTTGACACTCGCCTTCGATGAGGATCATCCCGACGCAAGCGTGCTGACCACCACCGCTACATCCGGTCTGAACGCCGGCACACGCGTGACCGTGCAGCCCGGAGTGAAAGCACATGTGGATAGCGACAATATGATTCCTTGCTTCTTCCGCTATGCTGGACATGACATCATGGCCAAGCCTGAGGTGCAGAACAGCAAGATCGGTTTCCGCTTGTGGGATGTGACTGGCGAAGAAGTGGCTATCTCGAAGTTCTACGAGATGTCAGGTTCGGCCACTCGCGCCCATGCTTTCGCTTATGTTGATGGCTACGTGATGCATGTGTATATCCTTGCTGACGGCCTGGGACTGCAGCATTTTGTGACTAACATCCCCGAAGTGCCGAACATCTTTGCCTCGGAGCTGAATTTCAAGGATGGCAAGTTCACCTTTCGCCTGAACACCGATGCCCTCAGTGCCACACTGAAGATCGAGAAGGACGGCCAGCAGATCAGCTCGTCGGAGCTTGGCGCACTGGCTATGGGTGCTCATGAGATCGACAACCCGTTCAACACGACGGAGTTCGATGCCTATGAACTGACTGTCAGTGCCGAGCCTGTGAGTTATCCTGCACAGGTCAGTGACAACGACAAGATTTTCAGTTTTGCTACGCCTGTCGGTGTGGCTGTGGACCGCACGCCTAACTCACCGTTCTTTGGACGAATCTATGTGACCGATGCCGAAGGCGGTAACGCCGGCACGCGCACGACCACCAAAGGCGTGTACATTCTCTCGTCGGACTTTACCGATATTACGGAGCAAGGTAATAATGCGTATAACGGTGGTGTGGCTTGGGGTAGTCATGACCCGGGCAAGAGTTACCAGATGGCTATTGCCCGTCCGGGTGTTGCTCCTGATGGCGATGTGTACATTCCATCGGCTACCGCTTCGTCAAGCGGCGTGTATATCATGAATCCCGCCAATCCTTCGGCAGCGTTCACACCGGTATTCGGCGGAAAGCGTAACGCCACAACGGGTAAGATTAAGAATAGCTCCACAAAAGAGGTGATAGCTAACACTGTGATGCACTGCGTTATTACCGGTTATGGCGAGAAGAAACGTCTGTATACGATGGACCACGACATCGCGTCAACCACTCTTTCGTCGAGTATTTGGCGTTACAATATAGGCGAAGCGGAACTTCCTTGGAACAATGCACCGTCAGCAATGGCGTATAACGACCAGCAGTACGGTAAGATGCAGAACGGCTCCGGTCAGATAGCCCGTGACGGCCGTGGCGGCTGGTGGATGAGCCAGTATCGTCACTCATCCACAGAAGCTGTACCTTCGCTTGTTCATATTACCGATGGTAAGATAGACCTGAATGTCGGTACAGACATCGCCACCTCGCAGCAAGGCGGTATGGCGGTCAATACAGACGGCAGTCTGGTGGCCATTGGCCGCGAGTTGGGTACGATAGCAGTGTATGAGGCTACGTACAACGCCAAAGGCAAACCGACGCTCAAGGAACGTAATGTCATCTCCTATGGTGCAGGTATTGAAACCAGCATAACCATGGGCTGCGAGTTTGATGCTGCTGGTAACCTGTACATCGTTACACCTACCGACCGCAAACTGTACGTGTTCACCATGCCGAACCTCGAAAACACGTTCACCACACGTCGTTCGGCCAAATTCGAGGACGACCCGTATGAGAAACCCGATCCCGAGGTGGGTGTCAGCAATGTCAGTAATGACGGACGTCAGCCGCGCAAACTTATCCGAAACGGACAACTTGTCATCGATAACGGCCGTGAGCAGTTCAACGCCCATGGAGTGAAACTCTAATAAATCACAAATCATAAATCATAAATCAACCCATGAAACATTCCAGTCTATTCATGCTTCTGCTGGCGCTGCTGACGGTGGCGTCGATGCAGGCAGTTGAGGTGAGCGGTCTGGTAACTGACGCGCAAGGCGAGCCGATGATCGGCGTATCGGTGATGGTGGACGGTACGACTACCGGTACGATCACCGATTTCGACGGTCGTTACACCATCAGCGCTAACGGCAACTCCGTGCTCGTATTCAGCTATCTGGGCTACCGCACACAGAAGATTAATGTGGAGAACCGCTCCACTTTGAATGTCCAACTCGTTGAGGACACCAAGGCGCTGGAGGAGGTCGTAGTAGTAGGCTACGGCACGCAGCGCAAGGCTAACCTGACGGGTGCGGTCGGTACAGTGAGTGTGCAAGACCAACTTGACGGACGTCCGATAACGAACGTCGGCAACAGCCTTCAAGGTGCCACGCCCGGTCTGACCATCACGAACACCAGCGGACGTCTGGGAGCAGTGCCTGACTTCCATATCCGTGGATTCGAAGGCTCACTGACCGGTTCAGCCGCCCCGCTGATTCTCGTTGACGGGGTGGAGATGAGTGACATCTCCGCCATCAATGCCGAGGATATAGCCAGCATCAGCGTGCTGAAGGATGCCGCCTCGGCATCCATCTACGGTACACGAGCCGCGTTCGGTGTCATACTGATCACCACCAAGACAGGTGCCAATGAGATCGGTAAGTTCAATGTAACGTACAACAACAACTTCTCATGGGCTACACCTACCGTGCTGCCCGAGGTGGCCAAGTCGTACATCGGCGCAGAGATGGCACTGGAGGCCAGAAACCGCCGCGTGCCCGGCACAACGATGTTCAAGGGCGGATGCGGACTGGTATGGGACGCTGCCGCCATCGATATGATGCGCCAGTGGGAACAGACATACGGCAATATGGACCTGTCGGAAGAGATGGTACTCGGACGTGACTTCGATATCATAGCCGGTGACGCCTACTTCTACCGGTCGTGGGATCCTGCCAAGATGTATGTGCGTGACTACAGCTTCTCGCAACAGCACAACCTGAACGTGAGCGGACAGGCAGGTAAGACGAACTACTACATCGGTCTGGGATATGCCGGACAGAACGGCGTGGTGAAGGTCAACCCCGACAGCTACAAGCGCTACTCCATCAACACCAGTATCGAAACCGAGGTGTTCAAGTGGCTGAAGGTACGCGCCAAGATGCTGTACACCCGTACGAACCTGGCTGAGCCGTTTAACTTTGGCGGTGCCGATTACGATGCGTTGTATTACCTCTACCGCTGGCCTGCAATCATGCCGTACGGTACCTATCAGGGACATCCGTTCCGTAATGCGGTGACAGAAACCGCTGCTGCAAACATGAACAGCGACGAGCGTGACTACACACGTGCTTCGGTAGGTACAACCATCACTTTCCTGCCGGGCTTCACCCTGGATGTGGATTATGCCTTCAACCTCACCAACCGTGACTACGTGCAGCGCGGTGGTACGGTAGGCGGATGGGACTTCTGGAGCGGCGGTATGACACTGTCCGACAACTGGGCTTCCAGCGCACGCAACAAGATCGACTCTTATAACTACCGCACTCAGCACCATACGGGTAACGCAGTGTTGCGTTATCAGCACACATGGAACGATGCGCATAAGTTCAGCATCTTTGGAGGTTACAACATCGAGTATAACGATTACAAGTACGTCAATGCCGAGAAACGTGACCTGCTCGACCAGTCGAAGCCCGAGATCAGTCTGGCCACTGGCGACCAGTTCATCTACGGTGCTCATACCAGTTGGGCGCTGATGGGTTTCTTCGCGCGCGTTAACTATTCATATAAGGATCGTTACCTGATTGAGCTCAACGGTCGTGTGGACGGCTCCAGCCGTTTCCCGAAAGACCGGCTCTGGGGTTTCTTCCCCTCCGGCTCAATAGGATGGGTGGCATCGGAGGAGAACTTCTGGGAGGCACTGAAACCTTGGTGGTCATTCGCCAAGATCCGTGCTTCGTACGGCTCGATCGGCAACCAGGATGTAGGTGCCAACATGTTCCGCGCCATCATGTCCTCCGGTACTTCCGGATGGATAGTGAACGATGTGAACGAGATCACCTTCTCGTTGCCTACAGCTCTGGCCAACGGATTTACGTGGGAGACCATCAAGACCTATGACGTAGGTGCCGACTTCCGGTTCTTCAATGACGATCTGGGTGTGACCTTCGACTGGTACCGCCGTGTGAACGACGGTATGATTGCCGGTGGTGCAGAAACGCCTTCCACCTACGGAGCCAGCGCACCGTACGAGAACGCTGCACAGATGACTACCAACGGTTGGGAACTGCAGATTGATTATCACCATAAGTTCAGCAACGGATTGCGTATCAACCTTATGGCCAACGTATCCGATGCACTGGCTACTATCACCAAGCACCCGCGTTCAACACTGTCAGTAATCGACGGTTCGAACTACGAGGGTAAGATCATCGGTGAGATATGGGGCTTCACAACCGACCGTCTGTTCCAGACATCGGACTTCGACAGCGAGGGTAACCTGCTGCCGGGTATACCTACCCAGACGTACTTTGAGAACCAGGGCTACAAGTACAAGTACGGCCCGGGCGACGTCAAGTACGTTGACCTGAACGGTGATGGCGAGATTACATGGGGCGACAAGACTCCCGATAATCCCGGTGACTGGAGCCGTATAGGTAACACCACGCCGCGGTTTGAGTATAACTTCCGCATCGGTGCCGATTGGTACGGCGTGGATCTGAACATCTTCTTCCAGGGTGTAGGCAAGCGCGACTACTGGGCTACGGGTACGATGATGATACCCGGTTGGAACTTTTCGGAGGGTACGTTCTATGCTCACCAGACTGACTATTGGACACCTACCAACACCAACGCCTGGTATCCGCGTCTGACAGAAACTAACCAGCCCGGACAATATTCGGCAGCCGGATTCAACTTCCTGACTCAGACACGTTACATGCTCGACTTGTCGTATCTGCGACTCAAGAACATCACCGTAGGCTACAGCCTGCCGAAGAATATCCTGCAGAAAGCACACATCCAGAAAGCACGTATCTATTGCAGCTTGGAGAACGTGTGCGAGATTGACCACCTGGGCAACCTGCCTATCGACCCGGAAACGGGTTCGGCAGCCGGCTCGGGCGGAGGTATGGGCTGGGGACGTATATATCCCTATACTCGTCAGTACAGTTTTGGTTTGCAAGTAACCCTTTAATCTGCTATCGTTATGAAAAAGTATTTATATATATTGTTGGCCTTTGTGCCATTGCTTTGGACGAGTTGCAACCTGCTTGACCAACCGCCTTACGACGACTTTACCGACGAGGAGTTCTGGCAGTCGGAGCAACAGGCGCGTTCGTATATGTACGGATTCTACACATCGGTATTCTCGGGCTACGGCTCGGGATGGTCGCACGGACCGTTCCTGATGGGGCAAACCACCAATGATGATTTCGCTTCGGATGTTGACCAGCAGGACTTGCAGCCTGTGAACATTCCTGTATCTGACGGTGCATGGTCGTTCTCGAATATCCGTAAGGCTAACTACGTGATTGCCAATGTAGGCCGTCTGCCGCTCAGCGACAAGGATATCAACCATTGGATGGGCGTGGCACGGTTCTTCCGCGCATGCTACTACAGCAATCTCGTCTTCACCTTTGGCGATGTGCCTTGGTTCGACAAGGTGCCTGTTGTTAGCGACAGACAGGAAGACCTGGCTTATCTCTATAAGGATCGCGACCCGCGTACGCGAGTTGATTCGCTGATCATGGAGGACTTCAAGTTTGCGATGGAGAATGTTCGTGAGAACGACGGCCAACTGCAGGTCAACCGCTATGTGGTAGCGGGTATGGCTTCGCGAATGATGCTGCGTGAGGGAACGTTCCTCAAGTATCACAATATCGACCAGGATTATGCAGCCAAATGTCTGCAATTCGCCTTCGATGCCGCAAATATGGTTATCGGTTCCGGCAAGTACAGCATTGCTCCGTCGTACAAGGCTCTGTTCGTTTCCGACAACCTTGCAGGTAATCCGGAGATGCTCATGTACCGCCACTACGTGGACGGTGTAATCTCGCACTCCACGCTCAGTTACTCGTTCACCGAGACACAGGCAGGATTGAGCAAGTCGCTGGCTGATGCGTTTGTCAGAGCCGACGGCAAGCCCATATATGTGGCCGACGAGTTCTGGACGCCGCGCACGTCAGAGGAGTTCTTCGCTAACCGTGACCCGCGTCTGACGCAAGTTATACGGCCGAAGTATTACATCAAGGGTACTGACTGCTCACCGTTCAACTACGCGTTGTCCGGCTACAGCTGGTGCAAGTTCATGGACGACAGCCGCGCTGCCAATCCCGAACCCACCTGGGCAAGCAACAAGAACGTGATTGATGCTCCCTGTCTGCGCTATGCCGAAGTGCTGCTCAACTATGCTGAGGCTGCTTACGAACTCAAACTGCTTGGTAAGTACAACTTCAGTCAGGCTGACCTCGACAGGTCGATCAATGTCATTCGCGCCCGTGCCGATGTCAATCTGCCGGCTTTACAGGTGGTGGGTGACCAGCCGGCTCTGGGCGGCGTGACCTTCGACGATCCTATGCGCATGCAGATCGAGCAGAACGCCGATGGCGGTATAACCCCGTCTATCCTTTGGGAGATACGTCGCGAACGCCGCGTAGAGCTCTGCCTCGAAGGCTTCCGCCTCAACGACCTCAAGCGCTGGAAGAAACTTGACTACCTGTGGAACGACTGCAACCCCGATATCCGCTACGGTGCATACATCGTGCTTAGCGACTATCCGGGTAAGACCGATGAGGTGGTGATTGAAGGCGATACGGAAGGATTCATCCTGCGTAACACAATGGGACAGCGCAACCAACCGATTGCCCGTAACTACATTTCGCCTATCCCCTCCGGACAGATCAGCCTGTACAAGAGCAAAGGATTTACGCTCACCCAAAACAAGGAATGGGAGTAATCAAACAAACAACTAAATATACCAATCATGAAAAAGTCATTAATGTTATTCACCCTGCTCATTGCTACTATAGCAATGGTGCTGTCAGGGTGCAAGAAGCCAGACGAGCCTCAGGGAGGTTTGGAGGCTAAGATCAACTCCATCACTATCGTCAATGCCGGTTTGTCGGGCGGTGATGTGGTGAATGGTGTGGTGGACAACGAAGCGTTCACCGTTACCTTCGAAGGCGTAGCGGCTGAGACCAACATTGCTGCTGTCAAGTTCAGCGCAAAGTGCTCCATCGGTGCCAAACTTGAGAGTGATGTCATTGACTTTACCGTTGGTGCGGCTGCTGATGTGAAAGAACTTAGCAGTGATATTAAGGTTATCAACTCCGTTACCGACTCCAAAGGTAAAGAGCAGAAAGTGGAACAAGTCTATAAGGTAACCCTCAAACTCAAGGATGCCGAGAAAGCTCCGGTGCTTGAGAAGATGGTTATCAAGGACGATAAGGATGTCGAAGTAACCCTTACGCCTGCCAATGTTATCGACGGCGTACTCTGCCTCGGTGTACCTCAGTCATCAACGGCTACGATTGTTTCTGTTGTCCTTTCTCCGGCTCGTGCTACGTACTCGTTCACAACGGCTAACGAGGGTGTTATCTCGGCTTCTGCCCCGGGCAAGTTCGTCATGGACTTTATGGGCCTGCAATCCGAGTATGAAGTTGCTTTCGCTGCCTCACCGACAGCAGGTGCCGACTGGAGCAAGGCTGTAGTACATGACTTCTCGGTGGTTACCAGTCATCGTTATGTTGACTTTGACGAAGAGTTTACTCGTGGCGGTGATTTCGACGGACAATATGTCCTGCTCGCTAACCGTACCGCTCCGAAGCTCTTCAAGATCGAGGACCTGCTGGCTGACAACACCGGCAATCCTATCGCTCTGGCTGTTCCTGATAATATCGTGAACGGTGGAACGCACGTGATAAGCGCAGGTCGATTGACGCAAGGTCACATCTATCTGTGTAACCTTGCTACCGTTGTTAATGATATCGAGGGTGGCGCCGGACCGCTGAAGGTTTATCACTACGCTACGCCGACCTCGCAGCCGGAGATTGTGCTTGAGTGGGACGGTACGGGACTGGAGAACCCCGATCCCGACTTGTATTCTGAATACAGTTATAAGGGACGTATCGGTGATAATATTTCCATTTCCCTTGATGAGAGCGGTAACGGTTATGCATTCTTCTTCAAGCAGGAGGCGGATAACAAGTATTATCGCTTCACTGTTCGTAACTTCACCGAGTTTAGCGACCCAAAAGAGCTTGAACTTCCGGCTATTGCCAACTACTACGGTATGATGAACTCTGTTGGCTCGGATCAATATATATTTACTTCGTCATACATCAAGAACCTTTGGCTTATGAATTCCGAGGGCAATTTGCTGTTTGACTTGGAGACACCTATCGTCTTTGGTTGTGACCCGCGTATCATCACATTCAACCGTGCTCGTTACATGATGCAATCCGTTTCGCGTCGATATGTAAAGGACGGTTATGGACCTGAGAAACTGATTGTTTATGACATGTCCGAGGGCAATGATATAGTGTCTGCCTTTGTCAAACTGCAGGAGCATTTTGACTACGATGAGGAGGAGAACCCGAACGAGGCTGGACCGATTGAGCCGGTTTACGAATATGTAATGGAGTCGGAAACATTCTCGTCAGCTTGCGTAGCATTGTGCAACTGCGCAATCGTCAACGGCAAGCTCGTTATCTTCACCGCTGCGCCGCACTCAGGCTTCGCTATCATCGAAGTGCCTGCTGCACAGTAAGTGCTACTCCCCGCGCGGCAATGAGCCTGAATAACTTGTTGCCGCCGGGGATAACTGAATACCAACAAGTTAACCTTATATATTAACCAAATTCAAATCATCATGAAAAAGATTCTATCTTTCTTCGCTGTGATGCTTTTCGCATTTGCAGTAAATGCAGCGACTACAGTTAGTCCTACTGCTGAAAAGAACAATCTTTCTGCTGCTGTGGCTGCGGCGACGGCTGGAGATGTTCTTGAACTAACTAATGGCATCTTTAATGAGGAAGGTAACTTTGCCATTGACAAAGACCTTACCATTAAGGCTGCTGAAGGTGCAAAGCCTATAATCAAGAACTTGTACTATTTTAGAGTAGAATCTGGTGCAAAGGTCACTTTTCAAGGCATCGAGTTCGATGGCTCCGGAGCTTCTGACCATTGCCTTCGTTCGCACAACGGCTCGAATGGTTCTGAGGAAGTGACTTTGGACAATTGCTCTTTCCACAATTATCCGAGTTATGTGCTTTACACACAGAGAAATTCACGTAAATGGCATTCTCTTACTATTAAGAACTGCTATTTCTATGACAACGTAAAGTACGCCATTGCAATTATTTATGAGGGTTCAACGGCTACTACGTGTGATGCGGTGTCTGTAGAGAATTCTACTTTTGCCAACACCACTGGAAATTATGCTGCTATTTATATTCAAGACGGCAATGCTACTGAATTAAGTGTTGACCACTGCACCTTCTACAATTTCGGTGCGCCATTTATCAAGGCTGATGCATCTGCGACCAGCATTGATATTGCTAATAGCATCTTTGCTCAACCCGAGGCCAAAACTACTGCTCCGGTTGTATGCTCTGCCGGAACGGTTAAGAACTGCCTTGCGTTCAATACCGCTGACTACGCTGAAGGTCCGACCGTTACCGGTGGCATCGCTGCTGACCCGAAGTTCGAGGACGCAGCAAATGGCAGTTTCTATCTGGCAGAAGATTCGCCTGCTCGCAATGCCGGCACCGATAGCAAGACTCTGGGTGACCAGCGCTGGTGGGAGAAACCGAAAATGACGGCTCCTGACGCTGCTCCGGCTGCTCCGGAATGGCCTGCTAACCAAGTAAAGGCTGTGTACTCCGCAACGTACAATGCCGACTGCGGCTTTGGCGAGTGGGGTAGCGGTACTGTTTATGCACAGGATACCTATGGAAAGAAGTACACCACAACAGCTCTGGGATACTTCGGTCTGTTGTTTGAGGGCGACAATAGCCTCAACTGCGCGAAGATGGAGAAACTCCACCTCGACGTTTGGGTTGCTGCCGATGCTTCTATCCGCGTTGTGCCTATCTGGAAAGCCGGTGGCGCTGAGAAAGGTGTGACCTGCGAGGTGAAAGGCCAGCAGTGGAACGCCATTGATATCGCCCTGACAGAGTATGACAATGTAACCGACTGGAGCAATATCTATCAGATTAAGATTGACAATGCTCCGGAGTTAACATTCTGGGTTAACAACGTATATTTCTATACCACTCAGGTTCCTGAGGTTGACACCGAGGCTCCGTCAGAGTTTACCGCAGTTGCAGGTGATGCTTCGTACTTCAGCGCAGCCATCAAGGCCAAAGCTAAAGATGCATCGGAGGCTGTTATGTTTGATGTTATCAACGGTGAGCTTGTCGTTGCTACAGCCAAGGCCGGTTCGGAGGTTGAGACTGTTATCCAGGTTAAGAACCTGACTCCTAACACCGAGTACAACTTCTCGGTTATTGCTAAGGATGAAACGGGCAACAGTGCTGATCCTATCGCTGTTTCCACCAAGACTCTGGAAGCTCCGGCAGCTGCCGAGACTCCGGAATTTGAGCCTGAAAAGGTTAAATCGATCTACAGCGACGTATATACTACCGCTACCGCTATCAGCACACTGAATGCCGGTTGGTGGGAGCCGTCCGAGATGTCGGAAGGTTATCTGGCTGAAGGCAACAAGGCGCTGTTCTATGCTCCGAAGGCTACCGGTATGTTCGGTTGGGAGATAGCTGAGACCGATATGACAGGCTTCCCGTATATGCACGTAAGCATCTATCCGATTGCTGACGGCTCGATCAAGATCTATCCTGTTGTTAAGGAGGGTGCCGGCGACTACAACAGAGTTGTTTCTGTCAAAGGCGGTGAGTGGAACGAACTGGTTCTGGATTACACCGGTCTGGATCTGTCCAAGGTTTATCAGATTGGCTGGATTGATTACTATAAGCTCAACGGATTCTTTGTTGACAATGTTTACTTCTCCGCTACCGCCAAGCCTATCAAGCCGCAGGCAAACATCTTTGCTTCAGGTCTGAAGGGAGCGTTGAGCGCAGATGGAAGCCAGTTCGAAATCGAATACTTCCTCAATGCCAATGCTACCGAAATCGAAGTTGAGTTCTTCAATGCAGAGGGGGAAATGGAGCTGAAGACTCCTCTCACAATAGCCGAGCAACTCACTGCTGGTGCGCACAAAGTTTCGATTGAAATGTCCCCGAGTGAGACATTTGACCCGGGTACCTACTCATGGACCATCCACGCTTATGCTGGGCCGACCGAGTTCAAGGATATGCTTCCTGCTGATGACAACAGGTACAACTATTACATGCCTATGAGCATCGTGGTCGATAATAGCTTCGAGTCTGACTTCTTCGGCCGCGTCTATGTCAGCGAATCTGTCGATGGCGCAGATGATGGTGCATCCGATGCTACCAAACAGCAAGTTCGTGGTATTTATATCTATAATCCCGACATGAACTTTGCCAATGGCCAGGAGATGGCTGTCCTCGGTTATGATGGTGGTTTGCTCGGTGATCGTACATCTAGTGCTGGCTTCCGTCGTCTGGCTATCGATGCTAAGGGTAATGTCTATGTAGCTTCGCTGGATGATGCTACCAAGGGCGTTTACCGCATGGATCCGGCTAATCCGGCAGCTGACTTTGTAACGGTTCTTCAGGCTGAAAGACCTGTTGATGCTCTGGAGATAGTTGGTGATACGCTTTATACCATCGAGAATGTTGCCGAATCGTCAGGTGAGTTCGATATCTATGACATGACAACTATCCCGGTTGGTAAACCGGTTAAGAGAATGTTAACCACCGCTGCTGATAGCGACAAGGGCTTGGCTAACTCGTTCATTACTCTCCGTTCTGATGGACGTGGCGGATTCTGGGTTGCTCAACATCGTTGGGGACCGACTCCTTATCCTCCATTCGAGCATTGGAACAGTAATCGTGAAGTGGACTTCAAGATTGATGGAGAGAATTCTGAAATCCTTGGCGACATCACAGGTAACGTTTCTTACCGTGGTCAGATTGCTGTAAATGTTGCCGGTGACAAGATTGCCCTTGGCTCTAACAAGTGTGCTAAGGTCTTCAGCGTTACCTATGGTGATGACGGTGTGCCGGTACTCACGTTCATTTGCATGACTCCTCAGTTCGGTAACAACATCGATGGCCTTGCATTTGATGTGGCGGATAACCTCTATGTAGCTTCGGCTTCGGTTGAGCGCTTCTATCAGTTCCCGCTCGCTAAAGAGGAAGGCGCTAATCACACCCGCGTTTACGCTCCGTCGAAGTACAACCTCGTTATAAAGGAGGAGGACGCTGTTGACAACATCAACGCAACTGTTGCTCCGACCAAGGTTATCCGCAACGGTCAAGTGCTGATCATCCGTGACGGCGTTGAGTACAATGTACTTGGCGCAGAAATGCGTTAATCCTGTTTCACCGCGCTATCGCGGTTAAATACGCATTGGTCAATCCCGACCGATGTAGTTTCTCCGACAAAACCCCGACCAATATGTGTCGAGGTTTTGTCGGGGTTTTATCGAGGGATTATCGAGGGATTATCGGGAGTGATCTGAGATTTTCGCGAGGTCATTTTTTGTCGGTAATCTCGGTTTTCTCTCGATAATTGTTCGATAACGGCTCGAAAACAGGTCAACATTGACTCGACATTCCGGCGAAAAAATTAGAATAATGACATTTTCTTTGCAATTTATTTGCAAATGTCAAAAATTTTTTGTATCTTTGCGCCGTGAAGTATGCGAAATTACTAATTTTAGTATATTAACCAATTCTTTATTAACTAAAAACCATTAAATCATGAAGAAACTATTTTCTCTTCTCGCTGCTGTGCTGTTTGCCGGCAGTATGATGGCCGCAGTAGGTAATTTATATTACACGGCCACATTCCTAAAAGGAACTTCTGCTAATGGCGACAACATTAGCGACTACTCCAAAACAGGTACTTATACCACAAATGGTATGAGTTGGACTATTCCTGGTAATAATACCAATGGAGATTATATCCGCATTGGTGGTAAATCGCTCAACAATGTGGACAGATCAATTACAAGTCAGGCAGTTATGGGAGATGATATTGCTAAGCTGGTCATCTCACATGCGGGCATTTCGCGCACCGACGTAAGCGTTCCGAAAGTGACAGTAACTGTGGCAAGCGACGCAAACTTTCAGAACGATGTAGTATCAACCGTTGTTACTGCAGAGAATGGGGATTATGCACTTGCGAAAAGCACAGCAGGTACGATAGAAATTCTGCCGGCATCGGGTAAATGGAATAAAAATAGTTATTACAAAGTAACTTTTACTGTTTCTAATTCCTCTAGCAGTAATGGTGGATTAGATGTTAAGTCATTAGCATTTTATTCCTATCTGGATGCCTCTGCTCCTTCTATTACTGCAGAGAAAGTTAATTTTGACTTGTGCTTGACACAGACGGGAAGTGTGGAGAAGACTGCTGAATTGGTAGTAACAGGTGCTAACTTGACGAATGCTATTACCTATTCCGTTAATGGTGCAAATACGTCTGTAACCGGTGATCTGACAACTACCGGAGGAACCTTGAATGTAAAATTTAGCGCGAATGCTGATGGTGAATACTCAGATACGATTATTTTGACATCCGGAACCCTCACTCAGAAAGTAGCAGTTGAGGCTGTCGTGTTAACTACGGCCGGTAACGGATCGAAGGAGGCTCCGTTCTCAGTAGCAGATGTTGTGAAAATCAATAATCGTTTGCCTCTCTCTGAGAAGTATTGGGTACAAGGTTATATGGTAGGTTGCGCTGCTAATGGCGGAGAATTGGCGGCTAGTTTGGCAGCTACTAACGTTGCACTTGGCGATGCGGCTGACCAAACAACCAATTGCGTGCCCGTAGAACTCCCGAGTGGAGACATCCGTACCGCGCTTAACTTGGTGGATAATGCTGGTTACGTAGGACGTCAGGTGAAAGTTTATGGACAATTGATTTCGTATTTCCTATTTACCGGAGTAAAAGCTATTTCTGATTACGAATTAATAGCGCTTCCAGTTGACCTGCGCATGGAAGGTGCTTACAAGATCGGTGGCGAAGGTGCTGACTATGCTAAGCTCTCTGACGCTATCACAGCTCTTGAGACCAACGGAATGTCAGGCGACGTAGATCTTCTGATCTGCGCAGACCTTGCTGAGAATGTGAACATAGGTGTTACCAACAATTCTGAATATACTCTGACTATCCGTCCGGACAAGGCAGAGAAACGTACTATCACCTATGGTGACCAAGACGATAACGCCGGTCCTTCAGGACACATTCTTGTAGGTGCGCTGATGGCAAAAGACTTCAACACCACTCTTGCTACCAAGAATGTTTGGTTCGACGGCTCTGTAGACGGCGAAGGCCAGTATCTTGAGATCCGCGCAGGAGCTGTTGGCGGACGTACTATCGTATTCTACGGTGATGTTACCAACTCAGGTATCAAGAACTGCCGTATCATCAATCCGCGTGCAACCGGTACTAACTATGCTGTAGAAATCCGTACAGAGAAGAGTACTGACAAACGTCCTGTTGGAATAGTTGTTGAGAACAACTACATCGAGGACAATGGTTCGGCTAATACGCAGGCTATCCAATTCAACGGCTCGCAGTCTGCTACAGCTGATGGCAAACCGAAAGATGTTGTAATACGTAACAATGAGATCGTAGCTAATCTGCGCGGTATATTCTTCAACGGCGCAGAGAATGCAGTAATCGAGGGTAATACCTTCCGTCTGGCTAAGGCATCGGCCGGATTCCTTGCTCACGGTATCATGGGTAATGCACAGAAGGGTACAATCATCGTTCGCGGTAACAAGTTCCTTGAACTCGGCACTATGAATGTTTCGGCTGGTGAGTATGGTATTTGCGGTATCACCGCTTCCGGTAATGCTGACGTTTGGGTAATCGAGAACAACGTATTCGCAGGTCTTGACGCCAAGGCTGACGTGGCAGGTAAGATTGTCACGCTTCGTTATGTTCGCTGCGGTGACTCTTGTGTTGTTCGCAACAACACCTTCCATCTGCCTGCTCAGACCTACAAACCCGCTACAGATCTTGTAGCTGCTCAGGCTGTTACCTGCTTGTGGCTCGCCGGTACAAAGTTGTATATTGCCGAGAATAACCTCCTCGTTTCTGAAGAGACTGAGGCTAACAACTCGCTCATCCGCGGTGCTTTGAACGAGAATGTTAAGAACAACGTATTCTTCCACAAGGGCGGTAATGCTGCTATCCTCGCAGGTGCAGTTGTTGCAGCTGACTCTGCCGCATTCTTCGCCGAAGGTGCTAACGAAGGTTCGAAGTGGGCTGAGCCTAAGTTCGCTGACGCTGCTAACGGTGACTTCGCAATTGCCGAGTACAACGAGAATCTTATCGTTCCGCGTTCGGAGGCCGTGCTGAAGGATATCGAGAACAAGGATCGTCGTGAGAATACCTATGCAGGTGCATACGAAGGTCCGGATAAGAGCCCGGGCGATGCAATCGACAACATCGAGCTCAGCGAAGGTGCACAAAAGCTCTTCCGCGACGGCGAAGTGCTGATCATCCGCGACGGCAAGACCTACAACATGATGGGTCAGATCGTTAAGTAAATCTGTTGTGTCCCGAGGGCGCGGGTTTTCCCGCGCCCTGCGGAACGCAATAATTCAAAGCGTTAGCCGCCGTTTATGGTTGCGCTGACGCGCGGGGCATTAGCTCATCTGGTAGAGCGTAACGTTCGCAATGTTAAGGTAAGGGGTTCGAGTCCCCTATGCTCCAC
>DBYS01000008.1:127680-146641 GCA_002310195.1 Bacteroidales bacterium UBA1180
CCCCGGTTCTTATCTCCGGCTGTGCCTCCGAACGATTATTGCAGGGCAATTTTCGAGTCCCCTATGCTCCACAACACAAGTCCGGTCTATCGCCGGACTGGTGGGAGCATGTGAGTGGCCTCGCACCCCGGTTCTTATCTCCGGCTGTGCCTCCGAACGATTATTGCAGGGCAATTTTCGAGTCCCCTATGCTCCACAACACAAGTCCGGTTTATCGCCCAAATGTGGTCGATGGTTAGCGTGTGCCAATACGATCATTATTGAAAGAAATAAATTCGAAGATATGAAAAACTATTCATCAATCCTCTTAGCCTTGCCGCTGCTGCTGGCAGGCTGTGGTGTGACACGTATCGTTACCGTTGCACCCGAACCCGTTGTTGTGGCCCAACCTGCTACGCAGACAGTCGTGGTCGCTCAACCCCAATCGACCCAGGTCGTTTATGCACAACCCGTGAGCACCACCGCTACGTACCCGCGCACGCGCACCACGCGTACCACTACTATAGAGGTGACGCCCCTGACGCAAGACATCAGTCTGTACCTCGATCTGCAAGCCGTTGCTGCTGCTTTTGCGCAGTCGAATAGCGTCGAGGAGTTTGAGCAGATACTGAACTCCAGTTCGTACATCATCTCCAACCTCGACCTCAACCACGACGGGTATATCGATTATCTCCGTGTGCTTGAGACCCTTGAAGGCCGCACCCATGTGCTGCTCATCCAGTCCGTGCTGGCCGCTAACATCTATCAGGATGTAGCCACGCTTGTTGTAGAGATGGGACTGACCACGCCGTATGTTCAGGTGATTGGTGCGCCGTATATCTACGGTACGAACTATATCATCGAGCCTGTGTTCTACAAACGTCCGCCGCTGTTCGATCGCTTCGGCCGTCCGAAATACGTCTACTGGCGTTCGCCGTACTACTGGGATCACTTCCCTCACCACTACGGCCATCATGCTCCGTACCATCTCGGTCATTATCAGGAGTATGTACATACGTTTATGGAGCACCACCACTACTGCCACCACGTGACTTACGTCGATCACTACCACTATCCCAAGTATGATGAGGTGACCCGTCCCGTATCGCGTGGCGATTATGCGCAGCAGTATCCCGAGCAGTCGTTCTCGCGCCGCACTACGGCAACCTACGTACCGCAAGGCAGCACGACCGCTTCGCGCGTGACTAACGCCCGTCAGCTGCAGCAAGCTGTTGAACAGTCCGGCGCATCGCGTACGACTACCAGCACACGCTCTACATCCACGAGCAGTGCCACCACCAGCCGTCAATCGGCAGCACAGCCTGCTACCGGCTCGCGCACCGCAGAGTCCTCGCGCACAACTACATCGGCTTCGACTACCCAGCGCACGCAGTCTGCGGCTACACAAAAGGAGCCGACGACATCTACCCGTACCACCAGTTCGACTGCTACAACTACGCAGTCCAGACCTACGACGAGCAGCTCGCGCACAACCTCTGCTACCCAGCAGCCAGCAACCTCCACACGTTCGTCCAGCACGACGACTACTCGTGTGCGCACCTCAGGCACAACCAGCACGAAACGTACGCCTTCGACCAGCACGCGTTCAAGCAGTAGTAGCAGCACATCGCGTTCGGCCGCCACAAGCACCAGCAGCCGTAGCAGTAGTTCAAGCAGCTCAAGCAGCTCGAGCAGCCGCTCGGGCAGTACCAGTTCGCGTACTACTGACAGCAAGTCGACATCAACACGCCGATAAGTGTCCTTCGGCAATGCGTTATATCGTGCCCGGAGCTACGTCCGTCATCAGCTGACGGCGTGGCACACCGGCGGCGAAGGCATACACTCTCCGACACTGTTCTACATAGTGCGGATGATTGTGTATGACGCCAATGCCTACTATGCCTACCCGCGCATCGAGCAGCAGCGCGCCGCTCTGCTGCGCAGTACGGCCACGGTACAGCAGCTCGATTACGGTACAGGCTCCGATATGCCGCAGGCCGGCACGCCGATCGCTACGCTCAAGCGCGTGGCGGATATAGCGCGCACGCACCTTGAATCGCCGAAGATAGCGCAACTGCTCTATCGCCTCGTCAACTATCTCACCGAAGCCGAACAACGGCCGCTGACGGTACTTGAACTCGGCACATCGCTCGGCATAACGACAGCTTACCTCGCCTCGCCGTCGCCAAAGAATACCGTACTGACCTACGAAGGGGCGTCCGATGTTCTGGATGAAGCAATGGCGATCTGGCGAACTCTCGGGTTGACGAACATACAGCCGGTGGTAGGTAATATCGATGATACATTGCCCAAAACCTGCCCGAAGCATATCGATCTGGCGTATATCGATGCCAATCATACGCGTGAGGCAACGATGCGGTATTTCCGCAAACTGCTGCCGGCAATGGGCAATCACAGCATCATGGTGTTCGACGATATACACCACTCGCCCGAGATGGAGCAGGCGTGGCGTGAGATACAGACCTTCGAACAGGTAACCAGCACGCTCGACCTCTATCACGTAGGCATCGTGCTGTTTAACAAGCATTATATCCGCAAGCACTATCGTCTGCGCATATAGGATATGCTGTGATGACGAACTAACGATCCATAGTATATGATTTATACCAAAACCGGCGATAACGGTACAACCTCACTGGCTGACGGCAACCGTGTACGCAAGAGCGACCCGCGGATAGAGGCCTACGGCACATCCGACGAACTGAACTCCTACTTCGGATGGCTTGGCGCACTGCTCGCAGAGATAGGCGAACAGATCCCGCTCGACGAGCCGCTGAACGATGTAGCCGTACATACGGCGCAAATCGGAGTGGTGCAGAACAAGTTGTTCAATCTCGGTGCGTTCCTCTCCTGTGCGCCCGGCGAATGGATCACGCCCGACGATGTGAGCGAAGTGGAGCATTGGATTGATGCCATCCAAGCCGAACTGCCGCCGCAACACGCGTTTATCCTGCCCGCAGGCAGTCAGGCGATAGCTGCTGCACATATATGCCGGACAGTGACCAGAAGACTCGAACGGCTGATGGTCCGGCTGGCAGAAAATCAAACAGACCAAACTGACAATTTTGACAATACTGACGCGCAAAATAATGACCTGATGATTGCCATCCGTTGGGTGAACAGATTATCGGATTATTGTTTCGTTTTAGCCCGTAAATGTGCCATTTTGCAAAAAAAAGCACCTGTTGAGTGGAAAAAATGAAAAAAAATCGAAAAAAACTTGCACAATTCGATATTTTTTTGTACCTTTGCGCGAAAATTTTGTTATCATGCGCCGCAAGCGCACTGCTTTGCGTATGATAGTATGTGGTAAATAACACAGCAACTATGTATTGGAATCTGGAATTGGCATCGAAATTGGAAGATGCTCCATGGCCTGCCACACGCGATGAATTGCTGGACTATGCCCAGCGCACCGGCGCGCCAATGGAAGTGATTGAGAACCTCAACGAGATTGAGGATGACGAGGAGGAGTTCGAGTCGATAGAAGACCTCTGGCCGGATTTCCCGACCAAAGATGACTTCTTCTTTGACGAGGAAGAGTATTAGTCCTTGCGGATTCAATACGCATATATGTATGTTGGCGTGAGCGTGAAGCGAATTGTTCTGCTGGTAGGGGTTATTGTGTGTGGCGTGTACGCAGCCCGCGCGCAGTTCGACCCGCAAATAGGACAATACATGTATCTGCCAACAGCCTACAACCCTGCGGCGGCAGGGGAAGACGACCTGATGAAGGTGGCGGGCTTGCACCGCATGCAGTTCACGGGCATCAAGAATGCTCCGATGACTACATACTTCTCATTCAGTTCGCCGTTTGTGATAGGCAAGACGAAGCATGCTGCCGGAGTACGGTTCCTGAACGACAGGTTCGGTCTGTTCTCCAACCAAGCGTTGCACGCGCAATACGCGTACAGGCAGCGCATAGGCAAGGGCACACTGGCGATAGGAGTCGATCTGGGGTTTGTGAATATCAGTTTCGCTAACGACAGCGTTAACCTCAGCCAACTCAATGCCGACTACTTCACGCAGTCCGATCCGGCGCTGCCGACAGGACAGGGAGGTAACGGCATGACCTTCGACCTGGGAGCAGGCGTATGGTACTCGGCGCCGACATGGTGGGTAGGAGTGAGCATGAGTCATCTCACGTACCCTACACTCCACTGGAGCGATGAGTCGGACTACCACCTCAAGGGAACGATGTACATCGCCGGAGGATACAACTGGAGGCTGCGGAACAAAGATTGGGTGCTCAAGCCATCGGCACTGGTGATGACGGACTTCGTCAGTTGGGACGCAAACATCGCCATGATGGCCGAACTCAGGGAGAAGTACCGCTTCGGACTGAGTTACCGCATCCTCGGCAATGTCGGACTGATACTCGGCATCGATATCATCTCCGGACTGCAACTGGGATACACCTACGAACTGCCGACATCGAAACTGATATACGAGAGCTACGGCTCGCATGAGATTTATCTCGCGTATGGATTCGATATCCTGCGCCCCAAACGCACCAACCGGTACAAGAGCGTCCGGTACTTGTAACAGACAACAGCTTCAGCCACTTTGGGCTGAACAAACATAAACACGAAACTACATAACATTAATTGATGGATATGAAACTTAAAACTCTTCTGCCAATTCTGACGCTGGTGATAGCGTTGATAGGTTGCAACAAACCCGCAGGTGAATTGGTAGGTTCCGGTAAAGCAAAGAAATTCTCGGAGGCAGATCCGTATGGTATGCTTCTTATCCGCAAGGGTAGCTTCATGAAAGGTGAGAACACACAGTCTAACCTGTTTACCCTGCCTGACAACAAGGTGATGTCTACCGTTGATGCCTTTTGGATGGACGAGACGGAGATCACCAACAACGAGTACAAGCAGTTCGTTCTTTGGGTGCGTGACTCGATCGCTATGACGCTGCTTATGCGTTGGGAGGATTATGCTGATCATGAGTTGTTCATGAAGCAAGTGGAGGTGCTCCATCAGGCCGAAGGCGGCGAGGGATGGGAACTCCTGCCCGATACGGTATTGAACTGGACAGCCACGAACAGGATCCCTTGGAACAAATACATGACCGACGAAGAGGTGCGCAATGCGTTGCACCCGTTGTTCTATTCCGACAACACGTTCAACACCAACCGTATGCACTACCACTACTCGTGGAAGAACTACGACCAGGCGAAGTTGCAGCAGAACAAGTTCGACGTTGCCAAGGGTAAGTACCCCGACAACGCAACAGCACGTGTTGACTCGTTCTGGGTGGATCCCGACGGTGCTATTCACGACACTACGCTCGTTCGCAAACTTGTTGAGCCAAAAGACCTCTACACCGAGTGCATCATCAATATCTACCCCGATACGATGGTGTGGATTCGTGACTTCCAGCAGGCATACAACGATCCGAAGATGCTCAAGTACTTCTCGCACGAAGGTTACGCCAACTATCCTGTAGTGGGTGTTACATGGGAGCAGGCACATGCGTTCTGCAACTGGCGTTCGAAGATCATGGTTGACAATGCCGGTCTCGATGCACAGGTTTATCGTCTGCCGACGGAGGCTGAGTGGGAGTATGCAGCACGTGGCGGCCGTAAGATGGCTACCTATCCTTGGGGCGGTAACTATGTGCGCGACTACAAGGGTTGCTTCCTTGCTAACTTCAAGCCCTATCACGGTGCTTACAACGATGATACCGGCAACGCCCCGATGGCTGTAGCTTCGTATCGTCCGAACGACTTCGGTCTGTTCGATATGGCCGGTAATGTGTCGGAGTGGACACTCGAGTCGTTCTCGCCGACGCTGAACAGCATCATCCACGACTACAACCCGAACCACGCATACATGGCTCGTAAAGATGACCCCGACCAGCTCAAGCGTAAGGTAATCAAGGGCGGTAGCTGGAAGGATGTGAAGGACTATCTGCAGTGCGGTGCCCGTGACTACGAGTATCAGTACGAGAGCCGTCCGTACATCGGCTTCCGCTGCGTGCGCTCGTACATCGGCGAATAAGCGGTGACGAACAGCAAATTTGATAAATTAGTTAACAAAAAAAGTTATATCATTTAAAAATTCAAAAAAATGGCTAACAAAGAGAAAAAAGGTGGATTCTTGGCATGGTATGAATCGTACCAAGGTAAACGTGTTACTGGTATCGTCTACTCCGTAGGTGCTGCCGTCGTAATTATCGGTGCATTGTTCAAGATCTTGCACTGGCCGGGTGCTTCTGCCGTGCTTATGATCGGTATGTTTACCGAGGCATTCCTTTTCACCATCGGTGTGCTGGATGCTCCTCACCCCGAGTTCCACTGGGAGCAAGTGTTCCCGCAATTGGTATCGCTTGAGAGTGGTTGCGAACCGAACCTCTATGCAGAGATCTCGCAGAGAGAGAAACCGACCCTTCTGGGCACTAACGGCCCTGCCGGCAACGGTGGTGGTGTCGGTATCCCGAGCGCTAATCTGTCCGACAAAGATCAGGCCAGCTTGAGTGAAGGCATTCAGAAGTTAGCCAAGACGGCTGCCCAGCTCAATGACCTCGGTAAGGTGGCTGAAGGAACCGCTAAGCTCGGCGAGAAGATGGAAGTGGCAGGTGTTGCTATGGAGAAGTTCGCTGCTTCGGCTACGAACATGTCCGGCCAGACTGAGGCTTATGAGAAAGGCTTGAACGCTGTCAACGCCAACCTCAATAACCTCAACGCCGTTTATGAGCTGCAACTCAAGAACGTACAGGCTCAGGCTGAGGCTCTCAAGCTTCAGGCTGACAAGACCAACGCCGCTACCGCTCAGGTTGAACTCATCTCCGAGGATATGAAGAAGGCTGCTGCTGCTACCTCCGCTGCCGTTAAGAGCAGTGAGGCATTCGAGGCCGCATCCAAGCAACTCGCTGCACAAGTTGCAGATCTCAACAAGGTTTATGGAAATATGCTCAATGCACTTGCATAAGTAAATCCATTTCCTGAAGTATAACACTTTAAATTCAGATTTCAGAAATGGGTGGAGCAAAAAACTGTCCGGAAACCCCGAGACAAAAAATGATCGGTATGATGTACCTCGTGCTTACCGCCATGTTGGCGTTGAACGTAAGTACGAACGTGCTTGATGCCTTTGCCAAGGTGGACGCCAGTTTGCATATCACGCTGGATAATACCGATGAGCAGAACGCTATGCAGTATCGTCGTTTTGAGCGTGCCTACAAGGAGAATCCTACCAAGGTGGGAGCATACTATCAGCAGGCCGACTCACTGCGCAATGCATCCGACGAACTGTATAACTATATCCAGAACTTCAAGGTGGAGGTAACCAAGCTTGTGGACGGTGAGAACTATGACTCGCTTGCCCGTAAGATTATCAACACCTCTGACTTCGATCACCCGGGTACCTACGCACTCGTTATGATAGATCCGGAGACGGGGCTGCCTAACGGTGAGGTGCTTCGTCGTAAGATCGAGGACTATCGTGAGTTGCTGATGGATGTACAGCACTATTCCCCGCGTGCCCGTAACGGCAAACCCGGTCAGATCATCCGCGGTATCTTCAGTACGGAGAAGGGCGTGAACAACGATGGCGACTCTATTCCTTGGGAGGCTTCTATCTTCGATGGTATGCCGGCAGGTGCCTGCTTGGCTATCCTTACCAAGTACCAGAACGATATCCGTTCGTATGAGAACCGTACATTGTCACGTCTGTATCAGCGTATTACCGCTAACGACTTTACCGCCAACGATATACGCGCGTACGTTATTCCTAAATCATCGTACGTGATCCGTGGTGACCAGTACGAGGCTCAGATCATCCTGGCTGCTACCGACTCGACTGCACGTCCTGATTACTTCGTCAATGGCGTGGAGTTGGGCGACGACGGTATCTACCGTTGTACAGCTGCCGGTTCGGGTGAGCAGAAGTACTCCGGTATTGTTCGTTACAAGCAGGGCCGTGACACTATCAGTCTGCCGTTCGAGGCTGCATTCACCGTAGGTGAGCCTTCGGCATCGGTGATGAACGAGGACCTGAACATCATCTACAAGGATTATGACAACCGCTACGTCGTATCCGCTCCTGGCGTAACTGACAATCAGCTGAAGGTCAGCGTAACCGGTGCCTCTGTACGCCGTCAGGGTAAGTTCTATATCCTTCGTCCGACTGCCGGAGCAAAGACCGTGCGCGTCGTTGTACAGGCCGACATGGGTGGCCGTATCGCTACGATGGGTGAGAAGAACTTCAAGGTGCAGAAACTGCCTCAGCCGTCGCCGTACTTCGTTGATGGCGGCAAGCAGGTTAACTCCAGCGCTACCCCGCGTAAGAGCTTGAACAAGAATACTATTCTTGAGATTGGCTATGGCGAGGACGGATTGCTCGAGGTGCCCTTCGAAATCACCAGCTTTGATACATATATCCTCCGTAAGACCGGTAAGTCGAGCGGTAATAAGTTCTCCGCAGCACAGCTCAAACTGATCAGCCAGTTGAAGAGTGGCGATATGGTGCTTGTTCAGAACATCAAGTATCGCACCAAGGGTGGTGCAGAGACGCTGTATCAAGGTAACTTGGCGCTCATATTAAAGTAAAAACATCTTATGAAGAGAACACTTTTAATCATCGTACTGGTGTGTGCTGCACTTGGCATGCAAGCGCAACACCGCATCAATTCGTTCTTCAACGAATTGGGTACAGTACGAATCGAAACGCAGGAGTTGGATGAGAACGCAGATACGATTGCTACGATCTTCCACCGCACCGACGATATCGTTTGGTCGCGCGTGATCTATCGTATCATCGATATGCGTTACAAACAGAACTTCCAGCTCTATTTCCCTACTAACCCTGACGATCCGAAGTATTGGAGTCTGTTCCGTCTGATTATGGATGCGGTGGTCAACGGGCGTACGACGCTTGATGGCCAGCAGGAGTACCTGACTTTGTACAGCGCTAACCCGCGTGGTGTAAAGCCGCTGTTCCTCGACTCGATGATCATCCCTCGTAACAAGGAAATGCAGACGACGTTTGCCGTCCGCCCGATGAGTGAGATTATCGATACAGACGACCGCGACGAGTATATCGTTACCTACGATGACTCAATCAACCACAGGCTGGATATCAATACGTATGGTTACTCCAACTATGTACGTAACCAGATCAAGTATCTAACGATGGAGATCGTGTTCTTCGACAAGCACACGTCGCGTTTCTATCAGAAGATCATGGCTATCGCACCCCTGCAGTCCGCTATGTCTTCGCAGAGAGACCCGTATGAGAACCTTGTCGAGCAGGTGCGATTCTGGATTCTGTTCGACCAGTTGCGGCCGTTCATGGCACGTAAGTACATGATTCCGTTGAACAACAGCAGTAAGCGTGTGACTTTCGACAACTTCTTTGCCGAGCATCTCTACACGTCTTACCTCGTCGGTGACGACAATATGTACGACCGTATGATTGTTCAAGGTCAGGAGGTCCTGACCGAGGAGTTTGTCCATCGTGACCAAGATCGTATAGCGAACGAACTGCTGAATACAGAATTGGATCTGTGGGAATACTAATCCATTAGCAAACAGAGCAGGTGAAGAGCCTGCTCATTTGCGTTTTGTAGGTTGATTATGCAGAAGAAGAGAAGATTTTGGAATATGTATGTCACCACCTCGGTCAGCATCACGCTGGTGCTGTTCCTTGTAGGTTTGGTGGCCATGGTCACGCTGTCTGCCCATCGTATGATCGAGCAGGTTCAGAACAACGTCACGCTCACGGTCGTTCTGTCGCCTGAGGCTGACTCCGCACAGATCGACCGTTGCGGCACTGTTCTGCGTGCTGCACCGTACAGCCATGAGTGCCGGTATATCTCCAAACAGGAGGCGCTCGAGGAGCATATCCGCTCGCTTGGCGACGATCCGTCGCAGTTCCTCGGTTACAATCCTTTGCTCGCCTCTTACGAGGTGAGCCTCTCCGCCCAATATGCCAATCCTGACAGCATTGCAGCGGTGGAGACGCAGGTGGCTAAGTTCCCGTACGTCAAGCAAGTCATGTATCAGAAGGATCTGGTGGAGTTGCTCGAGCACAATGTCAGCCAGGTGACGCTCGTGCTCGTTGGCTTGGCAGCGATGCTGCTGCTCATCGCCTACGTGCTGATTATCAATACTATCCGTCTGCATGTCTATAGCCATCGGTTCCTCATCAATACGATGCGCTTGGTAGGTGCTACGCCGTGGGTGATCAAACGCCCGTTCGTGGCGCGCAGCCTGAGAATGGGCCTCTGGTCCGCACTTTTGGCTATCGCGCTGCTGGCAGGGCTGTTCTACTATGTGCAGTACACGATGCATATCATGCTCATGCCGCTCACATGGATGAACATCGCCATCATTGCGGGCATAGTGCTTGTTACGGGTGAGCTGCTGACGCTCATCGGTTCGCTCATTGCCGTCAACCGCTATATACGCATGAATACCGAACGCATGTACGCTATTTAATCCGAGAGAAATGAAACAACTGCCTGTATTCAACTCCATACTGATTGCCGTGTGTGTGCTGATTGTCGTTATCGGCTTTGCGCTGATGACCGGTGAGCCTTCCGGCGCTACGGAGTATAACCCTGATATCTTCTCTTTCCGCCGTATAACTCTCGGCCCGATGATTGCTCTCGCAGGATTCGTGCTGATGATTGTGGCTATCCTTTTCCCGAAGAGAAAGGACAAACGCAACGACGACAACACGCAGTCATAAACACGTAGTAAACAATGAGTTGGTGGGAAGCGTTGGTGTTAGGCATCATTCAGGGCCTAACAGAGTTCTTGCCGGTATCCAGTTCCGGTCATCTTGAGATAGGTCAAGCCTTATTCGGCACAGCGAGCGAAGAAAATCTGACGTTCGCTGTTGTCGTGCATACTGCTACTGTTCTGGCCACGATTGTTATCCTCTGGCGGGAGATTCTGCAGTTGTGCCGCGGCACGTTCTGCACGCTCCAATGGAATGAGGAGAAGGATTATGTGGCCAAGATTCTTGTTTCGATGATCCCGGTTTTCATAGTCGGGATGTTCTTCAAGGATGAGGTTGAGGCGTTCTTCGGCAACGGTCTGCTGCTCGTAGGTATATGCCTGATTATTACTGCCTGCTTGCTCTATCTGAGCGAATGGCTGAGCAAGCGTATGGCCGCCAAGGGCAAGCAAGGCCATGAGGTCACGTACCGCGATGCGTTTGTCATCGGCCTGGCGCAGGCTTGTGCCGTATTGCCGGGCTTGAGCCGTAGCGGCACTACAATCGCTACAGGACTGCTCTGCGGCGTGAAGAAAGAGAGCGTGGCGCAGTTCTCGTTCCTGATGGTGCTCATACCCATCCTGGGCGAGGCATTCCTCGATCTGCTGAAGATGCTGCAAGGTGAGATGACTACGAGCCTCGGCGTTGTGCCTCTGCTGGTTGGCTTCGTCGCAGCGTTCGTCACGGGCTGCCTGGCATGCAAGTTCATGTTGGAGATCGTCCGCAGGCAGAAGCTAGTGTACTTCGCCATCTACTGCGTATGTGCAGGACTGTTCGCCATCGGATGGCACATTTGGGCATAAATGGACTTCATCGAGGGCGAGATACTGGCGTTTGACAAACCGTTGCACTGGACGAGTTTCGATGTTGTCAACCGTGTGCGCAGGCTGCTCTGCCGCGCATTGGAGGTCAAGAAGCTTAAGGTCGGTCACGCCGGCACGCTCGATCCGCTTGCAACAGGGGTCGTCATCGTCTGCACCGGGCATCAGACCAAGCATATTGACGAGCTGATGGACCATACGAAGGAGTACGAGGCAGTTCTGCAGTTGGGAGCTACCACCCCGAGCTTCGATCTCGAGCACCCGGTGGATGCGACTTATCCTACGGAGCATATCACTCGCGAACTGCTAGACGAGGTTCTTCCTACGTTCCTCGGCGAGCAATGGCAAGTGCCGCCTGTCTACTCTGCGGTGAAGATTAACGGCAAACGGGCATACGAGTATGCACGCAAAGGCCGGCAGGATGAGGTGGAGATCAAGCCCAAACTGCTTATTATCGACGAATTGGAACTGCTGCAGTTCGACCCGGAGAAGATGCAACTTACGCTACGCGTCGTCTGCTCAAGAGGAACATACATTCGTGCCTTGGCGCGCGATATCGGCCAGCGGCTGCACTCCGGCGCACATCTCATTGCACTCCGCCGCACACGCGTAGGCGATTACACGCTCGACCGGTGTATCACCATCGAGCAACTGGAACAAATGATAAATAGTAAATAGTTATATGAAACTTAGTGAGTTTAAGTTTAAGTTACCTGACAGTCAAATAGCTCAGTTTCCGCCTTTGCATCGCGAGGATGCGAAGATGATTGTGCTGCATCGCAAGACCGGAGCTGTCGAGCACAAGAAAGTATCCGACCTCGTCAATTATTTCGACGAGAAGGATGTGCTTGTCTTCAACGATACCATGGTCTTTCCTGCGCGCCTCTATGGCATCAAGGAGAAGACTAACGCCGAGATTGAGGTGTTCCTGCTTCGCGAACTCAACCACGACGACTATACATGGGATGCACTCGTTGAGCCGGCCAGAAAGATCCGCATAGGCAACAAGCTCTACCTCGATGATGACAATACTATCACCGGTGAGGTCGTTGACAACACCACCTCGCGCGGACGTACGATCCGCTTTGAGTCCGACTATACGCCCGACGAACTGGAGTCGCAGCTCTATGCTATGGGCCATACACCCCTGCCGGAATATATTCGCCGACCGATGAAGGCCGAAGCTATGCGCCAGTTCCGCAAGGAGTTCATGATCGAGGACGACGCTGACGCTGAGCCTATACTTAAGCAGATAGACGAAGAGCGCTATCAATCGATCTTTGCCAAGAACATCGGTGCCGTGGCTGCTCCGGCTTCGTCTATGCATATAAGCAAGAACCTGCTCAAGCGCATCGAGATCCGCGGTATCAACTATACCACGCTTACCTCGCATGTCGGACTCGGTAACTTCAAGCTCATCGATGTTGAGGACCTGAACAAGCACAAGGTGGATTCCGAGCAGATAATCATCGGCCGCGAGTGTGTCGAGATGGTCAACAACGCCAAACTCGCCAAGCGGCGTATCTGTGCTGTCGGCACTGAGATCATGCGTGCTCTCGAGTCTGTCGCCGGCACCAACGGACTGATCAAGGAGTATGAAGGCTGGACCAACCGTTTCATCTATCCTCCGTACGAGGAACTCGTGCCGAACGCGCTGCTCGTCAATCTCTACTTCCCGCTATCGATTCAGCTGATGATGGTGGCGGCCTTCGGCGGTTACGAGCATGTCATGGGCGCTTACAAGGAAGCTCTCAAGAAGGACTACCGTTTCGGCGATTACGGCGACGCTATGCTTATCGTTGACTGATTATGCAGGTGCGTATTGATGAATCATGGCGACGGGTTCTCCAGCCGGAGTTCGACAAACCCTACTTCGAGATCCTCACATCGTACGTCCGTCATGCCTATGCCACTACTACCTGCTACCCGCCGGCTCGACTCATCTTCCATGCTTTCGACGCGTGCCCTTTTGATCAGGTGCGCGTCGTTATATTAGGGCAGGATCCTTACCATGAACCCGGACAAGCCGAGGGATGGGCATTCTCCGTGCCCGACGGCGTACGTGTCCCGCCGAGCCTGGAGAATATCTACAAGGAACTTCAGCGTGACCTCGGTATGCCTGTTCCCGCCTCCGGTCATCTCGAGCGTTGGGTGGAGCAGGGAGTGCTGCTCCTGAACGCGACACTTACCGTCGAGGCACATCGCGCCGGCAGCCATCAGGGCAAGGGCTGGGAGGAGCTTACCGATGCCGCCATCATGGCACTCAACCAGCAACGCGAGCACCTCGTGTTCATGCTTTGGGGCAGTTATGCGCAACGCAAGGGGCAGTTCATCAACCGCCGCCGGCACCTTGTGCTCGAAGCGCCTCACCCCTCACCGCTCTCTGCTTATCGGGGATTCATAGGCTGCGGACATTTCTCTGCTGCTAATGCCTACCTCCAGCAGCACCATCTCCCGCCAATCCGATGGTGAGCGGATTTAATCCCTTTGAAAACTATTGCACCATGAAACGGATCATCCTGATAATCATCACGCTCATAAGCATCAACGGTATGGCACAGACGTATCTGTACAAAGGGAACTCGTCGTACTCCAGCGACATCCTTTATTCTTTTGACGGCAAGGCACTCTACAAAGGGCGCTCGACGTACTCAAGCGATATCCTCTACTCGTGGGACGGGCAGTACATCTACAAGGGACGCTCGTCGTACTCGAGCGATATCCTGTATACCTGGGACGGCAAGCATGTGTACGAAGGCCGCTCGACCTACTCGAGCGATATCCTGTTCACGTTCGACGGGACATACATCTACCGCGGACGTTCGACGTACAGCAGCGACATCCTTTTCACCATCGCCAACGGGCACGTTTATCGCGGGCGCTCGACATACTCAAGCGATATCCTTTTCTCGTTCGACGGGCTGCTGCCTGTACCTGTTCTGCTGCTGATGATGTAATCGGATAGCAGTCAGCAGGTTGGCGCAGAAAATGACTTTTTGCTGAAAAAAATCTCGCGAAATATTTGCATATTTGAGATTTTTTTTGTATCTTTGTGCCAAAATTCTGAAATCGCTCCAAACGATCCGGCCATGAGAAAGATTCACTATATCCTTATTGTCCTGCTGCTGGCACTGGCAGAGGTGCTATTCGTCGCTCACCGTCAGACTTCGCGTGTCATACCGCGCGAGATGAAGGTGCTGTGTATCGGCAACAGCTTCTCGATCGATGCGGTGGAGAACAATCTTGTGCAGCTTGCTGCGGAGAAAGGGATTGACCTGACCGTGGGTAACCTGTACATCGGCGGCTGCTCGCTGGAGCGCCATGCGCTGAACATCCGTCGCGACTCGGCAGCATACTCCTACCGGCTGATGCGCCGCAATGCCGAGACCGGCGAGTTCGAGCGGATAGTGACCGAAGAGATGCCGATCCTCCGCGCCTTGCAGTCCGACGAGTGGGATGTGGTAACCATGCAGCAGGCCAGCCATTACAGCGGCCAGTGGTTTACTTACGAGCCGTTCCTGACCGAACTGATCGACAGCGTGAAGCTGCATATACTGCCGAAAACGAAAATCTACTGGTACATGACCTGGGCTTACCAGCAGGATGCTACACATCCGGCTTTCCGCCCTAACTACAACAACGATCAGCAGTATATGTACGACGAGATCCTCGGCTGCAACCGCCAGGTGCTCCGTTCGCACAACTTCGACGGGTTCATTCCGGGCGGTATAGCCATCCAGACGGCACGTGGCACGAAGCTCGGCGATACGCTCTGCCGTGACGGGTTCCACCTCAGTTACACATGCGGACGGTACCTGATGGCCTGTCTCTGGCTTGAGGTGCTCACCGGACAAACAGCCATGGGCTGCAAGTATATGCCCGAAGGAATGACTGCCGAGGAGAGGAATATTGTGCAACGAGTGGCACACTACACTTCCGGTGTAACCCCGATGAACCTTCGATAAAGTCTCGATAAAACTCCGATGAAGTTGGACGAATCCCCGATGATTATGTCAAACAGATGTATATAGCAATTGCAGGAAATATCGGTGCAGGCAAAACGACGCTGACCAAGATGCTGGCGAAGTACTACGGCTGGGAGCCGCGCTTTGAGAGCGTGGGGTTCAATCCGTATCTTGAGGACTACTATTCCGACCTCAAGCGCTGGTCGTTCTGTCTGGAGACGTACTTCCTCAAGGAGCGCTTCAAGGACATGCTTGTCGTGAACCAGTCGGCTCACACGATCGTTCAGGACCGGAGCATATTTGAGGGTGTGTATGTGTTCGTTACGAACAACTACCGCCGCGGCGATCTTAGCGACAGGGATTATCAGACGTACATGGAGCTGTTTGAAAACATGAAGAGCATGATGAAGCTCCCCGACCTAATGATCTATCTCCGCAAATCCGTACCAACACTCATCGCACAGATACAGAAACGCGGACGGGATTACGAGCAAGGCATGCAGCTCGATTACCTCAAGGATCTGAACGAGCGGTACGAAGATTTCATCTTCAAGCAGTACGAGGGTAGGGTGCTGGTGATTGAGAGCGACAACATGGATTTTGAGAAGAACCCCGAGGACTTCCGGACAATCGTCAACAAGATTGACGCCCAGCTGTTCGGCCTCTTCTCCGAGCAACAATGGTAACGGCTTAACAAGTATAACAATTTAACAGCTTAACAATATGCACATCGCAGTAGCAGGCAATATTGGTTGCGGCAAGACAACGCTGACGAACATGTTGGCGAAGCACTATGGTTGGGAACCACGTTTCGAGAGCGTGGAGTATAATCCGTACCTGGCGGATTTCTATGCGGACATGGCCCGCTGGTCGTTTAACCTGCAGATTTACTTTCTGAACAAGCGGTTCAAGGATGTGGTGGATATCCTCAATTCCGACAAGTACGTCATCCAGGACCGTACGATCTATGAGGATGCGCGGATCTTTGCGCCGAACCTCCACAAGCAGGGATTCATGACGGACAGGGATTTTGACAACTACACCGACCTGTTTAACCTCATGACTTCGCTCATCCGTAACCCGGATTTGATGATCTATGTCCGCGCGTCCGTGCCTACGCTCGTGCAACAGATACAGAAACGCGGCCGCGCGTACGAGACGAGCATCCGTATCGATTACCTGCAAGGCCTGAACGATCTGTACGAGGATTGGATCAAAGATTACAAGGGTAAGCTCCTGATCGTTGACGGCGATACGATCAAGTTCGGCGAGAACCCCGCGGATTTCCAGCAGGTGGTTGACAGGATCGATGCTGAGCTGTTCGGCCTCTTCCCGTTCGAGCCTGCCGATACACAAGGCAAAGATATATGATCCGCCGTTTCCTCGACTGGCTGCAATACGAACGTCGCTACTCGATGCGCACGGTGAGCGAGTATGGCGATGACCTGCGTGCGTTCGCGACGTTCATGGGCAATGACGAGGAACAGTTCGATCCGGCCGAGGTTGCCACGTACGATGTCAAGACGTGGATGGTCGATATGCTTGACCACCAGCTCTCGCCCCGTACGGTCAAACGGCGCCTTTCAGCCCTGCGTTCGTTCTACAAGTATCTGTTGCGCCAGGGCTTGGTAAAGCGCGATGTGACCCAAGGCGTCATAGCACCGAAGACCGACAAACCCCTGCCGGTGTTCTTCCGCGAGAGCGAGATGCAAAAGGAGGAAGCGATCGGCGAACGCGAACTGGACGAGCTGATGCACCAGCCCGACGGCGAGGCTTCGCCGAAAGAGATCTTTGAACTGACACGCGACAACCTGATTATATCGATACTCTACCAGACGGGTATGCGCCGCGCTGAGATCATCGGACTGCAGGACAGCGATATCGATCTGCATCAAGGCCAGATCCGCGTGTTCGGCAAGCGCCGTAAGGAACGTGTTGTTCCGATAGGCGAGCGGCTGGTTGGAGAGATTGAAGCGTACATGGATGTGCGGCAGGGATTTGAGTCGCCGGATCATCACCTACTCACCAGCGTCAGACGCGACGGCAGTATAGCTCCAATGAACGCCAAATCGGTCTATGAGATGGTTCGCAAACGCATGGGCGAGGTGTCGACGCTCAAGAAACATTCGCCGCACGTGCTGCGCCACACATTCGCCACAACAATGCTGAATAACGGCGCGGATATACGTACAATCCAGACTCTGCTGGGGCACGCAAGTCTCTCTGCTACACAAGTTTATACACACACAACCTTCGAGCAGATCCAGCAGGCTTACAAGCACGCACATCCGCGGTCGCAGAAGCCGAAAAACGGCGAAAAGTAGCCTTGCATCCAACCGACCGGCCATTGATAAGGGCGAAATGTAAGCATGAGTTGACATATTTTGCGAAAAAATGACATGTCGGCCGATTTTTGCAAGAATTATTTGCGCGAATGAAATTTTTGTTGTACCTTTGCACCCGATTTCGCGCCAAACGAAAATGGCTGCTGAAACAATCGCCTCTTTAGCTCAGTTGGTAGAGCACTCGATTTGTAATCAAGCGGTCGTTGGTTCGAGTCCGACAAGAGGCTCTTCGCGTTGCGCGAAAGAAGATCTTTGAAAATAAAATCAGAAATCATGCGCGAGCAATGATTTGTGATTTTAAGAGGAAGAACAGCGGCGAGTTAAACGCGCGGAGCGTGTTTCGGTCTCGCAAGCTTGTTCTGACGAGGGTGTGTTCCAGAGTGGCCAAATGGGGCAGACTGTAAATCTGCTGCTTTTCAGCTTCGGTGGTTCGAATCCATCCGCACCCACGCGTTCGGCAAATGGCGCTACAGATGTCGCCGTGCGACATAAAGCGCACCATTGCCTCCGCTCTCCCCACCACAACAAGTTGTGTCGGGGGCCCCGAAAGGGGGTAGACGGAGCAATTTGCGGAAATAGCTCAGTCGATAGAGCACTAGCCTTCCAAGCTGGGGGTCGCGGGTTTGAGTCCCGTTTTCCGCTCTCATGCTGCTTTAGCTCAGTGGTAGAGCGCATCCTTGGTAAGGATGAGGTCCCGAGTTCAACTCTCGGAAGCAGCTCTTCGCCTTCGGCAAATTGTGCTAACAGATGGCGCAGGGCGCCATAAAGCGCACGATTGCCTCGGCTCTCCCCAAAAATTAAAATTTTCGGGAGGCCGGAAGGAGGCACGTAAATATAATAAGGTAGGTTGGGGTCTAAACTGACCTGCCTTTGTTTGACGAGAAAAAACAAAAACAGTTATTAACGTTAATAAAAAAAGTAATTACTATGGCAAAAGAAAAATTTGACCGTTCGAAACCGCACGTTAACATCGGTACTATCGGTCACGTAGACCACGGTAAAACGACCTTGACGGCCGCTATTACTCTGGTTCTTTCGAAGAAGGGTCTGTCTGAGGTTAAGAGCTTCGATCAGATCGACAACGCTCCTGAGGAGAA
>DBYS01000008.1:146816-147257 GCA_002310195.1 Bacteroidales bacterium UBA1180
GTTGTATTTATGAACAAGTGCGACCTCGTGGACGATCCCGAGATGCTTGACCTCGTAGAGATGGAGATGCGTGAGCTTCTCTCGTTCTATGATTTCGATGGCGACAACACTCCTGTTATCCGTGGCTCTGCCCTCGGCGCACTGAACGGTGTTCCCGAGTGGGAGGAGAAGGTAATGGAGCTCATGGATGCTTGCGACACATGGATCCAGCTTCCTGTACGTGCCGTTGACAAACCGTTCCTGATGCCTGTTGAGGACGTATTCTCNNATCACCGGTCGTGGTACCGTTGCTACAGGCCGTATCGAGACCGGCGTTGTTAAGGTTGGTGACGAGGTTCAGCTCATCGGTCTGGGTAGCGAAGGACGTAAGTCTGTTGTTACCGGCGTTGAGATGTTCCGTAAGTTGCTCGACCAAGGTGAGGCTGGCGATAACGTAGGTCT
>DBYS01000006.1:0-33055 GCA_002310195.1 Bacteroidales bacterium UBA1180
ATCGTCGTGTCCTCTGCAGCAGCCTTGCCGTATTTCTCAGCCACGAGGCTACGGATGTATGCGTGAATCTCCTGTGCCTGAGCCGGTGTAGCGGTCAGACCGGTACCGATAGCCCATACGGGTTCGTAAGCCAATGTGATGTTTGCCCACTGCTCGGCGCTCAGGTTGAATACCGAGCCTTCGAGTTGTGCCTTAACAACCTCGTTCTGCTTGTTCTCCAAGCGCTCCTCTTTCACTTCGCCGATGCAGAAGATAACCTTCAGACCGTTGGCGAGGGCGAGCTCAACCTTGTTCTTCAGGATCTCATAATCCTCATGATAGTAAGCACGGCGCTCCGAGTGACCGAGGATGCAGTACTCTGCACCTGTCGATGCTACCATGGCGGCACTAACCTCTCCGGTGTATGCACCTTTGTCCTTGTCGGCGCAGTTCTCGGCAGCTACCTTGATCGGGCTGCCCTTAACCAACTCGGCTACAGTAGCCAGGTGGATGAACGGCGTGCCGATAACTACGGCGCACTTGGGGTTCTTGACATCGTTCTTCAGTTGGCTTGCCAACTCAATTCCTTCTTGCAGGGTCTTGTTCATTTTCCAGTTACCTGCAACCATTTTTGTTCTCATGTGATTCAATATTTAGTTTGTTATCTTATATCGTTGATGAATGCTCCTTCGGGCTTCAGGATGTATTCGCGGAGCTCGTCGCTGTAGCGCAAGTTGCGGAAGAGCAGGGTAGTGGTTTTTGTGCCTTCCTTCATGACGATCGTAGCCGGTGCATAATCCTGCTTGCCGGCGGTGAGCGGTTTGACCTTCATCGTGATTTTGTCGATGCCTACGCTCGCATCTTTCGGCACGAACGTTACGGTTGTCACACCTTTGGCTGTGGCCTCGGTTACTGTACATGCTTCGGTCATTGCCTGGGCAAACAGCAGCGGGTTGGCTTCGTACAGTTCGTTGCGCGTCGGGTTGCTGAGTGTCAGTTCGTTGGCATCGATGTTGTACATGTAGAGTGTCGAACCGTCGTAGGCAGCTTGTGTGCCGAACGCCTCAAGCGTGAACTGCTCGCCGTGCATAGTCATCGAACCGGTGTACGAGATCGGCTGTGCTGTCTGTTGCTGCACGGTAATCGTAAAATCCGTGCTCATCGTCTTCTGCCCAAGCAGAGCAAACAGCGATTGCAGTACTGTCAGTAGTATAATCTTCATAAGCGTACAATATTTATAGCGCGGCGTTCAGCCGAACAGTCAGCAGGCGTGTGGCATCTGTGAGCACCGTTTGCCGAACGCGCCTACAAAGGTACAAAAAAAATGCCAGATTTGCAAGTTTTGTGCCTATAAATTTTCAGCAAACCGATTTTTTTTCACATCTGCCTTCTAAACCCCCGAAAATGCAAACCCGATTTGCACTTTTTGCAGAAACAGACATAGTATTTGCATTTTTACACTACTATGTATTGCATAGTTCTGAAAAATGTAGTATCTTTGCAGTCGCATTCGGCAAGGTTGTTGCACAAATGCTGCGTGGCGGCATAAAAGAGAAGGAGAGCAACAAATCAGGCATAGTCGCAAATCAGTAACAAAACAAATCTGTAAAGAATTAAAAAACAAAATCTATAAATATATTGTATTATGGAAACAAAGAAACTAACCCGCAGTAATGACAAGTTGTTGGCAGGCGTTTGCGCCGGTATCGCCGAGTATTTTGACATCGATCCGACGCTGGTGCGCGTAAGTTATGTAGCATTGTCGTTCTTCTTCGCAGGTTTCCCGGGCTTGCTGCTGTACATCATCCTGATGATTATCATGCCGCAAAAGGAGACTATGGAGTAATTAACCGCAAGATCCACTAAGCCGTATGGTAGAGAACATCAAAAGCCAAATGCGCAAAGGAGTATTGGAGTATTGCATCCTGTCGATCATCAGTAGGCAGGAAGTATATACGTCCGATATTCTGGAAGCGCTGCGCAAGGCGGATCTGCTGGTGGTGGAAGGGACGTTGTATCCGTTGCTGTCCAGGCTGAAGAACAACGGACTGCTCAAGTACCGCTGGCAGGAATCCACTGATGGGCCGCCGCGCAAGTATTTTACCCTGACCGACGAAGGGCAGGAGATATTAGCCGCACTCAACGAGGAGTGGGGAACAATAAGTAAAGCAATCAGCAAAATCACAAAATAATGAAACTCACACGTTCAATCAATCTGCAAGGCGTTGTGTTCACCATCGACGAGGACGCCTATCAACTGCTCAAGGATTATCTGTCGGACATCGAGAGCCGTCTGCCCATCGATGAGAAAAAAGATGTGATGGATGACCTGGAGAGCCGCATAGCCGAACTGCTGCAGTCGGCACTATTCGCGCAGAAAGTGGAATCAGTAACCATCGAAATGATATGGGATGTGCGTGCGCGTATAGGCGAACCCGACGCGTTCGGCGAGAACAAACGTCCCGTAATCAAACGCGAGCGTATCAACCGACAAGGTATAGGGCGCGTCATATCTATCGTGCTCAAGGCTATACTGATTATTATTGCCATTCAGGTGTTGTTTCCTGTTTTGGCAGTTGTTTTTGCCCTGCTGATGGCGTTCTTCGGCATCAGTATCGGCGGAATGGCTCTGGTTCCTGCCTTGGGCTTCGAACTGTTTGGCGGCAGCACAGCCTGGACATGGGTTCTGTGCCTGTCAGTTATAGCGGCGCTGGTGATGCCCGTGTATATGATTGTGCATTGGATTGTCAAGTACAGTCGCGAACGCAAGCACCCGAGCCTGCGGTTCTGGATCATCTCGCTGCTGATCTGGCTGCTGTCGTTGGGCGGCTTGATTGCTTCGGCTGCCAAAGCGTTGCAGGTGAACGGCACGGATCTGGTTACTGTGATGGAGACAATTGACGAATGGGATGATGAGGACGGCAATCTTATCCGCGAGGTGCGGGAGGTCGAACCGTTTAACGCCATCGATGCATCCGGTGCAGTGAAACTCGAAGTAAATGTAGGCGAACCGCAGGCGGTGAATGTTCGCTATGCACAGTCAGGATCGGTAACAACCGAAGTAGTTGACGGCGTGCTGAAAGTACGCGGCGTGGATAATCACCGCGGCAAAGCCGTGATCAGCGTTCCTTCGCTGGAGGCAATCAACCTCACCGGTGCCAGTCGTGCGGATGTTCACGGATTAACCGACGAGTTGCGCGCGGAGATCAACGGTGCCAGCAAACTCGATGCCGATGACCTGTGGGTGAAGAACATGCGTATCAACGTCAGTGGTGCCAGCAAGGCGGAAGTGAACGTCACCGACTCGCTCTGGGCGCAAGCCAACGGTGCCAGCAAGATTGAGTACAAAGGCAATCCGGCAGTACAACAATCCATCAGCCTCGGTGCCAGTAAGATTAAGAGGGAGTGAAAGAGGTGCGTTTGAATCACACAATAATCACACAATAATCACGCAATAATCACCCAATAAACCTTCTATGCACTCCCGATGCACAAATGGATTGCGGGCGATGCGTGGCGGAGAAAAAGGCGAGAGAAATCAAGAATACCAAACACCGAGGTAGCGCAGTGCTATCTCGGTGTTTGTTTGCAAGTAATCTTCTGTGAACTCGCTCCAGCGATTCGCAGCCCCAAACATTTATCTCACCTCCACGCCTTGGATAGAGTAAGGGGGGATATAAACCTCATTCACTTGTTTGTAACTAATTTCAAGAAAAATTGACTATCTTTAGTGTCACGTATAGTCCCATCTTGAATTTTATCAACAAGTACATTTATTTGCTCCTGTGATAAAACGTCATCTTTTACCCCGCTTATGAATGAGGAAAATCTATTTTTGAAATCGCTAGTGTTTAGTGTAATCAATTTTGTCGCGCCATAGTCTGTGAATTTTATTGTAAACATGGCAAAACTTGTACTTATTGAATAAACAACGACTTCGTATTTCCCATAGTCCAAATTATATTTCTCAATCATAGCCATCATATCGTTATAGATACCGCTATCCGTCAGATAATAGGTACCTGCAGTATTAGCTAGTTTTCCTACTCCTAATATCGCAGCACGTCCTTTTGAGGCAACGTAAAAATCATATCCTTCTAAATTGAATTCCGACTTCTCAACCATAATGGCTTCCTTTAGATTCTTCAGACTAGACATAACATCGTCCACACTTTTTCCAAGACTAAGATGGACATTCGTATCTTCGTATTGGTTATCACTGCTTACAATCATATCATATTCTCCTGTTTCTGTATCATAGCAAATATGAGTACCAATAAACTCGAATCTTTGTTTCTTTGGTTGGATGGCTCCAATTTGAGAAAATACGTAAATGCTAACGAAGCATAGCATCAATGCTGCAATAATCTTTTTCATAATTTCTATAATTTTGGTTAGTAATTAAGCATATAAAAAGTGAGCCAACTGCTACTTGGTTCATTCGGGTCTCGACTCCCATAGTCTCCAATATATGCAGAAAGCCCACGCACAGGTGAGCGTTTCGCATTTATTCAGGAAGACTATATCAAGTTGTCGAGAAATGAATGAATCCTCAAATAAAGCAAACGCCTTTTTATGTTATGTCCTCACTTTTTTGCGCTGCTGAGTTCAGCGTTTCCGTTTAATGTCTCGAAAGCGACATGTTCTATTATCTTGTTGTGTATAAATCTTTAAATTTCTTATATCTCTACAGTGAACGGGTCTACATACTTCACCACGCCGTTCTCACTGAAGATGAGCGGCGTGTTGGTGCGACGATATTCTTCCACCAAACGACGATGAGTCAGTTTTAAACCTTCGCTAACCTTGTTTTCAAGTTCTCTTTCACTCATGTTGTTTGAATTAACTTGTTCCACATATCAGTTTCAATAATTTCTGTTTCGTCGCAAAGACTTCTTTTCCTAGCGACTATTCTTGCTGGAGTAAATGTGTTGTTATATATCATTAAGCTATCACAAATGGGCGTATAAAGGTGTATTAGATTATCTATACCTTTTTTAAATCGTCTGCGGATCACCTCTTCCTGTATGCCGTGTCCGCCTTGTCTAACGCGTTGTGCTACGCGTTGGATGGCTTGCTCGGGGCTATCCAAACAGAAGAATAGTAGATGCACCTTATACCCCAACGCTTGTGCGCGTTTGACTAATCCGACGTAAGAACGAGTGGCTAATGTCGTTTCGATAGCAAAATCCGCCGTTTGCGCCAATAACTCCTCAATTCGCGTCAACATGATTCGCGCAGCCTGCACGTCCACGGTTTCAGGCGAAAACGGAGATAACCCTCGTGCTATCTCATCGGCATTAACAAAATTTTTACACCCCAACATATCGGGCAGCAAAGTGTAGGATGCCGTAGTTTTTCCGGCACCGTTGGGACCTGCGATGATATATAGATTTGGGTGACGCATCTTAATATTTCGACTTATCCTACGCCGAGTTCCTGGAGTTTGGCTTCGAGTTGGTTGGGATCCTGAATGAGTACATCGCGGCCTTTCGAACCTTTGTTCGGACCGACGATACCTGCTGCTTCGAGCTGGTCGGAGAGTTTGCCGGCGCGGTTGTAGCCTATCTCAAACGCGCGTTGCAGACGGGAAGTCGAACCTTCCTGTTTGTTCACTACATAGCGTGCCACATCGGCAAACATCGGGTCGAGACGTTTCATATCTACGCTGCCCGGAGCCAATGCTTCGGCATCTGTGCCTTCAGGAATGTATTCGGGCAGTTGGTAAGGCTCGAAGTAATGCTGCTGGCCTTGTACGTGCTCAACAATCGCATCCACCTCCGGCGTATCGACGAACGCACACTGGATACGCGTAATCTCGCCGTTGCCGGCATAGAGCATATCGCCGCGACCGATGAGCTGGTCGGCACCCTTGGCGTCAAGCACCGTACGCGAGTCCACAACAGACTGTGTGCGCAATGCGATACGCGTAGGGATGTTCGCTTTGATTACACCCGTTACGATGTTTACCGACGGGCGTTGCGTTGCAAGGATCATGTGCATACCTACGGCGCGCGCTTTCTGCGTGATACGTGCGATAGGCGTCTCAACCTGTTTGCCTGCCTGCATGATAAAGTCGCCGTACTCGTCGATGATGATCACGATGTATGGCAGATACTGGTGATGCAGCGTGCCTTCAACAACCTTTTCGGGGTTCAGGCGACGGTGAACGAACTTGTCGTTGTAATCTTCGAGGTTTCGTACACCCGCATCCATCAGGAGCTTGTAGCGGTTCTCCATCTCAATCACCAAACTGTTGAGGGTGTTGATTACCTTGTCGCAATCGGTGATAACCACCTGGTTCTCATCGACATCGGGCATCGCTGCGAGGTAATGCTTCAGCAGCGGCTTGTACGGCGCAAACTCGACCATTTTCGGGTCAACAAGCACCATCTTCAACTCTGCCGGATGTTTCTTGTAGAGCAGCGATGTGATGATGGCGTTGATGGCTACGGATTTTCCCTGTCCCGTCGCACCGGCTACGAGCAAGTGAGGCGTCTTGGCCAGATCGAACATGAATACATCGTTTGTGATGGTTCGTCCGATGGCAATCGGCAGACGCATCTTCTTCTCTTCCTGGAAGTTACGCGATGCGATGACCGAGTGCATACTTACTACCTGCGGTTTCTCGTTCGGCACTTCGATACCTACTGTGCCTTTGCCGGGCATAGGCGAAATGATACGTATTCCTTTGGCTGCGAGCGAAAGCATGATGTCGCTCTCTAGCGATTCGATCTTGGAAACCCTGACGCCGGCTTTCGGCTTGACCTCATACAATGTAACGGTCGGACCGACGGTAGCTTTGATGCTGTCGATCTCCACGCCGAAGTTACGCAGGGCATTGACGATCCTGTCGGCATTGTTCTGCTGCTCTTGCTGGTCGATGACCGGCGAGGTTTCGTTCGGATAAACCTTCAACAGGTCGAGCGACGGGAACTGATAGAACTCCAGCTCTTTGCGCGGGTCATATTCGCCGTACTTCTTCAGCAGCGCTTCGGGCGAATCTTCCACTATATCGACTTTCTTGCCTTTCTGAATCTCAAGATTCGTGTGGTCGTCTCCAATGGACTCTTCCGCCGCCTCAGGAACGGGCTCAATCTCGGTGATATCATCATCCGTCGGTTCGGGTTCATCCTCTGCAGGTTGATCTTCAACATAGTCGTCCGGTTCCTGACCGACGATCTCTACGGTCAGTGTGCTGCCTTCATCGGATTTGTCTTCCTCGGTCTTGCCGGTTACGACAAGTTCAATCGGAGCCGACGTGTCGGCATCGTCAGTCGGGGTGTTTTGGGCTTCCGGATTGTCAGTAGATTCCGGGATGCCCGGCTCGGATTTCTTGAACAGCCCTTTGAGCCACTGCCAGAGCTTGTGCATCTTCGGAACGAATGTCTCGTCAACGCAGATGAAGAAGATCAGTCCCAGTGCGAGCAAAATAAACAGCAGGCCGATGGCCTTAACGTAGGAGATTGCCCAGAGTGTTACCACTGCGCCGAACGCTCCGCCCAGACGGAAGAACAGCGGTTCGCCTATCAGGTAGTCGATATATCCGAGTACAACGGCACCATACAGCAACCAGAACACCGCACAACACGTAAAACGCCATACGCGGATCCGGCCGACGTGAAACAGCCGATTGGCATAAACGGCCAGCAATGCAATCAGCGCAAGACTTGCCAACCCGAAACCTTTGTGAACCAACAGGAAGATCAGCGCTGCGCCCGGCAGACCCATCCAGTTCTGAATCTCCAGACGATTGGCGGCACGCTCTGCGCGAGACATCTCAAGAATTGAGAAATCCTCGGCACCGGTAAAAAAGAAACTGACGAACGCTATGCCCAGATACAGGGTGAATAGCGCCAGCAGTATACCGCAAATCACGCGGAACTGCTCGGTTTGTACGCCGCTTTTCACTTGTCCCCAGTACTCGCCGAAACTCTTCGGCGCATCCAGTGAGTCTATGTATTTGTCGTCCGCACTTGAGCGGGCTTTAGAAGGTCTTTTGGCCATATTTTAACATGTGCATATAATTCCGCTACAAAGATACAAAAAAAATGCCAAAAATGCAAATTTTTCGTGAGTTTTTTTTCAAATGTCATAAATCTAACCAAAAATTTGCAAGTACTGTATCCGTTTTATAGTTGCACAATTTTATCCTTTATGTTACAAAATGTAGAAAATACGGTGTGTTTTGTGGCAAAATGTTCGAAAATGTTGTGTTTTTCAAACAATTTTTAGTAACTTTGCGCTCGGTATTTGTTTCTGTACGCGCATAATGTGCGCAGTTTGACGTGCGACAATAGGGATATTAAGCGTGCGACAGCAAAAACTTTAAGCGTGCAACAACAAAAACTTTAAGGTATATTTTTAACTTCTTAATTCATTATTGTATGAAAAAGATTCTATCTCTTTTCTGCGCTGTTGCGCTCGCATTGGGCGTAAGCGCTCAACCGATTGCTTTGGAGAAAGTTACGGCCAAGAATTTCAAGGCCGAGAATTCTTTTGCCAAGGCTGAATTGAAAAAAGCTCCCGCAGTCAAGAAAGCTCCTGCTGCAACAATCGAGGGCTGGACAGAGTTGGGACAGGCTGTAGTAACCGAGACTTTCGGTGCTCCATTTGGCTACGATGAAGACGTGTACAAAACGACGGTTTACAAGAACAATACGACCGAAGGTCTGTACGCTATTGACAACGAATGGTATGACGAAAGCGAAGGTGCAGATTCCATTATTCAGATTCACGCAGAAGATCCCGAGTTGTGCTATATTCTGCCGACAAGTTTGACGTACACCAATGAAAATTATGGCTTTCTTCAGACGCTGTCGGTGGGAGGTCGTTATTTGGACGCTTATCCTACTTACACGGCAGCTCAAATTGCCGCTAATATAGGAACCGGTACTGATATATGGGGAAAGAAAGTGAAGAATACTATTACGTTTGCAGAGGATGCTATGCTGGTGTGTCTGACGGCCGCAAAAAGTGGTCAACCGGGTTACTATTATGGCAAACGTCTTATCATTGAGCTTCCTGACCTCACTGCTCCTGTTATTACGGCAGCTAACGAGGTGTCAATAGGTGCTGAGAAAGCAATCTTTGCTATTGTGGCTGATGATGACGTAGATGTAGTTGACAGCCTGACGTTCACCATCAAGAACGGTGAGGCTGTGCTCGAAGCTGCAGCCAAGACCACTAACGGTCAACTGACCATCGCAGGCCTGACCAAGAACACTGCTTACAACCTTACATTGATTGCTACCGACCGTGCCGGTCGTGCCAGCGAGGCATTTGCGTTCTCGTTCACCACTATTGCTGAAGATGACACACAGGCTCCTACGTTCGCCAAGGCTGAGGTGAAGGAAGTCTCTGACAAGTGGGCTACTGTTACCGTTGAGGCTACCGACAACGTGACAGCAGCTGCTGATTTGTTGTTCGTCGTTACATTTGCAGACGAGTCGTCTGTAGAGTTGGCTGCAACAGAAGGCGTTATTAAAATCGCTGGTCTGACTCCGGAGACGAAGTATGACGTTACTGTTGCTGCAAAGGATAAAGCCGGCAATAAGAGCGAGGCTAAAGCGCTGAGTTTTACTACATTGGAGCTCATTCCGATCGTATTGAATGTAGACTGGGTTCAAGCGCAATATTATTCGGAATATAGCGAGGACGGTGCACAGAACTATGAACTATCGTTCTGGCAGGGCGATTCGTGTATCTTGTTTGATATGTATGTTCCTGAAGTAAAGGCCCTGTCAGGCGTATATTCAACATCAAACGGAACTATCGGTACGCAGTATTCTTATATCAATTGCGGAAGCAAGATTAAGATCGTCGCAGCTGTTGTGTCGATGGAGTTTGTAGAATACAGTGATGCACAAAACGGTCAGGGTATCTATAAGGCAGCATTCCAGGCAATGGGCGAAGACGGTAATTTGTATATCGGTGGTGTAGAAATTGTGGTGCGGACGTTCTATAAGTCCGGCGATAGCCAGTATTACTATCCGATGTCCGGTGAGGTGCCTGTTGAACTGACAATGACCAAGGCAACGGCTACATACGGCGAGGCCGACAATTATATCGAGTACGTGCTGTCGGATGACAACTACGACTTCTACTTCCGTATCTATCTGGCAGAAGGTCTAACGGACGTTGAGAATGGCAAGACTTATACCTACGCAGAAGATATGAAGGGCTATGACACGTATTCATATGGTGATGCCGGTAATGACAATTACATCGACTATGCTTCTGCCGAGTTCGTTAAGACAGCTGCTGACGGCAAGATCACAATCAAGGCTGATATTTTGGATACTACCGGTCAGAAGTGGAGCCTTACTTACGAAGCTGATGATGAGGGTACCGCTATCGACAATGCAAAGGCTGGCGTGAAGGCTACCAAGCGCATTGTGAACGGTCAGATGGTCATCCGTGCAAACGGTCAGGAGTTCAACGCTCAGGGCGTAGAGATCCGCTAATCACCGTTTTGCGGTAAAACAAAATAGCCTGCGACTTCGGCCGCAGGCTATTTTGTATATATAATGCGTCAGTCAGTATAATATGTCAGTCACTATTTGTGAAGGATAATCATTCGCCAGTCGCCGTTTTGGCGGGTTGCGATATGTTGCAGACCGTGTTCTGCGGCTGCGGCTACCAGAGCAGGAATGTCTGTTTCGTAGAAACCCGACAGCCACAGTTCGCCACCGGTGACGAGATAGCGGGCGTAATCGGGCATTTGTGCGAGAAGGATGTTGCGGTGGATGTTTGCCATGATCAGACTATAATTGCTTTGCGGCACAGTTGCGCCTTGGCGAACTTCGATATTCACGCCGTTGGCAATAGCATTCTCGCGGGCATTGCGGACGCTGTTATCGTCAATATCCACAGCCAGTACGTGTTGTGCGCCGAGTTTGGCTGCCATGATGGCCAGAACGCCAGTGCCCGTGCCCATGTCCAAAACAGTTGAGTGTGTAGAGTTTAGCGCCCTATGGGCTGTTGAGTGTTGTGAGTTGATCAATTCATCGATCATCATTGCGGTGGTCTCGTGATGACCGGCACCAAAAGCGCAATGCGGTGTGATACGCGCACCCAGCGGGAGTTCTTCCACCTCATGCGATGCTTCCCACACGGCGTTCCAGTTCTCGTCGGGGCAGGCCTCAAACGATTGGAGCGTGGCTCCTGATGCAGTGAGTGCGTTTTGCAAGCTTTGTGCGTCAGCAATGCCCGAGGGAATGTAGGCGCGCAAGACTGTATCGTCCTGTTCAAACGAATCGAAGCCAAGGTCAGCCAAGTCTTGCTGCATGACATCAATCTGCCATGATTCAAGGCCGTTGCAAAGGATTGTAGCTATGCTGTACTTCATTTTTATGATGGACGATTTCCGGTATTTGATTATTGATATCCGATTTTTTGTTCGTGATGCAGATGTCGCACATACCGCAGAGTGGAGCGTCCTCTTCGCCGAAATAGCCGAGCAAGAGTTGCGAACGGCAGTAATGGTCGTTCTCGGCGTACTCGAGCATGGCTTGCAGGTTGCGCTCGAAGATTCGTTTGCGGTCGGCATAGACCTTGTCGGACAATCCGACCGTGTCCTGCCTCGGCACGGGGAAATGTACCATGCTCACGCGTTGTGCGGGAATATACCGTATGATATGCTGTTTGGCGAGAGCTGCGAGCGAACTATTGACTGCAAACTCCGTGCTGCACATATCTTCGGCGAGCCGCGGCAGATGGATGAACTGCGGATCGGTAAAAATGCCCGAGTACCGGCGCATCAAAGCGCTGAGCAGGCGTTCCTGGAACGGCGACTCGTCGAGATGATACAGTTCTTCCTTATCCGTCAGTATGCGCACGCGCGGCTGGAGGTCTTGTTCGTCGATATAACTGATGTAACCGGCCGTGGTGAGCAGTTGCAATGCGGCGTACGTAGTGAGGAACGAAAGGTGCATGTCCGTGCAGAACTGCTCAACATCGATGGTGAATGTGGCATCGCGTCCTGAACCGAGAGCAATAGTCAGGTAGTCGCACAGTAACTGATAGACGCGTTCAACCTCTTCAGCCGGAGGGTAGTTGTTTGCTACACGCTGCTTGACAACAGCATGATCGCGTTGACCGTAAAGCAGCACGCACCACGCCTGTTCGCCGTCACGTCCGGCACGACCGGCTTCCTGGAAGTACGCCTCGATGCTGTCGGGCATGTCGTAATGAATCACCAACCGCACATCGGGTTTGTCGATACCCATGCCGAAGGCATTGGTGCAAACGATGATACGTGTCTGACCGTCTTTCCATGCCTGCTGCCTGGTGTTACGTTCGCCGGCAGGCAGTCCGGCGTGATAGTAATCGGCACTTTGGCCGTTAGCCATTAGCCATTGGCTCAGTTCTTGTGAGCGCTTGCGGTTGCGGACATAGACGATAGCCGTGCCGGGTACACACTGTAGGATGTGCAACAGCTGCCCTTGCTTGTCATCGGTGCGACGGACAACATAATGCAAGTTCTCGCGCGCAAAGCTTGTGCGGAATACGTTCGTCTCTTTGAAGCCCAGCTGTCGTTGTATATCTTCGACCACCTCCGGTGTGGCTGTGGCCGTTAGGGCGAGAACAGGCACGTTGAGATAATTGCGAATCTCGGCTATGCGTAGGTACGAAGGACGGAAATCATAGCCCCACTGCGATATGCAGTGCGCCTCGTCAACGGCAATCATGCAGATAGGCAGTTGCACAACGCGCTTGATGAACTCTTCGCTCTCCAGCCGTTCGGGTGAGACATACAAGAACCGATACGGCCCGTACAGGCAGTTGTCGAAGGCAATGCGTTGTTCCTCGCGGCTCATGCCGGTATAGATAGCTGTGGCGAGGATGTTCCGTTCGCGCAGGTTTGCCACCTGGTCTTTCATCAGCGCAATGAGCGGCGTGATGACCAGACACAGCCCTTCGCCTTCTTCCTCCGCTTTGACCAGTGCAGGCACTTGGAAGCACAACGACTTGCCGCCGCCCGTGGGCAGCAAGGCAAGCGTATCCTTGCCGGCAAGTACGGATTCGATGATTTCCCGCTGCATAGGGCGGAAATCATCGTAATTGAAGTAGGTATGTAATGCTTCTTGTGCGGTCATTTGTTACCAGCGTTTTGGGTGTAGCAATCCGCCTATGAGGGCGATGAGAGCGTAATAGGGGTAGATGATTGCCAGTAGCAGCACTTCAAGCGGGGCAAAGCCTTTGCCGCGAATGAGACTGCATTCGAACGGCAGGTACAACAGCACCATTGGCGGGCAGATGAACTGCAGCACGAGGGCGATGGTCACCAGTGCGCCGTAACAGCGAATGTCGAGATCGGTGTAGTGTGGTGCTTTGCCTGCCCAGCGTGCGCGTTGGCGTAACAGGGCGCGTAGGGTAGGTTGCGCCGTAACTGTGGCTGTCATACTGTCGGCATCGCAGACGGCAATCGTTCTGCCGGTGCGTTTGCAGTACTCGAGCAGAAACATATCGTCGCCGCTCGGTAAATCGGGGTGCAGGTACGGTTCGGCTTGCAGCCACACATCGCGCCTGACAATCATGTTCGCTCCGCTGCAGAGGATGGGTTTGCCTTTTCGCGCCATGCGGACGGTGAGAGCCTGTAAGGCGGCATACTCGATGATCTGCAAGCGTTGGATGAGCGTATCGGAACTCTTGACCATCCGCAAGGGCAGAATAAGCAGGTCAGCATCGCCGAGATACGCCAACGCTTCGGCATCGGCAGCTGTGGGCAATGTGATATCATCGTCGTGCAGCCACAACACGTCAGCTTCCGTAGCATGAATCAAAAGGTGCAGAGCATGTTTCTTGCCCTTGCCCTCATCATTCACATTGCGAATGGGAGTGATATGCGCTATTGTATCAGATGTGCATCCTGCCATGAGGCGATCGTCTTGCGTGCATCCTCCAGTGCCTGTTCGGGCGAGACCTCGTACTCGGCGAGAAGCAGATCGGCGAGGGTTTGTTCGTCAAAAGACTCTTTGTCTGCCACGTTGCGCCAGAGGTAAGCGGCACTCTCGTTGAGCGTGATCATTGCGTTGAAGTTAACAAGATCAACGCTTTCCGCTATCAGCAGATACTCGTTGCCTAACGGGCGTAGTGCAAATCCGGGAATAACTTTCATATACAAGTGTGTCTATAGATTTTCAGAAACAGTCTTCGTGAATGTATCATGTGCCGCCAGAGCCATGCGCGTGTCACGGGTTTGGTGCGACCTTTGGGCGAATGAATGGCGGTGACCTTGGCAAGGATGTTTTGCAGTGTGCAGTGTTCGCAACCTTGCAGATTGCCATCGCCCATAAGTGTCACTACCTCGCCGTTCAAGGCATAGATGCGGTGCAGTACATAGTGCTGCGGCTGAATCTCCGCCAGAACGATATCACCGACCTTGAGCGCGTCGGGACGAACGAGTGTCACATTATCCACACCGCCTTCGATGAACGGGCGCATACTCACGCCGGTGGGCGTGAACATGACCTGCTTGCCGTCGGCTACAAGTCGGGCAATCTCGGGGATAAATATTTCGTTAGGCAGTTGCATGGGTAGAACTCAAAGATTCAACGTGTCGATTCGTAGCAGAGTTGTGCTGCGGCTTTGTCGGGCAGGCAGCGCAGATGGCGCATCGGTACGCCAAGCACAATAGCGCTGATGGTTTCGTGCAGTCCGTCCATCGCTTCGTGCAGAACTTTCAGACCCGAGCAAGAAGAGAGCATATACGCGTACGCTTGTGCAGGCGAGAGCTCGATGATCTCGTTTTCAGGTGCTTGTTCGAGATGAACGATAGCCGCTACGGGCACACGTTCGTTGCGGTAACACGGCGTCTTGCCGCTCCACGGCGAACCGTACACCCAGACTTTTCCTTCGGCATCGATGCGCAGTACAGGATTGTCATCGTTGAGCAGATATGCGGTGTGATATTGTGCGAGCCACTGGCGTGCGTGGGTTGATTTGCCCGTGCCGGAGTGCCCTAGGAACAGGCGTGCCTTGCCCTCATGTACAACCACTGCGGCGTGCATCTCAAGCGTACGCTCGTGCGCTGTGGCAAAGGCGAACAGCAACATCGTGGCATTGTCGATGGCGAAACGGAGGGTAGGCAGCGTGACGGTATCCAGAACGGTGAGTGTGGCCTGACGAAAATCCTTCGTCATCCGGATCTCGCAACAGACAGGTGCATCGGCAATCTGTGCAACACGGAACAGCCACTCGCCAGCCGACTGATAGACCTCGATGCGCGGCATATCCGCCTCGGCGTTGTCGGTAAAGAAGTGAGTAAAGTCTAGGATTGCCCCGAAGTCCTTCGTTGATCGCACCGACATGACAAAGCGTTTGTCGGCATCTGCATAATCCTCAGTGGACACACGGAAAGGCGCGAGGTTAGGGGCTGCGAGCAATGTCTGTTCCGAACCGGTGATGGTGAACAGCTGCTCCGCCACGCGGAAAGTATAAGTCAGATTGTTTGCCATTGAGTCATTAGCTGTTTTTTGCCTTCAGTTTCTCTTGGTGGTACGCTACTTGGTTCGGATCTTTCTTGTCACGCTCGAGCTGTTCGGCTATGCGGCGTTGGCCACCTCTGAACAGGAAGTAGCAGAATACATAGAACGACAGCACAAGAATGACCGTCAGCGCAGTGCCGAGGCTGGCCATGAAAAGCAGACCGTCGTATATGCCGTGCAGTGTGACGGGAACCCAGAACACGCGTGAACGTTTGCGCCAAGACATGTCGCCGAAATAGAGCATCGAATAGAAGTATCCCATTGCTACAGCGAACATGAAGTGGCCGGGCACGGAGAAGATTGCACGCTGGATAGCTACCGTCTCCCAGTTCTCGATGTTGCCGATCAGGTAGATGATATTCTCCGAGCCGGCGAAGCCCATGCCAACACAGCAGGCATAAACGATGCCGTCGAAACGCTCGTCGAAGTACGGGTTTTTGCGGAGTAAGAGCCAGAGCATCAGCAGCTTGACGAGTTCCTCTGGGATAGCTGCGCCTACAAACGCTTTCCACAATGCTTGCAGGTAGCCCTGCGGCTGGGTGGGAATAAGTCCGAGTGCATCAATCAGCGACTCCAGAGCGATAGCCAGGCCGGCTGACAGTACGCCATAGGCTACTCCGCGCAGAATAAGGTTAAGCGGCTCGCGCTGATACTTGTCTTTCAGCCAGATGTACAGCACTAACAGGAATGCCGGCAGTATAGCTGCAAAAATGACGATAGAAGGCATATTGTGTTATCTTTAATGTTATCAGTTTTTTCTGCCAAAATCGGCAGGTATCTCGCCCCACTTCTCCGTATCCCACTTATAGATGCGCGTGGTGTAGGTGTTCGCGCGCAACCACGCTTCGGCTTTGGCAATCATCTGGAACAGCGGCTCGTTCTGCGGTGTGCGCGGCAACTTGGTCTTGCACTTACGCTGACGCAGCCATGCGAGAGCAGTGATCGAATCGGTGTAGATGTTCCACGTCAGGTTGTTCTGCTTGAGGTAAGCGAGCCCGAGCACCAAGGCGAGGAACTCGCCGATGTTGTTTGTTCCTTGCGGAAACGGTCCGCGGTGGAACACTTCTGTTCCAGTGTCGGCTATCACGCCGCGAAACTCCATCACGCCCGGATTGCCCGAGCATGCAGCATCCACAGCCAGTGCCGGCAGTAACGGATAAGCTGAGGTATTGATCTCTGTTGCCATTATAGTAATCTGCTCAGATTGTCATAGTAGTTAGGCGAGACGGGTATAGACCGTGCTTCGGGTATATCCAGTTCGGCTACGATCAGCCCTTCTTTGTCCTTGCGCAGTGCTCTTATGTGCTTCGGGTTGACGAAGTACGAGCGTTGGCAGCGGATGATCCCGTGCTTGAGCAACAACGGCTCAAGACCTTTCATCGAATTGCGCAACTGATACTCCTTCAGGCGTTCGTTTTCAGTGTACTTGACCAGCACATAGTTCGTTGCCGCCTCGATATAGACGATAGCAGGGGATGCAACTACAAGCTTGAGCTGCTGCGTCATGTCATAGAAGCGCACAAGTTCCTCTTCCGACGGCTCGTCTTCGGGTTTGTCAAGGATGGCGAACAGGAAGTTAAGCAGCAGGTAGGGGTAGATCACTATGCTGCCGACCAGTGCTGCCGACCAGCCTAAAGTTGTGAAGTACGACGCGCCGCCATCGGGTGCCCACTGACGCGCCATGAGTGTCAGGTATAAGGCCACGAATGCCGACATCACAGCCATCTCCGCCATGCACCAGAGGATATAACGCAACCAGTTGAAGTTCTTGAGATGTCTGCGTACACTCGTGACAGGTATGCGCGACGCGCACAGCACACCGAGCACGATACACATCACCATCACCAGGTTGAACGTGTGCCCGAACTGACCGATCTCAAGCATGTCAACAATCCAGCGCGGACTGTAGATCAGCACGAAAAACAACAGGAATGCCGGTATCACCAACACGTGCGCCAGCAACGACTGCACGCTGAGGAGTTTTTTAGGGATTTTTGCCATATTTTTGTGGTGGGACGAAATTCGGAAAAGCACGATTTCGTCCCTATATTTCCGATTTAGTGTACAAACAACCTAATTTCATCAAAAATCGTGCCGTATTATCCCACTTACTTGCATACCTCAAAAAAATGTAGTAATTTTGCATCGGATTTCGGAGAAAAGACAAGTCTGAAACGCAATAAAGTAGCATAACTAAATCATTATTATCTATGAATACGATCAAAAAAATTGTCGCTCTGGGCGACTCGATTACCAAAGGAGTAATCTATGACGGCGAAAGCTACAAGATTCTGTCAGACGGCTTTGTGAGCCAGTGTGCAGAAAATATGAACGTGGATATCGACAACTACAGCCGTATGGGCTGCACCATCTCGCGCGGTGCGCAGATTGCCGAGCAGCACGCCGATGCTATTGCCGGCAGCGATGTGACGCTCGTGGAATTCGGAGGAAATGACTCGGACTTCTGCTGGTCGGATATAGCCTCTGCACCGGCTGACAACCATTACCCGATGACTGAACTTCCGACGTTTCGCACCATGTATCGCGACCTGATCGCGCGTATACGTCAATTAGGCAGTAAACCTATCTTGCTGACCTTGCCGCTGATCGATTACCGCCGGTTCTATAATTTCGTGACGCGTAATATGGGCGAACAAGACCGAAGCAATGTTCTGTCGTGGCTCGGAGGTCAGGAGGAGCGCATCCGCAACTACCATGATATGTACAGCCTTGCTGTGTATCAGATTGGTTATCAGGAGCGTGTGCCTGTGCTGGATATCACTTCACCGTTCTTGCACAATCGTGATTACTTGCCGTACCTCTGCGTGGACGGTATTCATCCCTCGCAGCAAGGCCACGATCTTATTGCCGGCAGTGTGATGAACCAGTTACAGCGTGTTTTGCCGCAGATGTAACCACTGATCGAGGAACGTCGGATAACTCTTGGCGATGCAGGCAGAGTCGTCCACGGGAAAACCGGCAACGAGTAGCGCCATGGCCATTCGATGGTCGTGGCGCGTTTCGTGTGCAGCTACGGCCTCCAGACGGTTGGATTCTTTGTATGCCAAGCGCTCCGTACCGGTCGCATGAAGTGTGATGTCAAGGCATTCGCAGGTCAGAGCAATGGCAGGGTAGAGATCAGGGTTTCGCTCGAAATCAAGCGAAACAGGATTATTTTTGATTTTTGATTTTTGGCTTTTGATTTTTGAAATGATTGCGCCTCCGGGTGTGAAGGTCGTCTGTACGCCAAAGTGCTTGGCATAGATGTCGGCTACAACGCGGTCGCCTTGCAAACTGCTGTCGGTCAAGCCCTCCAGCAGCAACTCTCCACCATATATGGCAATGTACTCATACCAGAATGCTGCGGATGACCAGTCACGCTCGATGGGATCAGTCATGCGTGGCTGATACGATTGCGCCATATGGCGGGACATGGTAATATACGGGGATTCGTCGGGTGTGACGGGCACATCTACGCCGTGGAGGATGAGAGCCGAGGCGGTTTGTGTGGTAGGCGCGCCTTGACGTTCCATCAGTCGTGCATCGCCGGTGAGAGTGATCGGTTCGCCCGGGTAACACTGTGAGAGGTGGACCTCAAGGAAACGCAGTGCAGTGCCACAATTCTTAAGATGGAGTGTAAGGGGAGTGCCGGACTTGTGTGCCCGCAATTGCTTCAACGCATCGTGCAAGATGAGCACGTCATCCGGCATATCCAAAGAGACCCGCATGAGCGGATCTCCGTGGATAGCCTGGAGCATTAACAGCCTATTGGCAATACTTTTTGATATAGGAAGTTTAATTGACACTCGGTAGCGGACTATAGTCGCGGCTATAGCGCAGGTGTTGCTCTACATACCCCTCGGTGAAGTCGAGTGCCACGTCAGTAATATCGCCATCGGCATTGCGCTCAACCTTATAGACAGGATTGACGAAACCTTTGTACGGCGCGATGTTGAGCTTGGCAAAACGCTCAAGAACTTCTTTGTGCAGCTCGGGATTGACCTTGACTGCATACTTCTCGACGATGGCCTTGGCTGCAGGGTAGTCGCCCTCGGAGGTAATGCGTTGGATCTCTGCAAGCAGTTCGCCGTAGAGGCGGCGCAGACCTTCGTAATCGTTGATCTGCAGGAAACTTTTGCCGTCACGCATGATGATCTCAACTTCTTTGTTTGCAGCGTGATCCAGCACCCAGTTAGCAATGAGCTGGCGGTTGCGCATGTGTGCCTCTTCGATATCTTTGCCCGGCTCGATACGCACCAGCTGCGTCATGGCACCATTCATCATCTGCTGGTAGTAACCGGCTTTGTAAGCTCCGGTGTTTGGCAGCAGACCGAGTTCTACGAGCTTTGGATCAGCAAGGTAGTACAGTCCGAACAGATCGGCACGGGCTTCCTCGATAGTGGATGCGTGCTCCTTGAGCGCATCTTTGGTTACACCCGGCATGAGTTTGCCGCTGCCGTGCCCCACGCACTCATGAAGATCGGTATGCAGATCGCCGCACTGTGCGCCATACTCCGTATAAATAGCACGAATCTCGTCATCGATCATGAACTCTTCGTTGAATCCGTTGCCCTTGGCAGCCTCGTTGTAGGCATGCATGAGATTGTCGATGGTTACGGACTTTGAACCGTACGCCTTGCGGATCCAGTTGGCGTTCGGCAGGTTGATACCGATAGGCGTAGCGGGGTAGCAGTCACCTGCAAGGATTGCTGCGGTGATAACTTTGGCGCTCACACCTTTGACTTCCTCCTTCTTGTACTTCGGATCGGTTGTTGAGTGATCCTCAAACCACTGGGCGTTCTCAGATATCAGTTGGGCGCGGCGAGTGGCTTTCATGTCTTTGAAGTTCACCATCGACTCCCACGTGCCGGTTATGCCGAGCGGGTCGGAGTAGGTCTCGGTAAAGCCGTTGACAAAATCCACGCGGCTGTCAAGGTCTTTGACCCATGCGATGCAATACTCGTTGAAGAGCTTGAGATCGCCGGTCTCGTTGAAGGCAATCAGTTTGTCGAGCACCAATCGCTGCTGGTCGTTCTCGGCGTATTGGCGTGCCTCTTTGAGCCAGTAAACGACATGTTCAAGAGCCTCGCCGTACAGACCGCCTACCTGATAGACACGCTCAACAATCTCGCCCTTCTCGTTCTTAACGAGTTGGCTGTTCAGTCCGATCCATAGCGGCTCAGGCGAGTTGTCCTTGTGCGTCGCGTACCACGCTTCGGCTTCGGCTTGGGTCACGCCCTCGCCGTAATAGTTACCGGCCGACTCAGCTATCAAATCCACACCATCCTGTTGGCTCATGCGTTTGGGCATTACCGCAGGATCGAACATCACAGGCAGGATAGCGGCGTCGTATGTTACTCCGGCTTTGTCGCATGCCGCGACGAACCACTCTTGCGTAAACTCCGGCAGGAACTTATCCTCGCTGTAGTGGTGATGAATGCCGTTGGAGAACCACACACGCTTAAGGTATTTCTCAAAGACCGCCCAATCTTGGTCGGTACATTGCACTTTGTCTTTGTTGAGGTACAATGCCTCGCAAGCACGGCGGATACGCAGGTTGTAGCGCCCGTTCTGGTCGAACAGGATATCCCGTCCCCATAGGGCCGCCTCGCTCAGGCAATAGATGAGTGACTTCTGCTGAAGCGTCAATTGGTCAAACTCCGGCACATCGTAGCGGAGGATCTCAAGGTCATAGAACTTATCCACGTTGTATTGGAAAGATTGATTATGACGATTGCAGCCGCATAATAGACACACGGCTGCAATACAAATAAAAAGATGCTTGTTCATTAGATACGCTCTAATACGGTTTTTACTAACTCTTTGATACGCGGTTTGTAGTCGGTGTTCGCAGCTTCGATCTTTCGCTGTGCGATCACGCAGCAGACAGTCATAGCGCGGTGACCCATGTGCAGTGCCAGACCGGCGATGCACGAACCTTCCATCTCGTAGTTCGTGATGCGTTGTCCCTCATAGCGGAAAGCAGTGATCTTTTCGTTGATGTCAGGCACAGCCAGACCTACGCGCAGCACGCGGCCTTGCGGACCGTAGAAACCGTTGGCGGCGATGGTGCAGCCGCGCATCATATCGTCCTTGGCGATGCGGTCAACAAGTTCGGGGTTGGCAGCAACAACGTACGGCACAGCGGCTTTCTTCGGGTAACCTATGAAGTCAACGAGAGCTTGTTCGAAACCTACGTCGGCAATCTTGTCGCGATTCTCATAGAACGCCAGTACACCGTCGAAACCGATGGATTTCTGGCTGACGAGGAACGTGCCGAGAGGTATATCCTCTTGCATGCCACCGCACGTACCGATACGTACTATATCCAGCACGCGTTTATTCTCACGTTCGGTGCGCGTAGCAAAATCGATGTTGGCGAGCGCGTCGATCTCGTTCATCACGATGTCGCAGTTGTCCGTACCGATACCCGTGGAGATACACGAGATACGTTTGCCTTGGAACTTGCCGGTGATAGTGTGGAACTCGCGACTCTGAACGTCACACTCGATTGAGCCTTCGTCAAAGAACGAGGCAACCATATTTACGCGATCCTGATCGCCGACGAGTATGATCTTGTCAGCGAGGAACTCGGGTTTAAGATGCAGATGGAAGGCTGAACCGTCTGCATTGATAATCAACTGACTTGCAGGAAATGTTTTCATGACTATAGGGTATTTGATTGTTGACTTTGATGATCAGCCAAGCATGGCTGGCGGCATAACTGTATTAGGCTTCGCCGCTGCCGAACGACATAGGGAATGTCGATCCGGGAACAGGTTGCTGGCGGTTGTTCAGATTAATCTGCCCGTACTGCTTCTCGTACTTCGCTACATTGTCCTGCAAAGCGAGCAGAAGGCGTTTGGCATTCTCGGGGGTCATAATGATGCGGCTCTGTACAGTAGCCTGTTGCATGCCGGGGAGTATGCCCGCAAAATCCACCACGAACTCCGATTGCGAGTGCGCGATCACAGCGAGGTTGGAGTACGTACCGGCAGCTTTGTCCGGCGAGATACTTATGTTCATTTTCTTCTCTTCCATAATTGTGCTATTTAATAGGTTTGTATTATCGTAATCTTATGTCAGCCATACATGACCGCCGGCTAACGGTGTTACCACCGCTTGGGTTTGGGGCGCAGCGGCTCAATGATGAGCATCACCAAGGTGATGATTGGCAGCAGCGTTTCCCAAACAGGTATGAGCAGGGCGGTGCGCGTCACTCCCCAGCGATGGGCAGGGATGTTCAGCAGTATGCATTGCCCGATCCAACGCAGTAGCATGGCTCCAAGAATGATGGCTACTGCCAGTTGGCTGCTTGCAGCCTGTTGTTGCCAGCCGATCACCAGTATCACTATCAGTGCTGCGTAGAGCAGTCCCCGGGTGAGCGGTTCAAGTCCTAATCGCAGTTTGGTGGACAACTTGTATTTCGGTGCTACGCTCAAGTGACGACGTTTCTGGTGCAGCCAGTCACCCAGCGATGTTTTCGGTACCGACCAGGTCAGGCTGTCAGGTGTGCAGACCACTGCGGTGTTCAGCTTGGTTGCTTCGCGGTTGATGAACAGGTCATCGTCGCCGGCTTTGTTGTTAAGCAGACCAAGAAATCCTCCATGCGCAAAGAACAGCCGCTTGCTGTACGCGAGGTTTCGTCCTACGCCCATATACGGGTGACCGGAGGCTGCCAGGCCGAGATATTGCAGACCGTTGAACAGCGTGTCAAACTGAATCATCCGGTTGAGCAGGGTAGGCTTGGTAAAATATGCACCAAAGCCTAGGACAATATCGATATTCTCCGTTCCGAACCCCGACATCATCTCACTGATCCAGTGCGGCGATTCAGGCCGGCAGTCGGCATCGGTGAGCAGCAGATAGTCGTATTGTGCAGCTTTGGCACCGAGGGTGATGGCGAGCTTCTTGGTAGATGTCACCTGTGCACCGATCGGCACGAATGTGAGACGCAGATTGCGATAGCGCTTCTGCCAGTATTCGAGGAACGTGCGGGAGTCATCCACACTGCCGTCGTTCACCACGATCACCTCAAACTCGGGGTAATCCTGCGTAAACAAGGCCTGGAGATAGTCGCGAAGATTGTTCTGCTCATTCTTGGCGCAGACAATGATACTTACCCCGGGTTGGTTGCCGACTTCACAAACTTTGGGTTTTGTGCGCCGCACGGCTGTGAGGATGTAACGCAGGTAGAAGTACAACTGGTACAACCACGCGGCGGCGAATATGCCGAGCACCACTTGTTCTGTCAATGACCACTCACTTATCATATCCATCAGCTGTCAGCAATCGGTTAGCAGCCGAAAGTTAATACTCCAGCATCACGTTATCCACCCACATCGTGTTGCCCTCGCGACCTACGAACGGTTCTTGCGAGCCGGCAGCGATATTGATGATCATGTGCGTAGGAGTCTTTGTGGCATCCCAACCTTCCTCGATGAAGTTGACCATCTTGCCTTTGCTGTTCATGGCGTACATGTCGTTCTTCAGCTTCATGTAAGGCTTGTAGAACGGTTCGCCGGTGATGTCGCCGTAGTAGATCGGCAGGCGATGGCCGTTCTGCCATGTGCTGACGGTCTTCTCAAATAGTTCCATACCCGTGCCGACACGTATGGCGTGGATATTGCCGTCGGCATCTTCCCACCGGTGAATGAGCAGAATGAACGCCTTGGCGCAGTCATGCCCGGCGATGGTCTTCGGTTTGCCTCCGCCCTTTGTGCTGGTCATCGTCTGTTCGGGTGATATGCGGCACTTGTAGTCAAACACCAGCGCTTTCGGCCGTTTGGTGAACGGCACGCCACATTCGATGTTCTTGTTCGGATTGTCGGTCGAGCGGATAGGCTCGATGGTACGGCCTGTAAACAAAGTGCCACCGGCAATCACGGACACATTAATGATACCTATCGCCTTGACTGACTGCAGTTCCACATCCAGACGGCAGCACATGCCACCATCCTCACGTTTCTCCGGGCGCATGGTACATGCACCTTTGTCGATACCGGCTACACGGGCGTAGGCGTTACTGCTCGACCATGGACTGCCCGAACGCTTGTAGTCGTAGGCTTTGTTCGCGCGGATAGTGTCGGACTTGCCGAGGCAGTAGAGCTCGCGCGTCTGTCCGCCGATCATACCACTCTCCTTGATGAGCCGCACCACCCATTGCTCCATATCACCGTACGGCACGGGTTCGAGACGCTGAGCCCGGCAGAGCGCGGCGCAGAGCATCAGTGCGGAGAGGATGAATAAGGTCCGTTTCATTGGCGCAGACGTTTGTTGAGGATGTTCTTCTTGTCGGCGCGTATAGCCTCACCGATGAGCGATGCTACCTGTTGTGCACCTTTCTCGTTCAGGATGTTGCCTTCGCGGGTAGCTTTCTCAGCGCCTTGCTCTGTAGCGGGAACGACGGGCATAAAAGCCGTAGCAGTGCTGTCGATACCGGTTGCTGTCAGCCAGTCGAAGGTCAGCGACTCAACGTCCACCAACTGCAAAGCGTCGCGCTGGCACATGCGGCGAACGATTTCCGGATAGATACCCAGACGATGAACCTGTGTGCTGTCAGCAGTGAAGTAACGCGGACAAGCCTGCGTGAGCCAGATGAGCTTCACACCTTTCTTCTGCGCAGCCTGCTGGATAGCCAGCAGTTGTTCCAGATAGAGGTCGGACAGCGTGCGTTCGTCAGCCTTGACGTCTGTAGCCTCGACGGGACGTTTGCAGATCAGTGCTATGTCGCCTTTGTGAGCGGGGCTCAACAGCGAAGCTGCGTCAGCGGGCAGCAACGTAGCGGAAGCTTGTACATCAACCGTTACTGCTTCATCGAACAGCGGCTGGAGTGCCGTGGCATAACCTACTGCACCGGTCGCTTCGTCAGAAACCATCATCGGGTCGTCACCCAACACAAGTACGCGCAACGGCTTGGGATCAGCCATCAATGCCAGACTCATCAAGAGCGCAGGAAGAAGGAGAATTAACTTTTTCATTGTTATTCGTTTTTTTAGTATTTACCCATAGTGAAATAGCCAAATATCATGCCATATTTAACAATTTGGCTACAAAGATACGAAAAAAAAAGCAAACTTGCAAGCGTTTGGTGATTTTTTTTGCTTTTTTGCGTGCGTATGTGCGTTTTTCACGCGCAAGCGCACTTTCGTGCGTACCTAAAGATAACGAAATGAGTGAGAAAAAAATGATACAAAAAAAAGAAGGATTGTCTCACGACAACCCAATCTTCATTAACCTTAAATCTAATACCATGAAAAACACGATGCAAAAGTACTGCTTTTATAGCAAATATGCAAATATTTGTGCAAAAAACATGTTTTACAGCATAAAATACGCGAATTTTGTTATCTAAATATGTCATTTGGATAGAGGAAAGGCGTACGTTTGCTTATTCGTGGTGGTAAGGCTCGCCTCGAAGAATAGTCATTGCGCGATAGAGCTGTTCGACAAACAGCAGACGGATCATCTGATGGCTGAAGGTCATCTGACTGAGCGAGATTTTTGCGTCAGCGCGTTGATAGACAGCTTCGCTGAACCCGTACGGGCCGCCGATGACGAACGTCAGGCCGCGTGTGGAGGTGTTGAGCCATGTCTGCAGCTGGTCGGCGAAGGTCAGGCTGCGGTACTCACGGCCATGCTCGTCGAGCAGCACAACGAAATTGCCCTCCACAGCCCGAAGAATAGCTTCGCCCTCGAGTTGCTTCTGTTGCGCCTCACTCAGGTTCTTGGTGTTCTTCAGGTCGGGAATAACCTGGATATCAAAGGGTATGTAGTGCTTAACGCGCTGCACGTACGTCTCAATCAGCTTCGGCAGTTCGTTGCCGACTGTTTTGCCTACTACAAGAAGGGTTGTTTTCATAAATCTGCCACAAAGATACGAATAAATTTGCTTTTTTGCAAATAATTTTGTAACTTTGTGCGAAATTTCGAATCAATGAGTCCGTTATTGTTACAGTCAGATACAATTTGTGCGATCGCTACGCCTTTCGGTGCGGCGGGGATAGCTGTGGTGCGGGTGAGCGGAAGTGATGCGATAAGCATTGCGGATCAACTGTTCCGCGGCAAGTGCCGGTTGAGTGAGGCGGCAAGCCACAGCGCCCATTACGGCACGATCGTGCGCGGCGATACGACCTTGGATGAGGTAATCTGTACGGTGTTTCGTGCGCCGCACTCGTTCACGGGCGAGGATGTGGTGGAGATTGCCTGCCACGGCAGCCTGTATATCCAGCATGAGCTGTTGCGCTGGCTGACCGATAGCGGTGCGCGCATGGCCGGTCGGGGCGAGTTCACCAAGCGGGCATTCATGAACGGACGGTTGGATCTGGCGCAGGCCGAGGCGGTGGCTGACCTGATTGCCGCACAATCGGCAGCGGAGAAAGATATAGCGCTCAACCAGTTGCGCGGAGGCATATCCGGCAAGATCGCCGAGCTGCGCGAACAATTGCTCACGTTCACCTCGCTGTTGGAGTTGGAGTTGGATTTTGCCGATCACGAGGAGCTCGAGTTCGCCGACCGCTCGCAACTGGCGGATATCCTCCACGGCGCGATCAGGATGATCGGCGAACTGGCGGATTCGTTTGAGGCAGGCAATGCCATCAAGCACGGCGTACAGGTTGCGATCGTAGGAGCGCCTAATGCCGGCAAATCGACCTTGCTGAACGCTATACTTGGCGACGAACGGGCGATAGTGAGCGACATTCGTGGCACGACACGCGACACAATCGAAGATACGCTGACCATAGGCGGCGTACTCGTGCGTCTGACGGATACCGCGGGTATTCAGCCTACCGGCGACACGATTGAGCAGTTAGGCATTGAGCGCAGTTTGCAGGCCATACGGAAAGCGCATATCGTGATTGAGCTGCTTGACAGCACTGATCCCCGGTCCGTGGTGGACGAGACGATCCTGAGCGAACGGCAAGTGTGGTTGCGTGTGTACAACAAGAAGGATATCAGCGATAGCTTGCAGGGCGAGCCGTCAGCCATCAGCATCAGTGCCAAGAACGGCGATATACGGCCATTGATGGAGCGGCTGGAAACAGAGGTGGCACGCCTGACGCAGCACAGCGACAGCGCGCTGGTAAGCAACATCCGCCATTATGAAGCGTTGTGCCGTGCCCGACAGGCATTGGAGCAGGTAGAGCAGGGGTTGCAGGAAGGTCTGAGCGGTGAACTGCTGGCAATGGATCTGCACGACGCATTGGATGCACTGGGCGAGATTACAGGCCAAGTGTCGTCACAAGAGGTGCTCAATACTATCTTTGAGCGATTCTGTATAGGAAAATAATTACCGGATTTTTTGTCCCGTAACGGAGTATTGTGCTCCGTCAGGAATCAGGATGACGATCTGTCCGTCGTTCAGTAGCTTTCGTGGCTCCACGAGCGCATCGTGGTGCAATATTTCTACTGCTTCGGGAATCTCATCGGGCATCGGACGGATGTCGCGGAAATCTTTCCAGATCGTTGTGCGCCGATACGCCTCAATCGAGCCTTCCGGCACATACAGGATGCAGGTCAGTGTATCTACGCCCGTGAAATTGCCGGTCACAACAACCGGACTATCCACACAGTTGTAAATCTCTTTGAGTGCCGTATTGCCGTTGAAAGCGTTCTTGCCGATGGTAGTTAGTCCTTTGGGCAGAATGATACGCGGTAGAGCGCTGCAATCCTTGAATGCACCGGCCATGATTGCGCTGAGGCTGTCAGGTAGCGTAATGTTAGTCAGAGCGATGCATTGCTCGAACGTGCTTCCGCGCAGCACTCTGACGCTGTCTGGCACGACGAACGATTTCATACTCGTGCAGTGGTAGAACGCCATCGTCTCGATGCTTGTCACGCTGCTGGGCAGGGAGACCGAGCTCAGTTTGGTGCAGTGGAAGAACGCGTCAGCGCCGATCGTCTTCACGCCTTCGGGCACGGTCACTGAGGTGATCACATCGCAATACACAAACGCCTGACTGCCAATAGCAGTCACGGCGTAAGTGATGCGGTCATACGTAACTGATGACGGGATAACCAAGCTGCTGTTAGCCAGCTCGGAGTAGTTGAGCAGTCCTTTGCCTTGATAGGTCACCTCGGCCGTACCATTGTCGGCATCAAGATTGTAGTACAGGTCACCAATCTTCACACCCTCGGCGTACAGCGCCGTGGTGCAAACAAGCATCAGGGTTAGGAACAGATGTTTCACGCTCTTATTTCACGCGCTCGCAGTAGCTGCCGTCGCGTGTGTCAACGCGTACGATCTCGCCCTCGTTGATAAACAGCGGCACGCGGATCTCGGCGCCGGTCTCCAGCTTAGCGGGCTTGAGGGTGTTGGTGGCGGTATCACCGCGCAGACCCGGTTCGGTGTAAGCGATAGCGAGCTCAACCTTGGCGGGCAGTTCGGCGAAGAGGATAGTGTCGGTCGAAGCGTCCGATACGACGTCCACCACGAAGCCTTCCTTCAGGTAATCCACGCCGGTGATCAGGTCATGGGCGATAGGCACCTGCTCGTAGGTCTCGTTGTTCATGAAGATGTAATCCTCACCTTCCTTGTACAGGAACTGGTACGGACGACGCTCTACGCGTACATCCTCCAACTTCTCGCCGATGTTGAAGCGACGCTCCAGTACGCGACCGTCAACTACGTCCTTGAACTTAACACGCATGATCGTGTTGCCCTTACCGGGCTTAACATGAAGAAATTCGATTACAAAATACAAACGGCCGTCCATGCGGATGCAAACGCCGTTCTTGATGTCTTGTGAGTTAATCATAAAATCTGTTACTATTTAGTCATTTACTATTTCTTTATATAGTCGTTTGTTGTGTTCTTGCTGTTCGTACTGTTTCGTCGTTTACTGTTTCAATTCTCCCAGCGGTCAAACAATCGGCTGGCCGTATGATTATTTGGCACAGTGTGCTCTACGGCTACTACATGACGAAAACGCTTGCAAAGATACAAAAAAATATAGATATTTGCAAATTTTTACTCAAAAAAGCATAAAATTTGCGCTTTGGCTTGCAAATTCAAAGAAATATTTGTATCTTTGTACTCAAAAATATAACTATCATGGACGCAGTAAGAGAATTCTTCGGAGATTTTGACATCTGGCAAGTGCTGTCATCGTTTATCTTTCTGATAGCCATCATTGATCCGTTTGGCAATATACCCGTAACGATAGCCATGCAGAAGAAGGGTATCAAGATACATGCCGATCGCGTTTGTATTGCCAGTATAGTTATACTCATGTCGTTCCTGTTTTTGGGCGAGTGGATACTGAAACTGTTCGGCGTGCAGATTGAATATTTCGCCATCGCTGGTGGTTTTGTCATTTTCCTTATGGCGATGGAGATGGTTCTGGATATCACCATCTTCCAGAACGACAAACTCGAAGATCAAGTAGCCGGAGCAGGTTCAATCGTTCCCTTGGCTTTCCCGATGTACGCCGGCCCGGGAGCGTTCACCGCATTGCTCGCTATCACGGCTGAATATAGCATCCTTAATCTCTGCATATCACTGTTCTTATGTATGCTGGTACTCTACCTGGTACTAATCGGTACGAACTGGCTTACGAAGTACCTCGGCCAAACGGCATTGTACATTATTCGCAAGTTCTTCGGAATAATCGTTCTTGCAATTGCTTGTAAGTTGATGTTTGGCAATCTGGCGGTAATATTCTAACCAAATCAGGCAATGAGAAAAATTGTATTGACTATAGTAGCAGGCTTGCTGTTGGCAGCATGCTCGCGTGCACCGCAGTTTGAAGTTAGCGGTGTGGTTACAGGGGCTCAGGGACAGATGTTGTATCTTGAGCACACAGGCCTCACGAGTACCGAGCCTGAAGACTCGTGCGTGCTCAAGGAGGATGGCGCGTTTGTGTTGCACGGATCCGCTCCCGAGTACCCGGATTTCTATCGTCTGCGTATAGGGCAGAAGTACGCCGTGTTAGCGGTGGATTCGATAGAAACAATCAGCCTTGTTACATCACTGGATAGTCTGGCTCTGACAGAAGCGTTTATTGGCTCGCCGCAGAGTGTGACGATTGCCCGACTGCGCCACTCGCTGCGCGAGAATCCGATCGACGAGCATCGCCGGTTTGCGCAAGAGGTGATCATGCGCGAGCCGCGTTCGCTGGCTGCGTACTATGCCGTGTTCCAGAGCAAGCAGGGCGTGCCGGTGTTCGACATGTACGACCCGCAGCAGCGCAAGTACTATCAGGTCGTGGCTACGTCAATGAACGTCTGGCTGCCCGAATATGTGCGTAGCAAGACGCTGTACACTCAGGTGCTCGGCGCAATGAATGCCGAACGCAAGGCGCTTAACGACATGGCTATGCGACAATATATCGATGAAAACGAATCAACGTTTCTGGATATAGCACTGCCGAATATCTATGGTGATACATGTCGCTTGAGCGAACATCTGGGCAGAGTAATCTTGCTGGAGTTCTCCACCTCACAGATAGAAAAGGGAAACGCGTACGTGCTCGCGCTACGCGAATTGGATAACAAGTACAACGCCCGTGGATTGGATATCTACTCCGTGAGTGTTGACCCCGTCAAACTGTACTGGGAAGATTGGGTGAAGAATTTACCCTGGACGTGCGTGCGCACCGAGACTACTGACCCGCTCGTTACGTACAATGTAAGCTCCGTACCCACAATGTTCCTGCTCGACAGGAAGGGGCAGGTGCAGGGACGTTATGCCGATTTCGAGCAATTGGAGAAAGATATCAAGAAACTTCTGTAATTTATAATTTCATTTAGCATATGAACCTGCAAGGTCAGACTATAGCCATGGCGAGTGATCACGCCGGCTATAACCTTAAGCAAGATGTACGTGCATGGCTCGAGAGCCAAGGTGCACAAGTCAAAGACTACGGCTGTTACTCCACTGAGAGTTGCGACTATCCGGACTTTGCTCACCCGCTGGGCGAAGCTATCGACCGAGGTGAGCAAACGATGGGCATTGTCATCTGCTCAACGGGCAACGGTATCTGTATGACTGCCAACAAGCACCAAGGTGTGCGGGCTGCATTGTGCTGGGATATACCCCTGGTGGAACTGGCGCGTCAGCACAACAATGCGAATGTTCTTGGCTTGCCGGCTAACTTCGTCACGAAAGAGAAGGCACTGGAGATGGTGCGTACGTTCTTTGCCACTGACTTTGAGGGCGGTCGTCACGAACGCCGTGTAAATAAGATTGCTTGCAAGTAAGCCTTTCGTACTCCGCGATGATAGGCAATATGTATTGTACGCGCGCGTGGAACAACCTGCGTTGTTGGGGGAGTTACGCCCTCAGCATCGCAGGTGTGTCGTATGTGCGTCACATGCCTGCGTTCGTGTCCGTTGAGCCGGCGGACTTCTGCCAGCTGGCCTGTCCCGAGTGCCCGGTCGGCCTGCGGCGGGGCAAGGCAAGAGGCGCGGTGATGGGGCTGGAGGATTTCCGCCATATAGTGGCGGAAGTCAAGCCCTACGTACATACGATGCAGTTGTTCTGGCAGGGCGAACCGCTGCTCAACGACCGCCTCCCCGAGATGGTGCGCATAGCTCGTGAGGCGGGTATCTACACCATCGTTTCTACCAACGCCCAGCGCCTTGACCAACCGATGGCCGAGGCGCTGGTTCGTGCCGGGCTCAACCGTATCATCGTCAGCATGGACGGCTGGACGCAGCACACCTACGAGCAGTACCGCCGTGGCGGCAGTGTGGACAAGTGCAAACAGGCCATCCGCTACCTCTGCCAAGCCAAGCACCTTCACCCCCTCACCCTTTCACCCTTTCACCCCTTCACCCCTTCACCCCTCATCGAACTCCAGTGCCTCTATCTCAAGACCAACGAGGCGGAGTGGGCTACTTTCCGCCGCGAGTACAAGCGCCTTGGGGCTGACCGCCTGACGATGAAAACCGCCCAGCTCTACGATTATCAGCAAGGCTCGCCGCTCATGCCTGCGGATGCGCGTTACGCGCGATATAGGTGGAACGCGCACACGGGGCAGTACGAACTTCGTCGCCGGCTGCATAACCGTTGCTACCGCCTCTGGAGCGGCTGTGTGATCGATGTGCAGGGCAATGTGCTCCCGTGCTGTTACGACAAACAGAAGCAACACCTGTTCGGCAATATCCACCGCCGGTCACTTCGCGATATCTGGCACGGCGCCGAAGCACAACGCTTCCGCCGCGAGATCCTCCGCCACCGCAAGCAGATCAGCATCTGCACGAATTGCGACGAATAAAAAAGGTTATGTCGAGGACCCCAGAGTGGCGATCACTCTCGATAACGTCTCGACAAAACCTCGATAAAAATCGCCCAATAATATACAAAAGAAACGCTCCTATTCAGGAGCGTTTCCGTTTGCTTACTCAGCGTCTTACTCGGCGTCCTTAGCGGCGTCTTTGGGAGCAGCCTCTTTCTTGGCAGCGGCTTTCTTGGCCGGAGCTTTCTTGGCAGGCTTAGTCTCTGCTTCCATCGAAGCTTTGAGGTTAGCGAGCACATCGAGGTCACCGAGCGTGGTTTTCTCAACCTTCGGCAGCTCAGGAGCGGCCTCTTTCTTCTCGGCTTTAGCTTCCTTAGCGGGTGCCTCCTTGCGCTCCTCCCATGT
>DBYS01000006.1:33064-40736 GCA_002310195.1 Bacteroidales bacterium UBA1180
CGCTTAGCGTCGCGGTTGAACTCAAGGATCTTCACTTCCAGTTCGTCGCCAACAGCCACAGGGCTCTTGTCTTCCTTCTGGAGATGACGTGTCGGGCAGAAACCTTCAACACCCTCGTCGAGGAGGATAGTAGCGCCCTTGTCCGTGATCTCGAGTACCTTGCCGGTAACGATCGTGTCAACACCGAACTTAGCCTCAAGCTCTTCCCAAGGATTCTCCTCGAGCTGCTTGTGACCAAGGCTCAGACGGCGATTCTCCTTGTCGATATCGAGAACGACAACTTCGATCTCGGCACCGATAGAGGTGAACTCATTCGGGTGTTTGATCTTCTTCGTCCAGCTCAGGTCGCTGATATGGATCAGGCCTTCAACGCCCTCTTCCAGTTCAACGAATACGCCGAATCCGGTGAAGTTACGCACCTTGGCGAAGTGACGTGTACCAATAGCGTACTTCGTGTCGATGGTCTCCCAAGGATCAGCCTTGAGCTGCTTGATACCGAGCGACATCTTGCGGTCGGCGCGGTCGAGCGTCAGGATGACGCACTCAACCTCCTGGCCAACCTTGAGGTAGTCGTTAGCGGAGCGGAGGTGTTGGCTCCAGCTCATCTCGCTGACATGCACGAGGCCTTCAACGCCCTCGGCAACCTCAACGAATGCTCCGTAATCGGTCATGACAACAACTTTACCCTTGATCTTGTCACCAACCTTCAGGTTAGCGTCCAGAGCATCCCAAGGATGCGGGGTGAGCTGCTTCAAGCCGAGAGCAATACGCTTCTTGTCCTCGTCGAAATCAAGGATAACCACGTTGATCTTCTGGTCGAGTTGCACGATCTCTTTCGGATCGCTTACGCGGCCCCAGCTCAGGTCTGTGATGTGGATCAGGCCGTCAACACCGCCAAGGTCGATGAATACACCATAGTTGGTGATGTTCTTAACCGTACCCTCAAGTACCTGACCCTTCTCGAGCTTGCTGACGATCTCTTTCTTCTGTGCTTCGAGCTCGGCCTCGATGAGAGCCTTGTGCGAAACAACAACGTTGCGGAACTCAGGATTGATCTTAACGATCTTGAACTCCATGGTCTTGCCCACGAACTGGTCGTAGTCACGGATCGGACGGATGTCAATCTGGCTGCCCGGCAGGAAGGCTTCCATGCCGAGTACATCAACGATCATGCCACCTTTGGTGCGGCACTTGATGTAACCTTGAACGATCTCTTCCTTCTCGCAAGCCTCGTTAACGCGGTCCCAAGCTTGGGCGGCACGAGCCTCCTTGTGCGAAAGAACGAGCTGGCCGTTCTTGTCCTCTTGACTTTGGATATACACTTCCACCTTGTCGCCCTCTTTGAGATCGGGGTTGTAGCGGAACTCCGAAGCAGGGATGATACCGTCGGACTTGAAACCAACGTTCACAACTACTTCGCGTTTGTTAACAGAAACGACGGTACCTTCAACGACCTCGTTCTCTTTGATGGCGCTGAGTGAGCCATCGTACTTCGCAATCTCGGCTTCGTTCTTTGCGCCCTTGACGTTTGCCTCGTACGCATCCCAGTCGAAATTGCCAAAAATTTGATTCTCTGCCATGATTGGTAGATGGATTGGTGGGAACCAGGGTCCTAGAATTCTACGAAACTAGTGCGCTGGGATTCCCGTTAAAGGGTTAATGATTGTGCTTGATTGCCGAGACTCTCGCATAGCTCGCGCAAAAAAGCGTGCAAAGATATGAAAATATTTTCATATTTCCAAATCTGCACGCAACAATTCCGCGCAAATCTTGCGGAACGCAATGTTTGGTTTTCAATCCGTCAGACTGCACGGCGTTTGCCGATGCGTCTTGTATGATGGTCAGTTAAGGTTCTCTTGTCGGCAATCTCTTGTTGCAGCATCTGCTCAAAGAGCATGACACACCGGCTGAGGCTGTACCGTTTGGCGGCTACGGCGTACTTGCGTCCCATCCGTTCGCGCTCTTCGGGATGATCGAGCCAGTAGTCGATAGCGCGTGCCAGATCCTTCGGATCACCTGCGCGGAACAGGCTGCGCTCGTCGAGTGCAAACTGTGGCGTGGCGCTGGCCTCGGCGTTGGCTATAACAGGCACGAGCCCCGTAGCAAAAGCCTCGATGCAGCTGATAGCCTCGATCTCCATGTCCGAAGCGTGGATATACAAGTCAGTGGTCAGCAGCTGCTGTATCAGTTCGGGGCGCTGGCAGTAGATGAATTGCGGCTTGTTTTGCAGTTTGCGGCCGAGGCGTTCGTAGCGCTTGTACTCCGGTCCTTTGCCGGCAAACACCAGTTGAATCCTGTCGGCGTACTTGCTGTACTCCATCGCGCGGATAATCACATCCTGCCGCTTCTCCTGACTCAGTCGCCCGATCATCATGATCTTAATCATCCGTTCGCCGGTTTGCTCCGGCCGGGAGTTGCGGGTAGGGACTTGCAGGAACTCGTCGTGTATGCCGTTGGATATGATATGCATTTGTGCCTTGAAGTCTCGTGCACGCAGTTCGTCAGCAATGAACGCGCTGGGCGTGTGTATGTGCCGTACGCGGCTATACGTCGTGCGGCGGAAGATGCTGTATATTAGCTCGTTCACCCACTTGACCTTGCCCAGCCCGAGCGAGGCGGTGATGTTCTGCGGCTGCACATGAAACGCGGCCGTCACGGGTTTGCCTGCCGCATTGCAGTAGTTCACCACATCGTTCGAGAGGAAGAACGGCGTATAGACATGCACCACATCCGCCCAGTCGCACGCCTCGCGGATGAGAGCCGAGTTGGTGTTGGCGTAGAAGAAGTCGTGCCGCTCGCACATAAACTGGAATATGGGGAAGTGGTAGATCCCCGTGCAATAATCGCCGTCGGTCATGCCGGCGTCCTGTTCGGTTTTTGGTTTGTCGCCACAGAGCAAACGCACCTCGTGTCCGCGTGCCCTCAGCCCCGCAGCGTATCGCTGCCCCGAGATGCTTGTGCCGTTGTTTGACGTATAAAACGTGTCAATTACGAATAGAATTTTCATACTTGTTAGCATTAGTTTTTTACAAATTTCGCTGCAAAGATACGGCATTTTCGGCAATTATGCAATACCTATATTAGCAGCCGTCAACAAAATACAAAACTCCGACCCCTCAATATAATGCAGCGTACTTTGTATCTTAATAATCGTCCGATTGGCCGTACAACCCGGGTGTCTGCACAGAAAAATGCGGTAAACAACAGTTTTCTTAATAGAAAATTTGCAAATATCAAAAATTTTTCGTAACTTTGTAGTCGCAAATGGTATGCCCTGCCGTAGCGTGCCGTTTTGCCCAACAGTGAATGCTTAAATTCTCAAACTATGCTCATCGAGGCTAACCCTTTCAAAGTTTTTGCAGGTAGCCAAGGCCAGGCTATTGCTCAGCGTGTGTGCGAACACCTGAAATGCAGTTTAGGCCACGTAAAGATCGAACGGTTCTCCGACGGCGAGTACGCCGCCACGTTCGAGGATTCGGTTCGCGGTCAGTCAGTCTATCTTATTCAGTCCACCAACCCCACAGCGGATAACCTGATGGAGCTGCTGCTGATGATCGACGCCGCCAAGCGTGCGAGCGCGTACAAGGTCATTGCCGTGATTCCGTACTTCGGCTGGGCGCGCCAGGATCGCAAGGACAAACCGCGCGTCAGCATCGGCGCGAAGCTCGTGGCAAACATCCTGCAAGTGGCAGGTGCCGACCGAATAATCGTAGTCGATCTGCATGCCGACCAGATCCAGGGATTCTTCGATATCCCTGTCGATCACCTGTTCGGCAGCAATGTGCTTGCACCGTACGTCGAGAACCTCGGGATGGACAACCTGATCATCGCCTCGCCGGATGTGGGCGGCTCGAAACGCGCAGCGAACTTCTGCAAGAAACTCAATGCGCAGACAGGCAAAGAAGTGCCGATGGTGATCTGCTACAAGCACCGTCCCGAAGCGAACCGTATCAGTGAGATGCGCGTGCTGGGCGATGTGGCCGGCAAGGATGTGGTGATCATCGACGATATAGTGGATACGGCCGGCACCCTGTGCAAGGCAGCAAATGTGATGAAGGAAGCCGGTGCACGCAGCGTACGGGCGGTGATCTCGCACGGCATCATGTCCGGCAATGCGTCCGAAAAAGTGATGGAGAGCGAACTGGAGGAGCTTGTGATCACCGACAGTATACCGTTTGACACCGCGCGCTGCCCGAAGGTGAAGATCGTAAGCATGGCAGTGCCTATCGCCAAAACGATCCTTGCTATTCAAGAACATAGGAGCATCAGTGAGCAGAACATTTGATATATTGCTTTTCTGTATCCTGCTGCTGGCGGGATGCGGTGCTGCGCCCAAACAATCGCCGGCAGGGGTTTTGCCTGAGGTAACGTTCGATGCCGATAGTGCGTACGCGTTTGTAGCGGGGCAGGTGGCTTTCGGTCCGCGTGTGCCAGGCACAGATGCCCATCACGATTGCGTGCAGTACATTGGTCGCACGCTGGAGCGATTTGGTGCGAAGGTTGAAGTGCAGACAGGCGAAGTGATGCGTTACGACGGCGAGTGGCAGCACGTGGCTAACATCTGTGCGTATCTGCCAGCCGATTCGGCTTATGCTTGCGAACCGCACGTGCTGCTCTGTTCACACTACGACAGCCGTCCATGGGCTGATCAGGAGGATGATTATGACCAAAGGATGACTGCGATCCCCGGCGCGAATGACGGCGCAAGCGGAGTAGGGGTGCTGATGGAGATTGCCCGGCAATGGCCGCAACTCAGGGAGCGTAAGCGCCCCGTAGATATAGTGCTGTTCGATTGCGAAGATATGGGTACGCCGGCATTCTATACAGGCCAGCAGCGAAACCATACATGGTGTCTCGGTGCACAACTCTGGGCAAGGCAGTACAGCCAAAAAGTGAACGCTAACGCAATTCAAGAGCACAAAGCAAACGCTAACCAAGAGTATGCCTTCGGCATCCTGCTGGATATGGTTGGTGACCCGAACGCTTCGTTCCCGCGCGAGTACTACAGCGAGCAATACGCCGCGAAGTACGTGGACAAGATCTGGCGTGCTGCCGAGCAGATGGGATTTGCGCACCGGTTTGTCAGCGATAAGGCGTACCCGATAACCGATGACCACTATTACGTGAATACGATAGCCAAAATCCCGTGTGTGGATGTCATCCACTATGTGCCGGGTTCCGAGACAGGCTTCGCATGGTGGTGGCACACGCACAACGACGATATGAACAACATCAACCCGAACACCCTGCAAGAGGTCGGGAAAGTGCTGATGCAAGTAATAAGCGAATAAAATGTTAGAAATACGCAACTTACACGCCTCGATAGCAGGCAAAGAAATACTCAAAGGCATCAACCTGCACATCGCTGCAGGCGAGACGCACGCGATCATGGGGCCGAACGGTGCCGGCAAATCAACGTTGAGTGCCGTGCTGGCAGGTAATCCCGCATATACGGTTACCGAAGGAGAGGTGCTCTTCAACGGCAAGGATCTGCTCAGTATGCCGCCCGAGATCAGGGCACGCGAGGGATTGTTCCTGTCGTTTCAGTACCCTGTGGAGATACCGGGCGTGAGCATGACGAACTTTATGCGTGCGGCAGTCAACGCCAAGCGCGAACACCAAGGGCTGCCGGCGCTGAATGCAGGCGAGTTCCTCAAACTGATGCGCGCCAAGCGTGCGCTTGTGGAGCTTGACAACAAACTGGCGGGGCGCAGTGTGAACGAAGGATTCTCTGGCGGCGAGAAGAAACGCAACGAGATCTTCCAGATGGCGATGCTCGAGCCGTGTCTGTCCATACTCGATGAGACAGACTCCGGCTTGGATATTGATGCGCTGCGTATAGTGGCCGAGGGCGTGAACAAACTGCACAACAGTCATAACGCCACAATCGTGATCACGCACTATCAGCGGCTGCTGGACTACATTGTGCCGGACTACGTACATATACTCGCTGACGGGCAGATCATCCGCACAGGCGGCAAGGAACTTGCGTTGGAATTGGAAGAAAGCGGTTATGCAGGACTTACAGCTCATAAAGGGTGAACATAAGCACCTGGTTATAGCCCACGTGTCGGACGAAACGGCGCAGTGGCATATAACGCAAGAGGCGGGTAGCGTACTGACTATCCATCTGTTCTGCCTGGACGGCGAAGCGACGGCAAGCCATGACGTGTTGTTTGACATTGAGCAGGCAGGCGAACATACCGAGACGTACATCTACGGTTTGGGTGTGATCAGCGGCAAGCAACAAGTTAATGTACGCACGCGCGTGCGCCACAGCGTGCCGAACGGCAAATCGAACCAGCTCTTGAAGTTCGCGGTCAAAGATGAGGCACAGGGAGCTTTCATAGGCGAACTGATCGTTGCCCCCCATGCGCAGCACACCGAAGCGATGCAGACGAACCGCAACGTGCTGCTCTCACCGGCCGCCACGATGCACACGCAGCCGCAACTGGAGATCTATGCCGATGATGTCAAGTGCTCGCACGGCGCTACCACAGGGCAGATTGACGAGAGCGCACTGTTCTATATGCAGCAGCGAGGTATAGCAATCGATGAGGCAAGGCAACTGCTACTGACGGCGTTCTTCCACGATGTAATCGCCTCGCTCGGTGAGCCGGAGACAGAAGAGCGAATACAACAACGGATATCAGATAAACTAAAATATTAACAAATTAAATCCAATTATCATGAACGAAGAACTGAAGAAAGTTATGGAAACGGCTGAGGTGTGGACTCGCGAGCCGTTTGACGCGGAGACCCGCGCACAAGTGAAAGCCATGATGGAGGCCGAGGACAAGACCGAGCTCATCGACGCTTTCTATCGCACCTTGGAGTTCGGCACCGGCGGTCTGCGCGGTGTGATGGGTCCGGGTACGAACCGAATGAACAAGTACATCGTTGCCCAGGCTACGCAAGGTTATGCCAACTATCTGCTGAAAGTACAGCGTGAGGGCGGTTTCCAGAACGTACAGAACGGCCGGGTGGCAGTGGCTGTAGGTCACGACTGCCGAAACAACGGTCGTCTGTTCGCCGAGACTGTAGCCAACATCTTCTCCGCCAACGGAATCAAAGTGTATTTGTTCGAGAGCCTTCGTCCTACCCCCGAAGTGTCGTTTGCCATTCGTCATTTGAAATGCCAGGGTGGTGTAAACGTTACCGCCAGCCATAACCCAAAAGAGTACAACGGCTACAAGGCTTACTGGGAGGATGGTTCGCAGGTACTCCAGCCGCACGATCAGGGAATCATCGACGAGGTGAACAAAGTGACCATGGCTGACGTGAAGTGGAACGCCAACAAAGACCTGATCGAGATCATCGGCGGTGAGATGGACTACGACTACATGATGGCTGTCAAATCTGTGATGATTGACCAGGAGTCCATCCTTCGTCAGAAAGACCTGAACATCGTTTATACGCCGATGCACGGTGCCGGTCGTCAGATCGTGCCGATGTGCCTGCGCTCATGGGGATTCCAGAACATCCACGTAGTACCCGAGCAGATGGTTATCGATGGCAACTTCCCGACGGTTGTATCGCCTAACCCCGAGAACGCCGAGGCAATGACCATGGGTATGAACCTTGGCACGAAACTTGGCGCCGACCTCGTTATCGCTTCCGATCCCGATGCTGACCGTATAGCTATCGTCTGCCGCAACGACAAGGGCGAGTG
>DBYS01000006.1:40774-40944 GCA_002310195.1 Bacteroidales bacterium UBA1180
ATCATCAACAACATGAAGCGTCTGGGTAAGATGCGCGATGATATGTTCATCGTCAAGACCATCGTTACCAGCGAACTCATCCGTAAGATTGCTGATGCTCAGGGCGTTACGCTCACTGACGAATACACCGGCTTCAAGTGGATCGCCAACCGTATCCGTATGTGGGAAGG
>DBYS01000006.1:40954-97135 GCA_002310195.1 Bacteroidales bacterium UBA1180
GGTGAGGAGAGCTTCGGCTTCCTGCCTTATGATGCAGTTCGCGACAAATGTTCGCCGTCGGCTATCTGCCTGATCTGCGAGATCGCCGCTTACGCCAAGGATAACGGCATGACGCTGTACGATTACCTGCTGAAGATCTACGAGGATTACGGCTTCCAGCGCGAGACAACGATCAACGTTGTTCGTCCGGGAAAGACCGGTGCCGAGGAGATTGCACAGATGATGGTGAACTACCGCGCTAATGCTCCGAAAGAGATTGCAGGCGACAAGGTTATCAAGATCAAAGACTTCAAGCTCCTCAAGCAGCAGGAACTCAAGGACGGCAAGTGGGTGGAGAGCCCGATCGAGATGCCGCTGAACGCTACATCGAATGTGCTGCAGTACTTCACCGAGGGTGGCCTGAAAGTCAGCGTTCGTCCGTCGGGGACCGAGCCGAAGATCAAGTTCTACTTCGAGATCCCTGTTAAGTCCGGCAAACCGTTCACCGGTGCTGACTACGAGCGTTGTACCGCCGAGGCTGAAGCCAAAGTTCCGGCAATCAAAGCAAGTCTGGGAATCTAATAGCGAAATATCGTGATATCGACATCACTACATCTCGTAAAGAAAAAGCGGCTCAATTAAGCCGCTTTTTTGTCTCCAGACTATCATTCAAGTCTTTTCTAAAGAACAGGATAATTGCGAACACCGCCACTGTGATATACGAATCCGCAAGGTTGAACACCGGCCGGAAGAACAGCGTCTCGCCGGCTGCATTGTGAATGAGCGGGAAGTACAGCATATCCACAACCTTGCCGTAGAACCAGGTCTCATAGCCGAAGAGCTTACCGTAGCATACGCAGTCGATGATGTTGCCCAGTGCACCGGCGGTGATGAGCGTGATCATCGTCAGGTACGAAGCGCGTGCTTCACGCTTGAGCAGTATGTTGATGTACCAGCTTAAGATGCCTACCATGATGATTCGGAAAGCGGTCAAACACCACTTCGGCAGCCATTGTATGCCGAACGCCATTCCGTTGTTCTCTACAAAACAGAGCTGGAAGAACGGCAGGATCTCATGTGCCTCGCCTAACGCATAGTGCGTGCGGATATACAGTTTGAGTGCCTGATCCAGCGCCACCAGCAGCAAGACGGCTGCGGTAATAAGCCAGGATTGTTTTACTATACGCTTGTCGCTCATGATAGTTTGAATGCTTGTTTGATTGCGTCCACGCGGTCAAGCTTCTCCCATGTAAAGAGTTCTACTTCACGGGTGAACGGTTTGCCATCGGAATCGATGAATGTCTTGGTTACCACTTCGTTGGTGCGTCCCATATGTCCGTAGCGCGCGGTCTCCTCGTACATAGGTTGCGTGAGTCGTAGGTCACGGATGATAGCAGCCGGACGCAAGTCGAACAATCGGCCTATACGTTTGGCAATCTCTGCATCGTTCATTTTTACCTTGGCTGTGCCATAGGTATTGACATACAGACTCACAGGCTTCGCCACGCCGATGGCATAACTGATTTGCACGAGCACTTCGCTTGCCACGCCTGCCGCAACCATGTTCTTGGCTATATATCGTGCCGCGTAAGCTGCCGAACGGTCAACCTTTGAGGGGTCTTTGCCTGAGAAAGCTCCGCCACCGTGAGCACCGCGACCGCCGTAAGTATCCACAATGATCTTCCTTCCCGTCAGACCCGTGTCGCCGTAAGGACCGCCGATCACGAAGTTGCCGGTCGGGTTTACCAGCAGCTCTGTGCGCTCATCACGCAGGAAAGTCTCCAGTAGGGCAGTGTAGCGTGCATCGCGCTTGGCTACACGCGGCAGAAGGATGGTTATCACGTCTTGCTTGATCAGTTCCGGCGTAACTTTTTGTCCGTCAGTTGTCTGCTCGTCATGTTGGGTGGAGAGAACAATCGTCTGAATGCGTACGGGGCGGTTATTAGAGTCGTACTCCATCGTTACCTGGCTCTTGGCGTCGGGACGAAGATAGGTCATCTCCTTGCCTTCCTTGCGGATTCGCGCAAGCGTATAAACCAGCGTGTGCGCCAAATCGAGCGTAAGGGGCATATAGTTGTCGGTCTCCGAAGAGGCGTAACCGAACATCATTCCTTGGTCGCCGGCACCTTGCGCCATCTTCGACTTGCGGCTTACGCCCATGTTGATGTCCGCACTCTGCTCGTGCAGGGCTTGCAGTATACCGCAGCTCTCTGCCTCGAACTTGTACTCTGCCTTGGTGTAACCTATATCGTTGATTGTGCGCCGAATGATTGCCGGCAGATCAATATAGTGCTTGGCGGTCACTTCGCCTGCAACAACCACCTGACCGGTGGTAACCATCGTTTCGCAAGCCACGTGAGCACTCGGATCAAGGGCTAAGAAGTTATCCAATATTGCGTCGCTGATCTGGTCAGCGACTTTGTCAGGGTGTCCTTCTGACACCGATTCTGAAGTAAATAAGTAGTTCATTGTTTTTAGCATTTAGTTTAGAGGGTTGCAAGCATACAAATCCATCCCTCGGTTAATGTAATATTTTATATATCAGTTCTTTCCACAAGTCCATCTCGGTGGCTGATCCGGCGTTGATGCCTTTGCTCCGAGCGTCTGTCTCGCGGAAATATGAGATGATGCGGAAGGTTTTGCCTGCCGAGTACCGTTTTGCCGCACGGGCGTAGTTCTTGACGATAAATGGATTGATCTTCAGCGCTGCGGCTACGGCTCGTTCGTCATTCGGGTTAGGCAGATAGTGATATAGCATCAGGTTGGCAAAGAAACCGAACAGCAGCGGCAACTCTTTCTGTATCGGATGATCCTTCGAGGATGCGAAGTACCGCACTATACGGTTGGCTTTGACTGCATCGCCGTTGATCAGCGCGTCCTGCAACTCAAAGCAGTTGAAGTCCTTGCTGATGCCGATGTTCCGCTCCACGAGTGCTGCATCGATGACGTTCACGCCCGCCGGGCGGCCGTTGACGAGCTTCTCCAGCGATAGCACAATCTGTTGCAGGTTCGTGCCGAGGTTATCGGCGAGGATCTGCGTAACCTTCGGATCGATGGTTACCTGATCGGCTTTCTGCTCGGCGGCTTGCTTCTTGTTCCAATCGTCAATATATCGGGTGATCCATCCGGCTACTTGGTAGTCGCGCAGCGGCGTGGATTGCATCAGTGCCACGTGTGGTGAGGCGGGGATCTTCGGCGCTGTGCCCGATTTGCAGGCAATCACCAGGATTGATTGCGGTTGGGGGGCGGCAACATACTGCTCCAGTGCCTGCCACTTCTTGATCATCTGTGCCTCACGGACGATTACAACTTTGTACCCGCCCATCATCGCAAAACCCCGTGCATGCATCACGGCCTCACCTATGCCTGCTTCAGCAAGATCGCGGCCGTAGAGAACGACCTGATCAAATGACTTGCCGGCTTCATCCAGTACGTTATCCTCAATGTAGTCGGTCACCTTATCGATATAATAAGGCTCCTCCCCGTAGAGGATGTATATCGGTTTGTACTGCTTTTGACTGAGTTGCAGCATCACCTGCTCGTATGTCAATGCGTTGGCTGCCAAGGTCTAATACACGAATTTCTTTCCTTCGCGAATATATATCTGTCCGTGCTGCATATGTGTCACACGCCGTCCGAGGATGTCGTAGATCGGTGCATCCTGATGCTCCGGGTTGATATCTTCCACTGCCGTTCCGTCTCCGTCCAATGCGATGGAGATGTTTGCGTTGGCAGCCGTAACAATCAGTCGGCCCAATGTAGCGTCGTACGTATAGTTGTTTGTACCGGTGATCTTGAGATTCGCCGAATTAGGACGGTTGCCGTTCTTGTCGGCCAGGTACACAACAAACCCGCTGCTCGGCGTATGGCGGTAGGCCGGCCACATATCCAGATTGCTGCTAACGGTTACGCCGAAGGTGGTTATCTGGTTACCAAGGATCTCCACGGCAATCTCCGGAAAATCGATGAACGGATTGCGGTTGCCTTGATAGGTCTGTGCCCCGTCGTTACGAACCATCTCTGTGAGCGATGGCGGGTCTTGCATGTGCCACTTCAGGATGACTGCCACGCTCTCAAACACGCCATTCGAGCCAAGTTTGTTGAGCAGTTGGGCATTGCCGTTGTACAGGCTGTTCTTGTAACTGCCCGCCTGGCCATACACAAGGTAGTCGTACAGAATCACACGTGCTGCATCGCCGCGGTACGAGCCCATATTTACGGATTTGTAATTGCTGTTGTTGATTTGCACGTCGTTCGGGTCGTAATAACTCCCTGTCTCTCCGTATGCCGTGTTGCCGCGGTCGGAGTTGACGGCTGTGCTTGTCGGGCGAACGCTTTGCATGTCATGCCCCATGGAGATGCTTTTGTCTGCACCTTTCGACTGTGGCCATGTGTGCTCGCGATTCCATGTGCTGCCGCCGTCCCATTTACCGTTCATCGAACGGCCGTCGTAGTAGCCGATGATGTAGCCCGAGCGATTCAGATCTTTGTCCACATCGGCATATGCGCTACGTAGAGTGTTGTACGAGAAGCTTCCTTTTTCCAGCTGGCACGTATTGCCCATCAGCGTGTTCAGCAGTCCGAACAGTGCGTCGCCTGTTGTGGCGGAGATATTGTCGTAGGAGTATGAACCGCTGTAGTATGCTTGTTGTTTGGCTGCGTACGCGGTGTAAGCATCCAGACCTTCGTCGGACATCACATGTGCCTGCATATCCACGTTCTGTGCAAACGTACAGAGCGCGACCGCTACAGCCAGTATGAACAAATATATTCGCTTCATAATATCGTGGTATTATTGTTTGCCTCTAATTAGGTTAATGTCACCCGATAGCTGGTAGATTCCTACCATCTCATCGGTCTTGAGTTGCGAACGGCGGTACGCTGCTTTGGTCTTGTAGCCTTGATTGGGATTGGCATCCGATCCGCGGGCACGGATCACGTAGAAGTACGCACCTTCGGCTGCCGGACGACCATTGATCGTTCCGTCCCAGCCTTTGGCGGGATCAGTCCATTCGTACACAAGTTTGCCCCAGCGGTTATATACCCAACAGTGGAACTCGATGATCGAACGGTACTGCACGCGGAACTCGTCGTTCAGTCCGTCGCCGTTGGGCGTGAATACGTTCGGCACGCGCAAGTCGGATACGGAGATGTTTACCGTCACTTCCGTCGAGTCGTGGTTACAGGTCTCGCACGGACAATCGGTGCCGGTCACGGTACAAACCACGCGGTATGCGGCCGGTTCGCTGAACACCTCGAACAGATTCTCGTCGTTACGGGTGTACATCAGCGCCGTGCCTTTGTATATGCGCCAACTGAAGAACGATGCTGCCGGCGTAGGGTTGCTGTAGAACTGAATGCGCAGCTCGGCCGAACCGGTCAGCACCGATTCATCCACCGGACGCTCAAGCTCGTTCGTCAACTCGCCTTTCTGTCCGCGCACCTCAGTGCGGCTGGTTACATGTGACTTCACGGCAATAGGCGTGCTGAGCGTTGTGCTCACGGAGTCGGTGTCCAGCCCTAAGGCTTGGGCGATATTGTCCACCGTCAGCGAGATATCTGTTGCCTGATAGATAGCCGGCAACGTAAACTGTGTGTCGGGGAACTCGAACGTTGCCACGGCGGCAGAGTCAGCCCATTGCATATCGCTCTCGTTCCACGCCAGATCGGTGTAAGAGACGGTACAAGTGCGCGGCACGGTACGTAACCGCCCGTCGGGTAGGGAATAGGTGAGCGGTGCGGGCAATGTGCCGCTCAATGTCAGCACTGTAGCGTCGCACTTGGGTTCAACGCTTAGACTCCAGTCTGCCGTGTTGGCCTTGTAGTTGGCGTACGAGAATACGTAGAAATACTCTTTCTCGCCGTCCTGCAAGGTATAGTACCCGCCGTCGTCGGGAAAGATCTCGTCCGTGTTGCTCTGGTACAGACTGCCATCCACCTTATACCAGTCGGTGTTTCCTGCCGGATGCCGCATGTCGATACCTGAGGCGAAGATGTAGATCGTGTCACCGCTGTTGTCAACAAACGTGTAATCCTTGTCGGGGTCACCGACAGGCTGCACATGCAACGCCCAACAACTCAGCGCGCAGCACACACTGATCAGTAGCAGATATATTCGTCTGTTGCCCATTATTTGTTTACTTGGAAACGTGTATTGCCGTTCTGTATGAAGTCCACGATCTGCTTGGCTGCAGCAATGCCGGCGTTGATGTTTGCCTCGGCGGTCTGTGCGCCCATCTTTTTCGGCGTCGCAAAGTACCGGCCGGCAAACAGTTCGCGGAACTTGGCATCGGCTGCGGGCATGATGTCCGTCATGTATCGCAGGTCGGGACGCTCGAGCATCAGGTTGATCAAGCCGTCCTCGTCAATCACTTCTTTTCGCGCGGTATTCACCAGCACGCCGCCTTTCGGCAGTAGATTAACCAGATCATGGTTAATACTGTTCTTCGTCTCCGGCGTAGCGGGGATATGCAGACTCACAATGTCGCAGGTCTTGTACAGCTCCTCTGCCGAATGCAGCGGGTGAACGTTTGCGGCAACCATCGCCTCATCCGGACAATATGCGTCGTAGGCATAAACATCCATTCCGAACCCTTGCGCTATGCGGGCTACGTTTCGGCCTACATTGCCAAAGGCATGAATGCCGAGTTTCTTTCCCTTGAGCTCCGTGCCGCTTGTGCCGTTGTACAGGTTCCGCACGGCATAAACCATCAGACCTAACGCCAATTCTGCCACGGCATTCGAGTTCTGGCCGGGAGTGTTCATCGCTACAACCTTATGGGCCGTAGCGGCCTCCAGATCGATATTGTCGTATCCGGCACCGGCGCGAACAACGATCTTCAGTTGCTTCGCCGCATCCAGCACTTCGGCATCCACAATGTCCGAACGGATGATCAGCGCATCGGTATCGGCCACTGCTGCCAGCAACTCAGCCTTTGATGTATATTTCTCCAGGAGCGCCAACTCATAGCCTGCGCCCTCTATCACCTCGCGAATGCCGTCAACGGCCACTTTCGCAAAAGGTTTCTCTGTCGCTACTAAAACCTTCATCTTAGTGTAACTTTTCGTATTCTTTGATGCAATCAACCAATGCCTGAACGCCTTCCAGATCCATCGCGTTGTAGCAGCTGGCGCGGAATCCGCCTACCAGTCGGTGACCTTTGATGCCCACCATCCCGCGTCCCGTCGCGAACTTGAAGAAATCGTCCTGCAGATCTTCGTATCCGGGCTTCAGCACGAAGCAGATGTTCATCCGGCTGCGATCTTCTTTGTCCATGATCGTCGGAGTGAACAGCTTCGACTCGTCCAGACACTTATACAGCAACTCGGCTTTCGCTTTGTTCCGCGCCTCGATCCATTTCACGCCGCCGTTGGCTTTCAGCCAGCGCAGCGTCAGCAGTGCCGTGTAGATCGGCAGCACAGGAGGCGTGTTGAACATCGATCCGCCGTCGATATGCGTCTGGTAGTTCAGCATCGTTGGGATGTACCGGCTCACTTTGCCCAGGCAGCTCTCTTTGATGATCACGAACGTCACGCCTGCTGGAGCAAGGTTCTTCTGTGCGCCGCCGTAGATGATGTCATACTTGCTCACATCCACCGGACGGCTCAGTATATCCGAACTCATATCGGCTACCAGGGGCACATTGCCTTTCTTTGCATATATCTCCTGCAACTTCTTGTCGCTTATTTCCGTGCCGAAGATCGTGTTGTTCGTCGTGATGTGGAAGTAGTCAGCGTCCTGCGGAATCTCATAATCGTTCGGGATAGAGTTCGTGCTTGCGGCTACCTCAACTGCCTCGCCGAAACCTTTGGCTTCTTTGATGGCTTTCTTGCTCCAAACGCCCGTGTTCAGGAATGCGGCTTTCTTCTCCAGCAGGTTGAACGGAACCATGCAGAATTGCAGACTTGCTCCGCCGCCGAGGAACAGTACGCGGTAACCTTCCGGTACGTTCAGCAGCTCTTTGAACAATGCCTCGGCCTCATCCACTACAGGCTGGAAATACTTGGCGCGGTGACTGATCTCCAGCACCGACAGCCCTTCGCCCTGAAAGTCCAGAACGGCCTCAGCGGTTTGTTTGATCACTTCTTGCGGCAGGATACTTGGTCCTGCGTTGAAATTATATTTCTTCATGATAGATTGGTATTTGTTTCCTTTCCCTACGTGCACACACAACCAACGCGTACGCGCGTTAATTTTTATAGGCTATAGCGGAAACATGGTTATTGACCTGTTCCCGCTAATTGTTTTGACTTCCGACTTGCCGAAGGCGATTATTCTCCGAAGTCAGGTGTTGCCGTGTTCGTCTGTTGCTCGGCAGCAGCGTCTTGTACTTGGCTCTGGATGGCACTCTCGCCTGCCTGTTGGGCAGCGCGGATCTGTTGCTTGTTAACGCCTACGGCCAGAATGCTCAATACGGCGATTACTGCTACAAGTGTCCATGTCGATTTCTCCAAAAAGTCTGCAGTCTTCGGCGCACCCATCACTTGGTTGCCGCTCGCAAAGTCTGCTGCCAAACCACCACCTTTGCTGTTCTGAATAAGTACCAGTAGAACAAGCAGAACTGCAGCGATAATAATCAGTGTAATAAATAATGTGTACATATTGTTTTTGTTGTTTTATTTCTTCGGTTTTCCAAAAGCGGCGACAAAGATACGAAAAAAAAATGATATTTGCAAATATTTCCGCGAAAAAAAACTCGCGACTACCACTTTGCCACCGTATCGTTATATATACTTTCCGCCAGTTCGGTGATCATTGCCGTGCACAATTCGTCTTGCACATCCGTCAGCAGTCGCGACGAATCGAAGGTCTGGTAGGCGTTGTAGGTCTTCTCAAAACTCTCTTCCGGCGCTTTGTTGTTTGTGAAGCGCACTTTGATCACCATCGTCAGTTTCGTTTCTGCGGACATGTTATCCGCGGTGATAGCCATCGGCGTAAGGTTGTAATCCACAATCTCGCCTTCCAGCTCCATGTCTCCCCCTCGATGCAGGATCTGCAGTCGTGTCTGACGCGAATACAGGTCACGTATGCCTTCCGACAGGGCGTTCGACAGGTTCGGATTGACCAGCGCAGCGTTGTTCGGGAAGTCCGATATGCTGATTGACTGCGTTTTCGTATAGTCGATACTTGCGCCGTTGAACTTGTAACTGATCAGGCACGAAGGCATACCGGCAACGATCATCGCTACCGTCATCCATCCTATTAGCAGTCTTCCTTTCATTCCATTTATTCCCTCCTTTCAGGGAGGGTTAGGGTAGGCTATTCTATGCTCTTCAGTTTCCTGTACAGCGTCCGTTCACTTATCCCCAGCTCTGCTGCGGCTTCTTTTCTGTTTCCGCTGTGACGTTCCAGCGCTTTGCGGATCATCGCAACCTCGGCACTCTCCATCGTCAGCGGCTCGTCGTGCGCGATCACCGGCTCATGGATGATCTCCGCTTCCTGAACCTCGGGCTCTTGCGGTTGTTCGCGATGTTCGTTGTACGGCGTCATCGGGCTTGCCGGCATCGCCACACTGCCGGTCGCTGCGGCCATCTGTTGCTTGAGCTCGGCTATATCGTGTTTCATGTCGAACAGCACTTTGTACAACAGCTCGCGCTCGTTCATATACGGATCACCCCCCATGTTCGCCTGTGCGCCGAATAGGGTGATCTGTTGCTCCTGTTCGTTCTCGGGCAGGTACTTGCGCAAGGTATCCGCATTGATATCGCGGCTCTGTTCAAGTATGCAGATCTGCTCGGCTACGTTCTTCAACTGACGCACATTGCCGTACCAGTAGTAGCTCTTCAGCAGCTCGGTCGCTTCGTCTGTCAGTTGTATGCGCGGCATGCCGTACTTGGTTGTGAAGTCCGATGTAAACTTCCTGAACAGCAACGGTATATCCTCTTTTCGCTCGCGCAACGCGGGTACGTGTATCTCTACTGCATTCAGGCGGAAATACAGATCCTCGCGGAACCGCCCTTCGGCTATCGCACGTTTCATGTCGAGGTTCGTGGCTGCCACAACTCTTACCGAGGTCTTCTGTACCTCCGACGAACCCATCCGTATGAACTCGCCCGTCTCCAGCACACGCAACAGCCGCGCTTGGGTAGGCAATGGCAGTTCGCCTACTTCGTCAAGGAACAGTGTGCCGCCGTTCGCTTCTTCGAAGTATCCTTTCCGTTCTGCATGCGCGTCGGTGTACGCACCTTTCACGTGACCGAACAGCTCGCTATCAATCGTTCCTTCGGGTATAGCACCGCAGTTCACGGCAAAGTACTTCGCGTGCTTGCGCGGCGAACAGGCATGAATGATCTGCGGAAAGTGTTCCTTACCTACACCGGACTCGCCGGTGATCAGCACACTCAGGTCGGTCACGGCTACTTGTGCCGCAATCTCTATATCTCTGTCCAGCATCGGCGATGAGCCGATTATTTTGAACCGTTGCTTGATCGTCTGTAACTCCTGTGTAGTCATATATTCATTCCGGCTTTTCCGGACCTTCCAACCTTGATAAAAAAAAGAACTCCGCGGAAGTACCCCTTCGACGTCGTTCTTTATTTATAGCTTTGTTTGGGATTCCCTCTTTTTCCTGAGGTTTCCCCTTTCCGGGGTCCCCGAAAGCTATCGTTAGATAGGTTTCGGGGAGAGCCGAGGTATCGGTCGCTTTGATGAGCGCGAAACGCTCAGCCCGTGCGACCCGATTACCGAAGGCGAGTGATCCATGCAGGATTCAAACCTGCAACCCCCACATCCGTAGTGTGGTACTCTATTCAGTTGAGCTAATGGACCATGCTTTTCGCAAAAGCGGGTGCAAAGGTACAACATATTTTTGATATATGCAAATCTTTGGCGGAAATATTTCCTTTTTCTGCATTAATTCGTCCGTTTTATAACCTCTGCATGACAAATTGTCAGCGAGATTTGCAAATGTCAGAATTTTTTCGTATCTTTGCACGTTTGAATCAATTTTGCGACAGATTATGGTTAAATTGTTCCTCACGGATGTGGATGGCTGTCTCACGGACGGTGGTATGTATTACGGCGATGATGGCGCTGAGTACAAGCGCTTCTGCGTATACGATGGAATGGGCGTCATGCTTCTCCAGCAAGCCGGTGTGCCTTGCGGTATTCTCACCAGCGAACGCGTGCAGCTCGTTGTTCGCCGCGCACGCAAGCTCAACCTCGCGTACCTTTATCTCGGCACGGGCAGCAAGGCAAACAATGATTCGTGTATCCGTTACTCGCCCGCCAAAGCCGAACCGCAGGAGATTCCTTTCCGCACCAAGCGTGAGGCGGCGGAAGATATCTGTCGCGAACTGGGCATCACCATGGCAGAGGTTTGCTTTGTAGGTGACGATGTCAACGATATCGATCTGTTGCAAGCCGTCGGTTATCCGATGTGTCCGCCGAACTCGATGCCTGAGGTGCTCGCGCTGAAGGGGATTCATGTGCTCAAAACCGCCGGCGGACAGGGCGCTATCCGCGAAGCCACACGACTTGCGCTGGCTACGCTGAACAAGTAACCGCAATTGACGAAACACCCCGCGTTCCCGATAATGACCACCGACGAACTGAGAAACATATTACATGCCAAGTACCCGGCAACGGACGTGCAGCCCATCCGTCAGGAAGATCTGGTGTTTGAGCAGCGCGTGCGGCTCAAGTGTTTCCAGTGCCGCAACTACCGCGCCAAATGGACATGCCCGGGCAACCTGCCGGCGATTGACTTCCCGAAACTTATCGCGGAGTACGAACACTTGGCAGTGATCATCGGCGGCGAGTCGCCGCAAGCCGATTACAGGCTGGCCGGTAACGATCTGCATCGTGCGATGCTGTATCTTGAGTCCGAACTGATGCGCCGCAACAATGCTTTGGCGCAGTCGTTCATTGGCGGCAGTTGCGAACTTTGTGCCGACGGTTGTCCATCAGACGCTTGTGCTCATCCCGACCAGGCCCGCATCCCCTGGGATGCCGCCGGCTGCAATGTCACCCGTTCACTCGCCAACATCGGCATCCGTCTCGACTTCACCGCCCCAACTCTCCACCGCTACGGATTATTCCTCTGGTAAACAATGAAATTCAAGCGATTCATAGATGTACAGGTGCCCATCAATACATGCACGCTCCGTTGCACGTATTGTTACGTCACGCACCACAAACTGTTCAGTCAGGCGTTGCCTAAATTCAAGTATAGCGTCGAACAATGGAAACGCGCCTTTGCTCCGGAGCGATGGGGTGGAGTGTGTATGGTTAACTTCTGCGCGGCAGGCGAGACCTTGCTTGCGCCGGAGATGGTTGATTATATCCGCGTTACCTTGGAGCAGGGGCACTATGTGATGGTCGTTACTAATTGTACGGTGGATAAAGCTTTTGACCGTATATGCAACGAATATTCTCCGGAACTGATGGAACGGCTGTTCTTCAAGTGCTCTTATCACTACCTGCAACTTAAGCAACGCGGGTTGATGGAGCGATTCTTCGGCAATATTCGGAAAGTGCGCGAGCGCGGTGCATCGTTCACGCTCGAACTGACGCCGCACGACGAACTTATTCCGTACATCGATGAGTTGAAGCAAGTTGCCATCGAGCATGTCGGAGCAATCCCGCATGTGACAGTAGCTCGCGATGAACATTACATGCAGAATTTGCCGATACTGACGAACCTCTCTCGTGAGGAGTATAAGCGCGTTTGGGGACAGTTTGACTCAACGCTGTTCAGTTTCAAACTGTCAATCTTCAACGAGCCGCGCCATGAGTTCTGCTATGCCGGCAGCTGGACGTTCGCTCTGGATATGGGCAGCGGCAAGCTTCGCCAGTGTTACCGTTGCCTCTATGCGCAGAATATACTTGATGATCCTGACAAACCGATACGTTTCCTTCCTATCGGCCATTATTGTCAAGAGCCGCATTGTTTCAACGGCCACGCATGGCTCGGCTTTGGTGCTATACCCACACTGTCTACGCCTACGTTTGCCGAGATGCGCAACCGTGTGTGCGCCGACGGCTCTGAGTGGCTGACACCGCTCTGCAAAGAGGCGATGGAAACGAAACTGTGTCAAACCAACACTGTGCTTACGCCGGCCGAAGAACGTCGCGCTGACCGGCAGATGTGTTGGCGAGTACCTGTTGACAGAGCGAAAAAGATTGTGAAGAGTATTATCCGATGACCGCCAATGCCAAAATAGCAGAGCTCCGTCAGATCATCGCTAATCAGCTCAACGGACTGATTGACAGGGATTATTTCCTGTTGGAATTGCCATACTACAACAATATCGGCGATGTGCTGATCTGGCAGGGCGAGGAGGATTACCTTTGTACGCTTCCTTATGCTTGCAAAGGCCGTTATGCGCTGGAGACTTTCCGTTTTCCCGAGATTCCTGACGATACGCTGATTCTTTTTCAGGGTGGCGGCAATTTCGGCGATCTTTGGGCCAAACATCATGAGTTCAAGATGCGCGTCATCGAGCATTACCCTCGCTGCCGGTTCCTGTTCTTCCCTCAAACGGTGTTCTTTGGCGAAAAAGCCAATCTGCTCTCGTGTGCCGAACAACTGGCCGGACATGACAATATCACTATCTGCGCCCGCGACCAAGCCTCGTACGAACTGCTGACCAAGCATTTCAGCAACCGTATACTGCTCGTGCCGGATATGGCGTTCTATATTGACAGTAGCCATTTGTCCACGGCCGGAAAACAGCCTGTGCGCGACTTGCTGCTGATGCGCGATGACCGTGAACGAGTCGATTCGCCTGCCTTGGAACAGATCCTCGCGCAGCCGGAAATAGCTATCCGTGACTGGCCTCCGATGGAGCGACGCGATTTCTACACATGGCTGCTCGTCAAATTCTCGCCGATCATCAGTTCGGGGATGTTGGATTGGTACTGCCAGCAGATTTATCAGCCTTTCCTCATGCGCTGCGGCGTGCAGTTTATCAATACCTACCGCACGATCCATTCAACTCGTCTGCATGGTGCGATTCTCGCCCTCTTGCTCGGCAAGGATGTGGTGCTTTACGATAACAGTTACGGCAAGAACAGCGGGTTCTACGACACCTGGCTTGCTGATTGTGAACAGATAACTCTTGCGCGATGAACGATTGCCGGATAACCATAGCATTTCCTGTTTACAACGTAGCCGCTTACGTTGAACGCTCGTTGTGCTCGGCACTCGACCAGATCTTTGCCGAACCCTACGAAGTGCTCGTCATCGATGACCGCGGTACGGACGAAAGCATGGCTGTTGTTCGCCGCCTGCAGCAGAACCATCCGCAGGGTGCGCGAATCCGGATCATCGAACATGAGCAGAACAAGGGTTTGGGCGAAGCTTCGAACACGGCCATCGATAATGCACGAGGCAAGTACCTGCTTTTCCTTGACTCCGACGATTGCCTTGCGCCCGATGCTTTGCAAATCCTGTACACCAAAGCGGAAGATGTTCATGCCGAACTGGTCATTGGTTCGTATGTAGAGGTCAACGAACAGAGCGAAACCCTTGCGAAACATATCTTTGCCGACCGCACGATCATCCATCCGGCGGCATTGGTGCACGATTATATTCGTCATCACCGCGAACCGAACATCCACCGCTGGAACAAGCTGTTCCTCCTTTCGTTCCTGCGCGATAACAATATCCGTTGCGTGCATCGGATCATGGAGGACTCGGTGTTTGACTTCAATGTCCGCGCCAATGCAGGCAGGGTAGTGCTCTGCCACAATATAACACTGCACTACCTCATCCGCGAAAATTCGATCATGACCTCCGTGCAACGCACCGGTGCAACGGACATCTATGCTGAGGTTTATTCGGATATTATCCGCCAAGTGCAAGAACTCATACGCACCAAGTACCGCGACATACCGGGTATATACAACTATTACTACCAGCGCCTCTACGGTTCGTTGCTGCAACTGCGCCGCACTGCCTATACGCCTGAGCAGAAGCAGCTGTTTGAACAGGCAGCAGATGGCTGCAACGATTTTGTGCCTTCGGTTCGCTCACTCAGCTTGACGCGCTATCGGTTTGTCTATCTGTGGTGCAAATGGCGCAAACGTCAGGATTGCGATACGTTCTTGCAAGGCTACGTCAATTCCCGCAAACTTTGGGGCTACGCCATGCGATGCTTACTGAAACTGTTATAAAGTAATGAAACTCCTCTCCATCATAATCCCTACGTACAACATGGCAGCGCTGCTGCCGCGTTGCCTGGATTCGCTGGTATCGGCTCAGCGGGCTGAGACGTTGGATATACTTGTGGTCAACGACGGCAGCAAGGACAGCTCGTTGCAGGTCGCACAACAGTATGCCTACAAGTACCCGTCGATTATTCATGTCATCGACAAACCCAACGGCAACTACGGTTCGACGATCAACGCCGCACTGCCCGTTGCCAAAGGCAAGTACGTCAAGGTTCTTGACTCCGATGACTGGTTCGACACCGCCGTGCTTGACGCTTTTCTCGCTGCCATCGAACCATTGGACGCTGACATGCTTGTCACGCATTTTACACAGATCGGCGCGAAGGAGCGCGAGGTCTATCGCTACAATACTATGGGGCGTGAACCCTACGATTACGGCAAGATCTACGACTTTGACACTGTTCTCAACGACGGGTATATCCGTTTCTTCCTGATGCATGCCCTGACGTACCGCACCGAACTGCTGCAAAGCATCGGCTACCGCCAGACCGAAGGCGTCAGCTATACGGATACCGAATGGTCGTGTTACCCGACGTTCTATGCCAATACGATCTGTTTCCTCGATCTCAATCTCTATCAGTACAATCTTGACCGCGAAGGACAGACCATGGCGCCCGAGGTTCTGATGAAGAGTGTTCGCCAGCTGCAAACCGTTACCGACGCGATGCTCGATTACTACGAGTCGCATGTCGCCGATCTGTCGCCCGTGCGCCGCAAGTGGATGGAGCAGTATTACATCAACCGCCTGCGAATCCTGTACAAGATCTACCTGCTCGACATGCCTCGTGCGGACTTCAATGCTGCCGACCTTGGGGCGATGGATGCCAAGTATGCGCCGATCTGCGAACGCAACGGCTGGACTGTACGTCTCTACCCCGAGAACAAGATCCTGCGCACGGAGTATATCCGCTACTGGCATAAGCACCACCGTCGCTGGCCGCGCTGGTACGAACGGCTGAACCATTGCGTAGATATCATGGTCAAATGGCTGTACATTCGGCTCTTCCGCCGCTAACTGACTGCTACTAACTGATAACTGCAAACGAATGCCCACACTATCCGTCATAATACCCGTTTACAACTCCTCGCCGTTCATCCGGCGATGCCTGCTATCTGTGGAAGCGCAGAAACTCACAGATTTCGAAGTGCTGCTGATTGACAACTGCGGCACCGATGACAGCATACCTCAGGCTGAGGCTTTCATCCGTAACTCCAAGCGCGAGGATATATCTTACCGCATTGCCGCTACGGCCACCAACAACGGTCCTGCAGGTGCGCGAAACCTCGGATTACAGCTTGCCACGGGCGAGTATGTAGCTTTCCTCGATGCCGATGACTGGATTGAGCCGGACATGTACTCCACACTCATCGCCAATGCCCAAGGTGCTGACCTGAGTTGCGGAAATATCCGCCAGGACTTTGAGGATGGCCGCGAACCGCGTGTGCTGACCAATCCCCGTGTACCGCGGGGCGAGATCACTGTTCCTGTTCGCCGCTGTTTGCTCCGTTCGTATGTATCGTATTTCACCACATACATCTATCGCCGCGAATGGCTCATAGCCAACGGCATCGTCTTTCCTGAGACGCGCAGCGCCGAGGATAGTGCGTTCCTCACGTGCTGCCTGCTTTCCGCCAATCGCATCGAGCAGACAGAGAGGCCGTTGTACCACTATATCATCCACCGCGGCAGCCTGACTGCAAGGCGCGTGTGGAAAGGTGACGACAAACGCCGTGCGTTCGCTACGGTGATTGATTACGCCAGGCGACAGGGCCTGTTCCCGCTCTATCGCTGGCAATTGTACTATATTTACGTTAAGAAAGCACTGCTCGTGCCCATCCTGGAAATGCTATGACCCGTCCCCGCATCAAGATATACTGCCGTTCGTTTGACCTCAAGCTCTATCGCTTGAGCAAAGGGCTCTACGAGAGTTGGGGTTTTCCGTGTGTGCGCCTCACTGACCAGACGGCCGACGGCTACTTCCGTACGATGCTTCGCGACACGGATTGCGATATCGCTATCAATGTTGACGAGGATTGCTTCATCACAAGCAAGCAGGCTGTTCTCAATCTGGTTGAATATGTCATCGCCAACGGTATAGCCAATGCCGGTTGTCCCGATGGCGGCGCAATGCTTCCCCGGGTGTTCAATCCGCTGGTAACGAACCCGTTCTTCAACATCTTCAACCTCAATCTCTTGCGTGAGCAATACTCCCGCGAGGCAGAGAAGAACTTCGACTACAATGCCCACAAGCAGCAGATGATGGCCGCTTACCCGAAGCAGATGCTCGTGGCCGATCGCCCGTACGATTTCGACATCACGGATTATGAGCCGTACTACCCGTTCTTCCTCTGGCAGGCCTGTCATACCCGGACCTTGTATTTGCCCTGTGAGCGTCATGCCGACCGCTGGACAACGATCCTCTACAACCACCAAGGCGAAGAGATGTGCCGTCACACCTGGTTTGCGCGGTTCTACTCCGTGCCATCATGGACCGTGAGGTACTTCCAGCCCAATGCCGGCAAGCAGCAGAAGCGTATTGACAACATTATCCATGAGGCGTACCGGATGACAGGCACACCGTTGCCGGTGTTCACTTGCCGTGACAGGTGGGCTTTCCGGTGGAACAAGATCGTGCGATGGCTCATCAAGGTTCCGCAACGCATAGCCGGTTGGCCTGCTAAACTGCGCAAATTGTCAAAAAATCGCAACAAATAGAACTTTTCTCACAGAAAAATTTGCAAATATGCAAAATTTGTAGTAAATTTGTACGTTTTTGTGTGATGACAAATCATAACAATCGTAAATAATAACTAAAATCACATACAATTATGCAAATCAAAGTTAGTAACGCAAGTCCGATGCAGTTTCGTGAAGTGACAGTTCAAGCACATCTGCCCGAGAATCTGGGCAAGTTACGCGAACTTGCATTTAACCTCTGGTGGGTTTGGAACAGCGATGCCAAGAACCTGTTCCGCCAGATTGATAACGATGCATGGCACCGTGCTCAGTCGAACCCTGTTCTGCTGTTGAACATGCTCGGTTACGACAAGTTGCTCAACCTGAGCAAGGATCGCGTGTTCATGGCTCAACTCGACTCGATCTACGAGGAGTTCACTGATTACATGAAGGTTCCCCGTGGCGATCGTCCGTCCGTTGCATACTTCTCGATGGAGTATGGTCTGTCGAGCGTGCTGAAGATCTATTCCGGTGGTCTGGGCATCCTGGCCGGTGACTACCTCAAGGAGGCTTCTGACAGCAATGTGGATATGACCGCCATCGGTTTCCTCTATCGCTACGGCTACTTCACCCAGACGCTTTCTCCCGAAGGCCAGCAGATCGCCAACTACGAGGCTCAGAACTTCAACAACCTGCCTATCACGCAGGTTCGTAACGAGGACGGCAGCCCGATGGTGATCGACGTGCCGTATCCCGACCGCTTCGTTCACGCTTATCTGTGGAAAGTCAATGTGGGCCGTATCGTGCTCTATCTGCTTGACACCGACAACGATATGAACAGCGAGTGGGATCGCCAGATCACTCACCAGCTCTACGGCGGTGACTGGGAGAACCGTATCAAACAGGAGATCCTCCTTGGCATAGGCGGTGTGCTCGCTCTGAACAAACTCGGCATCAAGAAGGATGTTTACCACTGCAACGAAGGTCACGCAGCCTTGATGGGTCTGCAGCGAATGGTTGATCTCGTAGGCGAGGGCCTGAATTTCCGCCAGGCATTGGAGGTTGTTCGTGCCAGCGGTCTGTACACCTGCCATACGCCGGTGCCCGCAGGACACGACTACTTCGAGGAAGGCCTGTTCTACAAGTACATGCATACCTATGCCGACAAGCTTGGCATCGAGTGGGGTGATCTGATCGGTCTCGGTCGTGCCAACCCCGAGGACAGCAGCGAGAAGTTCTCGATGTCCGTCTTTGCCCTGAATACCTGCCAGGAGGCCAACGGTGTATCGTGGCTCCACGGCGAAGTGTCGAAGAAGATGTTTTCGCCTATTTGGAAAGGCTACTACCCCGAAGAACTGCACGTAAGCTACGTTACCAACGGCGTGCACATGCCTACATGGGCTGCTTCCGAGTGGAAGAAAGTGTATCGTCAGAACTTCCCCAAGGGCTTCTGGAACGACCAGTCGAACCTCGATATGTGGCGTGAGTACCTCAACATCCCCGATGAGATGATCTGGGGCACACGTATGTACCTGAAGAAACGTCTGATCGACTATATCCGTCATAAGTTCCAAGAGGACTGGATGAAGTCGCAGGGCGATCCCGCACGTATCGTACGCGCCTTGAACGAGATGACACCGAGCACGCTGATCATCGGCTTCGGACGCCGTTTTGCTACCTACAAACGTGCGCACCTCCTCTTCACCGATCTGGAGCGTCTGGAGCGCCTCGTCAACAACCCGAACTACCCGGTACAGTTCCTCTTCACCGGTAAGGCGCACCCGGCTGACGGTGCAGGTCAGGGACTGATCAAGCGTATCATCGAGATCAGTCGTATGCCGCAGTTCCTCGGCAAGATCATCTTCCTTGAGAACTACGATATGGACCTTGCCAAGCGTCTGATCTCCGGTGTGGATATCTGGCTGAATACCCCGACTCGTCCGCTCGAAGCTTCCGGTACATCCGGCGAGAAAGCCCAGATGAACGGCGTGCTGAACTTCTCCGTGCTTGACGGCTGGTGGTACGAGGGTTATGTTCCCGGTGCAGGCTGGGCACTTACCGACAAACGTACTTACGAGAATCAGGCTCACCAGGATCAGCTGGATGCTGCCACTATCTACCAGATGCTCGAGGGCGAGATTATCCCGATGTACTACGCACGTAACTCGCAAGGTTACTCGCCTGCTTGGGTGGCTGCCATCAAGAAGAGCGTGACCGAGATTACTCCGCGCTTCACTACCAAGCGAATGATGGACGATTATTTCGACCGCTTCTACTGCAAGCTCGCCAAGCGTCACGCTACACTTGCTGCCAACAACTACGAGCTGGCTAAGCAGATCGTGGCTTGGAAGGAGAATATGGTTGCTCACTGGGACGAGATCAGTCTCGTCAGCAGCAATGTCGATGAGGTGCTCGCTTCCGGTCCGACGGTAGGTGAGCAGTACAAGCTTGAGGTTATCCTTGACACCAAGGGTCTTGGCGACAAGGGCGTAGGCGTTGAGCTCGTTGTTACACGCTCGTCGTTGCACAACAACGATAAGCTCTACCATGTTCAGGAGTTCGACCTCAAGAAAGCGGTTGGTACGATCCTGCACTTCGAGACCACTTACCTCGCCAACTATGCAGGTGCACTGAAGTTCGGCTTGCGTATGTACCCGAAGAACGACCTGCTGCCGCACCGCATGGACTTCTGCTACGTACGCTGGCTCTAAATGATTCGCGTAGAGCACTTACATAAGTCAATCGGTCAAACCTCCATCCTCAACGATGTGTCGCTGCACATCGATGAGGGGGAGGTTATCGGATTGCTTGGCCCGAACGGTGCCGGCAAATCCACGCTGATGAAGGTGCTGACGGGGCTGTGGCGAGCCAACGCCGGTACGGTGAACGTATGTGGCGTCGATGTGCTTGCGCAGCCTGATCAGGTGCATCGGCATATAGGTTATCTGCCCGAGCAGAACCCGCTCTACCGGGATATGTATGTGCGCGAGTACCTGCTGTTCATTGCCCGCTTGAGGCGTTCTGTGCGCGCCACCTGTGATGGCGCGGTCGAAGAGTTGATCGACCTTGTCGGTCTCACGCCGCAGGCCAACAAACGTATCCGCGAACTCAGCAAGGGCTACAAGCAGCGCGTCGGACTGGCTGCCGCAATGATCGGCAACCCCGAAGTGCTGATCCTCGACGAACCCACCACGGGTCTCGATCCCAATCAGCTGGAGGATATACGTGCGCTCATTCGCGATCTGGGCAAGAGCCACACGGTGATCCTGTCCACACATATCCTGCAAGAGGTCAAAGCTATATGCAGCCGCGTGATTATCATCGATCACGGCCGTATTCGCCTCGATAAGCCGCTCGCCGAGATCGGCGATCTGGAACAAACATTCAAACAAGCAACGCATGAGTGAATTCGATATACGCCAACAGATGAACGAAAAGGAGCAAGATAACGCCTTGCGCCCGTTGTGCTTTGCCGACTTTGCCGGTCAGACCAAGATCGTGAGCAATCTGCGTATCTTCGTCGAGGCCGCTAAGCTGCGCGGCGAGAGCCTGGATCATGTGTTGCTGTTCGGTCCTCCGGGATTGGGCAAGACTACCCTGAGCAACATCATTGCCAACGAGCTGGGCGTAGGCTTCAAGGTCACCTCGGGTCCGGTGCTTGACAAACCCGGTGATCTGGCCGGACTGCTCACCTCGCTTGAGCCGAACGATGTGTTGTTCATCGATGAGATCCACCGTCTCTCGCCTGTGGTTGAGGAGTACCTGTACTCCGCCATGGAGGATTACCGCATCGACATCATGATCGACAAAGGTCCGTCGGCACGCACCATCCAGATCGACCTCAATCATTTTACTCTCATAGGCGCTACCACCCGTAGCGGTCTGCTCACGTCGCCTCTGCGGGCGCGGTTCGGCATCAATTGCCACCTCGAGTATTACGACGCCGATATCCTTGCTTCGATCGTGGCGCGCAGTGCGGGATTGTTGGGCGTACGCATCGACAGTCACGCCGCCGGCGAGATCGCCCGCCGCAGCCGCGGTACGCCGCGTATAGCCAATGCGCTCCTGCGCCGTGTGCGCGACTTCGCGCAGGTCAAAGGCGACGGCACGGTCGATCTCGATATAGCTCAGTACGCGCTCGAGGCACTGAACATCGATACCTTCGGTCTGGATGAGATCGACAATAAGCTCCTAACCACTATCATCGACAAGTTCCGCGGCGGACCGGTAGGCCTGAACACCATCGCTACGGCTATGGGCGAGGATGCCGGAACGATCGAGGATGTGTATGAGCCTTACCTGATCAAGGAGGGCTTCATCAAGCGCACGCCGCGCGGACGCGAAGCCACGGAACTGGCTTACCGCCATCTCCATCGCTCGCCTATCAGTCACGATGCCCAGGGCTCGCTGTTCTAATCCAACCAATCGCAACCATCGCATGAGTACAACCAAGAAATACAAAGCCATCTTCCTCGACTGGGACGATACGATCGGCGATTTCGGCCGTTCGGCCACGTGTGCGCTCACTACGATGTTCGAGATCCATCAGCTCTATCAGTACACCGACTACGATACGTTCGTCCGTCACTACAGCGAGCACAACACCTTGCTCTGGGAGCAGTACGGCCGCGACGAGGTAACGAAAGATCTGCTGAAGATCGACCGCTTCCTCTATCCGCTGATGCATGCCTGCGGACTGGAGGAGAACTCCGAGACGCGCGTGCTGGCGCGGCGGATGTGCGAGGATTTTCTGCGTATGACCAACCACTTCTTCTCCATCATTCCCGACTCCGACAAGATGGTCAAGACCCTGGCTGCCTGGTATCCGCTTACTATAGTGAGCAACGGGTTTGTGGAGTCGCAGTACCTCAAGTTCCGCAAGAGCGGTCTGGAGCCGTACTTCACGCATGTAGTGCTCAGCGAGGAGGTGGGCGCACAGAAACCCAATCCGCGCATCTACGAGGAAGCGCTGCGTATCAACGGTATCAGTGCCGACGAGGCGCTGATGATTGGCGACTCCTATACATCCGATGTCGAGGGCGCACGTGCCGCAGGTATCGACCAGATGTGGTTCCGACGATCGGACGCACCTCTGCCAGAAGGGCAGACGGCTACGTACATAGTTAACTCCTACAAGCAGATTACTGACATTTTGGCAGACGGAGAATGGGTGGCATAGATTTTGCCACCCGTTTAGTGAATAAATATTCTAACGATGAAACATAACAAACACATATCCAACCCTGACAACCTGCAATCGGAGGTTGACGACATCCTGAACAATACTCCTGAGTCGCCGGAGAGCGCGGAAGCCCAAGAGACACCGGAAACACCGGAAGAGCAGCCCGAGACTCCCGAGCAGCAGATCGAGCGCCTGGAGAAGCGCGTGGCGGAGCTGGAGGATATCCGCTTGCGCCAGATGGCGGAGTTCGACAACTACCGCCGTCGCACCAACAAGGAGAAGCTCGACCTCATGGACACTGCCGGCGATAAGCTGCTGGTGGATATACTGCCGCTGGTCGATGACTTTGAGCGGGCGCGCGACGCTATGGCCAAGACCGACGATATCACCTCCTTGCGCGAGGGCATCGATCTGATCTATAGCAAGTTCATTGCCTGGCTCGACAAGCAGGACGTACATGCTATCGACACCGTCGATGCCGACTTCAATACCGACGAACATGAGGCTATCACTACCTTTGCCGCCGGCGAGGACAAGCGAGGCAAGATCATCGATTGCACGCAGAAGGGTTACAAACACGGCGACCGCGTCATACGGTTTGCCAAAGTAGTAGTAGGAGAGTAACAGTATGGCCGATAAACGTGATTACTATGAGGTGCTTGGCGTGGACAAGTCCGCGTCGGCCGATGACATAAAGAAGGCGTACCGCAAGTGTGCCATCAAGTACCACCCTGACAAGAACCCCGGCGACAAGGAGGCCGAGGAGAAGTTCAAGGAGGCGGCTGAGGCGTATGAGGTGCTCAGCGATCCGCAGAAACGCCAGCGTTACGACCAGTTCGGCTTTGCCGGCATGAGTGGGGCAGGAGGCTTCAGCGGCGGAGGCATGTCGATGGAGGATATCTTTGCGCGCTTCGGCGATCTGTTCGAGGGCGCAGGGTTCGACCTTGGCGACTTCTTCGGCGGTGGCGGAGGCCATCGTGGCGGACAGCGTGTGCGTCGCGGCACCGATCTGCGTGTGCGCGTGCGTCTCACCTTGGAGGAGATCGCCACCGGTGTCGACAAGAAACTTAAGATCCGCAAGCTCGTGCCCTGCCAGCATTGCAACGGCTCAGGCTCGGCCGACGGCAAGGGCGGCGAACCCTGTCCTACCTGCAAGGGCAGCGGACGTGTGGTGCGTACGCAGCGCGGCATCTTCGGCATGATGCAGGTGCAGCAGGAGTGCCCGACCTGTCATGGCGAGGGTAAGGTTATCCGCAACAAGTGCCCGCACTGCCAGGGCGAGGGCGTTGTGCGCGACGAACAGATCGTTGACGTACATATCCCCGCCGGTGTGGCCGACGGCATGATCCTGCCTATGCAGGGCAAGGGAAACGCTGCCCCGCACGGAGGTGTGGCTGGCGACCTGCTCGTGATCATCGAGGAAGAGGAGCACAAGGATTTTGCGCGCGATGGAGGCGATCTGATCTACAATCTGCTGCTCGATGTGCCTACGGCTATCCTCGGCGGACAGGTGCAGATGCCTACTCTCAACGGTGATGCCAAGATCACCATCACCCCGGGTACGCAGCCCGGCAAGGTCCTCCGTATGCGAGGCAAAGGCCTGCCTATAATCGACCAGTACGGACGGCAGTACGGCACGGGTGACTTGCTCATCAATGTGGGCGTATATATCCCCGAGCACCTGAGCAAGGAGGACAAGGAGCTCGTTGAGCAACTCCGCAAGAACAACAACGTCGGCCCGTCCGACAAGACTGACAAGAAGAGCTTCTTCCGGACACTGTTTGGATAAAGGCTAAAACCTGTACCACAAGATAGCTCCTGAGTCACTTAGGAGCTGTCTGTTTTTATGGGGATAAGGTGGTCATTACTCTCGATAATAGCTCGGTGCAACCTTTATCGGAGTTTCATCGGTCCATTATCGACCCGTTATCGAGCCATTATCGAGAGTAAACGAATGACAACACAACGATAAACAGGATAAATATAACGATAAACAAGATAAACACAGGAAAATATGGCAAAGAGTTTTTATTTTTCGATACAGTCATGGATGCTGGAAGAAATGGATTTGTCGCTGACAGATGTGGCGGTATTTGCGTATATAAACGGATTGACAAACTCGGAAGAGTTGGGCAAACAAGGCTGGCACGGATCGGGACGCCGGTTGGCAACGGTGCTGCATGTGAGTCCGTCAACAATGAACAGCATACTCAACCGGTTGAAGAAACGGGGATTTATTCGTTTCCATAACGGATACATTATCAGCAACTTACATCGCGAGTTGCCGCCGAAAAAGGCAAGTGTCCAGAATCTGGACAGTTTGGCGCCTGCGGAAGGGGATAAAGTGCCAAAATAGGCGTGCCTCGTGTACAGATTTCGGACAGGCGTGAACGGGAATTGGGCAGAAGTGTACAGATTTTGGACAAAAGTGAACGAAATCAGGACATATATAATAATTAAATAAATAAAAAATAAGTCCAATTTCCTATATTTATGCATAGTGTGTTTGGACCATTGGGCAATTGGTTTATTTTGATTTATTTATTTTTTCTCTCGTAAGAGACTTGGACTGGACAGACGGACTTCTTTTTTGTATTTTTTTTCTTGATATTATATTGGGAGATGGTCGCGTGATGCTCCCGTTAAACTCCGCAGTTGTGCACAGCACGGGGAGAAGTGTAGATTTTATCGCTGTCCTTTGGCGGAGACATCGTCGCCGATGCAGAGTAGGATGATCCATGTCCAGAACGGCGAGAAGAAGAACGACAGCAGCACCCATCCCAGCGGGTCGCGGTGTCTGTTCTTGGCCATGCGGTAGGCGATGTGTATGCGTATCAGATATGTCAGCAGCAGTCCGACAATTATCGCGAGGAGCACAAGCAGTATCATCCATGTATCCTCATCAACGCCCTGCAACCACTGCAGCATGTCGCACCAGATGTTATTCAAATTCTCTATCATAGGTAATTCTAATCTTAGTGTTTTCTTAGTGTACTGTCTGAATCCGATTCAGACGTAATAAAAGAAATCTCTTCTGCCATCTGATTGAGTGCGACGCATTCGGCGCGGGTGATACCATGCTTCTTGGGGTCGTAATTCCATGGGGAGAGAATGAGTACCTGCCTATTAGCGACAGCATCAAAGATGCCGTCGGAAGGCTTGTAATACTCTCCAAAGCCGTTGTCCGAGAGGTAGATAATTTTACCTCCTTCCGCAAGGACGCAATAAAGCACTTCACGCTCTTTATCGTGAATAAAAGGCGATACCATAACTGCGCCTTTGCGAGCAGCATTGATACAACTGTCCATATAATCTCTTAAATGCGTGTCATCGCCATGTATTGCCTCTTCAATCATCGTACGGCGCACATGCACGGGTATGTAATGTTGAGCATCCAACAACTCGGTATTCCCCACGCCACTATACATGCGACCTGCTACTTCTATGTTGTTTTGTACTCGGAAGAATCCCGGCATAAGGCGTTTGGTCGCAAGGCGCTGGGGATTCATGTCGATATAACGGAGTGTAGCTGGCAGTTGGCGACGCTGTCCCATGGGACGAATATGCGGCATCTCCGTGAAGATAGGTGATAGCGCCGCGTACTCCGCGTCGCTTATCTTACTGCGGAGATGTTCAGCTATCTCACGAGTGATTTTCTTTTGTTCGCCCGAATCGGATTCGGGAATAATCGAAGAAAGATAGGTATACGCCCGCCCTGCTTTCTTGGCCCCCTGCCAAAAGCCACGTACCGCAGCGCTGATGCCTCTCGGCATAGTCCGGCGCACATACCAGATTGTATGGAGATGATCGGGCATGAGGCAGTAATGGAGAATTTGTATCTCCGGATAATGGGTAGTATTAGCTACTTGATACTCCAATATAGTCCGTCCCAAATCGTTATAATTAACCCAAGCCTTTGTAGGGTCGTTATCTGGAATAACAAGATCGCCGAGCAAAGTCTCACGTGAAGGAATCTTCAGCGTGATGTGGTACAATCCGGCCCCCTTCCAAACTTCTCCGGGCTCTTGCCATTGCCATTTGTCGTGATCTGCTACCATATTTTCTTGGTGTTCTGTTTCAGTTTTCTTAGTATTCCGTTTGGATCTAATCCGAATAATTCTACTTCATTATCTCATCAATCTGTGTGAATAAGTCTTCTATTTTAGCAGCGGTGACGTTGTAACTCTTTTACTGCGAGGATAATGAGTAAGCGTTTTATAGGGTATAATTGTCAGTTGTTATTCATATAATATTGTTTATTTCTTTGTGCACGCTCTGCATGCTGGCGGCGGATATCTTTTTCCCGGATATTGATTGTGCGCAAGTATTTGTATATAGCCTCGGTCTGGTCGGTTGACATTACGGTTGTGCGATGATGCCTGATAAATCGTCGCAGTTGCGACCAGTAGAGAATGTTCGCGCCATCGGCATGTACTTTCAGTTCAGCATTCGGTGAGAATGCGATAACCGAAATAAGCTGCGGTGGCCTGAACTGCTCCAATGCCGCATTTAGGGCAATGATATGTGCCTGGTTTTGCAAAAGGGGATTCTGGAATTCCAGTTCGTTGCTATGCTCTATGCCGCGATACCACGCTCGCCAGTACCGTTTCCAGTGTTGTGCATAAGCACTGCCGTAAATGTGGCCGGTGATGTTTTTTGTTTCTATTACAAATATCCCATACGGGCTGACAACCACATGGTCGATTTGTGTTGTTCTGTTCTTGCCGTTGTGGAACATAAGGTCGTTGATTACCATATATTCCTTTGGTAGTCGCCGCAGCTGGCGTGCCACAGCAAACTCTCCGTTATCGCCTGGCGAGAACGGGTTGTACCGGCCTGTGCCGTCACCGTTCTTGTCTCTGCTTCGGAACGACCAACGTATCAGCAGCAGTATGGCCAGAAAGACGCCTATGATAATAACATACGGCATGGATAGTTGTGATCACCGGTTAGTTTTATTCTATGGGTTAAGAGGTCTAAGTGTTTTTATTCGTATCCTATTATATCAAATTTTACAGGCATATCTTTTTTGCGTGCCACTTTGTCGCGAGAGATACTTTTCATATAACTTTTGCCTGGATATAGTTTTTCCGGCAGACTTAAATGGGCTTTCTGCATGTGTACTAACGAGTCCTTCTCATAATAAGATACCCACAATGCAACATGCTTGATAGGATTGGGTGTTAAGTTAGATACATCCAGATTGATCGTATTCCGAGTAATTGAGCGAATCGCCAATTTTATTTTCGGATGAATAGAATATGCAAATATCTCCAACCCGTAATATAGTGCTTGATTGATGTCATCTGCTTCAGTATTTCCGCATCCCTCTGCTTCGATAGTCGCCAACAGTTCGTGTGTTTTGCCACTGGTGACGTGAATAATAATCTGACTCGCATACGAAAACAATCCCAATGATCGAGAACCTGCGCGGCCATACGAAAAGATCATAGTCTCTTCTGCTAATTCCGGAACGATTGACGGCAAGATATTGTATCCTAACTTTATCAAATATCCGGAGATTATCTCCGAAGGATTAACCGTCTTTGTTCCCTCACTAACGACGACACCCCCTATAATGGCGGCACCTCCGGGGCCGGAAGTTACGGGACTTGCCGGAATGATATACGCATATCTATATTGACGCAAATCACCCATTATCTTCACATCGGGTAAATATAGTTGTCCCATTGCGCCCACGGTCAGCATGACCGCAGCGAGGATAATAAATATGCGTTTCATGTTATTGATTTGTTAGGAGTTTTGAGGTGATTTTTTTTCTCATAGAAAACGCCGTTATGCCATAATAGGTCATAGACGTTGTGTCCATCTTTTGGAATGAAAAATACGCCAACAGCCAACATTATCTTTCCAATTTCCAAATATATATCATCTTCCGCTGCCACTACCCCAATAATACATAGAGTAAAAAATGCAACGATTCTATATGAGAAATAACTAATCAAAGCCCACCTTTTCTTGAATAATATGCCCACTAAAGATATTACTCCCCATGTTATGAAAAATGCATTAAGGGGAACTGATACATCTTGGTTATCTCCTTTAATGACCTCAATTAATTGCGCACACAATACCAGTAGTCCTCCTACAATTAACACAATCGGAAGCCAATGCATATGTGGGTGCACTTCTATTATTTCATCACCTGCTGAATCAGCATTTGTAACTTGCGGCTTATTCTCTACCATTTCAATTGACTGTGGTTGCGCTTGATCTTTTTCTTGTTCCATTGATTTGATTATTTTATATTATCGTAGCGTTTCATAAGGTATAATTGTTATATTTGTGCGATGAATCTTACGGCTTAATTCTCTTCACGCATTAAGCTTACATCAGGCGCTCCTTGATGCGGCCGGTGCGGTAGGCTTCGAGGAGCTTCTCGAGGTCGCGGATCTGATGGAGCAGCTGCTTGCCGCTGTCGGTGTCGCGGATGAGCATGCGATGGCTGGCGAAGTTGGTCAGCTGGATGCGGTTGTGGATATCCGAACCCGAACGGATAGCCTGTTCGCGACTCTCAAACTCCTCATGCTCCACGAGCTGCACGCCAAACGAGTTGTAGATAAGCGTGTAGCCGGCAATGCCGGTCTTCTCCTGGTAAGGCTTGCTGAATCCGCCGTCGATCACGAACCGCTTGCCCTCGGCACGCATAGGCGTCTCGCCCTTGATCGTGCGGACAGGTATATGGCCGTTGATGATCCGGCTCTCCTCGGGGTTGAGCTTGAACTCCTTGAGTATGCGCTCGCATATATCCCGGCGGTTGGCGAGCTCGTAGTACGCACCTTTCTCCTCGTGCCAGGTCTCCTTGTCGTCGATGAAGTAGCGCTCGAAGGTGGTCATCTTATCCTTGTTGTACAGCGGCGAGAGCGGACCGGTCCAGAGGTACCACATATAGTCGAGCGCGTCAGCTTTCTCCGGCTCCTTGCCGAAGTACGCCATACGCACCACATCGTCGATGCGCTGCATCAGGGCGCGTCCCTTGGCTCTGACGCCCAGCACCTCGACCTCGGTGAACGATCCGTCGGCATTGAGCGGCACGGCAGCATGATAGAGCAGGAAGCCGTTGCGCACAAGGTAGAGCGAGCCGTGGCGGTAGAGCATACGGAGGTGCTTCTGGAGCTTCTCGGACTTGCGGAACGAGCGCACAAGTTGGGTCATCAGCTCCTTCTCCTCCAGCGAGAGCTCGTACGGCGCACGGGGATCGACGGTAGGCAGATGGCTGTCGGTGAGCGGGTAGGTCTTGCCGCCGAGGGTGATAGTGCCCTTGCTAAGGTCAATCTTGTCGAGCAGCAGGCGGTCGTTCATCGCATACTCTGGGTGGCGGAGGATAGTCTGTCCCTCGAGCTTGAACTGGATGATCGATATGGCCTTGTGCATCTTAGCCATCAGATTGGCCGAGCGGGTGAGGCGGGGGTTGTTCTCAAAATCACGGGTCTGCCAGATCGTGCACGGGTCATCGCCGTAAGTCTGCATGGCGAAGCTGGCGAGGGGCAGGAGGTTGATGCCGTAGCCCTCCTCGAGGGTCTCGATATTAGCATAACGGATACTCACGCGCAGCACGGTGGCGATCAATGCCTCGTTGCCGGCTGCGGCACCCATCCATTCAATATCGTGGTTGCCCCACTGGATGTCGTAGTCGCGGATAGTGGACAGCACATCCATGATCTTTTGCGCGCCCGGTCCACGGTCGAAGATGTCGCCAACGATATGGAACGTGTCGATCACCAGGCTGTGGATCAGGTAGCAGATGGCGATGATCATCTGTTCGGCGCAGCCTGTTTCGATGATAGCCTTCTGGATAGCATGGTAATAATCCTGCCGTCCGCCTTCGATATCCGACTCATACAGCAGCTCCTCGATGATATATGCGAACTGCGGCGGGATCATCTTCCTGACCTTGGAGCGCGTGTATTTGACCGTGACGCGGCGCATGATCTCCACCACCTGGCTCAGGCGCACGTACAGGAACTCCTCGCGTGAGGCGAACGTCCGTCCTTCGTCATAGGGTACGTCGGGGATCTGCAGGCGCTCGTCGGGGTAATAGATCAGCGCGCACAGGGCACGCTTCTCCTGCTCGCCGATCGTGTCGCCAAACGCGTCGTTGACCTTGCGGCGGATCACTCCCGAGGCGTTCTTGACCATGTGGATGAACGCAGTGGACGCGCCGTGAAGATCGCTCACGAAGTGCTCGGTGCCCTTAGGCAGCGAGAGGATCGAACGCAGGTTGATGATCTCGGTAAGAACAGAACTGGCGTTGGGGAACTTCTCGGACAGAAGATAGAGGTACTTAAGGTTAACCATATTGCTATACTGTTAAGTAGTGAATTATTCGGGTTGGGTACGTATGAACGAGTAGAGCAGCATGTACTGCTTGCGCACCATATCAAAATCCATCTGTGCGCCTGACCGTCCGGCATCGTAACCGTCCTTGACCTGGGTGAACAGGGTAGCGGTGACCTCGATGGGGATGTTCCTCTTCACCTCACCGGCCTGGATGGAGTTGCGCAGTGCACGCTGCCACATGGCATGCTCGGAGGCATAGAGCCGATTGGCCTTGCGGTAGAGCTCGGGAAAACGGTGGTAAGCCGTGTAGAGGAGCATGATCACATTGGAGGTGTTGATGTTGCGGGTCTCCAGCTCCATAAGGCTGAGCTCAAGGAATCGGAAGTACCGCAGCAGCGCCTCGATCATATCCGTGACACGTATATCGTCCTTCAACCGCAGCATCTCCTGCTTGGGACGGAGAAAGAAACGGTTGACGATCTCGATGTACACCTCGTCCTTGTTCTTGAAGTGGTAGTACATCGTGCCGCGACCCATGTCGAGCGCGTTCTGCAGATCGGTGATGCTTACATTCTCGTAGCCGTTGATCAGGTAGAGCTCCAGGGCTTTGTATATTATCTGTTCTTTGCGATCCTTGACCATAAGGGTTAGAGGGTTAGAGGTGAGAGGTTAGAGGGTTAGAGGGTTATGCTGTTTTGCAGCCGTTGGATAGCCTGCTCGGCAACGGATGTGAGTCCGAAGGCCGAGAAGCGCACGAATCCTTCGCCCTGCGAGCCGAAGCCCACGCCCGGTGTGCAAACGACCTGAGCTGTTTGGAGCAGATGGTCGAAGTACTGCCACGACGACATGCCCCCGGGCGTCCTTGTCCATATATACGGGCTGTCGATGCCGCCATAGACCTGCATGCCTATCTGCTGCAGACCGCTGCGGATGATATCGGCATTGTGGTGGTACTCGGCTATGCGCTCCATGTTCTGCCGGCGTCCCTCGTCGGTGAGCACAGCTTCGCCGGCCCGCTCGGCGATGTAACTCGTGCCGTTGTACTTCGTGCACACGCGGCGGTGCCAGAGCGGATTGAGCTCCACGCGTTCGCCTGTATTGCTATAGCCGAACAGGGCGTGCGGCACAACGGTGTAACCGCAACGAACACCGGTGAACCCTGCGGTCTTCGAGAAACTGCGCACCTCGATGGCACACTCCTGCGCTCCGTCGATCTCATAGATCGAGTGGGGCACATCAGCGCTCTGGATGAACGCTTCGTAAGCGCCGTCGAAGATGATCAGCGCATGCACCTCACGCGCAAAATCGACCCACATCTTCAGCTGGCTGCGCGTCATGGCTGTGCCGGTGGGGTTATTCGGTGAGCAGAGGTAGATCAGGTCGGGCGTCTGCTCCGGCAGGGCGGGACAGAAATCGTTCTCCGGCGTACATGGCAGCAGATCGATCGTGCGGCCGGCCATGATGTTCGTGTCGAAATATGCGGGATAGACCGGATCGGTGATAGCCACCCGGTTGCCCAGATCGAGTATGTCCGTCAGGTTACCCAGATCGCTGCCTGCGCCGTCGGAGATGAACACCTCGTCGGCCTGTAGCGTGATACCCAGCGGCGCATAATCGAAATCCGCCACACGCTGGCGCAGCCATTGCGGACCCTCCTCCAGACCGTAACCGTGGAAGCGCTCGACGGTAGCCAGGTCATCCACAGCGCCGTGCAGCGCCTCGATCACCACAGGCACGAGCGGGCCGCGCACATCGCCCACACCCAAACGAAGCACCTTGGACTCGGGGTGAGACTGCTCGTAAGCACGCGTGCGGTTGACGATCTCCGTAAACAGATACGAAGGTTTGAGTTGGAGGAAATTGGAGTTGATGTGTATCATTGTTTGCTTATTTATTCAGTTGTACAATGCCCGTGTAGGCTATGGTTGCCTCGCCGGTCATGATCGCTTCGCTGCCGTCGAGGGTGATCGTCAGGTTTCCGCCGAGCAGGGTAACCGTAACCGGGCTGTCGCATAGTCCCTGCCGGATGCAGGCGTAGGCCGTAGCGGTGGCACCCGTGCCGCATGCTTGCGTCTCGCCGCTGCCGCGTTCCCACACACGCATGCAGGCATGATGGCGGTCGAGCACCACGCAGAACTCGACGTTCGTGCGGTTGGGGAAGAGCGGATGGCACTCCACCTGCGGCCCGACGGTGTGTACAAGCTCTGCTGTCAGGGCCTCGGCATCGCTCAGGAACGTTATGGCATGCGGGTTACCTATGCTCACGCAGTGGTACGTGCGGCCGTCGATCAGTTGCGTGCCTTCGTCAACCGGCGAGCCCATGCTGACGGATATGTGTTCGCGGTCGCTGACCTCAATCAGTCGTTCGCCGCCCTTGGTAGCCAGGCGCAGACGGTTGCCGCTCACCAGACGCTTGCGCACAGCGTAGTACGCCACGCACCGTGCCGCATTGCCGCACATCTCCGCCTCGCTGCCGTCGGCGTTGAAGATCCGCATACGCAGATCGGCATCCGCATCGGGCAGGATGAACACCAGTCCGTCGCCGCCTATGCTGCGATGGCGGTCGCACAGCAGCGGTGCGTAGGTCGTGACGGCCGGCAGCAGAACAGTGGCCAGGCTGTCGCGCGTGCAGTCGAAGTAGATATAATCGTTGCCCAAGCCGTGCATCTTGACGAACGGCAGGGTGGCATCGCTTATGACGGAGCGTATGAGCTGCTGCAGCGGTTGCAGTACAAACTCCCGAACAGCCATCTGCGGATGCGGCAGGGTGAGGGTAGGCGAGTCGATCGTGACCTCCAAGCCGCGGTCGTAGGCCATGAGCAGATCGATATCGATCGTGCGGTCGGTGTACTCGCGTGCGCCGTGCAGCACAACGGCTTGGTGCTCCGGACGGCCTAACAGGCGCTCGATAGCTTGTGCGTAGCGTAGCACTTCCAGCGGACTGAGCGCGGACTCGTAGAGCGCCACGGTGTTGCAGAACTCATGTTCGGACACGAAGCCCACCGCCTCGCTGTAATAGAGCGGCGCCTCGCCCAGCAGACGGCCGAGCTGATCGGTCATCAAGCGTATGGCGCGGCGGATAGTGTGCTCGCGCTCACCGAGATTGCTGCCAAAACCGATGTAGTATAGCATGCGTGCGGTTGTATTAGTCAACAAGTGGTGTGAGTTCCACAAACCGGAAACTTACGGGTTCGTCGCCGTAGTTGGCGATGAGGTAAGCCGGGTGAGGTTCGCGGTCAAACAGCGCATCGATGATCACGGCGGTCATCGTACCGAGGTTGGTGATCTCGCGCGAGTGGTCATGTCCGCACCAGAACATCTCTACGTTGTGCTGCTTCAGCAGGTGCAGCAGTGCGTAGGTCTCCTCGAGCGGCATGTTCGACGTATGTCCCTGCGAGCTGTCGCGCTTGAACAGATGCGTGTGGGTGCACACGGCTATATGGCGGAAACCCTGGCCGTCCGCCCAGTTGAGCGTATTGGTCAGCCACTCGGTCTGCTTCTGACCCAGGAAGCCCTCGCCGGTGTCGATGAAGATATACAGGTCCTGCTTGCCTGTCGGCGTGCGAACAATAGCGTAGTAGGTCGAGCGTTTCCACAGGCGGACGTACTCCGACCACTGGTTGAAGTACAGATCATGATTGCCTGCCACGACGAGCAGCGTATCCTGCTTGAGCGGATTGGCGGGGATAGAGTCGCAGGGACGACGCATATAGTCCCAGTGGTTCTGCGCATTGATCAGGTCGCCCAGATGGATAGCCAGCGGACAGTCGATATCGGCATGATAGTCGCGGATGAACTGCTCCCAGTTCGTGCGGCTGCGGTCAACGTGGGTGTCGGTGCAGATATATACCTTGTACTCCTCACTCGCGGCATTGATAACAGGATAACCGTGGGCATCGTTGTAAGCGAACGACTCTTCGGCACGCTGATCGATACCGGCAGATGTGCCGCTGATCATACCGATGACATCGAGGTTCCATGTGTCGGGATTGCAGGCGCAGAGCAGCGTGAGCGCCAGCAGATATGATATGTTACGTTTCATTACAGTGGTGATTTAGAAGTTATACGCAAATCCTGCACGCACCTCGGCACCGTAGTACTTGGCGGTGAGGTGGAACATGCCCGTGGGTTTGCACAGGGCGGAGAGGTTAACCTGCCAGTGTTCGTCGATATTGTACAAGCCGTTGGCCATGAATATAGGTTGCCACACGCGCTCGATCTGATAGTCGGTCATGTTCGACGCACAGAGGCTGATGTTCCACGGCGATGTTTGCGGACGAACGAACACCTCGAGGCGGTAGCAGATGTTGAACGGCTCAACGATTATATTGGAGTTGGCATGCCAGTCGTAGGGCGTCTCCATGATCAGACGGGTGCTCATGCCGACCTGAAACGACACGTACTCCATCCGGTAACCCACGGCCAGGGCTTGCGTGAGGTCGTTGAAGCCGTCCATACGGTAGATGTTCGAGAGCAAGCGGCCTTCGATGTAGAACTCACCCACCGGCACGGCGAACTTCGGGCGCAGCTGAACGCCTATGGAGTGGTTGCGCGCCGTGGTGAAACGCAAGTCGGCTTGCATCTCAAAGTGCTGATTGATAGGCATGAACGCCCCGAAATCAAAACCTGCGTACGAGCCGTAGGTGGTGTTGTGGTTGTAGCCGATGTTCATGCGCACTGCGTACTGGCTCGTGCCGAACTGCACTTGTGCCATCGCAGGCAGCATCGCTGCAACCATGCAGATGATCAGTAGTAAACGATGTTTCATGTTCTGTATATTTTTGGGGCAGCCACGGTGGGCTGCTGCTGTTATAGCTCCACAATCGTGATACCTGCCCCTCCGCGGTCGGGGTCGCCGTCGTGGAAGGTGATCGACCCGGTGCCGCGTTTGCGCATGGCATTGCTCTTCTGCTGCAGATAGTCGCGTACAACCTGCTTGACTGCTCCTGTGCCTGTGCCGTGGAGGATAGTCACCTCTTCGGCACCAACCATGATTGCATTGTCGATGTACGCAATAATCGTCTCCAGCGCCTCGTCCACGCGCATGCCGCGCATGTCCAGGGTGCGGTTGAACGAGAGTTTGCTCCGGCGCATCTGATCGGCTACGGTGGTAGCGGGACGCGCTGCTGCGGGCTTGGGCGCGCTGTCCGGATGCTTGGTGAGTAGGCGCAGATCGCTCAGGTCGTGGAGAACGGTCTTGCCGTTCACGGTAGCCGGTTGTGGCTTGGGATCTCTGGGTGCGGCGGTCTTTCGCTTCTTCGCAGCCACCATTGGTTGCGGGCTTTCGACACGGCGCTTGAGTTCTTCGACTTTCTCGCGGGCTTTGCGGGTAGCCTCCTTGCCGGCTTGTGCCTCCTTGATCTCGCGGATCGTGCGCTCGATGGTGGCGTTGGACTGATTGAGAATGTCGGCAGCCTGCTGCTTGGCCTCGTCGAGCATCTCACGCTTGGTTTGCTTGAGCGAACCGATCTGTTGTTCGTAATAGGCTATGCGTTCCTCCAGGTGCTTCTCGCGCGTGCGGATATTCTCGCGTTTGTTCTGCCAGTAGCGCTTGTCGCGGGCGATATCTTGCAGCTGCTTGTCGTAATCTATGTGCTCCGCACCGATGAGCTGCGTAGCCTCGGTGATGATCTGTTCAGGCAGACCTATCTGCCGCGCGATTTCGATGGCGAACGACGATCCGGCCTGGCCTATCGACAGCTGGAAGAGCGGACGGAGCGCACCGCGGTCGTAGAGCATAGCACCGTTCACGATACCTTCGGTCTGTTCGGCCAGGTGCTTGAGGTTGGTGTAGTGCGTAGTGATGATACCCATTGCCTGCGCCTCGTTCAGGTGCAGCAGTACGCTCTCGGCTATCGCACCGCCAATGAGCGGCTCGGTGCCCGTGCCGAACTCGTCAATCAGGAACAGCGTGTCGCTATCGGCATTGCGCACGAAGTACTTCATGTTCCTCAGGTGAGATGAGTAGGTAGAGAGGTCGTTGTTGATCGACTGCTCGTCGCCTATATCGATCATCAGCTGCTTGAATATCCCTGCCTGCGAGGCTTCGCCTGCCGGCACGGTCATGCCGCACTGGAGCATGTACTGCAGCATAGCAGCGGTCTTTAGACATACGGATTTGCCGCCGGCGTTCGGACCGCTGATCACGAGTATGCGATTGCCCTCGTGCAGCGTAATATCCAGCGGCACTACCTCCTTGCCCACCTCCGGCAGACGTTTGCACAGAATAGGATGGCGCGCTTGCTTCCAGCTGATGAGCGGCTGCTTGACGATGTTCGGAGCGATGCTATGCAGCTGCAGTCCGACGCGCGCCTTGCCCCGCACAAAATCGACTTCGGCCACAAAGTTCTGTACCTGCATCAGATCGCCGAGCAACGGCCGCAGTTCGCCTGAGAAAGCGATGAGTATGCGTATGCGTTCGCGGCGCTCGGCACCCTCCAATTCGCGGATATGGTTGTTGGCCTCAATGACTTGCTGCGGCTCGATATATACGGTCTTGCCCGAGGCGCTCTCGTCGTGAACTATTCCTCCGATCTTCCGTTTGTAAGCCGGTGCTACGGGCAGCACCAGTCGTCCCTCACGCAGGGTCGGTGCGGCATCCTTGTCGATCAGTCCGTCGGCCTGTGCCTGGCGGAGTATGCGGTCGATGGCACGAGCCACGGTGCCTTCGGCTTTGCGCAACTCCTGTCGTAGCCGTGCAAGTTCGGGTGAGGCACTGTCGCGCAGTTCGCCGTAGCGGTCAAGGAGCTGGTCGAGGCGCGTGGTGATGGGCGTGAGCGGCAGACCGAGCATGTTAGCCATGTTCATGAGCAAGGCGTAACGCGCGGGGTCAAGACTGCGGAGAAACGCTTGCATGTCGCGGGCAAAGAGCAGACACTTCTGCAGACTGAACAGTTCCGGCTCGTCGAGGTACAGACCTTCGATACGGATACGCTGCAGCTGCTCGCGCAGATCGAAGATGTCGCCGCGCGGAAACGAGAGCGTGGCATCCGTCAGGGCTTGCTGCATCTGGGCAGTCTGCGTCACACGCTCGATGATCGCCGTGGGATCGGTGAGGTACGACATCTCAGCGCAACGCTCCTGTCCGAGCGGCGAGTCGCACTCACGGCTTACCCATTCGCGGATGAGTGTGAAGTCGATCTTCTGTTCTATGTTGTCCGGATAGTTCATCCTAACAGTCGTATGTCCTTGACGGCTTCGCCGCCAACGGCGTCGTTGAGTTTCTGTATGAGCCGGAAGCGTTGGTCGAAGAGTTCCTGGCGCAGCGCGGCGTTGGTGATACGCACGCGGAGCATGCCATCCTTGATCTCGATGTCACGCGAGTAACGCGCAATCATCGGACCGAGGATCTCTCCCCATTGCTCCACCACGCGGTGCTCGAGCAGAGGTTTTTCGAGGTTGTTCATGCGAATCCACTCCGTCAGAACGCTGCCTAATGTCTGTGCTTCCGTTCGTTTCATCTCAGGTCAAGCCATTGTTGTGTGGTAAGCGGCGTGCCTTCGGGTATGCCGTTGATCTTGTACAGCGAACTCATGCGTATGCCGTAGAGCTGCGCTATATCCCAAGCCGTTTCGCCGGGACGAACGAGGTGTCGCGTGTGCTGCTTGTCGGCCTTGCTGCGCTTGGGGAAGAGGTAGATCCGGTCGCCTCCGCGGAGCGTTTGTGTGTCCGAAGCATCGTTGATGCGCCTCAGGGTCTTCTGTTCCATTTCGAGCATGTATGCTATGCTGCCCCATGTATCGCCCTCTTGCGCCACGATGAACTTTCTTCCGTTGGTCTTGCCGTACGCATGCTCGGCGTAGAGTTTGTTGGTGCGAAATACGGTAGGCGTCCAGCGCACGGTATCTGCAGTGGCAGCCACGGTTGGCTGCGGCTTCTCTTTTTTTGTAGCCACGGTTGGCTTCGGCTTTTCTGTTTGAGCAGCTACGGTTGGCTTCGGCTTTTCTGTTTGAGCAACTACGGTTGGCTGTTGGCTTTGTTCTTTGACCGGCTGGGCAGGTTGGGCTTCGAGATCGGCGAGACCATAGGTCTCGATGATCCGTATGAGCTTCTGCGGATAGCTCGGGTCGGTGGCATAACCACAGGCTTTCAGACCGTTGGCCCAAGCCTTGTAGTCGCGTATATCGTAGGTGAACAGCACCTCGTAGCGTTTGCGCTTGAGGAAGAGCGAGTGGTCGCGAAACGAGTCGTCGGCGTTCTGGTAGCTGCGGAAACACTCGTCGCGCTTGTCATCATCCTTGCGGAACGTGCCGCCTTGCCAGTCGCTGTGGCACTTGATGCCGAAGTGGTTGTTGGCCGTGGTGGCCAGATCGCTCTGCCCGGCACCGGACTCCAGCAGTCCCTGCGCCAGCGTGATCGAAGCAGGTATGCCGTACTGCGACTGCTGCGCCAGAGCTGTGGCTTTCCACTGCTCGATGTACGCCACGTACGCAGGGTTGCGCGTGGCTGTGTCAGCAAAGCAGACAGATGACAAAAACAGGCACAAAAACAGCCCGACTGACAGATGATTTTTGTATCTTGACATAAAAATTACACTATTCGCGTACAAAATTACAAAATAATTTGCAAATTTGCAAATATTTTTGTACTTTTGCAGCAGATTGACACAAATAAATTATCCAATGATATGAAAAAGGTACTATTTTTCATTTTTGCGGCAGCAATTTTCTGCTCTTGCCGCGGACCGATGGGGCCTGAAGGACCACAAGGCCCTCCGGGTGAAGGAATGAACTGGAAGATCGTGGACCTGGAGATCACACAGTGGGATTATTCGGGTTTTGCTGACAACAATTACTTCTTCGCTAAGTACGATGTACCGGCATTGACGAGTTTCGTATTCACCGATGGTAATGTGAACGGCTATATTCTGATGACCGAGAATGGCCAGCAGATCCAGCACTCGCTGCCGTACGTGCTTCCGATAGAGGTTGTTGATGACCAAGGTACGGCCTACTTCTACAGCCGCACAATCGATTTTGTGTACGGCGTAGGCTTTGTGCAGATTGAGGTGCGTGACTCCGACTTTGAGTATGAAGTCAATGACCAGCTCAAGCCTGACGCAATGAATTTCCGCATAGTGATGACCTACTAACGGCCAATGGCCACTAACCAATGGCCGACTTAAAGCAGTTCGTTGCTGCCCATCAGGACTATGATGTGGCGCTGTTGGCGCTGCAGAGGGAACGCTATCCGATGCTCTCGGATAGCGATTTCCGTTTTTGTGTGCAGCAGATCGACGGCCGGCAGCGTACGAAAGACAAGTTGCCGACGTTTGCCGCTATCGACAGCTGGCTGTATCCGCCGCGCCTTAACCTCGAGCAATGCAGCAGCGAACGCACGGCACGCTACAAAACCTCGCTGCTAACCGCTAATCCACTAACCGCTAGTCCCCTCACCCTTATCGATGCCACCGGCGGTTACGGCGTTGATACGTTCTTTATGAGCGAGGCGGCAGATGAAACGCATTACTTCGAGCAGAACACCGAACTTGCTGCCATCGCCGAGCATAACTTCTGCCTGGCCGGCAAAGCCATCCATTGCCATCCTGAGCCGTTCGATTTGGCGCAACTCCGGCATCTGACAGCTGATAACCAACGACCAACGGTTCTGTACCTGGACCCCGCTCGCCGTGACAGCCATGGCGGCAAGGTTTTCCGATTGGAGGACTGCACACCGAATGTAGTAGATATCGTTCGCTCTGTGCGTGAGATGGCGCGTGTGCGCGTGCTGCTCAAGCTGTCGCCGATGCTCGATTACCACCAGGCTATAGTGCAACTCGGCGGCAATTGGGATGTGTATGTGGTGAGCGTGAACGGCGAGGTCAAAGAGCTGCTGCTATTGTCCGATGGCACGGGAATGATCCACGCCATAGCCTTGACTGATTCAGCCGAGCAGGTGTTCGCCTTTATGCCGGAAGAAGAGAGCAGTGCCGAAGTGCAGTATATAGTAGCTGATGCGCCGTTGGCAGGAATGTATGTATATGAGCCCGATGCAGCTTTGTTGAAAGCCGGTGCGTTCCGGCTCATCAGCAGCCGTTACGGTCTTAGGAAGGCTGACAAGAACACACATCTGTATTTCTCCAATATTTCGCAGAGCGATCTCTCCGGCCGCACATGGCAGGTGCTCGGTGTCTATACGCGCGCAAAAGAGGTAGGGCGTGTGTGCACGCGTGCGAGCGTACTTACGCGCAACTACGTTCTTCCGGCCGATATCCTACGCAAGCAGCTCCGCCTCAAGGATGGCGGTGACGACTATATAATCGGCTGCCGCATAGCCGACAAGCCATTGCTTCTCCATTGCCGTCGCATACAATAAGAGGCCGCCAATCAGGCGACCTCTTTTCATGTATCAGCCTACGATGGCCGATAGCATCTGATTACTGGAATACCGAGCGGTTATCCACGATCTCGGCGTGCTCCTCCAGGTTGTTGATGAGCTGGTAGGGCAGGGAGTAGCTCGTGCGAGCATTGAGCTGTGCGATCTCGGCAGCGTAGTCGGCCTCAGCCTCTGCGCGCTGTACGTCACCCGGCACAAGAACGATCACACCCTGGTTGCCTTTGACAGGCTTCGACAGCTCGCCGGCAGCGGTGGCAAATGCCGTACCGATAGCGGCCGGTTCCAAACCTTCTGTACCGAAACGATAAGCATCCTCAGTGAGTTCGTCGATATGACGCACCTCGGTACCCATAGCCTCGGCAACCTCTGCGAGGGTCTTGGCATCAGCGATCTGCTTGCTGATATACTCCGCTTTCTTGCGGTTGACAGCCTCATAGCGCAGTGCAGCCTGTACATCCTCGAAGGGACGGTACTCGTCGTCATGACAAGCGGTGAGCACAGCTACGATATACTTGTCGCCACACTCAAAGACATCGCTGACCTGACCGTCCTTAGCCTTGAACGCCCAGCGTACGATAGCACGGCTCGACTTGAGATCGGCAACCTTGTTAGCCATCTTCTGCAAGCCGTTGGCGGTAAGAACCTCCATCTGTGCCTCCTCGGCAGCAGCGCGGAAAGCTTCCTCGTTCTGGTTGCTAACCACGAACTGGTTGGCCTGGTTGTAGATAGCGGCAAAGGTCTTGCTGCTCGGCGTAACCTCACGCTCGATGATAGCAAGCTTCACCTTAGGCGTGGCCTTGGTCAGGCCGGTGATCTCGAAGGTGCGATCTTCCATACCGAGAGTAACGGTAAAGCGGCTACCTACCTTGCCGGCGAATGCGGGCTCGGCGATGTTCTTCTGCAGATCGGTCTCGGCAAACCAGCCAAACTCCTGATCCTGCTCACCTTCCTTGGTAGCAATACCCTTGAGCTGAACAGAGTCGGGGGTGCTGTAGCCGCAGTCGATCAGACGAGCCATACGGAACGTACGGGTAGTCTCGTCGTAGTTGAGAGCCATAAAGTCGTTCTTCTTGGCACCCTTGCCAAAGGCAAACTCCTTGTAAGCCTCGGGCACAGCAGCCTCGGAATAGTTGCGACCGTCGTACATAACGTCGGAGTTGCTGTTAACAACCAGTGCAACCTCGTCGGTGGTGCGGAACTCCTCCTGGATATCCTGCATAGCTTTCTCGGCCATAGCAAAGTCATCGTCACTGGGCACGATGGGGAAAGCGATGTATGCGATGTCGCGGTTCGGCGTCTGCTTGTACAGCGGTTTGCGCTCGTCGTAGATCTTGCGGATGTCGCTTGTGCTGACCTTAACCAGCGAGTCGGCTACGGTGTAGTACGGCTTGATAGCATAATCGACACTGACCTTGGCCTGACGTGCACCGGCAGCGTACTTGGCGTCGAGATTGTTGGCTGTGATGAGGTTCTGGATGAGGCTTACGTACTTCTCCTGCTCGGCAGTGAGGCGTACGGCATTCTCCCAGTACATCCAGTAATCCTTGGCTTGCTTGATGTTTGCCTGCTGCTCAGCATTCTCGGGCTCCATCTCGATGGTGGTGAGGAAGTTAAGCAGGTAGTTGCGGTCGAACTTACCGTCCATACCGGTGAACATACGGCGCGAAGTGATGAGCTGGTGAGGATTGGCACCGGCGCAAAGCTCATAGAGCTCATCATCCGTTACATCCATACCGATCTTGCTGGCCTGGTTCTGAAGGGTGTACTTGGCCACCATCATCTGCCAAACCTGATTGCGGATCTGCGCATGCATATCCTCGTCAAAATCGCTGCGACCGGACTCAATCTTATAAACCTCAGTCAGTTGCTCTACAGCGTTCTCATACTCGGTGTAGTGAATCTTTTGTCCTTCGATCTCTCCGATATACTCGCGGTTCTTGTTGAAGTACGAGCTGCTGGAGTTAAGGACGTCTCCCAAAATAAATGCAAGCATAGCCAGACCCACTATCACCAGCAGGAACACGCCATGGTTGCGAATACGTTGTAATGTTGCCATATCGTTAATTTAGTTTTATATATTTTTCCACATATATGGAGTCCCCGAAAGCTATCGCAGATAGGTTTTGGGGAGAGCGAAGGCACACGTTGCTTCTATTGCGCATGGCGCAATCAGCGCGACTGTGTTGCCGAACGCGAAAAAAGCGGATGCAAAGATACAACTTTTTTTTGACATTTGCAAATAAATCGGCAATTATTTTCAAAATCGTACAGCCGAGTTGTCAGACGATTGCTGCCGGTTGGAGTTTTTCGCGTATCTTGATGTAGATTGTATTACCTTTGTCGGCCTGCGATACGATCACGTAACCCATGCCTATACCCACCTTCCGGTCAGGGAGCATGATGCCCGACGTGACGTGTCCGATCTTGTTGCCTTCGGCATCGCAGATGTCATAACCATTACGCGGTATAGCCCGCTCAAGACACTCGAAGTGCACGAGTTTGCGCTTCACACCTTCGGCTTTTTGCTTGAGGAGGAACTCCTTGTCGATAAAGTCTTTGGCGTTGAGCTTGGTGATCCAACCCAGACCTGCTTCCAGCGGCGAGGTGGTGTCGTCGATATCATGGCCGTAGAGGCAGTACCACTTCTCCAGACGGAGTGAGTCGCGTGCGCCAAGACCGATAGGTGCTACGCCAAACGGTTTGCCCACCTCGAAGATAGCGTCCCAGATCTGCATGGCGTACTCTTTGGGGAAGTACAGCTCGAATCCTCCGGCACCGGTGTAGCCGGTGTTGCTGAGTATGACACCCTGTACGCCAGCGAACGACCATTCGCGGAACGAGTAGTAGGGGATAGCACTCAGATCGGCATCGGTCAGAAGCTGCAGCATCTCCGTTGCTTTCGGTCCTTGCACAGCGAGCTGGGCGTACTTGTCGGAAGCGTTCTCAAGGCTGACACCGAAGGTGTTCTGGCGGTTGACCCAATCCCAGTCTTTGTCAATATTCCCTGCATTGACGACCATCAGGTACTTTGTGGTCGAATACTTGTAGATGATCAGGTCATCGACTATGCCGCCCTTGCCGTTGGGCATGCAGGTGTACTGCGCCTTGCCGGCATCGAGCTTGCTCACGTCGTTGGTGGTGATGTACTGCAGAAAATCGAGGGCACGTTCGCCTTTCACCCAGAACTCGCCCATGTGGCTGACGTCAAAAACGCCCACGCCAGTGCGCACGATCATGTGTTCCTGGTTGATGCCTGTCGGGTACTGAATAGGCATGTTGAATCCGGCAAACTCAGCCATCTTAGCTCCGAGTGCTATATGCACGTCGGTATAAGGAGTGTTCTTCATATAAATAAATACGAATTATTCTGTCCGCCAAGGTGGCGGATACTTTTGTTATTATGCTATTTGGACAATTTTCAAGATTACCTCTATAGCTTTCTGCATCGAGAGTATTGGCAGGTACTCATAGCGGCTGTGGAAGTTTTCGCCTCCGGCAAAGATGTTCGGGCAGGGCAATCCTTCGAACGACAGCCTTGCTCCGTCCGTGCCGCCACGTATGGGTTGCACCTTAGGCTTGACACCTACAGCGAGCATAGCCTGCTCAACACGCTCAACGACATGCATCACGGGTTCGATCATCTCGCGCATGTTGTAGTACTGGTCGCGCAGTACGATCTCCGCCGTACCTTCGCCATACTCTCGGTTGACCTTCCTCACGAGATGCTCGAGTTCGCGTTTGCGGCTCTCGAAGCGTGCGCGGTCATGGTCACGGATAATGTATGTGAGCGTTGTTTCCTCAACCGTGCCCTGCATGCCGATCAGGTGGTAGAACCCTTCGTAGTTCTGTGTGTGCTCGGGCGTCTCCCAGCGCGGCAGCATAACGGCGATCTGGAAAGCTATACGCATGGAGTTGACCATCTTATGGTAGGCTTTGCCCGGGTGAACGTTCACGCCGTGCACACGTATGGTGCAGGACGCGGCGTTGAAGTTTTCGTACTCCAGTTCGCCTATCGCTCCGCCATCCATCGTGTAGGCAAAGTCCGCACCGAAACGCTGCACGTCAAAGTGATCGGCACCTTGACCGATCTCCTCATCGGGTGTGAAGCCCACGCGTATCGTACCGTGCTTGATCTCGGGATGCTGAATCAGGTACTCGCAGGCACTGACAATCTCGCATATACCGGCTTTGTCATCCGCACCGAGCAAGGTCTTGCCGTCGGTAACAATCAGATCTTGGCCAACGTAGCCGAGCAGCTCGGGGAACTTGGACGTTTCCATCACGATCTGCTCCGCCTCGTTGAGAACGATATCCCGGCCGTCGTAGTTGCTGACTATCCGCGGCTTGATATGTTTGCCGCTGGCATCGGGCGCTGTATCCATGTGGGCGATGAAACCAATGGTCGGCTGCCCGTCAACATTGGCGGGTAGGGTAGCCGTGATGTAACCGTTGGTGTCGAGGCTGACGTCCTGCATGCCGATTTCGCGGAGCTCGTCGGCGAGGTATCGCGCAAACTCCATCTGTCCGGGTGTGGACGGCGTGAGGTGTGTCTGTTCGTCACTGGTCGTGCAGAACGACACGTATTTCAGAAATCGATCGACTGTATTCATCAGATCAGTGAGTGAATGTGTTACTTGCCTGAGAACATAGACAGGATCGAACCCAGTGCACCGGCGTACTGCGAAGCGGTGTTCGCATAGCTTGCTGCCGTGGCTGCAGTCGATTGAGCCTTGGTCTTGGTTTCCTGAACAGACTCGTTGCTCTTAACCATATCGACGAGACTGCCGGTTACCGAATCGACATTATCCTGCGTAACCAGGCCGAGCGAACTGCTGATCATCCCTTTGCCGAAATCCTTGAGATAGGATGTGTCCTTGTAGTTCGATTTCAGTCCTTCGCAGTTGGCAACGAGCGAAACGGTGTTCAGGATGTTCTGCATGTTCTGGTAATCGAACTTGTTGCCATCGGCTTTGTACTGGTTGTAGAGGTTCAGCAGCGCTGTACCTGCGCCCTGTCCGGCCGAGGCAGCCGTAGTGGTTGCAGTCTGTGCAGTAGGTGTTGTTGCTGCGGATTGGGTACTTGCAGTGTTGCTGCTCGAACTGTTTTTCATCATTCCGCAACCTGCCATTATCATGGCGGCTGCAAATAAGAGAAAAAGTTTTTTCATAATACTATATTCATTTTGTTATAATCGTTGTTGATGAATGCGAGGATATTGTCCTCGACATTGTGGCACATGGCTATTCGCCCTTCCCACGTGCCTGTGCCGGTATGCGGTGAGAGCACGACGTTAGGCAGTGTCAGCAACTCCGGTGATATATGCGGTTCATGCTCATACACATCCATCGCTGCTCCGGCAATGCTGCCGTTCTGCAGTGCTTCGACCAGAGCCTGCTCGTCGATATGCGCGCCGCGTGCGGTATTAATAAGGTATGCGCTACGCTTCATCGTCTGCAACTCCTGCCGTCCGATGATGTGATGCACCTCGGGCGTGTAGGGCAGGTTGAGCGATACATAATCGCTATCGCGCAACAAGGTCTGCATATCCGCGTACCGGGCATCGTACAGCGCCTCAATATCTTCGGGCAACCGGTGACGGTTATGGTAGATGATCCGCATGCCGCTTGCCACGGCGCGCCGCGCCAGCGATTGGCCTATCCGTCCCAAGCCTATGATCCCCAAGGTCTTGCCATACAGCGAGTGGCTGAGATTGTTCATCACCGCCATCGGCTGGCAGGTGCCGTCGCGCATGGTTCGGTCGAACTCCGCTATACGCCGTGCTACGGCAATCATCAGCGCGAACGCCAACTCCGCCGTAGGCTCGATCACCGGTTGCGGAGTGTTCGTTACACGTATGCCGCGCACCCGGCAGGTATCCAGATCGATATTGTTGAACCCGACGCCGAAGTTTGTGATCAGTTTGAGGTCAGGTGCCGACGCAATCATCGCCGCTGTGACAGGCTTGTCGAAGGTGCTGACGAGTATGTCCGCCTCGGGCAGAGGTACATACAACTTGTGCGACTGTAGTCGCGTGAGCCCTTCGGCCGGCAGTTCGGTGGTAAAAGCGATGCGCATCTTACTCGTCTTCGTCAACAGGTATAGGATTGCTGTCGTTGCCCGGCAATGTCAGTGTATCCACCGGTGCGGCAAAGTTATTGAGCGTGTCAGGCATCAGTGCTGTCGTGTCCGGCAGTACAGGTTCGCGCATCCTCAGGCATGCAATCGTACCGTCGGACGAGGCGACTACGACGTTCTTCCCCTCAATCGTACACGGCGTGGTGAGCAGACTGTTGCCAATCTTGTGCCGCCATTGGATCTCACCCGTCAGGGCATCGAGAGCGATGACGAGGCCGTTCTTCGTGGTGACGTACAGCGTTCCTTCGTTCTCAATGAGCTGGGTAGGCGCATGCTCGTAGCCGAAACCTGCATCGGTAGCCCAGAGCAGCGTGTCGGCCTTGAGGTTGATGGCGATGATCGTGTCGCGCATGGTCTTGGCGTAGAGGATCGTGTCCTTCATGCCCAGCGACTCGCGTACTGTCCAGCGGTTGGTGCGCATGCTTACGGTGCCGGAATCGGTGTTCAGTGCCGTGAGATAACGGTCAGGTGCAACGATATATACGCGCTTGCCGTCGGAGCAGGGAGTGACGGCTGCCGGCGAGAGCTTGCTGTTCGTCTTGCCGTTGTTCCAGCGCCAGAGGAGTTTGCCTTTGCGCTTGTCGAAGGCGTAGAAGTAACCGTCCCACGCTCCGACATACAGGTTGTTCTTATATACAAGCGGCCGTGCTATGCAATAGTTGCCAAAGCCGCGGTAGGTCCAAACCGGTGCGCCGCTCATGAGTTTGAGGGCGTAGAAACAACTGTCCGAACTGCCGACATATACGTTCTGTCCGTCGATCGTCACCGAGCCGGTAACAGGCTTGCCGAGTTTCTGGCGCCATAGCGGTTTGCCGGTCTCAACCGACAAGCAATATACCGTGCCGTTGGCGCTGGCAAAGACTACTCGTCCGTCCTTGACATCCGCCGACCCAATGATACGTGCGGTGGTCTTGTAACGCCAGAGGATCTTGCCGTTTGTCATATCGAAGGCGTAGAACGTGCCGTTGTCGTCGCCTACATAGATACGTCCGTAGTGCTCAACCGGCGTGGCGTAGAAGCTCACGGGCAACTGGCGCTCCCATACGTGGACAACCAGCGAATCGCTATCGTTGACGGCGTACGAGGGGAGCAAGGTGGTGTCGGGGGCTGCGAACTGCCGGCGTGTGAGCGGCAAGCTGAGCCATTGTGTGGTTGTGGCCTCTCCGGCAATGAGCTTGGTCGCACCATCCACCGTCTCGCGGCTGACAGGTATAGCCCGTTCGCTGAAGCGGATAGTGCTGCCGTCAACCTCAACGAGCGTGTAACCGGCTATGTTGTTGTCGGGCAGCGATGTGCGGCAGAGCACATTGTCGATACCATCCACTGTGAGATGCTTGTTCTCGTGATGATGGCCGCCGATGATCACCTGCGTATTGTACTCGCGAAGGATACCGGTCATGTTGTACCAGTTGTCCACATCGCCGTTCTGCAGCGGGTAGTGTGTGATCAGGAACGTGGGCTGCGAACCCAACGAGTCAAGCCACTGGCGTGCCCAAAGCGTGTCGGCCGGAGAGATGTGGCCCTCCGACATGCGCATGATCGGGCCGCTGTTCATGCCGAGGAAGAGCATGCCTTGGATGTTCTGCGCAAAACGTACGGAGTCGCACACTGCCTTCAGGTCTTGCAGCGCCGAGCGGCTCCATGTAGTCTCATGGTTGCCCGACGTCACATAGTACGGCAGCTCCGTGGCATCCAGCAACTGTCGTACGCTGACCAGAGCCAGCGAGTCGCCGTTCTCAGTCATGTCACCGGCATGCAGGATAAAGTCCACCTGTTGGCGGCGGATATCCTCCGTACACAATGCCAACGCTTGCAAAGCCTCACCCTGCACCTCGCGGGGAATGAGGATCAGTGTGTCGCGCAGTGTGGCGGTGTCCTGCGTCACGAGACTGTCGTACACTGTCTCCGGCGCACTGACGTGCGTGTCGGTCAGCACAGCGAACCGTACAGGTGCGGCTGACAGGGAAAGGGATAACAAACCGGCTGCGAATAAGTAGAGTTGTTTCATTATTATTCTAATAACATGTTGAATTGTTTCTTGAACTCGGTGAGATAGGGGTTCTGCTCTTGCAGAACGCGGTACTTCTCCTCGGATGTATATGCACGGCGTGACACAGCGTTCTCCGCCACTACGGTGCGGATCAGCAGATTGTCGTTCTGCAGGGCATCGCGAAGAATACTGAGTATCTGTCTGCCGAACTTCTTGTACTCTTCCTCCTGCCACGGGTTGACGAAGGTCACTTGTGCCGTATGGTCGTCAATGAGGGTCGGCCGATGCGCATCAAGCATCGCCACGAGGCGCTGTTCTTTCTTGAACGCCGTTTTCAGACCAACCCACGCGCCGCTAAGTTGGTCTGCCGTAAAAGGGCTGTTGCGTTTGTCGCCGACATTGGCTGTCGCAGGTGCCCCACTGCCTATCGGTTGTGAGGATTCAGCAGGTTGTTGTACTCCAGCATTCGGCACGACACCTATCGTCGGTATTGTCGGTATGTTGGGTATACTCGGCATAGCCGGTGCCGGCTTCGATTGAGCCGGTTGGGCTTTCGGAGCGGGTGCAGGTTTCGGCTGTTCGGCCTTGGGCTGCGGAGCGGGTTGGGGTGTAGCGCTCAGCGCGGCGCTCAGCGCGGCGCTTGGTGCCGCACTTTGTACCGCAATCGGCTGCACGACTGGCGCTTGCTGCGACTGGGCGAGTTGCGACAGACGGATGAGCATTAACTCGACCGTCAGACGTTTGTTCTTCGATGTGCGGTACGCCGTTTCGGCATCGACAATCACATCCAGCGCTCTGTATATCCACACGGCCGGTGTGTAAGCGGCTTGCTGCTTGTAGTGCTGACGGATGGCGTCACTGGTCTCAATCAGTTGTATGGTGGCCGCGTCATGCGATACGAGTACGTCTCTCAGGTGTTTGGCGAGGGCACTGACGAAGTTGCCGGCATCGAAGCCTTTGCCGAGCACCTCGTCCAGCAGGAGCAATGCACCCTTGACGTCGCCTTGAAGCGTCATGTCGGTCAAACGGAAGTAATACTCCGTATCCAGCACGTTCAGTACCTCGATAGCGCGCTCGTAGGTAATCGTGTCGCCACAGAACGCTACGAGCTGGTCGAAGATGCTCAGCGCGTCACGCATGCCGCCGTCGGCTTTCTGCGCCACTACGTTCAGCGCATCCTCGCTTGCCGTGATACCTTCCTGTGCGGCTACGTACTGCAGGTGACCGATGATGTCTGCTACGGTGATGCGTTGGAAGTCATACACCTGACAACGACTCAATATAGTCGGCAGCACCTTGTGCTTCTCCGTGGTGGCAAGGATGAAGATAGCGTATGATGGCGGCTCCTCCAGGGTCTTCAGCAGGGCATTGAACGCACCGGCAGAGAGCATGTGCACCTCGTCGATGATATATACGCTGTACTTGCCGATCTGCGGCGGTATACGCACCTGGTCAATCAGGTTGCGGATATCATCGACACTGTTGTTCGACGCTGCATCGAGTTCGTGGATATTGAACGAACGCTGCTCGTTGAATGCCGTACATGACTCGCACTGGTTGCACGCATCATGACCGGCTGTCGGATTCAGACAGTTGATGGTCTTGGCGAAGATTCGCGCGCAGGTAGTCTTGCCTACGCCTCTTGGTCCGCAGAACAGATACGAGTGCGCCAACTTGCCCTGACGGATGGAGTTCCGCAAGGTTTCGGTGAGGGCATGCTGCCCGACTACGCTCTCGAATGTGCTCGGACGATACTTACGTGCTGAAACGATATATCTGTTGTTTTCCATACTTTTGTTTTTAGGGGCCCCCGACGTAAACTAAGCCGCAGGCTGTTTGCGGTGGGGAGAAGCCGAGGCACGCGTCGCTTTTATGCCGCTCGCGGCATTTGTGCGACTGCGTTGCCAAAGGCGTGTGCAAAGATACAAAAAAAAATCCACATTTGCAAGAGATTTTAGAGATTTTTTTGCAGAATGTGGATTTTTCTATGTTTCGTTGGCTGTTTAGAACCATCCGAGGCGTCTGATCAGTCGCAGCATACAGGTAGGTATGAGCAGGATTATTCCGCATAGCAGATGCCAGAATACTGCCGGAACGGTAACCTTGCTGCGGCCGTGGAACATGGCGCGCAATCCGCGTCGGGCAAGAGTTTCGGGACTGACAATGATACCCAGGCACTTGCCCGCCTTGGTGACCCAGGGTTTGATATTGAACAGCCCTGTGTCCACTGCCCCCGGACTGACGTTCGTCACTTTGACTCCGTACTTCCGCAGTTCGATATGCAGCGCGCGGGTGTAGTGGGCGAGAAATGCTTTCGTGCCTCCGTAGGTGCCCAGACGCTGCGCAGCCATCTTGCTCGTCACCGAGCACACGTTCAGGATATACCCGTTTGCATGGTTTCCGCATGGCTGATTGGGTGTCGAGCCTCTCGACCGCATGTCCTGCCCGAACAGATAGCACAGCATCGCAGGGGTGTACATGTGCAGGTTCATGATCAGCGAGGTGAATGCTTCGCTGTCGTCCAGGATATCTTTGTCGTGATACACACCTGCATTGTTTACCAGTATCTCTACCGGCCAATCCTGTGCGTGGCAGTAATCGTAGAGTTCGCGTGCAGCAGTTTGTTTGCCTAGATCGCGTACAAGACTGTGAACGGTCACGCCGTACTTCTCGCTCAGCTGCTTGGCGCAGTCGGCAATCTTTTCCTCGTTGCTCACGATGATCAGCGGATAGCCTTTCTCGGCCAGCTGTCGTGCAAACTCCAGTCCTATACCGCTGCTCGCACCGGTCACCAATGCAAAACCGTTTATCATTTTATGATTCATTCCGTCTTTTGCCATTTTGTTGTTTACGCACTGTGCATCTTGGTGAATAGGATAGAGTACATTGTCTTGAAGAAGTACTTTGTATCCGTGGCAATCGGGTGCTTCAGATACTCATCCAGATACTTCTCTTCGCTGGCAAACAGTTCGTCGAAGGTCTCAGGATGATCGATATAGAACGGCGGAATCAATCCGGGTTTGCACCGTATGCGCTTCTCTTGCAACTCCTCCGGGTACTTGTTGAACATCGCTTGCGACAGCGGCCGTACGCCTACGAGCTTTACGTCGCCTTTCAGCCAGTTGAACAGCATCGGCAGCTCATCCAGCCAATACTTGCGCATCACGCGTCCCCACGACGATATACGCCAGTCGCCTTTCGCTTTGTCGGCAATATCCATGCCGCCGCGTTCGTCGAACACTACATCCTGGATATACTCGGCGTACGGATGCATGGTGCGGAACTTGTAGAAGAACAGAATCTCGCCGTTCTTGCATATACGCGGCAACTTAATCAGCGGTCCGTAGAGCTTGATCTGTTCCTGTGGGTAGGGCTGCATCTTGCGGTGTGCGAACACGTATTCGATATGTCCCATCGGCACCACTTCGTCCACTTCGAAGCCGCAGTAGTACAACCGTCCGAACACCTCGGTCTTTGACAGCATTCGTTTCCGGCCCTTCGTCAGGTCGTAATACAATCGCGAGGATAGTGCCAGGCGCGGCACGACGCGTTTGTGCCAGAAGTAGAAGAAGTATACGATCCAGTTCACCGGTTTGACGTACTTGTTCAGGATCTTCTGCTTCATGTACTCCTGTGGCCGGTAGCAGCACACGTAACGGCCACCGTCCGGCAACTTCTGATTGACGATGCAGAACCTCCGGTTGATACCTTTGGCATCGTTCAGTAGCGTCAGGTCAACCAGAGTCTTGTACTGGTAATCGGGGATCTGCAGAAAACTGAACCGGTCTCTGTTGGCCACGATCTTCGTCTGACGGGAATCAAGATTGGCTTTCTCGAGCAGCATCTGGTAATCCTCTTCCGTGGTGATCGATAGTACGGACTGGTGTATGGCTTCCATCGATTGTTCCGAACGGGGTTCGTCGCGACGAAGAACCTTAGCCTTCGTGCGCTTTTCAATCTCCATGGCAGGCACGTCCATGTTCTGGGCGTACTTCCAGTAGTGCTTGGCAATGATGCATAGGGCGTTGATCATTGCTACGATGGCAATCATCCAGCCTGCTACGGCAGGTGAGAGGTTGAACAGCGCCAGCATATCGCGCTCTACCCAGAACACCACGATGAACTCTATCATTGCCGGTACGAACATGCCGAGCATCTCTTGCCACAGCCACATCCGTTTATACGAACGGTGGTACTTGCCGGTGATTAGTCCGAGCAAGATCCACAGAACCATCATCGCCAGGAATAGCCACACATACACCAGGATAGCCGCCTTGTCAGCCGCTACACGCCACAATATACAGAGCAATCCGGAGATTACCCATATATTGATGTCAGTCAATATGCGTTGCAGAACGGATTTCATGCGTCAATCGCCTCGTTTGTAGCTCAATACGCCCTTGATCATGTTCTTGAAGTTCTGCTCAAACAACTCTTTCATCCATGCTCCCCACTTGTTAGTCCATCGCTGCGGATGAGTCGTGAACAGCACTGCCGGCAGACGGTGATCCTCCATGGCAATAACAATCTCCCACGTGTAGTGGAAGGTCCAATAGTTGTTGATCCACCGCTGCTGCTGCTCGGGGATCTTATCGCGCAGACTGTACTGGAATCCGTCCCAGCAACGGCCTGTATCGGTCAGGTAAACGACCTTGGAGAAATCTACGTCGTAATACGGTTCGCCTATGATCTGCAGGTCGTGGTAGTCGTACTTCTCCCACAATGCGCGACTATCGTATTTCGATGTCGGTGCGCCATGCATGCAACATGTGCGCACAGGGTAGAACTGCCGGAAGTACTCCAGCGCTTCCTTGAAATGTGCGTAGGCCTTCTCGTAATCCCCGCCGCAGAGCGACATATCTTCGTAGTGGTAGCCTATCTCATGTCCCAGGGCGGCGATCCGTTTGATGCACTCGGGGTTGTTGCTCTCCTTGCCGATACGGAAGTAGTACGAGGCTTTGATGCCCATCTGAGCCTCCAGCTCCGCCATTTCTACGGCGAACCACGGACGTTTGTCCACGTCGTGGCGCATGATCACATAGCGTTCGGGCAATGCCTTCCGCTCGCCAATGCCTTGCCTGATGGCGCAGTATTGCTCAACCGTCAGGCACTCATATTCGCCGGTCTCCAGCGATTTTAGCAGTTCCTTGTATGTGCGTAGTGTGAAATCCCGCATTAGTATATCTCTTCGAGCCACATGGCGAGCCGAACTCCGGCTTTGTACAGCTGCCACTCCATCGGCTGATGGAACTTGTATATATAGTGGTACGTATTTCCGTCGAAGGTCTGCTGGTACTCATAGATCTCTGCCGTTACATGGTAGTTCTCCAGCACCATCTCTGTCTCGGTTCTTTTTTCGATGTTCTTCTTCTCTGCACCGTACTTGTCGATCAGGAACTGCACATACTCGGTGTACGAATAGCCCTGCGAATCAATCAGTTTGCTGTCCCATACGGAGTGTAGGTTTGTGTGGCTGCCGAACCATTTCATCTTCACTTTGTTGCCTCCCGCATCGTCCAGATGTCCCATGTGCATCGGGCAGTAACGGTCACCGGCTATGTGTACAAGAAACACCAGCGCGTCGTGGTTGTTCGGGTCATTCTTCAGCAATACGCGGAGGCTGTCTGCTACCCGGAACATGCTGCCGCCTACTTTCGGGTAATCGGTCAGTGCCGCCACAACCTCCTCGTCCGTCATGCCACCGTCCAGATCCTGGTAGTGCCAGCCTTGCTTGTGCGACAGGGGATAGACAGTGTCACTCTTGATCTCGTCCGGCCAGTTGGCGGCATAGATCATTCCGTGCTTGCCCAGTACCTTATCTATCTTGTTGCGCGCGCCGGAACTGAGGTAGTGATAGGCCAACTCGGCAATGATCCGGTGACCTTCCTGACCCCAAGCCCAAAGGTTAGCAGGCATGAACATAAGCATGCCGAACAGAACAGCGAAAAGTTGTCGTTTCATAGCACTTTTACAATTTAGCCTGCAAATTTACAAAAAAAAAATAAATTATGCAAATCATTTATGAATTTTAGGCTATATTATGTGCATTTTTTCAATTCTTTGCGAAAACTGACGATTTTCTTTGAAAATAATTTGGAAATTCAAAATAATTTTATTAACTTTGCAACCGCAAAGTGCGTGCTGCCTGTTATGTGCAGCCTTTCAGCCGTGCAACAAATGCGAGAAAAATAACATAAATAACATAAAATAAATCAGTTAAATCTCATGGACAACAAAAAACGCGTTTACACCTTTGGTAACGGTAAGGCCGAAGGTAATGCCCAGATGCGTGAGCAACTGGGTGGTAAAGGTGCCAACTGCGCCGAGATGAACCTCGTGGGAGTACCTGTTCCTCCGGGATTCACCATCACTACCGATGTCTGCAACGAGTATTATCAGGTAGGTCA
>DBYS01000006.1:97192-97584 GCA_002310195.1 Bacteroidales bacterium UBA1180
ATGAACTGCAAGTTCGGTGACCCGAAGAATCCTCTTCTCGTCAGCGTTCGTTCGGGTGCTCGCGCCTCTATGCCGGGTATGATGGATACGATCCTCAACCTCGGTTTGAACGACACCGTAGCTGAGGGAATGTGCCAGAAGACCAACAATCCTCACTTCGTTTATGACTCTTATCGTCGTTTCGTGCAGATGTACGGCGACGTTGTGCTCGGCATGAAGCCGGTTAACAAAACCGACATCGATCCGTTTGAGAAGATCATCGACGAGGTGAAGGAGATCCGTCACATCAAGCTGGACAAAGACCTGAATGTTGACGAGCTCAAGCTCCTCGTAGCACGCTTCAAGACTGCTATCAAAGAGCAGACCGGCAAGGACTTCCCCAACGATCCTAT
>DBYS01000006.1:97673-99013 GCA_002310195.1 Bacteroidales bacterium UBA1180
ATGGTATTCGGTAACATGGGCGAGACATCGGCTACGGGCGTTTGCTTCAGCCGTGACGCCGCTACCGGTGAGAACCTCTTCAACGGCGAGTACCTGGTTAACGCACAGGGCGAGGACGTTGTAGCAGGTATCCGCACTCCGCAGCAGATCACCCTCGAGGGCAGCCGCCGTTGGGCGAAGCTCCAAGGCATCAGCGAAGAAGAGCGTGCCAGCAAGTATCCTTCGATGGAAGAGGCTATGCCGGCTCTGTATGCTGAACTCAACGAGATCCAACAGAAGCTTGAGAACCACTACCGCGACATGCAAGATATGGAGTTCACCGTTCAAGAGGGTAAACTCTGGTTCCTCCAGACCCGTAACGGCAAACGTACCGGTACGGCTATGGTGAAGATCGCTATGGATCTTGTTCGCGAAGGCGTTATCTCTGAGAAAGAGGCTATCATGCGTTGCGAGCCGCAGAAGCTCGACGAGTTGCTGCACCCCGTATTCGACAAGGACGCTCTCAAGAAAGCCAAAGTAATCACCCAAGGTCTGCCTGCATCGCCGGGAGCAGCCTGCGGTCAGATCGTCTTCCACGCTGACGACGCTCAGGAGTGGCATAAGGACGGTCACAAGGTTATCATGGTTCGTATCGAGACCTCTCCCGAGGACCTCGCAGGTATGTCGGCTGCCGAGGGTATCCTCACTGCCCGTGGCGGTATGACCTCACACGCTGCTGTTGTTGCCCGCGGTATGGGTAAGTGCTGCGTATCAGGTGCCGGCGCTATCATCGTGGACTACAAGGCTAAGACTGTTACCATCGAAGGCGTAACATACAAAGAGGGTGACTACCTCTCACTCAACGGTTCGACCGGACAAGTTTATGCCGGTGAGATCCCGACCAAGGCTGCCGAACTCAGCGGCGACTTCAAGGCTTTGATGGATCTTTGCGACAAATATACACATCTGCAGGTTCGTACCAACGCTGATACGCCGCACGATGCACAAGTGGCACGCGCCTTTGGTGCCAAGGGTATCGGTCTGACACGTACCGAGCACATGTTCTTTGACGACAAGAAGATCATCGCTATGCGTGAGATGATTCTTGCCAAGGACAGCGAAGGCCGTGAGAAAGCACTGGCTAAACTGCTGCCGTATCAGAAAGCTGACTTCAAGGGTATCCTGTTGGCAATGGACGGACTGCCTGTAAATATCCGTCTGCTCGATCCCCCGTTGCATGAGTTCGTTCCCCATGATCTCGCAGGCCAGCAGACTATGGCTAAAGAGATGGGCGTCAGCGTTGAGGAGATCCAACGCCGTGTGGCTTCTCTCGCCGAGAACAACCCGATGCTCGGTCACCG
>DBYS01000006.1:99032-99228 GCA_002310195.1 Bacteroidales bacterium UBA1180
CCGCTATGCAGACCCGCGCTATCCTGTCGGCTGCTTGCGAGCTGAAGAAGGAAGGTCACGATCCTATGCCGGAGATTATGGTTCCGCTGATCGGTATCCTCTACGAGTTCAAGCAGCAGAAGGAGATCATCCAGCGCGTTGCCAAGGAAGTATTTGCTGAATATGGCATCGAGGTTGAGTTCGAGATCGGTACGAT
>DBYS01000006.1:99315-121372 GCA_002310195.1 Bacteroidales bacterium UBA1180
ATGACCTTCGGTTACAGCCGTGACGACATCGCTTCGTTCTTGCCTGCATATCTTGAGAAGAAGATCTTGAAGGTTGACCCGTTCCAGGTTCTTGACCAGCACGGTGTAGGCCAGCTCATCAAGATGGCAGTAGAGAAAGGTCGTGCCGTTCGTCCCGCACTCCGTACAGGTATCTGCGGCGAGCACGGTGGCGAACCTTCATCTGTTAAGTTCTGCGCACGCGTTGGCATGAACTACGCTTCGTGCTCACCGTTCCGCGTACCTATCGCTCGCCTCGCCGCCGCTCAAGCAGCAGTAGAAGACGAGGCCTAAGCCCCTCTCCCCGGCCATCAGCCACTCTTGGCTGCCATGCATCAGCCATTCTTGGCTGATACAACAGCAGCGCATCTCCGGTGAGGTGCGCTGTTTGTTTGTGCTGCGTAGATTGGCGGAAACCGTTTATGCGTACAAAGGTGCAAAAAATAAGGGGAGCGCGTAACTTTTTTGCAAAAAAAACATGAAATATTTGCATAATTACAAATAATTTTGTATCTTTGCAGCCGCTTATTGGGGATAATTGGTTTTGACAGCAGGTTGAATAGGTATGTAAGCACGCCGAGCACTGCAGAGACGCTCGTAAATATCGTCTGCAAAACAATAACTGGCAACTACAATGTAGCTCTCGCCGCTTAATCGAAGTATAGTAGATTAGCTTAGCGTCGGTACAAGGTACTGACCCGGGACGTCACTCCAAGCCGAGTCTGTGGGCTGAATGGATATAGTGGCGCAGCAATTCACAGAATAGGTCTCGCAGGCTGCGATGTGAGGCTGAAACTTTAGCAGATAAGGCGGCAGTTGGTGGCTTGGGTCTTGCTGTCGCACGAAAACCAAGGCCAAGATAAGCGTGTAGAAAGCGTATTGATTCCTTGTTTGGACGCGGGTTCGACTCCCGCTATCTCCACTCGCCGTCGGCAACACGGTCGCACCGGATGGCGCTCTGCGCCATAAAAGCGGCGTGTGCCTCGGCTCTCCCCACCACAACAAGTTGTGTCAGGGACTCCAGGGCTTAGGCAACTGCTGATAGCTGACTACTGATTGCTAAATGAAGAATATCCGGAATTTTTGCATCATAGCGCACATTGACCATGGCAAGTCAACGCTCGCGGACCGAATGTTGGAGATTACCAACACCGTTGACGTGCGTCAGATGGAGAACCAGGTGCTCGATGACATGGAGCTTGAAAAGGAGCGCGGTATAACCATCAAGTCCCACGCTATACAGATGGCGTACAAGGGCTATACGCTCAATCTGATCGACACTCCGGGGCACGTGGATTTTTCATACGAGGTCAGCCGTTCCATCGCTGCGTGCGAAGGCGCGCTGCTCGTGGTTGACGCCTCGCAGGGCGTTCAAGCGCAGACGATCTCCAACCTGTATATGGCACTCGAACATGACCTGGAGATCATCCCGGTCATGAACAAGTGTGACATGGAGTCCGCTATGCCCGACATGGTCGAAGATGAGATTGTCGAACTGCTGGGTTGCAAACGCGAGGAGATCCTCCGCTGTTCGGCGAAGACCGGCGATGGCGTGGAAGCTATCCTTGACGCGATCATCGAGCGCATACCTGCACCACAGGGCGATCCCGATGCTCCGCTGCAATGCCTCGTGTTTGATTCGGTATTTAACTCTTTCCGCGGGATCATCGGTTACTACAAGGTCATCAACGGTACGATGCGCACCGGTGACAAAGTACGTTTCTTCAATACCGGCAAGGAGTATGATGCCGACGAGATAGGTATCCTCAAGCTCGACATGCAGCCCACCCGAGAGATCAGTGCCGGCAATGTCGGGTACATCATCTCGGGCATCAAGACATCCAGCGAGGTGCGTGTAGGTGATACGATCACCCACGTGGCACGCCCCTGCACTAAGGCCATCGAGGGCTTTGAGGAAGTCAAACCGATGGTGTTTGCCGGTGTCTATCCCATCGAGGCGGAGGATTATGAGAATCTGCGTGCCTCACTCGAGAAACTCCAGCTCAACGATGCGTCGCTCAGCTTCACGCCGGAATCGTCCGTGGCTCTCGGCTTCGGTTTCCGCTGCGGCTTCCTCGGACTGCTGCACATGGAGATCATCCAAGAGCGCCTCGACCGCGAGTTCGATATGGATGTGATCACCACTGTGCCGAACGTGAGTTACAACGTCTATCTTAAAGGCGGCACAATGAAGGAGGTGCACAACCCCGCGGGAATGCCCGACCTGACGGAGATCGATCATATCGAAGAGCCGTATATACGTGCTTCGATCATCACCACGGCTAACTTCATCGGTCCGATCATGACGCTCTGCCTCGACAAACGCGGCGAGCTGGTCAAGCAGGAGTATATATCCGGCAACCGAATGGAACTGCTGTTCGATATGCCGCTCGGCGAGATCGTTATTGACTTCTACGACAAACTCAAGTCTATCAGCAAAGGCTACGCTTCGTTCGATTGGCACCACAACGGCTTCCGTCCGTCGAACCTCGTCAAGCTCGATATCCTCCTCAACGGCGAACAGGTTGATGCTCTGTCCACCCTCACGCACCGCGACAATGCCGTGGATTTCGGACGTCGCATGTGCGAGAAACTTAAGGAGCTGCTGCCGCGCCAGCAGTTCGATATAGCGATCCAGGCGGCTATCGGTGCAAAGATCATCGCCCGTGAGACCGTCAAGCAGGTGCGCAAGGATGTGCTTGCCAAATGCTATGGCGGCGATGTCAGCCGTAAGCGCAAGCTGCTTGAGAAGCAGAAACGCGGCAAGAAACGCATGAAGCAGATCGGCAATGTCGAAGTGCCGCAGAAAGCTTTCCTCGCTGTACTCAAACTGGACTGATGCAGCCTACAGAGGAATATATCAGGGAGCATTTCGATTTCTACAATCGGACCATGTTTGGCGGAACACTACCTGTTCCGCCTATTCATTTAACGAACGCGCGCACGTACATGGGCATGATGACCTGCCGCAAGCGGGTAGGGCTGTTCGGGCGAAAACATTTTTCTAATTTTGCCTTACGTATAAGCCGCCGTTTTGACTACACCGAAGCCGAACTGCAGGACACGATCATCCACGAAATGATTCATTACTACATCGCTTACAATCAGTTACAGGACATATCGGCCCACGGTCCGCAATTCAGGCAGATGATGGACGAGATCAATCGCACGTACGGCCGGCATATAACTGTCACGCACCGTTCGTCGCGTGAGGAACGCTTGCGGGCTATCGGTCCCAAACCTCGTCCGAGAATCTTTGCCATCGTCGAGATGCACGACGGACAGCACTTCATCAAAGCCGTGCCGCGCATCGGGCAGCGGATCATAGCCATGCATCGGCGCATAGCCTCCTCACCGCAGGTCAAATCATGGCGCTGGTACTATTCCACCGACCCGTATTTTGCGTTGTTCCCTTCATCGATGGGACGTTACATGCAGCGCATCGATATGGCTGAGATCCGGCCGCACCTCGATGCTTCTACACCCGTCTTCTGCGACGGACGAAATGTCAAATTGCAATAAATTGCAATAAAAATGACTTTACTCTTGCAAATGTCATTTTTTTTTTGTAACTTTGCGGTCGCGTTCGGCAAATGGCGCTCACAGATACAGTAGTGCGTGCAAACCTTGAAATAACTAATATACCAACTATATGCAGTTAGTCTTACAAATCATTACACTCATCGGTTCCGTAGCGATGCTCATGTACGGAATGAAGGTGATGAGTGAGGGCTTGCAGAAGATGGCAGGCAGCAAACTGAGCAGCGTGCTCGGTACGATGACTACCAACCGGTTCTCGGGCGTGCTGACCGGTGCGTTCATCACCGCAGCCGTGCAGTCATCTACAGCCACAACGGTGATGACGGTCTCGTTCGTCTCGGCGAGCATACTGTCGCTTGCACAGGCAATATCCGTCATCATGGGTGCAAACATCGGTACGACGTTCACGGCGTGGATCATGGTGCTCGGCGGCAGCTCGTTCGATATGCGGCTCGTGGTCTATGCCACTATCGTTCTGGCAGTTGCACTGATCTACACCAAGAAGAACGCCAATCTTGGCGACTTCCTCATCGGTCTGTCGCTGATGCTCCTCGGTCTGACTACTCTGAAGATCAACGCCACGGAGATGAAGCTTGATGAGATCGACGCCGTGCGTAACTTCTTCGACTCGACATCGAGCTGGGGTTACGGCAGTTACTTCCTCTACCTGCTGGTAGGCGGCATACTGACGTTCGCCGTGCAGTCATCCGCCGCGATCATGGCGATCACGATGACCTTGTGCTCCGTGGGCGTGCTGCCTATCGATATGGGTATATCGCTTGTGCTTGGTGAGAATATCGGTACGACCATCACTTCGAACATTGTCGCTCTGTCGGCCGCTCCGCAAGCCAGACGTGCCGCTATGGCGCACTTGATCTTCAACCTGTTCGGTGTGATATGGGTGCTGATCGTGTTCCGTCCGTTCGTCGGCCTTGTATGCAAGATGTGGGGCATACCGTTCGAACCGGGCGTACGTCCCGAGAACGGCCTGTCACCGGAGAAGCTCAGCGCTATACTCGCTACGTTCCACACCTTGTTCAACGTCATCAATACTTGTATTCTCATCGGCTTCATCCCGTTGCTGGAGAAGCTCGTTTGCGTGATCATCCCGTCTCGTCCGGAGGGCGACGAAGATTCGCAACTCAAGTTCATCACCGGTGGCCTGATGTCCACCTCCGAGCTCTCAATCATGCAGGCTTGGCACGAGATACATGTGTTCGGCGTCCGTGCACGCCGAATGATCGATATGGTCAGTGATCTGTTCCACACTACCGACGAACAGGAGTTCGTCAAGACCTACTCGCGTATCGAGAAGTACGAAGGTATATGCGACCGTATGGAGGTGGAGATAGCCGCGTACCTCAATCAGGTAGCCGACGGTCGTTTGTCCGATCAGTCCAAGCACGAGGTGCATAAGATGCTACGTATAGTCAGCGAGCTCGAGTCGGTGGGTGATGCCAATTTCAACCTCTCGCGCTACATCTCTTATCGTCACCGCGACCGGCTGCCATATACCGAAGAGCAGAATCGTAACATCGAGATGATGGAATCCTTGCTTGCCCAGGCTGCAAACAAGATGGTCGAGGCGCTCGACAAGGTGCACATCGCCGACAGCGAGTTTGTCGAGATGATGCGTATCGAAACGGAGATCAATAATTTCCGTGACGATCTAAAAGCCGAGAACACCCTGAACGTCACGGAGCATGTCTACGACTACCTAACCGGCGTCAACTATATGGATACGATCTCCGAGTTCGAGAAGATGGGTGACTATATCATCAATGTCGAAGAGGCTATCTACGAGAAGAAACACGACAAATAACAGCCGTCAGCCTCTATTGGCTGACCAATCAACCACCATACAATGAATACATTAGTATCCCGTCATATCGGCTTGTCGGAAGCCGAGAAGCAGCAGATGCTGCAAGTGTTAGGTGTAAGCAGTGAGGATGAACTGATCCGTCAGGTCATGCCGGCAGATATATTGCTGCCCGCTGACCGGCAGCCTGAGATTGAGGCTATAACCGAGCAGCAGCAACTCGACTCGATGCACGCGCTGCAGGCCGAGAACGAGCTGTGGCGTACATATATCGGCCGCGGCTGGTACGGTACGCTCACCCCGTCGGTCATCACCCGTAATGTCCTCGAGAACCCCGTGTGGTACACCTCGTACACTCCCTACCAGGCCGAGATCTCGCAGGGTAGGTTGGAGGCGCTGTTTGCCTTCCAAACGGTGATCAGCGATCTGACGGGTCTGCCACTGGCTAACTGCTCGCTGCTCGACGAAGCGACGTCTGCTGCCGAGGCCGTGACGATGATGCGCAACCTCCGTTCGCGCCAGCAAGTCAAGGACGAGGTGCGGAAGGTGTTTGTGGATCGCAAGATCTTCCCTAACACCCTGTCCGTGATGCGTACGCGTGCCTTGGGGCAGGACATCGAGCTCGTCATAGGCGACTATGCTGCATTCACCCCTTCGCCCGAATATTTCGGAGCCATAGTCCAGCTGCCGAACGCCGACGGTTCGGTTGAGGATTACACGCTCTTTGTCGATGACTGCCATGCTGCAGGACTGAAGGTTGCCGTGATCGCCGACCTGATGGCACTCTGTCTGCTCAAGCCGCTCGATGCCGATATCATCTGCGGCACGGCACAACGGTTCGGATTGCCGATGGGCTTTGGCGGACCGACAGCCGGCTACATGGCTACGCGCGACGAGTACAAACGCGAACTGCCGGGACGAATCATCGGCCTGAGCAAGGATCTTTATGACCGTCCCGCCTATCGTCTCGCTTTGCAGACCCGCGAACAGCATATCAAACGTGAGAAAGCTACCTCGAACATCTGTACCGCCGAGGCTCTTTCGGCGATGATGGTAGCGTTCTATGCCGAGTACCACGGTGCTGAAGGGCTGCGCGCCATTGCCGAGCAGATCCATGGCAAGGCTGTCTATCTGAGCGAGATGCTGCAGGCATACGGCTATACCCAGGAGAACAACGAGTTCTTCGATACGCTCAAGATCTATCTGCCCGATAGCGTGAGCATCGATGCATTGAAAGCTGCTGCCGAGGATGCGGAGATCAACCTCTATTACGCTCCCGAAGGTTGGATTGGCCTCTCGCTCGACGAGACTGTTACCGTTGATGATATCAACGATCTGATCGATCTCTTTGCCGGACTGGTTGACGGCATGGCTATGCCTGTTGAGGATGAGTCGGCGTTTGAAGGTCTGTGGTCTATCGACGAGAGCCGCGTACGCGAGGTCGATTATCTGCAAGCCGATGTGTTCCGTAAGTATCATACCGAAACCGAGATGATGCGTTACATCCATCGCCTCGCACGCAAGGATATAAGCCTCACGCACTCGATGATCCCGCTGGGCTCGTGTACGATGAAGCTCAATCCTGCCTCGGCTATGATTCCTATCACCTTCCCGGGCTTCCTTGCTGTCCATCCTCTTGCACCGCAAGAGCAGGTGCAGGGGTACATTGCTATCGAGGAGGAGCTGAAGGAACTCCTCTGTGCCATCACGGGCTTCGAGGCGTGCACCCTGCAGCCTACATCCGGTGCAGCCGGTGAATATACGGGCTTGGTCACTATCCGTGGTTACATGCTCAAGCATGCTCCCGAACGCCGTGTGCTCCTTATCCCTGCTTCGGCCCACGGCACTAACCCTGCTTCCTGTGTGCAAGCCGGGTTCGAACCTATTGTGGTCAAGTGTGACGAACAGGGCAACACCGACATCGCCGAGTGGCGCACCAAAGCCGAGGAACTGAAGGATCGTTTGGCAGGTTGTATGATTACGTATCCGTCCACCCACGGCATCTTCGAACTCGCTATCCGTGAGATGTGCCGGATCATCCACGACTGCGGCGGACTCGTCTATATGGACGGTGCGAACATGAATGCCCAGATCGGTTACACCTGTCCTGCCTTCATTGGTGCGGATGTGTGCCACCTCAATCTCCATAAGACCTTTGCCTCGCCTCACGGTGGCGGCGGACCGGGAGCAGGAGCAGTATGCTGCAATGCACGCCTCAAGGATTTCCTGCCTTCAGATGATGCCAATCGCGTCTCATCGGCTGCCTATGGCAATGCCAATATGTCCCTCATCGCTTACGGCTACATCCGTATGATGGGTAGCAACGGACTGCGTCAGGCTACCGCAGCGGCAATCCTCTCTGCCAACTATATGGCTGCCAAGCTGCGCGATGCGTACGGCATCGTTTATACCGGTGCGAATGGCCGGGTCGGACACGAACTGATCCTCGACTGCCGGCAGTTCCACGCCATAGGTATCACCGAGGCGGATATAGCCAAACGACTGATGGATTACGGTTACCACGCGCCCACACTCTCGTTCCCCGTTCACGGCACGCTGATGATCGAACCTACGGAGTCCGAGTCTCTTGCCGAGCTCGATCGGTTCATCGGTGCACTCCTGTCTATCCGTCAGGAGATCGCCGAGGTGGAGAGCGGCGCAGCCGACCCGAAGGATAACGTGCTCGTCAATGCTCCGCACCCGGAGTATGAGGCCGTAGCCGACGAATGGAATCATCCGTACCCGCGCTCCAAGGCCGTCTATCCGACACCCGACGTGGCAGCCTGCAAGTTCTTCGTGCCTGTTGCCAAGGTCGACAACGGCTTTGGCGATCGTAACCTCGTAGCGCGCTTCAATTAAGCCATCAGCCGTACGTGGCTGATCTGTATTATGGTATTCGACAAACTGCTCAAATCCAAGCCGGTCATCTTAACTAAGGAGTACCTGCTCATCACGCTGTTCACTATCCCGTATGCGATTGTGGTGAACCATATCCTCGTGCCGCATGCCGTTGTAGGTGGCGGACTGACAGGTTTCTGCGAGATCATCTACTTCGCCTCGCACCGCGTCATCCCTATCTGGGCATCATCGGCCACGATCAATGTCCTGCTGCTCATCGCGGCGTACTTCGCTATAGGCAAACGGTACGTGTTCCGCACGCTCTACGGCGTGTTCTGGCTCACATTCTGGCTGAAGATCATCCCGGTGCTTGACGTACCGATCATCACCGATCCGTTCATGGCAGTGGTGCTCGGAGGTATATTCAACGGCACGGCACTTGGCCTCGTGTTTATCAACAACGGCTCGACCGGTGGCACGGATATAGTGGCTATGATCGTCAACAAGTACCAGCACCTGCCCATGGGACGTGTGCTGCTCATATGCGATATAGTGGCTATCTCCTGCGGTTACTTCCTCCCCGAGGTACGCAGCCTGGAGAAGGTGCTGTTCGGCCTCTGCTACACGTTCATCAGTTCCACGGCCGTCGATTGGATCATGAACCGCATGCGTCAGTCGGTGCAGTTCTTCATCTTCTCCAAGAAGTACAAACAGATTGCTGAAGCGATCATCCGCGATGTGCATCGTGGCGTGACCTATCTTGATGCCCAGGGAGCATACTCCGAGCAGCCGTACAAGGTTATCACCACCATCGCTCGTCAGCACGAGAGCGCTAAGATCTTCCGCATCGTCCGCGACATCGATCCCGATGCTTTCGTATCGCAGTCACAGGTGCGCGGCGTCTTTGGCGAAGGATTTGACCGATTACGAGATACACGATAATTCCTATATGAACAAAAACTCCTTACACGAGCAACTGTATGGCGGTCACTACGCTCCGAGCCCCATCAAGATGGCTGTCGAGTACGTGGCGATCTTCCTTGCCATGTTCCCCATGGCATTGATTGTCAACTGGATCATCCTGCCGCACAACATCGTTTCCGGCGGACTGACGGGTATATGCGCCATCATCTATTACGCTACCAGCGGCATGTTCCCCGAGGCATTTGCGATGTACGGAGGCTCTATTCCCGTATGGCTCACTACGCTCGTGTTCAATAGCATCTTGCTGGCTATCGCGTACTTCACCGTCGATTGGCGGTTCTGTGTGCGTACGCTCTTCGGCACGCTCACCCTGGCTATGTGGTATCGCGTCATTCCTATCCGCACCACGCCGCTCATCGACAATCCCGTTTCGGCCTGCATCGTCGGTGGTATAGCTTTTGGTGTGGCACTGGGGGTCGTCATGTCCAACAACGGCTCGTCCGGTGGCACGGATATCGTGGCGAAGGTTGTGCATCACTATCGCGATATCTCGCTCGGACGGGTCATGATCATCTGCGATCTGATCATCATCGCTTCGTCCTACATGCTTCCGCTGCCCGAGCAGTTCATCCACGACGGTATAACGGCGCAACAGATCACTGATTTCAAGACCCGGCGTATCCTCTACGGCCTCTGTATGACTGTCTCCTACACGCTCTCCGTCGATACGATGATGAGCCATCTCCGGCGTTCGGTGCAGTTCTTCATCTATTCCCAGAACCACTATGCCGAGATCGCTACGGCTATCAACCAATCCGTCAATCGCGGCGTGACTGTCCTCGACGGCACAGGCTGGTACTCCCGGCAACCGATGCATGTCGTCACTGTCCTGGCGCGGCGCCATGAGGCGCAGCAGATCATGCGCATCGTTCGTGACATCGATCCCAATGCGTTCGTCAGCCAGGCCAATGTCTCCGGCGTCTTTGGCAAAGGCTTCGATGCCATCAGTCAATAAACCCCACACAGGGCTCTGCCCGTCACACCTCACACAATAAACCCCACACCTCACACAATAAACCCCACACCATACACCACACACCGTCATGGAAGTAACACTCCTCATCCTCTCCGGACTGATGATGCTCATCGGCATCATCGGTTGCATCGTTCCCGGACTCCCGGGCACACCTATCGCCTACGTAGGCCTGTGGATCGCACAGGCTACCGATCGTGTGGATTTCTCTTGGCAGTTCCTGCTTGTTTGGGGCATCGTCACTATCATCGTCACTGTGCTTGACTATGTTGTGCCTGCATGGGGCACTAAGCGCTTCGGCGGCACGCGCTGGGGAGTGTGGGGTAGTACGATTGGTGTGTTCGTCGGGCTGTTCTTCGGCGCGGTAGGCGTCATCGTCGGCCCGCTCGTCGGAGCTATCCTTGGCGAACTCCTGGGCGGCAAAGAGGTGCGCCAGGCTCTCAGAGCCGGTTGGGGCAGCTTCATCGGCCTGCTCTGCGGCACGATCCTCAAACTCATCTGCTGCGGCCTCATGACCACCGCCCTCATCCAAGCCATTTGGTAAGTTGTCCAACTGCTGAAACCGGCAATTTTGTAACCTCTCGCGCACTATATGCAGAAAAAATGCATTCCTAAGTCATTTTTTTGCTCAAAAACTTGCATATATTCCAGAAATGTTGTAAATTTGCCACGTTTTTCGAATGAATCGCACAAATGACCTACACACAGTTCTATAGTCAGTGGCATTCGTTGGGGTGTTTTTCTACCCATCAAGTGCAAGCAATTGTGCCGAACTTCAACCGGTTCAATTGGCACCAATGGCAGCAAGCGGGGTACATCGTGTCGCTGCGGCAAGGGTGGTATGCGTTTGCTGATTGCCTGCAGCAGCCGGACTATGCGCGGTACTTTGCGGGAAAGATTTGCGCTCCGTCGTATATCAGTCTGCACACGGCTCTGTCGTTCTATGGCATCATTCCGGAGGCTGTGGTGGAGATCACGAGTGTGACGACGCAGAAGACATGCCGGTACGAGAACGCGTTTGGGCAGTTCAGCTATCAGACTATTCGTCCGCGACTGTTCTGGGGATTCGCGCCAAAGACGATGCGCGACGGAAAACAGTACATGATGGCTACACCGGAAAAGGCTATCATCGATCTTTTGTACCTCTATCCGCAGTATTCGACTCCGGACGAAATGCGAGAATTGCGTTTCGACGATGACTGGATGCGCGAAGAGTTGAACAAGGATCGGTTGATGGAGTACGCGGAGCGCATCGGAAGTCCGGCATTGACTAAGCGAATCCGACTGTTACTAAAGGCCTACGAGATATGATTGATATGACTTTTATACGCGGCTTTTATCCTCCGTACATCGCGCAGAACGCCGTGATGCAGAAGCACATGCTCAAGGAGTATGTGGAGTTGTTGGCGCTGGAGTGGATTGCGGGGTCGCCTTATGCTGCTAAACTGGTGTTTATCGGTGGCACAAACTTACGACTGGTTCAAGGCATCGATCGTTTCTCCGAGGACTTGGATTTCGATTGCAAGGGATTGAGCGAAAGTGAGTTCCGGCAGATGTCGGATGAGTTGGTTAAGTACCTGCACTTGCAAGGTTTGAACGCAGAACTGCGCAATAAGGATAATGCACGGCTTACGGCTTTTCGGAGCAATGTGCATTTTCCGGAACTGCTGTTTGACTTGCAGTTGACGGGACATCGTGAGGAGCGGTTCCTAATGAAGATCGAGGCACAAGATCAAGGCGTCGATTATCCGCGTGAGATGGCTATTGTGCAACGGAACGGTTTCTCTTTCCCTGTGCCGGTACCACCGCTGAGTGTGCTACTGTCGATGAAGCTATGTGCGTTGCTGACGCGGCAGAAAGGACGGGATTTCTATGATGCGATGTTCCTGATGCAACGTACCGAACCGGATTATGCGTTCTTGCAGCAACAGAAAGGTATCGCTAACAAGCAGCAGTTGGAAGCCGCTCTGCGCGACACGTTAGCCAAAACAGACATGAAGACCAAGCAGCGGGATTTTGAGCACTTGCTGTTCGATAGCCGCAAGAGCGAGTCAATCCTGCGATTTATGGAATAATAAAATCACACAATTATGTTACAGATCGGAGACAAAATGCCGGCATTCAGCGCGGCAGACGAAACAGGAAAGATCGTTACCGGCAGCGACCTGGTCGGCAAACCTACAGTCATCTACTTCTACCCGAAGGACTCAACACCCGGCTGCACGGCTGAGGCGTGTAACATCCGCGACAATTACCACACCTTTCTCGCGCAAGGGTATCAAGTCTTTGGCGTAAGCAAGGACAGCCGGGCTTCGCACATCAAGTTCAAGCAGAAATACGACTTGCCTTTCCCGCTGCTTAGCGACCCGACAACAGCTATGTTGCAGGCCTTTGGCGCGTGGGGTGAGAAACGTAACTACGGCAAAGTCAGCATGGGTACGCTCCGCAAGACCTTCATCTTCAATGCCGAAGGCATCCTCGTGCGTATCATCGACAAAGTCGATACCAGGAACCACTCTGCGCAGTTATTAGATCATTAACCCCTAACCATTTACCCCTATGATTCCACTTCTTTTTACCCTCATTACCCTGCCGTACGCTCCCAATGCACTGGAGCCGGTGATTAGTCGCGAAACGATTGAGTATCACCACGGTAAGCACCTGCAAACCTATGTCGATAACCTCAACCGTCTCATTGTAGGCACGGAGTTCGAATCGATGCCTCTGGAGCAGATTGTGGCCAAATCGCAAGGTGGCATATTCAACAATGCCGGACAGATTCTGAACCACAACCTCTATTTCCTGCAGTTCTCTCCGGTCAGTGCTGACAACCATCAGCCGCAAGGCGCGATCATCGAGGCCATCATCCGCGATTTCGGGTCGTACGAAGCCTTCAAGGCAGAGTTCGAACAGAAAGGCACCACACTCTTCGGTTCAGGCTGGGTGTGGCTTGCCGCAGACAAAGACGGCAAACTCGTCATCACCCAGGAGCCCAATGCCGGCAATCCCGTCACCAAAGGCCTCAAACCCCTGCTGACGATGGATGTATGGGAGCATGCGTATTACATCGATTACCGCAACCGCCGTGCCGCACATCTCCAGTCTCTCTGGCAGATCATCAACTGGGACGAGATCAACAACCGATATTTGGCAAAATAACCTAACTTACAAAATCATACAAGTATGAAAAATCTTAAAGGAACAAAAACCGAGCAGAACCTCCTCGAGGCTTTTGCCGGTGAGTCAATGGCTCGCAACAAGTACACTTTCTTTGCATCCAAAGCCAAGAAAGATGGTTACGTACAGATCAGCAAGATCTTCGAAGAGACGGCTGCCAACGAGAAGGAGCACGCCGAACTCTGGTACAAGTATCTCAACGGCGGCACGATCAGCGATACCGCTGCCAATCTTGCCGATGCTGCTGCCGGTGAGAATGCCGAATGGACGGACATGTATGCCCGTATGGCAGCTGAGGCGCGTGCTGAGGGCTTTGACGAGATTGCCGGGAAGTTCGAGCAGGTCGGTGCTATCGAGAAGCACCACGAGGAGCGTTATCGCAAACTCCTGAAGAACATCGAGGACAAGATTGTCTTCTCCCGCGATGGCGACTGCATCTGGCAGTGCTCCAACTGCGGACATATCGTTGTCGGCAAGGCTGCTCCCGACGAGTGCCCGGTGTGCCATCACGCACAAGCGTATTTTCAGTTGCTGGCTGAGAATTATTGAAAATCGATCGTCCCCCTGTTGTTTTCGGCCTGTTTTCTTATATGTTTTCGTAAGGAATCCGGTATCATATACAGCACAAGATTAACCAGCAGACTATCCGAAAACTTGTTCGCGAGTAGGCTGCTGGTTAATCTTGTGAAGTTGCTGCTGAAGCAACTACGGATTCCGTGTTTTTCTTTTAATTTTTTATCTCCGATTACTTTAGCAATCACTGCTCAGTTCGCGGATCAGATCTTCATCAGCCGGCAACCAGCGTACGCTGTCGAGCTCGTCGGGACGTAACCACTTGGCTGCTTCGTGCTCCAGCAGTGTCAGATGCCCGTCTGCCAACGAGCACCGGTAGCAATGCATCGTCAGGTGAAACTGCGGATAATCGTACTCGATTGTCCGCAGCAGTTCGCCTACCTCGATTGCAGCGTCCAGCTCCTCGCGTATCTCACGCTTCAGTGCCTCTTGGGGTTGCTCGCCGGGTTCGATCTTTCCGCCCGGAAACTCCCACCAGTCTTTCCAGTCGCCGTATCCGCGTTGCGTGGCGAATATCCGTCCTGCGTCGTCAACGATGATGGCAGCTACCACTTCTATGGTTTTCATCTGCTTCTTCATTTTCTGCACAAAGATACGAAAATTTCCGCACATTTGCAAACATATTTGCCAAATTTTGGTGCAAACTTTGTATTTTCTCGTACAAAACGAACAAATTTGATAAATTTTTCCGCATATGCTTGCATATGTGGAATTTTTTTTGTAACTTTGTAGCCACAACTTATTATGCACATGTCCAAGCAACTTCAAATACGTAACTCAACAGCGGAGTTCCTGATTTTTCAGGCGGAGGATAAGGAGCAGGGTGTTCAGGTGTTCTATCAGGATGAATCCATCTGGGCAACGCAAGATGCTATTGCCACGCTCTTCGATAAGGGACGCACTACTATCACAGAGCACCTGAAACACATCTTCGAGAGCGGAGAATTGCAGGAGGAAGTGGTATGTCGGAAATTCCGACTAACCACTCAACATGGTGCTATTGAGGGTAAAACACAGACGCGGGACGTGACGTTCTACAATCTCGATGCCATCATCTCCGTGGGTTACCGCGTCAATTCGATTCGCGCAACCCAGTTCCGTAGATGGGCAACCGGCGTCTTGCGGCAGTTTGCCATCAAAGGCTATGTTCTTGACAGGAAACGCATGGAGAACGGAGCCTTCCTGAGTGAGGATTACTTCGAGCATCTGTTGGCTGAGATCCATGAGATTCGTCTCTCCGAGCGCCGTTTCTATCAGAAGTTGACGGACATCTACGCTACCAGTATGGACTATGACAAAGACGCACCGATGACGCGGCAGTTCTTCCAGATGATACAGAACAAGATGCATTATGCGGTACATCAGCATACGGCCGCCGAGTTGATCATGGAGCGTGCCAGTGCGGAGAAGGAGCACATGGGACTGACAACGTGGGAGAATGCTCCAGCCGGGAAGATAGTTAAGACGGACGTGAGCATTGCCAAGAACTACTTGAAGCAGAACGAACTGGAGGATATGGGCAATATTGTGTCGGCCGTGTTGGATTTTGCGGAGACGCGTGCCAAACGCCATATCCCGATGACGATGGAGGATTGGGCAAAGCGTATCGATGCCTATCTGAATAGCGATGAGCGTCCGTTGTTGACGGATGCCGGAAGTGTGAGCCATGAGGCAGCACAGGAGTATGCCGAGACTGAGTTTGAGAAGTACCGTGTCATGCAGGATCGACTGTTTGAGTCTGACTTTGATAGGTTTGCACTGCCTACGTTGCCATTTGAAGGGGATGCTGATAATGTGATAGAAGATGCAAGCAGGTGATTTGCGAAATATGACGGACCAAACCACCATACACATGGTCCAAGAGCCACGCAAGACGGAACTCGCCAATGCGTGTTACCCCATCATCGGAGCAATCTTCGAGGTATACAAGACCCTTGGTCCCGGACTCCCTGAGTACATCTATCAGGAAGCGCTCCTCACCGAGCTGAACCGCACCGGACTACCCACCCACAAGGAACTCGAGTACCATCCGATGTACAAGGGCCAACCGCTCCAAGCCTTCCTCAAGATGGACTTTGTCGTGGAGACATCCATCGGCAATGTCATCATCGAGTGCAAGGCTCTCACCCAACTGACAGAGAAGGAGCATTACCAGACGTTCGGTTACCTTCGTGGTACCGGCTATCCGGTTGCGCTTCTCGTCAATTTTGGCACCAGCCCCAAGGTACAACTGGAGCGGTTCCATAACAACAATGGCCAGATAGAAGTCTTTTGATTTTTTGCCGTTTTTTTGATTACCAGAAAATGGCATCCCGTAAAGATCTTTGAATTATTGTAACCCAAAAAAGCTGTAAACTTTGATGTCTTTTAGGATAATCAAAAAAGGCAGCAGTCCGGTTGATAAATCAACCCCATGTATGATCCTTGGTTCTCAATCGTAAGCGAGCTTCCATTGTTAACCAATTATCATCCATTCCGGTAGGTCCCTTTCACGAACCTCCCGACTGCTTTACAAAAAAATATCCAAAAAAGTCAAAAAAGTTTATCCTCGCAAACAAACGTCCACGCAGCATGACTTTTTAAAACATAGTTGACTTATGCGTTGAAAATTTTTTGAAGTGGAATGCAATGGAACGTTTTTTTGTAAGTGAAACGATTTTTTGTGAGGAATCCAACAGATGATGAGCATCATTATCTGTGGCAGGGACTTGGTTGTCAAACTGTCTGGAAATAATCGGCTGGACCTCGTGAGGTAAGACGCTTATTTCTGAAGCAGATTGAGAAGCAAGGTCCTGGAAGTTGCTATCGGCAACTATTGATTCCGTCTTTTTTGGTTACCTGAAAATTTAGAAAAAATAAGAGCAAAATGAGTAATATAGCAATTGAATTTGAGCACGTATCCAAGCAATACCGCTTGGGGCTCGTGTCGACAAAAACGCTATCCCACGATATCCGCCGCTTCTGGATCACGAATATCCTCGGCAAGGAGGACCCGTATCTGAAGATCGGCGAGACCAACGACCGTGCCTCGAAAGGCACGTCCGACTACGTCTGGGCGCTGAGGGATATTGATTTCAAGGTCGAGCAGGGCGACGTTGTCGGCATCATCGGCAAGAACGGTGCCGGAAAGTCTACACTTCTCAAACTTCTCTCACGTGTAACTGGTCCCACCACTGGGACCATAAGAGCCCATGGCAGGATCGGCAGTTTGCTGGAGGTCGGAACGGGCTTCCACGGCGAGATGACCGGCCGTGAGAATATCTTCATGAACGGCGCTATCCTGGGTATGAGCAGGAGCGAGATCCAGAGCAAGCTCGACGAAATAATCGATTTCTCGGGTTGCGAACGGTATATCGACACCCCGGTGAAGAGATATTCAAGCGGTATGACCGTCCGCCTGGGCTTTGCCGTGGCAGCGTTCCTGGAGCCGGAGATACTGGTAGTGGACGAGGTGCTTGCGGTGGGAGATGCGGAGTTCCAAAAGAAAGCGATAGGCAAGATGAAAGACGTCAGCCAAGGCCAAGGCCGCACCGTCCTCTTCGTTAGTCATAATATGGCTTCTGTCAAAGCCCTTTGCAAAAAGGGAGTCTTGTTGGAGAACGGTATAATGAAATCAATTGGTCCTGTTAACTTGATTGTTGATGAATATCTATCGGGAAACATGGATGTTGGAGGTGGAGATAGAACATGGACATTGGATAATGCCCCGGGAGGTGGAGGCATTAAAGTTCTCCGATGTGGTATAGAATACGAGGGAACAGAATTGAATGCGGATAAGCCTTTTGACTTGGTATATGAGTTCTATTGCGAGCAAGATGGTTTGTCTGTAGGTCTCAATCCTCATATTTACAATCAGCAAGAAGTCTGTTTGTTTAATATATGGTCGGGAGATAAACCAATCAGCAAAGGACATCATGTTGCGCGGTTTCATATTCCAGCAGGAATATTTTGTGCTGGACCATATCGAGTAGATAATATGTTTTATTCTCATGCTGCAGAATACTTTACGCATCAAGGCGCAAATTATTTCACGGTAGAAAATACGGGTAAATTAGATTTCTCCAATTACCTTGGAGTAATTTATCCCAGTATGATTAAGGCAGACTATAAGTAAAGAACCATCGATGTCAAAGGAGTTGATAAATAAGTTTATCTTTCAAGTAAAGCGTGTTTTGATACGATTACTGGAAGAGCTTGGGCATAAGTATTGTTATGTCTCCATCTTTGATTATGTGTTAGAACATCCTGACAAGGCACAATTACTCTCGATGAAGGTGGAAAAAACGGTGTATACCGAAGCAATAAATTATGATTCCAATGAAAAAAGAGACTCGTATCATCCTGATTTGAGGTTGGGCATAGATTTGTTTGATTGGTTGGCAGTCATCAAAGATGTTAAGTGCTTTGCTGACACGGATCTGGTTATAACATCTGATGGACACGCAATATATGACATCAAAGATTATAAATCCATCTCCCAATACGGAGAATATACATATGGTCCAATTTTGCATGATAACCAGACGTATTGTCAGCTCCATAGGATGAAGGTGACGCATATAGACGAAGCGTTTCTATTAGATGGGTTGTGGAGTTGGAACTGGTATCATTTCGTTGTACAAGTCTTGCCGAAAATAAAGTATATTTCTCAGATACCTGATGATGTGCCCATATTGGTTGGTCCTCATTTGAAGAACGATAACAACTTCCGTGCGATGCTTGAGATATTTCTTAACCAATATTCATCCAAGCGCGAGATAGTGTACATGCAGAACCGCCATGCATACGAGGTGAAAAATCTGCACCTGGCATCTGCACAGGGATTGCTTATCCCTGATATAAAAAATAGTGTGCAAGGAGGAGCAAGAGCAGAATGGTGCTTGTATAAGCAGTCAACCATCTCTTTCCTATGTGACACTATGTTAAAGGAGAAGCACGCGAAAATTGATTATCCGAAAAAGATTTACATCTCGCGTAGGAATGCCAGCAATCGCAGACGATTTAACGAGGACGAAGTAATTGCACTGATGCAACAGCTTGGTTTTGCTATTGTCGCCCCTGAAGAATATTCGGTTTGTGAGCAAGCTCAGTTGTTTAACCATGCTGATTGTATTGTGGCATGTAGTGGTGCAGCGTTAACCAATCTGCTATATTGCAAAAGTAGCAGTAAGATTGTAATTCTGGGTAATTACAAGCAGAAGGTAGGCGTTTTTAATACAATTGCAGCTCTTAATGGGGCAGAGTGTTTGAATGTTAACGGATACGAATATGAGATGAAAGGTGATAAGAGTCAGGATCCGTTTATCATAGATATGCACGTATTGAACCTTGCAATGAAACAATTAGGAATGATATAATCTACATCGACATGATATCAGTACTAACGTGTACATATAACCAAGAAAAGTACCTCGCTCAAACGATAGAGAGCATCTTGATGCAGAAGTGTAGCGAGCCTTTTGAGATCTTGATAGGTGATGATTACAGTACGGATGATACGGGAAAGATTGCGGATGAATATCATTCGCGTTATTCAGACCTGGTGCGTGTGGTGCGTCCGAAGAAGAATTCGGGTGCGTCTTTTAATTTCATTCGTTTGGTGAAAGAAGCAAAAGGGGATATTATTGCCAGTTGCGATGGGGATGACTATTGGCTGAAAGATGATGTGCTGCAAATGTATTATAATATATTCAAATCGAATCCAGCAGTTGGGATGATTTGCGCTAAGGCAAAATGTTTTATACAAGAAAAAGGAGAGTTCTATGGCACATTAGGGTATGCGGGAGCAGAAAATTTAATGAATATGTTACGTGACAACAGAGATGTGGCAGCTCCGACAATAGCTTTTCGTAGGGATTTGATGCTCAAATGTATAGTGGAGAGCCAATGGTATATAGATAATAACTATTTCTACGATTCGGTTATGGCGTATTGGTTTGCCTATAATAGCAAAATCAAATATATAGATAAAGAGCTTGCGGTATACCGTGTTTTGCCAAACAGTGCATGTCATACAGCGGATGATAAGAAAGCAGCTGAGTATGAGCGTAGGTATTTTGCAGTAAAGTGGCATTTTATCTTAACTCATCCGGATTTATGTAACCAAGATTTTTTTGATATGCTAATGAATGATTATGATGCACGCACGGAGAGTATTGCATATGCAGCAGATTGTAAAGTGCGCGCCACAAAAGCCTATCGATTAGGTAATTTAGTAATGAACCCATTAAGAAAACTCAAAAACAAATAGAGATATGAACTCTCGAAAGACAACCATAGACGAATGCAATGTTATAGACTTGCGAAAAATACATGATCCTCGAGGTAATTTAACGCCAATAGAGGGTGGGCAAGATCTACCATTCGATATCAAGCGTATCTATTACCTATACGACGTTCCTAGTGGAGAGAGCCGCGGAGCGCATGCGCATAAGGCATTACAACAACTTGTCATTGCTGCAAACGGCTCATTCACTATTACTTTGGACGACGGCCTTAACAAAAAAGCGTTTACACTCAATCGCCCTTATCAGGGGTTATATGTCGTCCCGGGCATCTGGCGTGACTTGGATGACTTCTCGTCCGGCGCAGTTCTCCTCTGCCTCGCGAGCGAGCATTATGATGCCGCTGATTATATCCGCGATTATGATGAGTTTTTGAAGTATAAAGGGTGTAAGGAATGAAAGTTGAACGAATGAAGGAATGAGCGAATTAGTGAATGAAAATAGAGTAAAATAGGGAAATATTTGCAAAATTTCCTCATTTTGCTTGATTATTTCAAAAATTATTAGTAATTTTGCATGCAAAATATACGGACGAGACATTATGAAGTATTTAATAATGTTACAGAACGATAGTACTATCAATTCATAAAAGGTGTGAATAAAAATAGTAGGTAATGCAGATCATAAAGTTGTTAGAAATAAAAATCAATGAGGGCAAGAATATTCTTCAAAATATAAGCCTTATGCGCCGGATTTCTGGTCCTGCGATAAATGTGGCTTATTATATGCCTGAAGATATTGAGAAGTGCAGGAAGGCTATAGAAAAATGGCAACTCACTTCTAAAGATATTTTGATTGATGCTTTTGGTGAGTCTCATCGCTATGTTTCAACATTTGCTGATACAGTTTCAAAAAAGAATAGCGGCTTCAATTACCAAAGAGAGTTTATTTTCGAAGTTAATCAAGGAATGAGTGTTTTGGAGAGCGTTCAAGAATCACTGCAGATGGGTATTGGTATGGAAAAGAAAGAAGAGATGAAGGCAAATGCCAAGGCTCCAATGGTTTTCATAAGTCATTCTTCAAAGGACAAACCATTTGTCGAGGCCCTAGTTTCTCTACTAGAAGATATTGGTTTTGATAAGTCAAATCTGTTTTGCAGTAGCATAGATGGTTACGGCATAGCGTTAAGTAAAGACATATTTGAAACGCTCCGCTCTTTGTTTAACGAGCATGATCTCTATGTTATCTTTATCCATAGTCCTCGCTACTACAAAAGTGCTGTGTCTCTCAACGAAATGGGTGCTGCTTGGGTTCTCAAGACGGATTTCTGCTCGTTCCTGACTGCCGATATGGATTTCAATAAGATGTCCGGTGTCGTAAATGGTAGTACTATTTCTATAAAGGTAGATACAGAAGATGCTCCATCAAGACTAAGCGAGTTAAAGAATCTTCTCATTCAGATGTTTAGACTTCCTTCAATTGACGAGACTAAATGGGAACGCAAACGAAATTCGTTCTTGAAACAGGTGCTGTCTATTATATACGATAACGAATCCGAAGAAGAGAAGACGGACTCTATAGAGTTTAGCGAAGATGAGCTAAACATATTTAGCCGATGGGCAAACAACTCAATTGATTCTGACTTTATAGCTGTGTGGACTCGACAAGGCTTAGAAGTGCATTTTGGATATCATAATGGCTATACCTTTCCACGTGGTGAGGCGTTGGCGCAGTATGAAGACTATATGGAAAGACTACAACAAGCTGGATATGTTGTTGTTGATGGAACGACTAATAAAGTGAAGAGATACAAGATTACAAAGCAAGGCTATGACTTTGCTAAGACTTTACTCGATAATTATCAACAATAAACGCGGAGCACAACCACTTCATTATTTCATCATAAAAAAT
>DBYS01000001.1:0-1377 GCA_002310195.1 Bacteroidales bacterium UBA1180
CGCGAAAAATGAGGTGACTTTTGAGGTCTTTTTGGAATAGTGTAGACCTATCAATTTTGTTCGCAAAATACGACTTATGATGTATGAAATAGAGTGAGACTTTCGTCCTAAAGATTTGAGCAGACTTCGGCAATAAGTTGAAAGTGTTGACTGCATATTCCGCTCAAAAAGAGCCGATTTTGGGCAAATTAAGCAGGGCGGTTGGGGCTCTCCAGAGGGAAAAGACGAAAGATTTTGCTATCTTTCGTCGCTATCTGGCTTATTTACAGCGATTTACAATTTTATAGACCGGAAAAACGGAATAAAATGAAAATCTTTTAGCACGAACACACCAAATTTTTAAGCAAGTGTTCGTGTATTTACACGGACGAACGAAGTTTCTCCCTTCGCGCGCGTTCCTAACTTAATACGAATATACAAAAAAAGAAGCAGTATTCATGTGCTTGAACGCTGCTTCTTTTCGACCGGAAAAAGCTCTTATTTTACCGGACGGAAACTGGTACCACACGAACGTATTTTCTCTATCATATTCGGGTCAATTTTACGAGCATATTTCATGGTCGTTGTGACGTCTTGGTGACCGGCTGCCTGTTGTACCAGATGGATGTTCATATTATGGTCATCAATCATCTCGGTTATACCATCGTCTTTGAATGAATAGAGTTGCATTTCTTGCGGCAGGTGGAGTGCTTCACGTATCTTCATCCAGTCTTTCTTATACTTGCCGTGATAAGCCGGAGCCTCAGACGGAACATACTCGGTGCCTAACAGGTAATAATCCTGCGGATACTTCTCCAAATGCATAGCTTTGAGACGTTCAATCAGTTCAGGTGATAGGGGCGCAGCACGCTCAATATGCGTCTTCGCTTTCTCTACCGGAATAAGGATGTAACCTTCGTCCAGATGGATGTCACGTAGCTGAATAAGCGCAATCTCTTTCGGTCGGATGAGCGAGTAGTAAATGAGCATGCAGACGAGAATGTAGTTCGGCATGTTTTCTTCGCAGTAGTCGAAGATCTGACCACGAACTTCTGCCGGGATCAAACCACGGCGTTTCTCTTCTTTCTGCTTGGTTTTAATACGCTCAAACGGGTTCTCTTTGCAGTAGCAATGTTCCTCGAACCAACTGAAGATGGCGCGATACTTCTTGAGGTAGGTGTTCCAAGCGTTAGCAGACAATGCTTTGCGTGGCTGTTTCTTTTGCGCCTTTGCCTTTCGGATCTCTTCCTCTGTTGGTTCCGTAAAGAGGAAGTCCATGAAGCGAACCGCCAAAGCATGGTTGAACATCGAAGCCGGACAGTCGGGAGAATGCAGTTCTTCAACAATCCAGTTGTTAAGGATGCCAAGAACTGATTTGTACGCTACCATCGTCGATTG
>DBYS01000001.1:1400-50744 GCA_002310195.1 Bacteroidales bacterium UBA1180
ATAAGCGGAGTCCAACCACCGGCTAACTTAAGATTGATGTCTTGCACCATCTTATCCGCATAAGAGCGGAAGTCATTAAGGCGTTTAAAGTTCTCGCGTACACCATTTAATTTGGTGCGGACGCGCTCTAACTTGTTTGTGACTGGAGAATACACGTAGTACAGAATGTACCAACCATTGGTGTCGTGTTTCAGTGTCGCGGGTTTGTAACCCAAAATTTCTAAACGATTTTTCATGTTTTTTAAAAAGCGCTGGCACCATTACTGATGTCAGCACTTTTTAAGTCATGAAAACTTTTTGACCCGATTTTGACACGGCCTTTTTGCGTCAATACCTCGCGAGGCCAGTATTTATCGGACTTTGTTGCTCAACCAGGACTCGAACCCAGACAGACAGAACCAGAATCTGTAGTGCTACCATTACACCATTGAGCAGAAGCGGGTGCAAAGGTACTACATTTTTATGATATATGCAAATATTTTGGCAAAAAAATCACACTTAACTGCAAAATTCCCCTATATTTATAAGGTGTATGTGCATTTTTGGGGCATTTCATTTGCAAATGTGGTATTTTTTTTGTATTTTTGCAGTCGCTTTCGCGTTTGGCAATAAGCAATGGATGTAGCATTACAAATACGGCAACCTATAGCAGAGGCTTTTCACGAGTATGAGAGTCTCTACGAGCAAACTATGCGTTCGGACAATACCTTGCTCGACCAGGTTTTGCGGTACATATCCGCGAAGCGTGGCAAGCAGCTTCGCCCGACGCTTGTATTGCTGTCCGCCAAGCTCTGCCGCGAGGTGAGCGACAAGTCCGTCCGTGCGGCCGTTGCTCTTGAGATGCTACACAACGCCTCGCTCGTTCATGATGATGTGGTGGATGGTTCGGCCATGCGTCACGGCGTACAATCGGTTCAGGAGCGCTGGACGAACAAGGTCGCGGTGCTCGTAGGCGATTGGATGCTGGCGAAGATGATAGGCATGGTAGGCGAGATCCGAAACGCACAGATACTCACTATTGTATCGGAGATGGCACGTGCGCTGTCGTCGGGTGAGTTGATACAACTGCATGCGGGCAGTAGCATGTGGATCAGCGAGGAGCAGTACTTCGATATCATCGGCAAAAAAACAGCGGAGCTTTTCGCCGCCTGCACAGAAGCCGGCGCTGTATCAGCAGGTTGCACCTGTCGCCAGCAGACTGCTATGCGTACATACGGCTATGAGCTCGGACTGATCTTCCAACTCAAGGACGATGTGCTTGACTACTCCGACACCGAGGATCTTGGCAAACCCACGATGGGCGACATACGTGACGGCAAGGCAACACTACCACTGCTCATAGCCCTGCAGCGCGCACCGAAAGATGAAGCATCGCGCATACGCGAGATTGCCGAAGAACTGTGCAACCAGCAGCGGTCTTTGTCCGCACAAACGCAGAGCGAGATAGAGCAGCAGATCAAGAACTTTGTGATGCGCTACGATGGCGTACGCTACGCCTATCAGTGGATGCGTACACACCGCAACAAAGCGGAAGAGACGCTGAGCATCTTCCACGACTGCGATACTAAGCAGTCACTGCTTACGCTGCTCGACTATATCATCACGAGGCTATATTAGGCATTTGACGATTATGATACAATCCATGACCGGCTACGGTAAGGCCGAAAGCAAACTGGGCACCAAGCGATTGGTGGTAGAGATCAAGAGTCTGAACTCCAAGCAGATGGACATGAGTGTTCGTCTATCGCAGGCGTTCCGCGGCCAGGAGCTGCTCGTTCGCAGTATGCTCGGCAAGCAACTGGAGCGCGGAAAGGTGGATGTAGCGATCTACACCGAGGAGCTATCCGATGCAGGGCAGACCGGCAGCTTCACTCCCGTCAATCGCGGAGCATATGCTTTCCACCTGCAAGAACTGCGCGAACTTTGTCCCGAACTGACCGACGCCGAGCGTGCCATATCCGTGTTGCGTATGCCGGACGTGATCCGCAGCGAGGAGCAGACGGCCGTGACTGACGAGGAGTGGCAAACCGTGGAGCAGACGATCAAGGAAGCCGCGCAGCACTTCATAGATTTTCGCACACAGGAAGGTGCTGCGCTGGAAGCGATGTTCATAGAGAAGCTCGATGCAATCAGCGCTCTACTGGCCGAAGTGGAACCATACGAGAAAGGTCGCGTGGAGCGCATACGCCAACATCTGCTGTCCGGTCTGGATAAGCTGGCCGAGGAGACCCGCACCAAGGTGGACATGAACCGCCTGGAGCAAGAGCTGATCTTCTACCTCGAGAAACTCGACATCACCGAAGAAAAAGTGCGCCTCAGAAACCACATCCGTTACTTCCGCGAGACGATGAGCGGCAACGGCGAGGGCGTGGGCAAGAAACTCGGGTTCATTGCGCAGGAGATGGGACGTGAAATCAACACCCTGGGCAGCAAGAGCAACCAGAGCGAGATGCAAATCATCGTCGTGAAGATGAAAGATCTGCTCGAGCAGATCAAAGAGCAGGTTCTGAACGTGCTATAGAATCCTTCCCTCCCCTCACGGGGGAGGGAGTTTTTTTCAATAATCCTATTCTTGGACGGTGAGGCTGATAGCCAATCCTCCGCCGGATGCCATCCACAGGCTGAGCTCGTCGCTTGCGGTCACGTCGTACTGCTCGATGACATATGCGTAGGGGTTCGTCTGCCAGTCGGCATCAGCCGCATCGCGATAGACCGTAGCCTTGTAGGTCACGCCCTGCTGTAACATCGTTAGCGGGATAGTCACCGCACGCGGATCGTCGCCGTTCACACCGCCTATGTACCAATCGTCACCGCCACGACGCTGGCGGGCAAAGATGCAGTAGTCGCCTATCGCTCCGTCCACGAGCATCGAGCGCTCCCAATCGCAGGGCACCTGTTCAATGAAGCGGAAAGCGTCGGGGTGCTTGATGTAGTTCTCCGGCAGATCGCAAGCCATCTGCAGCGGCGAATAGATGCACACAAACAGTCCGAGCTGGTTCATCAGGGTTGAGTGAACGCGCGTCTGCGGCATAACGGGATTCTCGAAGGCAAACACTCCCGGCGTATAATCCACCGGTCCGGCCATAATCCGCGTGAACGGCAGTATAGTCACGTGGCTGCACGGACTGCCTCCATCCTTGCTCCACGCGTTCCACTCCTGTCCGCGTACGCCCTCCTGAGTCATCAGGTTGGGCCATGTGCGCTGCAGACCGGTAGGCATAACCGGCTCATGGTTATCGATGCAGATGTGGTACTTCGCCGCGGTTTCGATAACCTTGCGGTAATGGCGTACGCCGGACTGACCTTTGTTGAGTTGCAGGCCGTCGAGCGTGCGGATGATAGGCGACACATACCCCGTCTTGATAGCATGAATGCCGTGTTCGAGATGATAGGCATACGCCTCGTCAAGCACGGTCTCATAATCGGCAGCATTTCCACCCGTCTCATTATGGCCGATGATCTGCACTCCGAGGGTTTGCGCCAGGCGGCTCAGGTAATTCATATCCCAATCGCTGTACGGTTCGGTGAACGAGAACGACCGCCAGTCTTCCCAACCTTTGTTCCATCCTTCGGCAAGCACGGCTTCGATGCCATGCTCCTTGGCAAAACGCAAGTATCGCTCCATGTTCGCGGTTGTAGCACCGTGAATAGGCCCTTGCTCCCAAGTCATCGATTTCATGTGCATACCCCACCAAATGCCGATGAACTTCATCGGGTGTATCCACGAAGTGTCGTCGATCTTGCAGGGGTCATTGAGGTTAAGCATGATTCGCGAAGCCACGAGTTGCTTGAGGTCGCGGGCAAGGATAACCATTCGCCACGGCGTGGGGAAAGGTGTAGTGATGTATGCTTTGTCGGGCCGCGGTTGGGCATTGGTGTCGAGCCACGGCGTGAGGTAGATGCGCAGTGCGCCGTCCTGCATATAGAGGTTCTGCGCAGGATAATCGGTCAGTGCCGCCTCATGCACAAGAGCGTAGCTGCCGTCGGTCATCTCGATGGTTACAGGCGAACACATCGTGTCCTTGAGCGAGAGCGGCGCTTTGGTCCACAAGCCCTCGTAGAACTCCGTGCGCCAAGGGATAGACCAAGCTTCATGATCGGCAGCAAAGCGATATTCGGAGCGCTCGTCGGTAATAGTGAGTTTACGTCCTGCATCCGGCAAACCGTAGCGGAAAGCAAAACCGTCGTCGAACACGCGGAAGATGATATTCATCTGTGCACCCGAGCGGTGCTTGAGGCGGATGATCATCTCGTTGTGGTTATCCACGATCGTACGTTCCTCACCCCAAACAGTCTCCCACTCTTGGGCTATATCATAATGTTTCTCTATAGAACCTATGCGAAACTCGTTGGTCAGGTTTAGTTCGGCGCATTGCAATCCAAGTCTCGACCAATCGATGACAGTCGTGCCGTCACGCGCCACGCGGTACTCGGGCTCGCCGCTGTTGGTCAAACGGAAACGCACAGTCAGGCTGCCGTTAGGCGAACTGACTTGATGGCAGGACAAACAAACAAACAATACGGACAAAAGGTAAAGCAGTCGTTTCATAGTAGTACATTTAGCAGGTTAATATTTGAAGTTATCGGCAATCGGTGGTCAGAGATCAGTGATCAGCGAGAGCGCATGCTCCTCTTTGCAGGTCATCTCGGCTTTGGTCTCAGGTGTCTTGTCGCCCTGCCCGGTGAGATGCAGCAACCCGTGCGCAAGTATTCGCAACAGCTCGCGTTCGGGAGTCACGCCCACTTCGGCAGCGTTGCTCTGCACCGTTTCCCACGAGATGAATATATCACCGTTGACGCACTGCGGCGTCGTGTAATCGAAGGTGATGATATCCGTATAGTAGTCGTGGCCGAGAAACTCGCGGTTGACGGCCAGCTCTTTTTCGTCGGAACAGAAGATATATGTCAGTTCGCCCACGCGAAAACCGTAGTACGCTGCAACCTGACGCAGCCAGCGTTGCAGACGGGGCTGCTCACGGTCGATGAGCGATATATGCTCCTCACCAAGCGAACTGTCATATACAAAACTGATCATATCAATGGAAGAACAGATAACCTAACAGTATTGCAGCCACTATGCCGGCGAAGTCTGCCAGCAGACCGCAAGCGAGTGCGTAGCGTGTATCCTTGATGTTCACACTGCCGAAATACACGGCAAGGATGTAGAACGTCGTGTCGGTTGAGCCCTGCAGGATACTTACCAATCGTCCTACAAACGAGTCGGCACCGTACTGCACCATTGCATCAACCATTAGTCCGCGTGCGCCCGAACCGGAGAGCGGCCGCATCAAGGCTGTAGGCAGAGCCGGAACGAAATCGGTGTTCAGTCCGCAAGCGGCAAAGCACCAGGCTACACCTCCCACCAGGAAATCCATTGCACCGCTGGCGCGGAACATACCTATCGCTACGAGCATCGCCACCAAGTACGGCACGATACCTATAGCCGTACCGAAGCCGCCCTTGGCTCCGTCGATGAACGCTTCATAAACGTTCACTTTCTTAACCACACCGGCAATGATGAACCAGCAGATGATCCCCAGCAGCAATACGGCAGCAAGCACGGCTGACCAACGGCTGACTTGCTCTTGCGGGAAGTACATAGCCGCAGCGACTATTCCTCCTACAAACAGGATCAGTCCGCCAATCGTGCCGAGAATAACCTTATCCCAGAGCTTGATGCGTTGGATGATTGCCACAGTGATCATACCCGTAAGGGCTGCAAAGAATGTGGCAAGCAGGATAGGCAGGAACACATCGGCAGGATTGGCTGCACCAAGTTGCGCACGGTAGGTGATGATACTCACCGGCACGAGTGTCAGTCCGCTTGTGACAAGCACGAGGAACATGATCATCGGATTTGAAGCGCGGTTCTTGTCAGGATTGGTCTCCTGCATCTCACGGAGCGCCTGCAATCCCAACGGCGTGGCAGCGTTGTCGATACCAAGCATCGTAGCGCTGATGTTCATCAGCATCGAGCCGAACGCGGGGTGACCTTTGGGCAGGTCAGGGAAGATGCGCGTGAAGAACGGACTGACGGCACGCGAGAACTGATTGACCACACCGGCCTGTTCGCCGATCTTCATGATACCCATCCAAAGCGAGAGCACACCGGTCAAGCCGATTGAGATCTCAAAGCCGGTCTTCGCGCTCGAGAACGTCGAGTCCAAGATAGCGGACATCACGCTCGAGTCGCCCATCACGAACCACTGTATCAGGCCAACCAGTACAGCGATCAGGATCAGTCCTATCCAAATGTAGTTAAGTGCCATAGTTTTGTGCAATTTGTCGGCCAAGCATGGCCGATGCTATCATTTCTCCCAGCCGTCGAAGATTTCCGAGCCGTAGGTATTGTTCTCATCGGGTTCGTGGAGCGGCGTCCATATCTGCGCAAAGAACGGGTTGTGCCGGGCCACTTCGTCCCAATGCCACGGACGTTCGCCGTCCTTGCCACGATAGGGGAAAGGCATATCGCCGGGTGCCCAGTGACCACCGAGCAGGATCAGTCGCGGTGTAGCCTCGAACGTCTCGCCCGATGCCGACTGCCACTCCAGCGGTGTATCCCATAGTTCAAGTCCCTTGGCCTTGATTTTATCCGTCAGTAGTTTGCCTCCGCGGAATGCCGCTGCTTTCTTCAGATCTTCCATAGTGAGAGCGTCCATCGGTTTCGACTCATCGTAACCGTGATCGAGCACAACGGCTTCGCGGCTGTTATGACTCAGATCCATGTGCCGCCAATCGGGAATCTGCCGGTATGCCTCCATGCTACCGTAGTAGGCGTGAATACGCTGTGTGACGTTGTGGCGAATCCACCACTGTGTGCCGTGCTCCTTGCTGTACGCCATGGCACGCATGGCAAGTTTGACTATATGCGGCACTATCTTCGCGGCCTTGGTCACGCGGGCGATGCGAATGCCCTTGGGCACAGACGGCGATTTGGCCATTTGTGCAAAGTACTCCTTGACGGGAATGTTTGCGCGGAAAGGAACAAGTTCGTTCAGTCGATCGCTATCGAGGTACCACATACCGTGGAAGTTACGCGTAGTGAACCAGTTGGCATTGAAGATCAGTTCGGGTCGCGGACAGCCTATGGCATCCAGCAGCAAGCACTCGAACTCGTAGTTCGACAGCCGGTACTCCTCGCCGGAACCGATGTTGTAATAGTTCTTCCAGAACTCCGCCGGCACTTCGTCGCGGCAGACACCTTCGAGCAGTCGGCCGCTATCTTCGACTGTAGCCCACTCCAGCACACCGCGGATAGGCACATGGAACATGATCGGGTCGTAGTTCTTCAGTATAGCCGGATAGAGTATGCCCGACTGACGCAGGCTGACCCATTGCTTGATCTTCGAGCCGGTGATGATCCGCTCCGCCTCAGCTTTGGTCAGACCGTAATGGTCGTAAGCCGACACACATATAGGATCGCCCGTTCTGCCCCAATGCAGCGGTTCGCGACGGTCTCCCATCTGTGCCACACTGCCTATATATACAACCTTCGGCTGTTTGTCTTCCGGCTGAGCAAGCACTGCATCGCGCACGTACTGTGCGGCGCTGATATTCGTGCGATAGGTGGCCTTAGGCCGATAGTCTGCTGCGGGAGACACCATTCCGCCTACATGCAGCACAATGTCTGCGCCGGTCACACCTTTGAGCACATCATCGTAGCGTGTCAGGTCACCCCATACGACCGACAGAGCGGGATACTGAGCCATGAGCGGCTCGAGCATGGCTTTGTTCTTCTGGCTCGGGCGGGCAAGAACGCGTACGTCGTAACGCTCGGGATAACGGAGAAGCTCCATCATTCCGGCGTGGCCCATCGTGCCGGTGCCACCTGTGAGGAATATTGTTTTTTTCATATCTATATATCTATTGCTCCTGTTCGGATGATTTGTTTTTTCTTCTGACGGTTTTGAACTGTTTGTTCTCGCTGATCTTCTTCCACGTGCGGATGATATACTCGCGCGTATTGGCAATCATCTCCCTTGCCGGGAAACGTTGTTCCTCGGCTTGCTCCTCTTCCTTGTAGCGGTTAGCCATCTCCACATCGTTGTCGGTGAGCACGAGCAGTTGATCGCCGTCCTGCAGTTCGCTCTGACCGGTGGGCACAAAGAAATCTTCGCCGCGACGCACCATGATCACAAGGGTCTGCGGCGGCAGACTGATCTCGCGCAAATGATTGCCGTTGATCAGCATATCCCAAGTCACTTCAATCTCCGTAGCCGAGGACTGAATCTCTTCGGGCAGTTCGATGTCGAAGTGAACAAGTTTCTTCAGCTTGACCGGTTCGGTGGCAACCTGCAGACGTTTGGCCATACTTGACAGGCTCGTGCCCTGCGTAAGCAGCGATACGATTGTGCAGAGGAAGATGATATTGAACAGCATATCGGCATGCTCCACTCCTTCGGCCTTGCACATCACGGCAAAGATAATCGGCACGGCACCTTTCAGACCGACCCAACTCATGAACAGCTTGTCCTTGCGTACGAACTGCCTGAACGGCAACATACACAGATACACTGCCAGCGGACGGGAGATGCACACCATCACTATACTGATCATCAGTCCGGCGAGCAGCACATGCCAGTTCAGCAACTCGTGCGGACGAACCATCAAACCGAGCATAAGGAACATCACCAGTTGTGCGAGCCATGTCAATCCGTCGAAGAACGTCTTCGTCTGATGCTTGCGGGTAAACTTGCTGTTGCCTATGATCAGACCACCCACGTACACCGCCAGGTAGGTGTTGCCCTTCATGTAATACGTTACGGAGAAGATGAAGATACATGCCGTGAGCACCATGATCGGATAGAGTGACTCATTGCTGAGCTTCGTGCGGCGCATGAGTTCAACGAGCCCTTTGCCGAAGAAAAAACCGATCACCGTACCCATCACAAGCTGGATCACTATCGTTTGCACTATCTCCAATCCGCCCACAGCGGCCTTGGATGTAACCACACCTATCAGCGTGGTAGTCAGCACGTACGCCATCGGGTCATTGGCTCCGGATTCGAGTTCCAGCAGCGGTCGCAGGTTATGCTTCAGTCCTATGCCGTTCGTTCTGAGGATAGAGAACACCGATGCCGAGTCGGTCGATGACATAGTGGCGGCCATCAGCAGCGCCATGCTCAGCGGGATAGTCTGGAACGCATCGAGCCAACCGAAGATGTAGAACAGGATGATTCCCGTTACCGTGGCAGTGATCAGCACGCCCAGCGTGGCCAGTGTCACACCCGGAGCGATCACCGGACGGATATCCGTCAGCTTGGTGTCCATTCCGCCGGAGAAGAGGATGATACACAGCGCTATCGTACTCAGAGCCTCTGCGGTGCTTGTGTCGAGCATGTACCCCACACCGTCCTCGTTGAACAACGCGCCTATGCCATCCGGACCGAACAGCATTCCCACCGCAAGAAACATCAACAAGGCCGGCACGCCGAACTTGTAACCGATCTTGTCGGTAAAGATACTCGCGAAGAACAGCAGCGAGAGAACCAGTAATACTAACTCAACCTGCATGGTTTACTTCTTGGCTTTGGGTTTGTGGAGCAGATACTCGTCGATGATCTCCACGATATTCTCCTTCGGGTACAACCCCTTGAGCAATATCGGTTCGCCCTCAACGGGGATGTACAGCACCTGTGGGATACTGTTGATGCGGAACACGGCCGCCAGTTCGCGTTCACGTTCGGTATCAACCTTGTAGAACCGCACCTGATCGCAATAGGTCTGGCTGAGCTCTTCCATGATCGGCGCCAACCGTTTGCACGGCCCGCACCATGTGGTGTAGAAGTCTATCACGCAGGGTTGGTCGCCCTTGTATTGCCAGTCACGATTGGCGGTATAGTCGAATATACGCGCCTTGAACTCACCTGTAGTCAGATACGTCACATCCTCTGCAGCCATGGGCAGCAATGCACCGATGGCCAGCAGGGTTATCATTATCAGTCGTTTGGTCATAGTTATTGTTGTTGCTTCATAAATTCGTTGTAATCGCTCATCGTCTTGCCGTTGCCGATGAGTTTGCTGTTCGTCTCGCTGATCGGGATAACGGTGATCTGCCTGTTGTCGATCAGCGCTTTGATCTCCTCGCTCTCCATCAGTAGGCCGATGTACCACTCTGCTTCGTCCATCGATTCCAGTCCGCTGATGCGCAATGTCGGTCCGGCGCTGTAAGCCGGCAGAGCGGTGAGATCGAAGTCGCGTATCAGGAATCGCGTGAAGTTGAACAGGGCCACCTCATAGAGCATGTTGTTCAGGTCAGCCTGGATCTCTTCGTCCTTGAGTTTCGGCTCGTTCGGATAGAGCAGCAGCACATACGAGCCCACCTCACGATCGGGGGAGAACTGAAGCGTCGAATCTGCCTCCTGCTCCTCGGATTGCTGATCCTCACGTTTGGCTGCAAGTGTGGACAGCGAACCACCGGTCTGGCTCTCCATACCCTGCCCGAGCATAGCGAGCATGTCGCGGCTCATAGCGGCCAGTTCGGAATCCGGGTAACGGGTTATCATGTCCTTGAGCGACTCGGCGAAAGCCTCTTTGCCTTCGGTACGCGCCTTGGCTACAGCGTTCAGGAACAGGAATCGCGGCATCAGTGGCGAGAGCGGATAGTTCTGCTCGGCATGAGCAGTGTTCGCCTTGACCGTACTGAACTCGCCGGCTCGGAAGGCGTTGTACGTAGCCTCATATACCGAATCCTGCTCCGCAGCCATCTCCCTCAGACGCGCAAAGTACTGCGGGTCGGAAACGATCTGCGCCTGCTTGCTGTCGGGGTACTTGGTCAGTATATCCTGTCGGATCATCTCTGCCTTGGCCGACTGATTGTCCTTGAGGGCATCGAGGTAATGGATGTAATACAGCTCCACGCAGCGTTTGTCCTGCGGGAATCGGCGGCAGAACTCCTCAAAGGTCTGTGCAGTCTGAACGGTGTCCTGCAGCTGGTTCTTGTAGATGAATATCATCTTGAACAGCGCATCGGCTATCAGCGAGTCGCTCTGTGCAAAGTCCTCCGGCGTACGCGGTATCTGTTGCAGATAATATACCGGATCATACACATCGGTTACCAGCGGTTTGGTTGCCGGTACGCTGTCAGCAGGTATGCTGTCGTTCGGTTCGATATCGCCGCTTTCGTTCTCATCATCACTGCTCGGCGGAGTCCAATCGCCCGACGAGGCTTTGCTGCGCCGGCGCCAGTTGTCCTCCAGCGGACGGTTACCCCAGCGGTTGGTAAACTCCTGCTTGCCGTTGCGCATCAGTTGCGGATTATAGAAGTACCACTTGCCGGGCGCGCCCGAACCACCGGCGATCTTCGATGTATTCACGCTGCTCAAGCCTTTGTCTCTGTTCTCGCGCTCCTTTTGTGCAGCCTTGGCGGAATCTTCCGCTTCGGCTTTGCGCAGATCGGCCACAAGTTGCTCGGCAATCTTCTGCTGCTCCTCCTCGCTGAGTGTAGCAAGGTGCTGGAGCGAATCCTGCAGCACCACCATCTCATACTCCTTACTCAGTTCGTCCAGAACCTCGGCGAGCGTACGGACTCGCTGGTAACTGTCGGACTCCGCCGGCAGGATTGTGATTGCCTCGGAGTAACACGGCGCAGCCTTGGCGTAGTTGCGTTGGGTGTAATAGATATCGCCGGCCTTCAGGAGCACGGCAGCTTTGTCCATGCCGTTCTTCTCGCTCTTCTCGATAGCGAGTTCATAGTTCTCGAGGGCGTTCGCCGTATCGCGCTGCATCATGTAGATGTCACCTATTGCGCCGTACAAAACATCGAGCTGCTCTCGATACTTGTAGTTCTTAGCCATACTTTTGAGCTGGCGAACGGCTTTCTTCTTGTCGGGCGACACGAGCGACATGCGTATATGCGCATTGAAATCCATCAGCACGGGCGGATAGAGTTGCGTGCACTTCTTGTAGGCTTCGTAGGCCTCGGCAGGACGGTTCTCGGTCTCGTACAACTGTCCGAGCACATAGGCGAAACGTGCGCGGTTGCCTTTGCGCTTCTCGTCGGGCATAGCGAGTTTGACGAACGGTATAGCATCCTTGTACTGCTTCGTCTTGAGTTTGATATCCGCTGTTGTGGCGGCATAGAGCGAGGCGTGCTTGCGCTTGAGGTTATCCGCCTGAACTTTGCTGAGCATATCTTCGGCTTCGTACAGCCACCCCATCTCTGCATACGCCCGGGCTACCCAGAGCTGACACTGTGCCACCACATCCGCATCGTTCTGATAGTGGCGGATGATATAGTTGAACGTGCCTACCGAACCGATAAAATCGCCCTTGTGGAACTCCGCCTGACCGAGCAGCAGCCATGCGTTGGCAAGCTCGGAGTTGAACTCCTCCTGCTTGAGCCACTCCTTGTACTTCGGGTCTTTCATACGCTTCGAATCGGGCTTGGGCTTGACTTTGATGGAGTGCAGCTTGATGCACTTGCGGCACTTCTCGATGGTGATGTCCATCTTTCCTGCCGAAGCCTCGGCGGCCTTGTGATCCGATACGGGATAGAGCGGCAGCATCTCGCCGTAATTGTCCTCATGGGCCTCAACGATCTGCTGCAATCCGTCGATATATGCGTTCTTGCCGTTGAACTCGATGTTGTATTTTGTCTTCGTACGATGATACCAGCGTGTCGCACCCGTGTTCTTCTGTGTCGAACACGAGCACAACGCCATCAGTAGCGTCAGAAGCAGTATGTAACTCTTTTTGATCATTCGATTAATGTAAACCCTTGACATGCGACGGGGCAGCTACGAATTCTTTCAGGTAGTTCGGTTCGAAGTATGCTATCTCCTTGCCTTCCACTGTTCGCGCTCCGTCGCACTGCTTGGTGCAAACCAATCTTCCGGCTTCGGCGGCGGTGGGCACTAAACCGTCGATCCACCGCGCATTCGGATGCCCAATCACCGCCTTGCATTTCTCTGCACCGTTGCCGCAGAATACTACCACATGGCTGTTCAGCGCCTCGGCCAAGCTCTGCTCGCCTATCACCATCGCTTGCAGCGGTTGCACCTCGCGCAGCTCTGTATCGTACAGCGCGCAGTACACTTCCATCCGTCGCGCGTCGATCATCGGGCATATCAGAACCTCAGCCCCGTTGCTGTCCGTGGCCGGCGAACAATGGTTAATCGCAGCACTCGCTATGACTGCGAGCGTCGGCACGGCATATAGCGGCACATCCATCCCGTAGCACAAGCCCTTGGCGAGCGAAGCGCCTATACGCAGACCGGTGTACGAACCCGGACCTTCGGACAGCACCACACCGCCGATCGTCAGGCTGCACGACGCAGCTTCGGCCTGCAGATCCTGAACATACGTCGGAAGCAATGCAGCATGATTACTGCCGATCATGTTGATTCGTTCGGCAACAACATCACCGTCCTGCAGCAGCGCTGCCGAACACACTTCCGTTGAACTGTCCAATGCTATGATTGTCATTGTTTTATGCGTACTCGTTATATGTCAATCTGGGGTCCCCGAAAGCAATCGTTAGATTGGTTTTGGGGAGAGCCGAGGCAACCGTGCGCTTTATTGCGCTAAGCGCAATCTGTTAGCGCGGTTTGCCGAAGGCGAGCGCAAAGGTACAAAAAAAATCCCACATTTGCAAATTTATGCGAGATTTTTTTGCATACAAGTGCACATTTTGCACTTAACGCGTACTGTAGATGTTGACTGCGACCTGGTTAGTCGAACACTTCGATCAGTATATCCAGCGATTTCGGGGGACGGAAACTGTCCACATGTTCCAGGTAGTAATCGCACAGCCGGCGCAGTTCTTGCTGGCGCTGCGTGCGGGACATGGGTTGCGACAGTACAGTATCGGTCGGCAGACCGTCCGGCATGCCTATGCCGAGCAGTTCGGCGAGTCGGAGCATGAACAGCAGATGCATATTCTCGGGCGTCTGATTGCCGTTGAGTTCGTGAACGAAGTCATCGATAAATTCGTACATCCGGCTGTCGTGCATCGGATGGGTGAGCGTGAGCATCAGCATCTCCGTAACAAACAGCGCAATGGTCTGCCGGCGTATATCGCCATACACCTGCTCCGGCATATACAGCGGATCGACGGTTGACAGCACGGGCATAGTGCGAGATGGCTGTGCATCATAAGTGATCTCCACAACCGACAACGGCTGATAGGCGGCACGTACCTTGTGCTTGCCGTGTGCACCGTACACCTGCAGAGCAAGACGTCCCTCCGCCTTGCTGTACACATGCAGTACCGACAGCTTGTCGGAGTGCTTGCGCAGCCCCAGTACTATGGCCTCAGTCGTCTGTTTCATAATCGGCATATCGGCGCAGGTCGTCGAACGTATAGCCGCGCTGCAGCATGAACCGGATCACTTTCTGCCGGTCTTGTCCGCGTTTGGAACGGATGAGCTTGCGGATATTTGCGGCATACGCCGTTTCGTCGATGCTCTGCATAGCATCCTGTATATCCGAGTCGGGCAGATGTTTGGCGCGCAGCCCCATCAGCACTTTCATCCTTCCCCAGCCCTGGAAAGCCACCTTGTCGTGCACAAACGCCTTGCAGTAGCGCGCCGTATCGATGTAGTGCTGCTCCCTGAGAATCCCGATGACTTCGTCGGCTTGCTCGCGGGTTGCCCCAAGGCGGACGAACAGCTGCTCGACATCCGCCGGGCAATGTTCCGCCGTGGCACAATAGCGTTGGGCGCGATCGAGCAGGTCGGCTGTTTTAATTTCTGTTTGTTGCATGAATGAATCGTTGCTTGCCATACATATCGTTGAGGCACTGAGCCTCGTAACCTGACTGTTGCATCAGCGCGAGCATAGCTTCGCCCTGCGTCTCACTGATCTCGAACCATAGTTCCGAAGCACGGTGCAGTTCGGCAATGCGCCGGTAGAATAGCAGCGGATCATCGTCCGGCACAAACAACGCCTCAGCCGGTTCGTGCTGCAAGGTATTGCGTGTCATCGTGCCTCGCTCCGACGGACGGATATACGGCGGATTAGCTACTATCAGATCATAATCCGGTATATCATCGGTCAGTATATCCGCCTCAAAGAACCGCACGTCCAACTGCAAGCTTTGTGCATTCGCCCTGGCCACAGCCAGCGCTTCGGCGCTGTTATCCAGGCCTTCCACTGTCCATTGCGGATGTTTCTTCTTCAGCGCCAACGCTATACACCCGCTTCCAGTGCCGATATCCAGCACCCTGACAGCTGATTGCGGACTACTGATGGCTTCCACCATTTCCGCGGTTTCCGGACGGGGAATAAGGGTTGCCGGACTGACTTGCAGACGCATGCCTAACCAGTCTGTGTGACCGAAAATATACTGCACGGGAACATATTCGCACAATTTTTGTAGTATTTCGTTCAAGTTTGGTATGTTTTTTGTACCTTTGTGCGTGCGCACATCGTGTCGGCTCATTCCGGTTGTTTCCTCGATGACCCAATACGCCAGTTCGTTGGCCTCCTCGGGCGGATAAAACGGCGTGAGACGTGCCACTATATGTTCGACTAATGCTTTCACGCTGCAAAGATAGTAAAAATATTTGACATTTGCAAATAAAAATGCTATGACCGACTCAGATTACATACTTCGCTGCCTTCAGCTGGCGCGTAATGGCGAGTACTATGTTGCGCCTAACCCGATGGTAGGTGCTGTATTGGTCAATCCTGCTGACGACACTGTTTTTGCCGAAGGCTGGCACAAGCAGTTCGGCCAGGCGCATGCCGAGGTGGAGTGCTTCCGTGCGGCTGACCGCCGTATGGCCGGTCTCTCTCCTGACGAGGTTTCCGCCATGTATGTCGGACTAACCCTCTATGTGTCTCTTGAGCCCTGCTCGCATTACGGCAAAACGCCGCCTTGCGCCGATCTGATCATCAGCAAGGGTGTTAGGCGCGTAGTGGTCGGCTGCCTTGACCCGAATCCGCAAGTAGCCGGACGAGGCGTACAGAAGTTGCGCGACGCGGGCATCGAAGTGACCGTAGGCGTAGAGGAGCAAGCCTGCCGCGAACTGAACAAGCGGTTCCTTTGTCTGCACGAGAACCATCGCCCGTACGTGATCCTGAAGTGGGCACAAACAGCCGATGGGTTCGTCGATACCATCCGTAAGGATGGAACACCACTCGTCATATCCACGCCCGTTACCAAGCAGCTCGTGCATAAGATGCGCGCCGAGAACATGGCGATCATGGTCGGCACACGTACTGCACTGCTGGATAACCCGGGACTGCTTACCACACGCTGGCCGGGCAGGAACCCCATACGTGTAGTGGTGGACAGGCACCGCCGTATTCCCAAGGATGCCAAGATCTTCTCGCCCGACGCACCGACCATCGTTTATGACAAGCAGACCGATTGGCCGTACATACTCGATGACCTGGCCTCGCGGGGCATACATTCGATCCTCGTTGAAGGCGGACCGACGCTGCTCAACCATATACTCGAATCGGACATCTGGGACGAGATGCACATCGAAGTATCGCCTGTCACGATCGGCGAAGGAGTGCCTGCACCTCAGGTGGCATTACCCGGCAGTTTTGAGCTCGTGGATGGCGAAAGGTTATACACGATTTACCATTCGGGCAATAAAAATTGCGATTATTCGAACGAAAAGTGACGGAAAATTTGCATTTATGCAAAAAAAATAGTACCTTTGCATGCTTATTATGCGCTCGCCATGAATGGCGAGTGTAAAAATGTGCTCAATTATGAACCGTACACAACTATATCTCATCGCCCTCGCCGGTGCACTGATGCTCAGCCTCAGCGGTTGTAACCTGTTTCAGCGGGACGCCAAAGAAGGCTCGGTGGTGCAGCTGGGCAGCAACTATCTCTATCAGTCGGATCTCGATGCCGTGACGCAGTATGCCGCCACGCCCGAGGACAGCGCACGCTATGCCGAGCAGTTCATACGCCGCTGGGCTACGGATATTCTCCAGTACCAACAGGGCAAGAACCACAGCACCTCGGATATCGAGTCGCTGGTGGAGGATTATCGCCGCAGTCTGTATGTGGCTGAGTACGAGCGGTACATTGTGGACAAACGTATGCCCAAGACGGTGAGCGACGCCGAGGCCGACACGTTCTACGTGCATCACCCCGAGCGGTTCATCCTGCAGGAGAACATCCTGCAAGGCGCGCTGCTGGTTGTGCCGAGAGATGCTCCGTCGCAGAACGAACTGCGCAAACGCATGACCGATCTGACCGACGAGGCTAACCTCGAGTATATCGAGAAGTATGCCTACCAGTATGCCAGCGGCTATGAGCTGTTCACCGAGCAATGGCGCACGGGCAACCAGATACTGATGCGTATGCCGTCTAACAAGTGGCAGAAGACCCTGGCTGCCAACAAGCAGTATGCCGAGCAGGACTCGACATCCGTCTATCTGCTGCAAGTCACCGCGTGCCGTCTGGCAGGCGAGGCGATGCCGATAGAGTATGCGCGCACCACGATCGACAAGATGATCCTGGCCGAGCGGCGCGTTAAGTTCCTGCAAGCGCAACGCCAACAATTGTACGATGATGCCGTGCGGTTCGGTACGATACAATTCAACAAACAATGATGAATATGAAGCGATTACTATATATCTGTCTGCTCGTGGCGGCGCTGCCGTGCATGGCGCAGGACAACATTATCGACGAAGTGATCTGGATAGTGGGCGACGAAGCTATCCTGCGTTCGGAAGTGGAAGAGGAACGGCTGCGTGCCCAGTATGAGGGTCAGGCTATACCGGGTGACCCGTATTGCGTCATACCCGAGCAGCTGGCTATACAGAAGCTCTTCCTGCATCAGGCCGAACTGGACTCGGTGGAGGTATCGGAATCGACAGTGAGCCATCAGGTGGATATGCGTATGAACTACTACATCTCGCAGATCGGCTCGAAGGAGAAGATGGAGGAGTACTTCCGCAAGACCAGTACGGAGATTCGCGAGGAGATGATGAAGTCCGTTCGCAACCAGATGACTATCCAGCAGATGCAACAGAAACTCACGGCTAACATCAAACCCACACCGGCGGAGATCCGTCGGTTCTACAATAGTCTGCCGCAGGACTCCATACCTATGATGCCTGCCTATGTCGAGGTGCAGATCCTGAGTTTCGTGCCGCCCGTGCCGATCGAGGAGATCGAGCGCATCAAAGGCCGATTGCGCGAGTTCACCGAGCGTGTCACCAGCGGTCAGGCGGATTTTGCTATGCTGGCGCGTTTCTACTCCGAGGACACCGAGTCGGCCAAGCATGGCGGCGAGCTGGGCTTCGTAGGCAGAGGACAACTCGTGCCGGAGTTTGCCGATGTAGCGTTCAGCCTCAACGATCCGAAGAAAGTAAGCCGTATCGTTGAGACGGAGTATGGCTACCATATCATCCAACTCATCGAGAAACATGGCGAACGTATCAACTGCCGGCACATACTGCTCAAGCCGCGCGTATCGGCCACCGACAAGATCAACGCCCTGACGCGCCTCGACTCCATAGCCAAGCTCATCCGCGCAGACAGCATGACATTTGAGCAGGCAATCATCCGGTACTCCGAGGACAAGAACACCGTGATGAACGCCGGACTGATGACCAACCCTAACACCGGCGCTTCGAAGTTCGAGTACCAGGATCTGCCCGCCGAGGTGGCCAAGCAGATCTATTCGATGAAGGAAGGTGACATATCCGAGCCGTTTGTGATGATTGACCCCACCAAGAACAAAGAGGTATGCGCCATCGTCAAGCTCAAGCACAAGACCGATGTCCACAGGGCTAACCTCACCGACGACTTCCAGGCCGTGAAGGCGATGCTCGAACAGAAACTGGCCGGCGAGTTTATCCACAAGTGGATTCTCAACAAGCAGAAAGAGACTTACGTACAGATCGACCCGCAATGGGCGAACTGCGACTTCGAATATCCCAACTGGGTGCACTAATATTGCATGAGACGCCTGCCGGTCATATTGCTGTGTGTGCTGCCGATGATGCTGTCGGCACAGACCCTTGTGTACCTCGAGCGGGCTGATAATCTGCTGTTCGACCAGAACATCCTGCCCGACGCGCGTATCGTGATCGGCAATGTGATGTTCCGCCACGACGAGGCGCTGATGTTCTGCGACAGTGCCAACTTCTACGAGTCCAGCAACTCGCTGGAGGCTTTCGGGCATGTGAAGATGGTGCAGGGCGATACGCTCACAGGCTACGGCGATATGCTCTACTACAACGGCAACACCAAGCTTGCCCGGCTCAGGCGGAACGTCCGGCTCATCCATCATGAGGCAACTCTGACCACCGACAGCCTGAACTACGACCGCGTAGCGGATATAGCGTACTACTATACCGGCGGCAAGATTGTGGATGAGCTCAACACCCTCACCTCCCGTTGGGGACAGTACACGCCCTACAACAAACATGCGGCGTTCCGCGACACCGTGCATCTCGTTAACGACCGCTTTACGATGGACACCGATACGCTGCTCTACGACACCGAGTCACATGTAGCCGAGCTTGTCAGCCCTACTACCATCCTCTATGAGAAGGAGACCACTATCCTCTCGTCCAGCGGATTGTACAACACCCGCACCGAGGAGTCGGAACTGTTCAACCGCTCGCAGGTGATCCACTCCGACGGCATGTTCCTCACGGGCGATACGATCTATTACGACAAGAAGCAGTCCTTCGGCCGCCTGTACGGACAGATCGAGGTAATCGATTCCACTGAGGAAGTTACTCTGCGCGGCGATTACGGCGAGGTGTATGAAAACGGCTCGACGGCTGCCAAGCACCCCGAGTGGGGTTCGCACGGCTTTGCTACGCGCAAGGCATTGCTCGAGCATTGGGGCGATAGTCTGCACACGTTCATGCACGCCGATACGCTGTTCACCGAGGAGCTGGCCATATCGGACACCCTGCCTAAGGACAGCACCTACAGGCGCGTGCGCGCTCATCATAACGTACGAATCTACCGCGACGACATGCAGGGCGTATGCGACTCGGCGGTGTATCTCGGCAACGACAGTATAGGCAAGATGTACGGCAATCCCGTGTGCTGGAACGACAACAACCAGGTCTCGGCCGACAGCATCTACGTCTATTTCCGCAACGACGAGATCGATCATGCCCACGGCATGGGTGCGGCTATATGCGTGCAGCAGCACGACCTGATCCATTACAACCAGATGAGCGGCAAGGAGATCATAGCCCATGTGCGCGACGGCGATGTGTACCGCATCGATGTCAACGGCAATGCCGAGACGGTGTTCTTCCCCGTTGACGAGAAAGATCACACCCTGAGCGGGTGCAACCGCACGCAGAGCAGTTTCGTCAAGGTGTATATGGAGGACCAGCATGTGCATCATGTGCTCTTCACTACCGCTACGACAGGCACGATGTACCCGATGGAGCAGGCCACGGATGCCGTAATGCATCTGGGCGCGTTCTTCTGGGCGGAGGACGAGCGTCCGCGTGTACCGGCCGATGTGCTGCTCGTGGTGGAGCGCACCTCACGACCGGGCAAACAGGTGATCAGCGCATCAGCCGATGAGGACGAAGAGCCCGAAGGACCGCTGCGCGACAAGAACCTCAATACCGGCAAGCCCGGCAAACAACGAATTCCAAGAAACAAATGATAATGAAACGTACAACATCTATCCTTTTTGCTCTGCTGCTTGCAGCGGGCCTGATGGCGCAGGACGACCTTGGCGGCTTCGGCTTCCATGTCGGTTTTGCGTCGCCTATACTGCGTATCAACTCTCCTACTACCAAAACCCTGACTCCCGTCCCGATGAGAGGTATGAAGGCTGGTTTCAGTTATGACGCCACGATCGTCAAGGGCTTCGGCACCACGCTTGGCCTGAACTACACCTTCGCCACATACAGTTCCAAATGGGAGAAGATCAACGAGCTGACTACTGACGAAGCGCGTTACCGCGACACCTATCAGGGCCTGGAGATCTTCTGCGACTGGCAGTACAAGTTCGAGATTGCCGGCGACACCTACCTGATGCTCTACACCGGTCCGACTATTCAGTGCCATCTCTCCCTCAAGGAGCAGGAGTATATCCGTTCGGGGGCTACAGGCACCACAACCACGCAAACCCGCTACGGCTACGAGTACCGCGACAACGCGGCTTTCGAGGATTACAAGCGTGTGAATGTCACATGGGGCGTAGGTGCAGGATTCCAGTACAAGCGTTACTTTGTGCGCGGCGGATATGACTTCGGCTTGTTCAACCCGTACCGCAAGGACACGTTCCGCGCTATGGGTATTGACTCCGACTATTACACCCGCGGCCGCTTCGACCAGTGGCAGATCAAACTCGGCATGTACATCTGGCAGAACTGATTATGATTCCTCCGCAGACCATCGATAAGATTTTCAGTGCCGCCAAGATCGAAGAGGTGGTACAGGACTATGTGCCCCTGAAGAAGCGTGGCGCCAACCTCATCGGTCTCTGTCCGTTCCATTCGGAGCGAACAGGTTCGTTCACCGTGTCGCCGAGCAAAGGTATATTCAAGTGCTTCGGTTGCGGCGAGAGCGGCAATGCCGTGGGGTTCGTGATGAAGATCGACAACTGCTCGTACGCCGATGCGCTGCGCACGCTGGCCAAGAAGTATCATATCGAGATCGAGGAGCGCCAACTCACGCCCGAGGAGCAGCAGCACCAGGATGACCGTGAGGCGATGTTCGCCGTCAACGAGTGGGCGAACAAGTGGTTTCAGGACCAGCTGTGGAACACCCCTGACGGGCAGGCTATAGGCCTCGCGTACTTCCGCGAGCGCGGACTGCAGGACACTACTATCCGCAAGTTCGGACTGGGATTCTCGCCCAACAAAGGCAGTGCCCTGACCGATGCGGCCCACAAGGCGGGGTATATCGACAAGTACCTGACCAACGATCCCGATACGCTCATCGGTTGCGGCGTGTGCGGCCGGAACGAGAAAGGTGAGCTGTACGACCGCTTCCGCGACCGCGTGATGTTCCCTATCTTCACCACCTCGGGCAAGACCGTGGCTTTTGCCGGACGCATCATGCGCAAGAAGTTCGACAAGGACGGCAATGAGCTGCATGTGGGCAAGTACGTCAACTCGCCGGGATCGACTATCTACTCCAAGACCAACGAGCTCTATGGCATGTTCCAAGCCAAGCAGCAGATCGCGCGCAAGAACCTCTGTTACCTGGTGGAGGGACAGATGGATGTGCTGTCGATGCATCAGGCGGGTATAGAGAACGTGGTGGCATCCGGCGGCACGGCGCTCACCCAACCGCAGGTACGGCTCATCAAGCGATTTACCACAAACATCACCGTGCTCTACGACGGTGACCCGGCAGGCATACATGCGGCCATACGGGGTATAGATATGTTCCTGAGCGAGGGGTTCTTTGTCAAGGTTGTTCTGCTGCCCGAAGGCGAGGACCCGGACTCCTACGCACGTACGCACGATGCGGCGGAGTTCATCGAGTATATCGAGCAGCACCAGCAGGACTTCATCCGCTTCAAGGCGCAGTTCAGCTGGGAGCAGGCACAAAACGATCCGGCACGGCGATCCGAGCTCACGCACGATCTGGTGGAATCCATATCGCTCATACCCGACGAGATCACCCGATTCGAGTATATCCGCGATTGTGCCGCGCTGTTGCACACCTCCGAAGAGATGCTCACGCGTGCCGTAGGGCAGCAGCGCCGCGAACGCCGGAAGAACGCCACCGAGGCTTACAACGCCCAGCGACGCGAACAGGAACGCTCGGCTATCCTCTCGTCCGGCACGGCCGCTCCACAGACCAACACCACCCCTGCCGCGGACGCAAGCGCGCAGCCTGCCCCACCGGCCAAGACGGCGATGACCAAAACCGAGCAGAACATCCGCAATCTCACCCAGCTGCTCGTGCGCTACGGCGAACGGCCGTATGTGTCGTTCCCGAACGGAACAACGATATCTGTCGGAGCGTTCCTGCTGCAGGAGCTGGCGAAGGATAGTGTGGACATCACGCTGCCCGTTGACAAACGGATCTTCGAGGAGTTCCAAGCCCACCAGAACGATGAAGGGTTCGTGGCTGAGAGGTTCTTCACGTTCCATCCTGACCAACAGATCAACGCCCTGGCTTGCGACCTGATTGCCGACCGCTACCAGTTGTCCACTATCTTCAGCAAGGTGGCTATCTCCGAGAATGTGGTACAGCAAGTGGAGCAACGCTCCGAGCAGGACCTGCTCAACGAACTGGTGCCGCAGTTGCTGTGCGAACTCAAGCTCAGCCTGGTGGACGAGCGCATTGCCGACGTGCAGAAACTCCTCCGCAACACCTCTCACGACGACACGCAATCGCTACAGCTGCTCAGCCAGCTCAACGCCCTGCAATCCGTCAAACGCGACATCTGCAAGTACCTCGGCAACCGTATGCGATAAATTCCCGTAGAGTCAGACAAAATCCCACATCCTCAACCGATGCGGGATTTTTTTGCGATGTAGTTCGTAATGAAATAGAGTTGATGCTGATCACTCCCGATAACGGCTCGATAATGACTCGATAATGGACCGACTCTCATTCGATAACGGACCAACAATGCGACGAAAATTAATTAGCATTCCATGTGCGGATTGCCTGCAACGCCACGCATCAATACCGCACGGCGGTAAGGAAGAGGCATTCGGACGGGGCGGATTGGCCGGCAGCCTAATCAAGCTCCGTAATTGTCAAACTTGCAAAACAAGACGATTTGCGTGCATTTTTTTTGCAAATTTTGACGTTTTGTTTGCAAATATCATTTATTTTTTGTACCTTTGTACGCAAGCAAATAAGGTTCAGGATAACCCATTGCGACAACTTATAACATGCAACGAATATGTGATTTCATAGCCAAATGGATGGGGGTGATGGTGCTGGCAGTAGCAGCATTGAGCCTCTTTGTGCCTGCATCGCTCGCATGGCTTGGCACATGGGTGATCAATCCTATGCTGGGAATCATCATGTTCGGCATGGGATTGACACTCACGCCGCAAGACTTCAAAATAGTGCTGAGCCGTCCGAAAGATATCCTGATCGGTTGCCTTACGCAGTTCACCGTCATGCCACTGCTGGCATGGGCTCTGACTCGGGCGTTCTCGCTTCCGCAAGAACTGGCGATAGGTGTGATTCTGGTAGGCTGCTGTCCGGGCGGAACGGCATCGAACGTGATCACCTATCTGGCGAAAGGCGATCTTGCCCTGTCGGTGGGTATGACTGCCGCATCCACTGTGCTTGCACCGTTGCTGACGCCGCTGCTGATCTGGCTATTGGCGGGCACGATGGTTGATGTGCATACATCAGCCATGCTGAGGAGCATCGTATATATCGTAATTCTGCCCATCGTCTTCGGACTGATCTGCCAACGGTTTCTGCCCAAGATGACGCAGCACATCACGCCTTACCTGCCTGCGTTCTCGTCCATCGCGGTAGCGCTGACGGTAGGTATCGTTGTGGCGCACAATGCCGACCGTCTGATGACCGCAGGTCTGCTCGTTGTGCTGATCGTGATGCTTCACAACCTGCTCGGGCTGGGCATCGGCTATCTGGTAGGGCGTCTGCTACGCCTGCAGCAACCCAAGTGCGTGGCACTCAGCATCGAAGTAGGAATGCAGAACTCAGGCTTGGCGACCTCGCTGGCGGTGATGCATTTTGCCGCCTTCCCTTTAGCCACCATCCCCGGCGCCGTATTCAGCGTATGGCATAACATCAGCGGCGCAATCATGGCACGCATCTATGCCCGAAGGACAGATGAAAATTTGAATATAGTAAACATTTAGAAAACCATTATCAGTCCGGATACCGCACGGCGGTAAGGAAGAGTCCTTCAGGCGGGGCAGATTGGCCTGCGGCCTGACGGGAAAGGGAAGATATGATCGCTCCAAAGTCCTGAAGCGAGAGTTTGCCACGGCCTACCTCAAACAGCGTGCCGACCACGGCACGCACCATGTTCCGTAGGAACCGGTCGGCAGTAATAGTGAATACAGCCCCGTCGTCATCGGTGCGCCAAGAGGCTTCGGTAACGGTGCAGACAGTAGTCTTGACATCGGTATGCACCTTGCAGAACGAAGCAAAATCATGCGTGCCGAGCAACAGAGCAGCAGCCTCATTCATAGCATTATAATCAAGAGGAGCGGGCACGTACGTGCGCGTGTCGTGCGCGAAAGGCGACTTGCGGGTGCAGATGCGGTACTCGTACGTCCGGCTCTTGGCGGAGAACCGCGCGTGCATATCGTCCGCCACGGGATAGATCCGCCTGACAGCTATATCCTCGGGCAGCAGGCGGTTGAGGCGTTCGGCGGATGGCGGCTCGATGTCCATATCGAAATGCGCGAACATCTGCTCGGCATGTACGCCGGCATCGGTTCGTCCGGCAAACGTCAGCGCGACAGGCGTACGAACGATAGTGCGGAAAGCGTCCTCCAGAACGCTCTGCACCGTTACACCGTTCGGCTGCACCTGTGAGCCGTGGTAGTGCGTACCCTTATAGGCGAACTCGATGAAGTAACGCATGGATTTGTTCGTTAAGTTCAGGACTGAGTTGCAGACGGTAAGCCGCCCATGCCGCCACTACGATGAGCAGCGAGCGCAGCAGTCCGCTGAGCCATATACTATCAATCGGCACGTAGTGCAGGCACAGCGCGTTCAAGCCGAACAACAGCATCAGCAGCACAATAGTAAGCAAGTGGCGGCGCGTGAGGATAGGCCGGCCGAGCACAAGACGTACCGTAACAACCGCAAGGGTGTAATACACCACATCGGCGATGAGCGTAGCAAGGGCTGCGCCGTCCATGCCCCAACGGGGAATGAACAGGTTGTTCAACACCAGCGCCAGAGCCGTCAGGATGAACGAGAACAGCAGGGAGAACGGGTAGAACCGCGAGTAACTGAGTGCAGTAAGGGCGAACTGGAACGTAGCAACAAACAACTGTCCCAAGCCCAGCAAGAGCACCGTGCGACGCGCTACGGCATAGGTGGCACCGTTGGGCAGGATGGCGAAGATGAGATCGATATTCACCCATATAACGGCAAGGATCAGTCCGCCTACAAGCAGCAGATTGCCGCTGACCTGCGCCAGGAGATTGCCGGCCTCATCGCGGTCGCCCTGCTTGATAGCCATCGACAGTTGCGGCGAGGCGATAGCCGTGAGTGAGCGGTAAGGGATACTGACCATAACAGCCATGTACGTAGCGATGGCGAAGATACCCGTGAAACTCAAGCCCATCTCGGCGGTGATGAAGAACGATGAGAGCGTAGGCGCCAACACCGACACCACAGCCGACAGGATGAGAAACGCCGTATAGAGCAGATACTTGCGCACCAGCGGCCGGTTCTGCCTCAGGTACCCGAAATCCGGCTTGAGACTGATGCCGCCGAGCGAGAACAGATACACCGCGTTGCACAGCGCCGCCAGCGCATAAACGCCGATGAGCGAAAAGACAAACCCATCCATAGTCAGCACATCGAACGCGTACAGCAGATAGACCACCAGCAGACCGATGCGCGTCAGCAGTTCACGTACCGCGCGCGGCACAACGATGTGCATGCGGACGTTGGCGTTGGTCTCGAACACCGTCTGGTACAACATGAAGAACGCCAGCGGCAGAACGAGGTAATAATAGTTGACGAACAGCGGACTCTTCTCGCCAAACCACGCGCTGAGCGGCGCATAGCAGACGAGGAAAAGCATGGCTACCAGCAGGAAACCGAGCATAGGGACAACAAGCGTCCAGAAGAAGAATCCGTGCTCGTTGTCGGATTGCTGATTGCTCGCCCTGTGGGCTATTGCTGATTGCTGATTGCTGGCGAAGTACGGATAAAAGCGAAGGATCGACGAGTTGGTGCCGAGTTGCGCCAAGCCGATGAACAGCGTAGCGGCATCGATCAGCACACGCGCCAGGCCGATCTCCTCGGCCGTAAGGAAGCGGGTGATAACAAAGAACGTAGTAACGAAGCCCACCGCCACGCCTAAGTACGTGACGATGGTGCCTCTGATACTTTGTTTAGCTATAACACCCATGGTAGTGTGGTTTGCAGCCAAGAATGGCTGCAAACATTACTTCTCGATGCTGAGCAGCTCAACCTCGAAGATCAGGGTTGAGTACGGAGGAATCGAACCGGCAGCACGCTCACCATAGCCAAGGTTCTGCGGGATGTAGAACTTGAACTTGGAGCCTACAGGCATGAGCTGTACACCTTCGGTCCAACCCGGGATAACCTGATTGAGTGCGAACACGATAGGCTCGCCGCGATCAACGCTGCTGTCGAACACAGTGCCGTCGATCAGTGTACCGTGATAGTGCACCTTAACGCGGTCGGTGGCAGCGGGTTTCTTGCCCTTGCCCATCTTCAGCACCTCGTACTGCAAGCCGCTCTCGGTAACGGTAACGCCCTCGCGGAGCTTATTCTCCTCAAGGAACTTCTCGCCCTGCTCCTTGGTTTCGCCATACTTGATATAATCCAGCGTAGCGCGGATATACTCGCCTGCCGAGTGGCCGTCGAACTGGCTCTCGTCGCCGGACAGACCGTTGATGAAGCCCTGCTTGATCAGCGCAAAGTCGGTAGTGAGCGAAGGTTCGCCAATCAGACCGTTAGCCTCCTGCTCCTTGATGCTCTTACCGATCTGCTCACCCATGTTCTTGAGTTGCGGGTTGTGGACGTTCTCCTTCACGCCCTTGTTGATATACTTGATCAGGTCAGCCTTCTTCTCGCCGAGCGTATCGTCGGTAAGAACGTACATGGCTATATCGCTGCCGTTGAGCAGACCGAACGCATAGTTGAGCGAGTCGTTGAGGGTCTTGAGCTTGACGGTCTTAGGCTTGCTCGGGCATGTACCTTTGATCGGTTTGCCGGCTTTCTCGGTCGAGCCCTGCGAAGCGGCATATTGGTCCTGGAAGAACAGACGGGCTGCATCTTTGTTCATCACGGTGGTGTCACTATTCAGGCCGTTGATCAGACCCTGGAAGAACAGCTTCTCGTTGAGCGTCCAAGCAGGATTGTCGGCCAGACCGGTCTTCTCGCTCTGAGCGATGCTCGAACCGATGTTTTTGCCGATACGTGCAGCCTCGGTCAACTCAGGCACCGAGCCGTCGTAACCGGCCTGCAATGCGTCGATGAACTCCGTAACAGCCTCAGCCGAACTGTCGTTGCGGAGGTAGTACGATTTGATTTGTGCACCGTTAGCGACACCCAGAGCGAAGTTGATGGAGTCGTTCATGTTCGCTAACTCAGCTTTCTGTGCGGTGTAAGTGTTACCGCACGAAATCATTGCCATAGCGGCAAGGATGATGATTGATAATTTTTTCATTGTTTATGATTTTAGTCGTTATTCGAGATTTCGTGATGTCGAGATGTCGAGTTATTCAATGCCCAAGAGTTCGACTGTGAACACCAGAGCCGAGTACGGCGGTATGCTTGCTCCTGCTCCGCGCTCACCGTAACCGAGGTGATACGGGATGAACAGTTTGTACTTCGAGCCGACGGACATCAGCTGCAGACCTTCGGTCCATCCGGCGATGACCTGGTTGAGCGCAAACGAGATAGGCTCGCCCCGCTTGTAACTACTATCAAATACCGTGCCATCCGGCAATGTGCCTTCGTAATGCACGCGTACGGTGTCGGTAGCTTTGGGTTTTTGTCCGATCGTACCGTCCAGCACTTCGTACTGCAATCCGGAGGGGGTAACCTTCACACCCGGACGCTTGGCGTTCTCGGCAAGGAACGCTTCGCCGGCAGCTTTAGCGGCAATCGACGCCTTCTCCTCCAGTTCGGCGAAGAACTTGTTGACAGCCTGCTGTGCTTCCTGAAAACTGATCTTGGGCTGATTGCCCTCCAGCATATCCTGTATGCCGGCTGCCAGATCGGTGTACGCAAGCTCCTTGACACCGCTGGCCCTGAGTTGTTGGCCTAACGACAGGCCGAGTCCATAACTGATTTTATCCATTGTATTATTGTTTGTTAAGTTCTAAATAGCGTGCCATATATTTGCCGATGATATCGAACTCGATGTTCACCTCTGTGCCTACTTCGATGAATTGGAAGTTCGTATTGTCGTACGTATAAGGAATGATACAAACCGACACATAGCCTGTGTCGCCCTGCACATCCGGTTCGCATACGGTGAGGCTCACACCGTTGATAGTCACCGAGCCTTTGTCCACACAGAAGTACCCGCGGCGGATCATCTCCGGCGTGGAGTGATAAGCAAAGCGGAAGTACCACGAGCCGTCGGTCTCGCGACGCTCGATGCAGGTGGCTTTCTGATCGACATGCCCCTGTACTATATGTCCGTCCAGGGCTTTGTCCAAAGTCATCGCCCGCTCCAGATTGACATAATCGCCTACCTTGAGGCTGTCGAGGTTAGTGAGCCGCAGCGTCTCCTGCATGGCAGTAACGGTATAGCTGTCACTGTCCGACGATACGACCGTCAGGCACACGCCGTTATGGGCAATCGACTGATCGATGCTCATCGCACCGCCGAACGGGTTGCGCAGCGTGAAATGTTTATTGGTCTGCTCTTGGTCAATTCGGACGACCTGAGCCATGGCTTCGACGATTCCTGAGAACATTTTGCAGCGGGAAATCTTTACGGGTTAATATGAACAGATAGATTGCTATCAGCAGTGTGCCTACGCCCATCATCGCCCACATATTGCTGATATAGTACAGCCGCAGGGCATAATACACAGCCAGCAGACCGATGGTCAGCACGGTATATTCGCCTATGCGCTTCAAATCGTAAGGGATAGGCGCTTTGCGTTGGCCGATGAAGAACGAGAGCAGCATGATTACAAAGTAACATACCAGACTGCTGCCGCAGCTTGCCCAATAACCGATGATCGGCACGAACACCACTTGCAGCACCAGCGTGATAGCCAGTCCGATGAGCGAGAAGTAGGCGCCCCAACGGGTTTCATCTGTCAGTTTGTACCAGAACGATAGGTTGAAGTATATGCCTTGGAACACGTACGTCCAGAGCACGACGGGCACGATCTTCAGTCCCTCCCAATAGGCGCTGGACACAATGTAGCGGAAGATATCCAAGTAGAAGATCACACCCAGCAGAATCAGGTAGGAGAAGATGATGTAATACTTCATGGCATCGGCGTAGGCCTCGACAGACTGGCGGTCCTTGTGCTTGGCGAACACAAACGGCTCGTAAGCATAACGGAACGCCTGCGTGAACATCATCATCACCATCGCCACCTTGAAGCATGCGCCGTAGATACCGAGTTGCGCCTGTGCGTCGGCACCGGTATAGAGGTACGGGAAGAGAATGCGGTCGAGCGTCTGGTTCATAATACCTGCCACACCGAGCACCAGCAGCGGCAACGAGTACCGCAGCATCTGACGCAGCACACCGCCATCGAACACGCCGCCCTTAGGCAGGGTGAACGGCAGCAGAACGAGCGTCTGGATACCGGTAGCAAGGATATTGCTGAGGAAGACGTAGAACACATCGTTCTTACCCAGCACAACGAGGAACAGCAGGTTGAAGGCGATGTTCAGCAGCACGAACAGCAGCTTCAATGCCGCGAACAGAATAGGACGTTTCTTGTAGCGGAGGTATGCAAACGGGATGCACGCAAACGCGTCGATGGCTACCGTGACGAACATCATCGCCACGAACTCTGCATGCCCGGCGTAACCCAGCAGATCCGCCAATGGTTGGCGGAACAGTACCACCATCGTCGCAAACACCGTACTGGTGGTCAGCAGGCAGAGGAAAGCCGTCTTATAGACTGTAGGAGCATCCTGATCCTCGCGGTTAGCGAAGCGGAAGAAGCCGGTCTCCATACCATAGGTGAGCAACACAAGCAACAGGGCTGTCCAGGCATAGAGATTGGTGACTATACCATAATCGGCAGTCTGCTTGAGTACGTAGGTATAGAGCGGCACCAGCAGGTAGTTGAGGAACTTACCCACTATACTGCTCACTCCGTAGATGGCGGTGTCCTTCGCCAAGGATTTCATCTCACTCATTTGCCTGCTACAATTAGTACGATCTCGCCTTTAGGCGGTTGCTGACGGAAGTGCTCGGCCAGTTCGGCCAATGTGCCGCGAACGGTTTGCTCAAACATCTTGCTGATCTCGCGGCTGACGGATGCCTGGCGGTCGCTGCCTAACACCTCGGCCAGTTGCTCCAGGGTCTTGACAAGGCGGAACGGCGACTCGTAGATGATCATCGTATGGTCTTGCTGAGCAAGAAGTTGCAGGCGCGTCTGGCGACCTTTCTTCTGCGGCAGGAACCCCTCGAAGTAGAACCGTTCGCACGGCAGACCCGAATCGACCAATGCCGGCACGAACGCTGTAGCACCCGGCAGACATTGCACCTCTACCCCACGCGCCACACACGCCCGGACGAGCATGAACCCCGGGTCGCTGATGCCCGGCGTGCCCGCATCGGACACGAGGGCAGCCTGTTCGCCGGCAGCAATCTGGTCGGCTATGCGTTCGCAGGTCTCGTGTTCGTTGAACTTATGGTGCGCACGAAGCGGCGTATGGATATCGTGGTGCTTCAAGAGCACGGAGGTAGTACGCGTATCTTCCGCGTAGATCACATCCACCTCGCGCAGCACGCGCAGTGCCCGCAATGTGATGTCCTCCATATTGCCGACCGGTGTCGGTACAACGTACAGCATAATTACTCCTTGAGCGTCAGCGGTCAATTACTGAAAACGGCGGCGAAGCACGTTGATGAACAACTCGTAGGTAGGAGTCTGCTTGTCCCAACCGAACTTGTCAACAAACGCTATCGCTTCGTCCAGCGTGCTGAGGGCATTGAGCTCGGTAAGCGTCTGCTGCAGCCGCTCGGCATTGCCGGCAAACAGTTCGCGCTGGAAGAGGAAGCGGTCACCAATCGATACGGCCTGACGTATATCCGTCACCGGTGCGCCGAAGAGTGATGTCTGCTGCGGCACACGCGGAGCCTCGGGTTGGGGTGCGGGTTTCGGTTGCTCAATCACAGGTTCAGCCTTCGGCTGCTCAACAACAGGCGCTGGCTCAGCGACAGGAGCAGGCTCTGCTACGGGTTCGGGAGCTGGTGCGGCCGGAATCTCCGGTTGAGGCTCAGGCTCTACTACAGGCTCAACAACAGGCGCGGGTTCAGCGACGGGAGCTGGTTCTTCGGCAGGTTGCGGTTCGGGAGTTGGCTCCTCCTGAGCTTCGGGCTCGGGTTCAGCAACGACCTTGATACCTTCATCAAGGATCTTCTGCATGGCCTCAATGTGCTCTCCCATCTTCGGCAGGATCTGCAGGATAGCTTCGATATTGTCGTTCAACTCTACGATAGTCTGGTTCTTCTCGGCGAGGCGTTGCTCCAATGCGGCAATACGCTCATCCTGTGCAGCCAGACGGGCCTCAAGGGCTTGGAAATATTGAATGAGTTCGTTCATAATCTTACTGAATTACTTGGTTGCATCTTCGAGTTTGCGCATCATTACGAACATGAACAGCGCCGAAACGGCACATACGCCGATGAATACCGACCAAGTGCCCCAAAGCGGCAGTTTCTCCCAGAGCGACGAACCAACCGATACGAGGAAGTTACCCACGGCGGTAGCCACGAACCAGAAGCCCATCATCATACCCTTGTACTGCGGAGGAGCAACCTTGCTCACAAACGATATACCCATCGGGCTGAGCAGCAACTCGGCAAAAGTCAGGATCAGATAGGTGAAAATCAGCACGTTCGGGTTGACGAGTGTACGTTCGTCCAAACCAAGCGTAGCCTGTACGGCCGGCGAGTTGAGGTTGAGCGAGCATGCGGCAATGAACACATACGCCAGAGCAGCCACAACCATACCGTAAGCGATCTTACGCGGAGCACTCGGTTCCTTGCCTTTGGCTGCAAGTGCGCCGAACACTGCCATCGAGATAGGTGTGAGGGCTACCACATAGAACGGGTTGAACTGCTGGAAGATGGGAGCGGAGATGCCGATCTCGGCAGGATGATTGAAGTACTTGTACACTAATGCACCGATGACGGCTACACCTACGCAGCCCCAGATCATCTTGGCTTTTGAGGTGTTCTTGCCGAACACGCCAAACAGCGCATACACGAGTATCGCTACCAGCACGAGGTTAATGATGTCGAACGCCATCGTCTGAACGCCGGTCACTACGGGAGTAACGAACTCATTGGCGAAGTACGTGAGCGTCAGACCGTTCTGGTGGAACGCCATCCAGAAGAAGATAACCACGGCAAACACCATGAACAGTGCAACCATACGTTTCTTCGTCTGTTCGGGACTCAGTGGCTCGACCTGTGCGCCACCGGCTGCAGCCTGCTGCTTGGCCGTGTTCTCCACATGCTTGAACCAGGGTCGGCAAGCGTAATAGATGATTATACTCAGCACGAGCGAAGCGCATGCCACCATGAAGGCGAAGTGGTAACTGTCGTTCACACTATAGCCAAGCGACTCCTGCGCCCATGCCATAATCTTAACGGCTGCTGTCGGAGCGAACATCGCGCCGATATTGATAGCCATGTAGAACAGCGAGAACGCTGCGTCACGGCGGTCAGCATACTTCGGATCGTCGTAGAGGTTACCAACCATCACTTGCAGGTTACCCTTGAACAGACCTGTACCTAACGATATGAACAACAAGGCAGCAAGCATGGCGGTCATCGCCACAGCCACATTGCCGCTCTCGATACCTCCGAGAGGTACAGCCAGCAGGATATAACCGAGGAACATGATGATGATACCGATGGTTACACACTTGCCGTAACCGATCTTGTCGGCTACTATACCGCCGATCAGCGGCAAGAAATACACGAACGCAAGGAAGCCGGAATAGATGTAACCGGCAGCCTCAGCCGACAGGCCGAAGTTAGCGCGCAAGAACAGCGCAAAGACAGCGAGCATGGTGTAATAACCGAAGCGCTCGCCGGTGTTGGCTAATGCCAGGGCATAAAGCCCTTTGGGTTGATTGTCAAACATAAAAATATCGTATTTAGTTATATTTCAACAGTTATATTTCAACGTAGTGTCGCCAGCCGTGGGTGTCAGGAACACGGGCGTACTGGATGTCACGGATAGCTCTGTAGAGCCGTTCGCAAACCTTGCCGGCCTGTTCGCCGAACTCGTATGTGATACCGTTGTCGGGATCGATGATTCGCGAGATGGGCGAGATAGCTGCGCCCGTGCCGCACGACGCGGCTTCCTCGAATGTATCGAGTTCCGTTACGGGTATCTTGCGCTGCTCTACACGGATGCCGAGGTCGCGGCAGACAGTCATCAGGCTGTCGTTGATGATGCTCGGCAGGATAGATTGCGAGAGCGGTGTGACGTAGGTATTGTCCTTCACGAGGAAGATGTTAGCGCCGCCACATTCGTCGAGGTACTTATGCTCCTCACTATCGAGGAACAGCACACCCATGCCCTGTTCGTGAGCAGGCTCGGTGGCGCGGAACGACGAAGCGTAGTTGCCGCCTACCTTCCATTGGCCTGTACCCAGCGGGGCAGCACGATCCACATGACGGTTGATGATGAACGGCGTAGTGCCGAAACCTGCGGGGAAATACGGTCCGATAGGAGTCACTACCACGCAGAACTCAAACTCATGTGCCGGACTGACGCCCACCTTCGGCGTGGTGCCGAACAGGATCGGACGAATATAGAGCGTTGCGCCTGTCTCGTAGGGCGGCAGGTAGTCGATGTTCTTGCGCACAGCCAGTTCGCATGCTTCAACGAACAGATCAGTCGGCACCGGTGCCATGTACATCGCTTCCGCCGACTGCTGCATACGACGCGCATTCATCTCCGGACGGAAGATGCTAACCTTGCCGTCCACCGTACGATAGACCTTCAGTCCCTCGAATGCCTGCTGCGCGTACTGCAAGGCCGTAGCCGCAGCATGAACCGGAATGATCGGGTCAGCCGTGGCGTAGGGTCGGCTCCACGCGCCATTGGCGTAGTGACTCCTGACGATATAATCCGTCGGAGTGTACGAGAAGGTCAGATGTGTCCAATCAATATCTTTCATTCTATTGGTCCGTTTTCCATGAGCGAGTCGAGGATGCTTGTGCCATTGCCCCAATACTGCTCCAAGTCTGCTTGCATATAGGTTGTTGTATGCGCCAAACGCGCAAGCTGTTCGTTAGGCTTATTATGTAACAAACGCACTATGACGTCATGCAATCCGTCGTTGAGATCGAGCAACCAACGTGTCTCCCTCTGATAGAACGGAGCGAAATAGTCCGCATAGTAGTCCCAGTACGGCGATTTGCCGTAAGCGCTGCGCAGTGCCATCCAATGCTGGTGTTGCCAGTGCTGCTGATAACTGATCTGCACATCGCGAGTCAGCTGTTTGTGTTCCACCTTGAGCACAGGCACCGTCAGACTGACCTCATGCCCCTGTGCATCGTGTATCAGGCAGCGGTTGCGAAAGGTCTGCTTGGCAAACGACTCCTGCGCCTCAATCATCACTTCGTCTGCCGCAACATAGGCTTCGTACCACGCCTGCGGTGCCAGATATGCAGTGGGCAGTATGATCATTCCGCTCGCAACCCCAATCTGTTCCACCGTATATGTCCCTTGCCCCACGGATGATCTTTCTCAATACTCAGCCATACGAAGATCGGCTGACCAACAATGTGGTCTTCGGGCACGAATCCCCAGTAACGGCTGTCGGCACTGTTGTGACGGTTATCGCCCATCATCCAATAGTAATCCATATCGAAGATGTACTCCTCGCCGATACGGATAGGCTTGAACTCGTAGGCATCAGCTATGCGCTTGTATATCCAATAGTTCTGCTCGGTGATCATCAGCCGGTCGCCCTTGCGAGGGATATATATCGGTCCGTAGTTGTCGCGTGTCCAATCGTTATGTCCGAGCGGATAGACTGCTCCGCCATACTGCGCCGGCTCCACTTCGATGCCGATCACATGCGGGTTCTTCGCCAGTTGTTCTTTCATCTGCTTCGTGAGCGGGAAGTGATACAGGCCGGACTCAACCAGCATGCGGTCGTCCTTGCTGATGCCTAACTTATCCAGGTAGCTCTTGGTAAACACATGCCCGTCAGTCCGAACGAAGTAGTTCAGTTGTGCATACTCGTGCGTGGGTTCCTGTTCGCCGTTGATGAATATCACATTATCGATGATCTGCAGGCTGTCACCCGGCGTGCCTACGCAACGCTTGACATAGTTCTCGCGGCGGTCAACAGGGCGAACGACTATATCGCCGAATATATCCTTGCGGTTGTTCACAACGCTCCGTCCCTGGTAGTAACAGAGGGTGTAGTAGTCAGGATTCTGGTACTTGGTACAGACAGTGTCGCCGGCCGGGAAGTTGAATACTACTATATCGCCTTTCTGCGGAGTCTTCCAACCTGCCAGACGCTTGTACTCCCATTGCGGATGATCGAAGTAACTCTTGCCGCCACCGAGCCATTCGGGGAAGGTGTGCTGCACGAGCGGCATAGAGAGCGGTGTCTGCGGCACACGTGCGCCGTAGCCCATCTTCGATACGTAGAGGAAGTCGCCCACACGCAAAGTCTTCTCCAGCGAGGACGAGGGGATCTGGTAGTTCTGGAAGATATAGATGTTGATGAAGTACACCGCTACCAGCGCAAACACAATAGCATCGATCCATGAGCATATCGTGTACAACAGACTGTTCGCCTGCGGGTTCTCGGGTTCGCCTTTGTCGGCAGGTTTGTACTTGCGCCACCAGCTCCAGTTGATATACTTCGTAGTAAAAGCGTCAGCTATCAGAGGCAGGAGCAGCAGCCATAGCAGACTGAACCAATCGTTCCATGCCACCCAGATGACGAAAGCGATGTACAGCGTGCACCATATACCTGCACGTGTCCACCCGCCGCGTGTGACCTCCTGTATTCGTTCGTTGAATGATTTCATTTATACTATTTAAGTCCTTATTATTCCATGACCTCAGTTATCGTGTGCCAGCCGCGTTTGCCGCAGAGCCATTCGGCAGCGAGCACTGCGCCGAGAGCAAATCCTTTCCGCGACTTGGCTTCGTGCCGCAGCGTGAGTATATCCGCCTCGCTATCCCACCGCACCTCATGTATGCCGGGCACCTCGCCTTCGCGGATGCTCTCAATCGGGCAGTCGCCGGCGATATCCGAGCGGAGCGTGACGGCTGTGCCGGAGGGTGCATCGAGTTTGTGAATATGATGCACCTCGGTGATCGACGGAGCGTACCCACCCGTTCGTTGCAATAACTGTGCCAGATACTTGTTCACGGCAAACAATATGTTCACCCCTACGCTGTAGTTACTGCTCCAGATCACTCCCGGGTGATCTGTGCCCTGCAGTTCGTTCTGCAGAGCAGCCACATCCCAGCCTGTTGTTCCGCTCACGACCGGCACGCCTTGCGCAATGGCAGCGCGCACGTTCGCCCCGGAGGCATCCGGACGACTGAACTCAATCGCCACATCCGCGCTGCGGAACGCCTCGCTGTCAAAACATTGGCTGTCAGCCAACGTCGGATCGATGACACAAACAACCTGATGTCCGCGCTCCTGCGCCACATCGCGTATCATCTGCCCCATCTTGCCATATCCTATCAGTGCAATCTTCACTCTGCGTCCTATTACCAGCGGTCGTAGTGTATGTTCTCCGCCTTGTACTTGTCCTTCACTTCCGGTTGTTCAGCCGGCACGCCTACAGGTACAACGCACAGCGGAATGATATGTTCGGGCAGCCCGAGCATCTGCTGTACCATAGCTGCGCGGTTCATGTCAGGGTGCAAGCCCGTCCATACAGCGCCAAGGCCCATCGCGTGTGCTGCCAGCAGGATGTTCTCCGTAGCGGCCGACACATCGTTGATCCAGAACGCAGCCATCTCACCTTCGATAGCCTTGCTCAGGTCACCGCAGGGGATGATCGCTATGGCAGGTTTGTTGCTGCAACGCGAGTAAGGCAGTGCCTCGCCGAGTTGCTTGATGACCGCTTCGTCCTTCACGACGATGAACGCCCACGGCTGTTTGTTGATAGCCGACGGTGCCGCCATCGCTGCGCGGAGCAGGATGTCAATCTGCTCGTCGGTAATCTTCTCACCTGTGAACTCACGCACCGACACGCGGGTCATGATGTTCGTGATTGCTGCTTTTTCCATACACTCTTTTTTACATTCTTTTTTGCAATTGTCAGCACAATTGCCTGTGCATTGATTGGGTTTGTTGCATGCCACCAGCGCCATCGCGCACAAGGTACAAAGGATGATTTTTTTCATAGTCGTTGTACATTTATACAAAACGGCTACAAAGGTACGAAAAAAAAATGACAATTGCAAATTTATTTGCAAAAAAAAGCAGACGTGGCAATTGGAACTGCGCTTGATTGCTGATTGCTGACTGCTGACAGTCAATTATCGGCGGGTAATAGTTCGTCGTGGGTTTATAGGGGTCTAACCGAAGGCGGACCGAAGTCTCATAGGAGTCTCATTAGGGTCCGGGAGGTCTCTATCGTGAGTGTATGTGGCGTTATTCCGAACAAATAAGTCTCGGGTTAGTCAGCACTCTCTCTGCACTCTCTCAGCACGTCTGTGCAATACGGTGTTTCGGAAGGTTTAATTGCGTGCCGGTCGTTTGTCACCCTACTGCGCGGTTGCTTGCAGGGAACCCGATTGTCACCCTACTGCGCGGTTGCTTGCAGGGAACCCGATTCCCGAAAAACGATGCAAAGATACGACAATCTTTCGGTATTTGCAAATTTCCTTCTTCGTGCACCGAATGACGATTCGTTTTTCGTCAAATCGTGCCCGGCGGCGGTCGCGATGTAGTGGCGGCAAGAAGAAATTCAGGCGCGGCAAGTTGCTGCGCCTGATTGGGTAGATGCTATAGCGTGATGGCTATTGCTTGATAAATTTCGCCTGCAAGGGTGCGCCAGAGGTCGTCTCTGTGCGGAGAATATACATACCTTGCGGCAACGCGGAGACATCAATATCCATTTGATTTGCGCGTAGCACACATTGGCCGTTGAGGTTGTAGATTTTTACTTGCGACAGTTCTTCGCTAATATGAATATTCAAGATGTCCCTTACAGGATTGGGCGATATAGAGAAAGTGTTCTTTTGTGGTTGTTCTATAACTGCATCGTCGTGATTATCTTCTTCATTATTTGCCGTGAATAACTCTTTTCTGCGCACATAAGACGGTGCAGAAGATTGTTGTGAAGGTGATTCGATGACAGCCCTGAATGTAGCACCTTGCTCTACACGAAAGCCCGGATGTAATTCTATTCTGTTCCTTGCCTTGAATGTAACATTACTTCCTACTTGCACGACAACATTACCATAGGGCTTATTATTGGTCACTGCATATCCGGCATAAATATTGGGGTATATTTCTACAACATTTGATCCGTTTGAATAAGTCACGTTTTGTATGTACTTGTTTCTTGCTGCCAAGACCGCAGTGTATGCATCTAATCTTCCGTATCCCATTTCATTACAACGTCCATTGGTATAAGTATAGCCACCTACTTTATCTGCAGTTTGGGTTAGTATCGTATATACCTCTTGGGGCGATAAATCAGGATTCACAGAAAGCATAAGAGCTGCAACTCCTGCAACAGTAGGGCAAGAATATGAGGTTCCTCCAAATCTTCCCGTATATGCTAGATAATTATTCCCAGAATCCGGCAATTTCTCATAAGTTGTTTTATCAGGATTATAACCATAAAAACCAGGGATATCAAGTGCCCATATCTCTAAGTTTTCTGTAGCAATTTGTGACGGATAAGCTCTATGTGATGGTGCAACGATGTCTATTTTAGAGTTTATCGGGCTATAACATGCACGTTGATCATACCTATCAGAAGCACCAACAGTAATCTTGTAATTAACATTACAGTTGGCTGGAAATGCGACTTTATTATCACCACATTCACTATTATTACCAGCCGCCAATATTACACAAATGCCCGCATCAATGGCCTCCTGTATTTTATTTACTATATCAGGAAAAGCATTAGGCTGATTGTATTTATTATCGAAGCCAAGGCTGCAAGAAATAATATTTGCCCCATTATTAATGGCAAATGCAAAAGCGTTTGCTATTTGATTTTCCGAAGGTACGGAAGTCCCATTTTCTACGCGGATGGGCATGATTTTACAATTGGGAGCTATTCCCGCAATGCCTTCATTGTTATTTGTTGTTGCAGCAATTGCTCCTGCACAACATGTTCCATGAGCATCGTTCCACGTCGGAGAAGGATCGTCAGGGTCTCCACTCCCGAAGTTGCTTCCAGCAAGCCTTATTTGGCGCGAGTTTGGCAGATCAGGATGATTTGATGTTACCCCTTCATCAATAACAGCAATCACAATACAGGAATCTCCCATCGTTATTTCCCACGCCTCAGGTGCGTTGATGTCTGCATCTATCGTTCCTGTGTGGTTGTCTGTGAATGTTTGCCCTATATTATGCAAGGCATATTGCATGGGGAAAAATGGGTCATTGGGGTAAACAGCAAATAGAGTATAATCGCAAAAAAATCTAGGATAAACATATATAAACGCTCCTGTTTCGTATAAAATGTTTGCATAGGCTATCGGGGTAACATCTTGAGGTATTTTTATGATGTAGTCGCCAGAATATGTTTTGTTGTATGAAATTATTCCGTATTTTCTTGAATATTTTGATATTAATGTTTCGTCTTTTAATTTTGCAATGAGTTCATTATTAACTCCGACTTCCATGTCTCCTATTTTGTATTTGTAAAAACAGCATTCAAATAAATTTTCATATAATTTTAAATCTGACAAATTAATGTCCTTTGCAAACGTAATGGCCATATATGTGCTATCTTTGTTCCATTCTGTAGTTGTTATCGATGAATGGCTTTTTTTGCACATAGTTTCAAAATCCCGGATTGATGCAGTAGCATTTTTCCGAATAAGAACTTTGTTATTAATGGGAGATAGAGGGATTGTTTTGTGGTCAATGCTATAGTAATAGCTATGCTCGCAATGAGCATAAAAGAAAAACATCAACAATATCTCACAGGTAAGAATGCGTTTCATAATTATTCCAGTATATGAGTTATTTTAATCTGTCTGTAGCGATACGCGTTATTTAATGGTAATTCCCTCATATCGCATAAAGGAGGAATCCACGAAATGGTATCCTTGCCTTCAAGGTATGAATATTGAAAAATTCGTTCAACTGTAGAAATGTACACATAGGGACCTCCATGCATGTGAGGGTCGATATAGGTGTAAAAAGAGTCAGCTTTATTAAATGACAAAAGAGAATCGCCATTGTCAGTCACGATAAACACGCCTAATTGGTATTGATTATCACAATCGTAGCATCCCACAAGACCTTCAGCATGACCAGTGCAACATAAATCTGTGGTATTCGTGCTGCATGACAAACACATAAACATTAATAATGGTGTAATTTTTAATGATTTCATAATGCTGCTATTTTAGAGTTTCTAATTCAGTGCGCAGTTCTTGTATTTTCTGCTCCTGTCTGATTACATACAATGTCAGTTCCTCAATCTTTTGCAGAAGTTGGATCTGGAACTCGGACATATTTACTCCATTTTGCTGCATGTCTGTAGCGGATTGGATTTCCGGCAAATGCCCATGCTCTTGAATGTATGAATATACATCCTGCAGCGAGCGCAACTGGTAATTGTTGTCAAACACAAAGTCTGCCCCATAAGCAGAGTCCACAAAAATTGCGCCGGTCTTGATTACGCCGGTGCGTAAACTGTCTGAAAGCAACTCATTTGCTGTGAAAGTAGCAGTTGATAATTTATTTGTGAGAATACTATCCGCATGAATGCCTCCTGCGACATCCAATTTATATTGCGGGGCTGACTTGCCGATGCCGATGTTTCCTGACTGCTTGATAATCATGTTTACATTTTCTCCTGTCATCAGTTTTAGGTCAGAGTCGTGTGCGGCAAATCGGCCACCATGTACCATAATCTCTTTGTTGAACCAAAATTTACTTCTATCCGTGTAGAAATGAGAATATACCCAGTTGATAGCACCAATTTGTGTTGTTCCATAGTCAGTTTTGATTGTTACTGCACCTCCGATATAGTTCCCTCGGATATTGCCTCTTACATCCAATGCTTCCAAAGGATTAGTTGTTCCTATTCCGACCTTTGCATTCGATGGTGCAATATATTCAATACTGTCACCGACTGATTGCCAGTTGGTGCTTTGTGCCATGCAGAACGAGATGCTCATAAGCATGGCGAATGATAAAAATAGTTTTTTCATATTGCTTTTTATCTAATGTTTTGTTTTATATAATTATGTTCCATTGGAATAATTTGAGTTGATGTGGGCAGCTATTAGATGATTCGTACTGCATCCAGATTTTTCTCAAGCTCATTTTTTCTTTTCAGTAGTTTAACATATTCTCCATTATGCTCTTTCCAATCGTTCAGTTGTTCCTTCTCAATCTTGTGCTTGGAAATAATGGGAGAGAAGATGTACATGTCCTTGATACGAAGAAGCAATATTACAAGCGAGATTATTGAAACTCCGCTTAGCACATGTCCATACGCCCCGAAGTCATAGTTCGGATGCACGCAATGGAAGACTGTTAGTGCAATAGCAGATAGAATAAACAAGGAGCAAACGACTTCAATAAATATAAAGAGCCAGTACTTACAATATGACACCGAATCTTGCGCCTGTTGGTCCAATTCCCGTAGACGGTCTTGTACTTCATTAAGTCGCGCTTGGAATTCGGCCTCCTTGTCTCTTCGTGCTAATTCTTTTCGGAATTCCTGATTTTGTTTTTCAAGTTTCTTTAGAGCTGCCAACTGCTCCTTGGAAGCGGCTTGTATGTTCTGGCTGTTCTCTAACTGGCCGGTTACTTTTTCGATCTCGGCGAGCAGTTCTTTGTTGCGTTCAGACTCTCTCTTCTCGGCTTCTGTCCGCCTTTTCTGTTCAGCGCGTGCGATGTCAATCACTTGCTTAGCAAACTGAAGTGCTTCTTCGGTAGCGATGCCCTCGCGTTCCTTATCTGCAAGTGTCTCCAGCCCGCTGAGGACCTTGTTTGAGCGATAGACGAGGGACTGATACATTGCCTCCCAGTCATTATCATCAGTCAAGCATGACGAATAATGAGAATAGAACGTCTTCAGCTTTCGCTTGACGGCCATTTGGTTAAGTGCTATACTCCGTGAGATCATTTCCGTCAGTGCCGAAACTTTCAGGCTACTACTCTGAGTGCTATGCAACCATAGGTTCATCACCACCTGCCCGGGAGTGATGACAGATGTAGCTTTGACTTCCGGACGACAGAAATCTGCCAGATCGCTGTTGGTGGTTACAAAATATGCATCATATTTTTCAGCAAGACCGTAATTGCTGTTTTTATTACTTACGAAATCTGCCATAAAGACATCATGTATCTCTCGGAACACATCGTCAGATGAAGAATCCCGTTGCAGATATAGGTCTTTAACCTTGAAGTTATTGCGATACTTGCTTATATAGCCCTCAATCTCGTTATCGCTTACGGATGGTGAAACGATCACTTGGTAGTCATCTTCCAGAACCTGCTGTAAATGAGTTCGCAGATGCAATATATCTGATAGCTTCAGTTGCCGCCGCACATACGCACTCGCCATTTCCGAATCCGTTCGCGGTCCTTGCTCTTTCTCGACCGCGGTAAGCACGTTTTTGATTTCACGAATAGTCATCGGATGAACTTTTAGCGTGCATCCTGCTTCCTTGACGATGCGCAGCATGTCATGAACCGAATCATGACTTTCGACTGAACTTAAGTCAAGGAGAGCAAATACCAATGCGGAATCCAAATAGTATGAGACATTCTTTTCGACTTTGGTTTCGAAGTCAACATCTTTTCGGGCGAGGAATCCCGCGATAATAGATGACCATAGGATTTGTTCGACAAGCCCAAACAGATCCCCGTCGTTCTGTTGTATCCATTGGAGAAACAGTGCCATATTAGAGAACTCCTCTCCTGCGATTTCAGAAGTTTCTGTTTTTTCGAATAGCGAAATACTTTCGTTAGAATACTCAATCAACAAATCTGAGAAGGACTTGGTTGAAATAAGATGGTTGTGCTCCAGATATTGATTAAACGCGATAGTAAGTCGTGAAAAGAGTGACTTGACTTTCTCTGCTTTACTGTCGATGTCATTCTTTACATCCGCATTCCAAACCCGATCAATCGAAAAATAGTTCTGCTTGTCGTAGAGATTAATGATTACATCGTCGTTCGTCCGACTGAGAGCAACAAGGCTTTTCTTCAACACAATCAACGGAATGGTTATTCCAAACCATTTCTCAATCCTCTTCTGTAGCTCTGTGACGTCACCGTATTTCCTGTTTTCAGAAGACTCGATAAATATCCTCGTAATGGCATACTTGATGACGGGGAAATATATTTCCCGATACAGATTAGCATCCTTTACATCATACAGCGCGGTAATTAATGCGATGTTGCTCTTTTTCATAATTTGAAGTTTTAAGATATTTTATTGTTTGATAAATTTTGCCTGCAAGGGTGTGCCGTCGGTCGTCTCTGTGCGGAGAATATACATACCTTGCGGCAGTGCAGATACATCAATATCCGTTTGAGCGTATTGCAGCACGCGTTGTCCGTTGAGGTTATAAATTTTCACCTGCGAAAGTTCGTCGGATGTATTTATGTGAAGAATAGATGCAACGGGGTTGGGAGATACAGAGAATGCGTCAATATGCTGTTGAGCCACATCAGCATTGCCATTATTGCTATCAGCAGGATGCGTTTCTCTCTTGCGTACATACAATGGGGCAGATGAAGTTTGTGATGGTGTTTCTATTATTGCATAGAACGTAGCACCTAGCTCTACGCTGAAGCCAGATTCTAAATGTATAGCTCGAGTAGCTTTATAGGTCACATTACTACCAGATTTCACAATAACATCTCCATACGGAACAGCATCCGTCACCGAATAGCCTGCATAAATCTCAGGATATGATTCGACAACACTTTCTCCATTTAAGTATTGTCTATTTTGAATGTATTTATCTTTCGCGGCCAACACTGCTGAGTAAGCATCTAGCAAACCATAACCTACATATTTGTTCCATGTCCCGTTAGGATGCGCTGACGATGATGGCTGAAAAGAATATGCGCTAAGTTTTTGTGCAGTAGATTCAATAATATATCTTACTTCATCTCTTGTCAAATTCGGATTAACAGATAACATCAGGCCTATCGTTCCTGAAACTTGAGGTGCGGCAAAAGATGTTCCACTTTCTACTCTAAATAGTGTCGTTTCAGAAGTAAGATTTAGTCCATGGATATCAACCCCTGGCGCGACAACACTTAAGTTGGTTCCATAATTGGAAAAAGAAGCCCTTTGATAACTCTGATTCATAGCTCCCACTGCAATAACATTAGCATTTGAAGCGGGAAAATCTATAGACGAGGAGTTCGTATTTCCTGCAGAACAAACAACGATCACATCATTGTCAGCGGCATACTGTAATGCGCTTCTAATTGCTGTTGTATTGCTAACAGAAAGGCTTAATTGTATAATCCTCATTCCATTATCAACGGCATCAATGATTGCATCATCAACGACATCGCTTAGGGGAGAATTTAATCCCACGCAATATGGGACAAGAGACACACCTTGTGAACCATAGCCTCCTGCGATACCGCAGACTCCAAAATTATTATTTGTTTTTGCTCCAACAACACCAGCAACGAACGTTCCATGATAATATATACCTCTTGAGTCATTTGTGCCGGAATCATAGTTCCATCCTTTGTAATCGTCAGTTAAGTTATTTCCATCATCATCGTAATTATTTCCAGAAGCAGGATTGTTCCGATCAGTCCAATCATCTTCATATGGATTGCAAAAAATATTTTGATATGAATCCAGCCCTAACCCTAAATCAGGATGCATCCAGTCTGTTCCAGAATCTAAAATTCCGATTTTCACATAAGGGCATCCTGTCGTTATCGTCCATGCGTCTAATGCATGGATATATGGTAAATGCCATTGAGATGCTATATGTGTGTCATTAGGCGATAAAGTGTTGTACGAGCCAACCCCATTATAATCAATACTAACAATATTATCGTCCTGTTCAAGTATGGAAACAAACGATTGTATAGTAATGTTGTTGGGGATTAAAAGATCTGCATATTTAAGTTTGTTGTTCCTAATAACTTGGTATTTATCCTGAAGTTGCTCTACGTAAACGTATTTGACAGTTATGATGTCGTTTATAGGATATTCTTTGTTACATGAAATAATGTAAAGATGATTGTTCCTTTCAATCACCTCCTGCTGAATCTTACTATTAGGAAATACATAACAAGGGATAAGCATAAATATGATAAAAATGGATAATTGTCGCATAATTATTTCTCTTTTGAATCAATGATTAATTCTATATTACTTATACTTAGGGGAGATAATGAATAGACACCATAAGGGTAAAGATATCCAATTGAAGTCCAACAATCTACACATTTTTGTATGCTGACATTGAAATAAAACATATTCCTCTCTTTACTAAAGTACAATGATGTCGCTAACAACTCATCAGATATAGATGACGTTTGTATAGAAGAATAAATAATACAGCATTTAGAAAAATCAATTTTAGGAAAATCTATGTTATTCGGACAGATTGATTCCAAATCTCTTTCACTTTGAATGATATAGATTGGCTTATCGCTAGATGAACTTATGTTCTGGTTTTCAAATAGTCGCAATTTTGCGTTATTGCCATTAAAGACCTCATTTAATCTATCTGTAACATCTTCGTCAAGAACGACAGGAGAAATTATTTCACTATTTATGTTGCTCTGCGCGCATGCGACAAGCATTGTTACCATAGTTAGAATAAAAAAATTCGCTTTCATTATGCTGAGATTTTTTAAGTAAACAATAATTCATGCAAATTGACATTTTTTTTCAGATTGTGGCAAAATATAACCTACACGAAAGGATGTATTTTGGCTCATGTCACTTGTAGTTGTTATAGCTATTATCTTGCTTTCAGTTCTTCCACTTCAGCAGACAGTTCCTGAACTGCTTGGATCAGCAGAGGAATCAGTTCCACATAGTTTACGCTGAGATAGCCGGTGCCATCCTCTTCCACTAACTGAGGAAATAGTTTCTGCACGTCTTGGGCAATCAAACCGTAGTGCTCGCGTTTGAAATCAATATCGGAACTGAAATGCGGAACTTTGACTGTCACAGTATCATCTACAATGACATCTTCAACCTGTTGCCACCGGAATTGAACAGGATGCAGTTCTTTTACTTTGCTTATTGCATCTGCCTTAATCTCTGTAATGTTGGTTTTCAATCGGGCATCTGAAGTAAGAGAAGTACTTGTCGCATACATGGTCCCGTTTACACGTGTTTGTCCTTGAAAGTATCCCGCATATCTACTTGTCAAAGCCGGTGTGGTTTCATCTTTCATACCGCACACCCCTGCTCCGTTTGAATTTCCTTCTCTCAATGTGCCATAAACTCCATAATTTTTCCCTGTAGAACCATTTCCGGCTATACCATACACTCCGCAAGTGGAAACAGCATAACTATAGTTGGTACTTAACAAAGCGGACTCGCCTTTAACTCCTATCGAATAACCGCCAAATCCATGAGCATAGCCATATATAGCGGTTCTCCCATAGTTGTTCGTGCCATATACAAGGGAAGAATATATTCCATATTGATTACCGGTATTATTTCCTTCTGCTGCTGCTCCATAAACGTATAATCTTGCGTTCGATTGACCATTTGAACCAATGGCAAGGTTTGATAAAGGTGCCGAACATTTTATACCGACTTTGCCGTTATCAGTAATCTTTAATTGAGCACTCATGCGTGTGGAGAAAGTGCATGCTGCAAAAAGCAGTACACAAAGATAAATCTTGTTTTTCATAACCTTTTGGATTTATTTGTTAAACATAGTCGATTACTGCACCTCAAATGCGCCTACGAGTGTGAGAGAACCGCTTTGGATCTCAAGGCTGTAGAAGCCAGGAACAGAGATTTGCTCGATTGTGCCACCTACGAACTGACGGTTGATAACAGGCGTGCCCAAGTCATCAAAGACGATAAGTTGCGTAGCATTCGTGCCTGACGTGATCTCCAATGTGCTACCATCAATCGTGGCACTGAAATCACCGGGCTGAGGAGGTGTGTCGCCTTCTTGCATAGGATTACCCAACGGGTCGTTACCAGGAAGGAAGCCAGACACTTCCATTAAAACGATTTCTACTTCATTGCCCGAGGCAAAAGTTTGTACTGCCGGAACGGCTAAAAGAAACAGGCTTACGAAAAGCCACAAAATGTTTTTTGTTTTCATAGTGATTATTGATTAAAAAGTTAGTGATTGTTGTTGTCATCACTCACGCTAAAAAAAGCGCCCGAAACCGAGTTCCGATTTCGGGTGCAAAGTTACTGCTTTTTCTGCAAATGTGCAAATTTTTACTTGGGCTATTTATTTTGCATAAAGTGCATAATATCAGCCGATTAAGCAAAAAGTGACTTGGGCAAGTTGTTTTTAGAGGTCTTTTGTCGGGGCATCAATAGCCAAATTTATGAGAACTTGTCGTAAATTTCCGGTAGTTGTGCCGAGTTTTTGAGCAACACGGTACTTGGCTTTTCCTATACCATTTTGAGCACGTTTCAGTATATGAGATATCGTCTCGTAATCCAAATCCAATAACACAAGTACACAAAGTCGAACTTCATATTCATTGAATTTGCCTGCTGCAGTGAGTTTGGTTACAAACATAAAGAAGGCATCATTGATATACCGACACATTTGATCAAAATCTTTCCAACACAGAGCAGCCTGTATATGTTCAGAACAACGGATAGCTTCGCTGTTTTGCTCAAAGACTGCCAAATGTTCGGCGTACAGTTGTCGCTGCTGTTGTTGCAAACGGAGTTGTTTCTGCCGCTCGCGTTCAGTTTCGGCATACAGATGTTTGCGATGACGCTTGATGCGCACAGCAGCGATCCATGTAATGCCGCCCACAATACATAAAGATAATAAAAGTAAACCGATGTTAATATAATGAGGCTTCTTGTTACTGTCTTGCGTCAACACGTCTATAGCTTGTGCAAGTTGTATGTGAAGCGGATCAAGAATTTCTTTGTCAATATCATCGCGCTCTTCATGAAGTTGCATCTTTTCTTCCTGCCTTATTTGATTGTCATCGTACGTCAGAATATACAGCATGTTGTATTTGTCCTGATCTGTAGCACTCGGCATAGACATAACCTGTTTGGCGTAATATATAGCTGAATCATTTTGATTCAACGACCAATACGCTTGAGCCAGCATAACAAATCCGGAAGCGGCTTGATAACCTCGTGAATGCAATTTTATGACAGCGTGGATAACAGAATCGGGGTGCCCGATATTTCTATATAATATTGCTTTTGTTTCCCATGTCTTGGTTAT
>DBYS01000001.1:50944-267526 GCA_002310195.1 Bacteroidales bacterium UBA1180
ATGAGGCGCTGCACGTATGGTGCATGAGTGCCGGCGATGAATGCGCGCATGGCATCGACTTGATTGCCGTGAGTGCGGAGCAGATAACCATAATAATAGCACGCGCGCGCGTAATCATCGGAATAGATGAGCCTCCAGCTGCCAAGTGTGGCATACGCATCAGCAAGAGCCACACTATCATCATACGCCACGCCATGGTTCACACGCAGACTGTCTGCTACAGCAACGGCCTGCTGCGCATCTTTCACCCCGCTGCATGCGCAAAACATGCAGAACAGCGATAGAAATATGCATGCGCGTTGGAACATCGGATTTATATGGTCTCTTGCTTCGTCAGTAGAATACTATTGAACATCCGTCGTTCGGAGTCAAAAAGCCAACCCCACTTGTTGAAGTAACGGATCATATTGGTGGCATGGATCCATAACATCCGCAGGCTATGGTATGACGCCTGACGATGGGCATGAACGATCGTTTCGGACGGGTAATAGAGCGTAAGAAAATCCCGATGAATCCGCCGGGTGAGGTCGATATCCTCAGGGTACATAAAGAATCGCTCATCGAACAATCCGCTCTTCAGCAGCGCCTCCGTGCGCAACAGCATGAAGCAGCCTGAGAGGTAAGGCGCGTTGATCGGGCGCGAGTGGTCAAGATCGCGAAGCTCGAAGTGCGCGTTGCGAGCACTATTGTGCCCGAACTTGCCGAACAGAATGCGACGCATGAGATCGGCAGGCGTAGGCAAGAGCTTGGCAAGGTACTGCAATTCGCCGTTGACATCGACGATACGGGGCTGCAAAAGTCCGATGGTACCGTTGGCCTGCATGACGTCAAGCAGATGATCAATAGCCTCAGCAGAAACCTGTACGTCGGAGTTCATAACAAGGTGAAACGGAATCTCATCATAGATGGTCTCGCGGATAGCAATGTTATGCGCTGTACCGTAACCGAGGTTCTTGCCGGGATGCCGGTAAGTGACCACTGACCGCTGACCGCTGACCGCCGACAATTCCTGTTCGGGCAGAGGCTCGGGGGAGTTGTCGATGAGATAGATACGGTTGACGCTCCGGGAACGCTGAAGTTCCTTCACCAGCGGCTGCCACTCGCCCTCGGGCGTGCGGTAGAGGACAATCGATATGTTCAGCAATTTGGACATTCAGAAAAAATAAGGTGGTGCGCCGGAAAGGTGCACCACCATTTGCAACACGCAGTTGATTACTCTGCTGCGGTCTCCGGTGCGGACTCTGCTTCCTTAACAGCCTCAGCAGCTTCCTGAGCGGCCTCAACAGCAGCAGCGGCAAGTGCCTCGGCAGCCTCCTGACGTTTCTTAGCAACGGCAGCGGCTTTAGCCTTGTTAGTCTCAACCTCTTGTGCGAGACGCTCCTTGGCGGTAGCGGCTTTCTTGCTTGCCTCGTCACGGCTGATCTTGCCGAGCTTGGCATCCTTCTGAGCCTTCCAAGCGTCGAAACGCTTCTGAGCCTCAGCCTCGCTGAAAGCGCCTTTCTTTACGCCACCCTGGAGGTGCTTCATCAGCATAACACCCTCACCTGAAAGCAGGTTGCGAACGGTGTCAGTAGGTTGAGCACCAACGTTGACCCAATACAATGCACGCTCGAAGTTCAGATCGATCGTCAGAGGATTGGTGTTAGGGTTGTACGAGCCAATACGCTCAATAATCTTGCCGTCACGCGGTGAACGACTGTCGGCTACTACGATGTGGTAGTATGCATAGTCCTTATGACCATGACGTGCCAAACGAATTTTTGTTGCCATTCTTGTTTGTTTGTTTATGGGCTACGACTACTCGAATCGCCTGCCCGGGTTAGTAATATGGTCGTGCTTCTTACTCGAAAAAGCGTGCAAAGGTACAACAATTATTTCATATTTGCAAATTTTCAGGAAGAAAAAGCGCCGTTCCCCGTGAAAATGCAATATATAAACTGCAAAATGCAGCGGGCTGAGCCCCGGGCTAAGCCCCGGGCTCAGCCCTATCAATCAGAGCGCCGCAAGGGTAGCCTTCAGCCATTGCCAGGTCTTGGCGGTAGATGAGAGACTCAGTCGCTCTTTAGGCGAATGAACGTCGTACATCTGCGGGCCGACGCTGACCATATCCATGTCGGGGTACTTGGTCAGGAACAGTCCGCACTCCAATCCTGCATGTATAGCCAGCACTTCAGGTTCGGCTTTGTACAGTTGCTTGTACGTTGCCACGATCGTATCGAGTAGCGGCGAGTGTACGTTCGGTGCCCAACCCGGGTAACCGTCGCCGTGCGTCACCTCGTCGCAAGCGATGGACAGCGCATACTCCACGTGCCGCTTGATCTGATGCTTCTGCGCTTCAATCGACGAACGCTGCGAAGTGTTGATCTCGATGTAACAACCGTTGGCATCCTGTTTGGTATGAACAGAAGCGAGGTTAGTGGACGTCTCAACGAGATCGGGAATATCCGCACTCATGCGGATCATACCGTGCGGGCAGGTTGTGAGCGTAGCCAGCAGACGCGAGGTGTCCTTCAGGCTCATAACCTCTGCAGGCAGGGCCGTGGTCTCCATCGCACAGCGGATGTTCGGGTTAGTGGTTTGATAGACAGCCTCGACCTGTGCGGCTCGGTCGTTAAACAGAACACGCAGACGCTCGCGATCTTCAAACGGCACGCAGACAACTGCTTCCGCTTCGCGGGCGATAGCGTTGCGCAGGTTGCCGCCATGGATAGTGGCGATGTACATATCTGTCGAGTCGAACATCTCCGTGAGGAAGTACGCGAGCACCTTGTTGGCGTTTGCACGACCTTTGTTGATATCCTCACCCGAGTGTCCGCCGGGCAGGCCGTCCACACGGATCTTCAGCCCAAGCCATTTGCCTTCGGGCAATGCCTCAGGCGTATAGTGCATCTTACCGAGAGAATCGATACCGCCGGCGCAGCCGATGCAAATCTTGCCGTCATCCTCGTTGTCAAGATTGATGAGCCGTTTGCCGCGCAACAAGCCGTCCTGCAGACGGTTAGCACCGGTCAGGCCGGTCTCTTCGTCCACGGTGAACAGTGCTTCCAGAGCAGGGCGCTTGACGTCAGGCGAGATGAGCGCAGCGAGCGCCATAGCCATACCTATACCGTCATCCGCACCGAGGGTCGTGCCCTTGGCATGCATCCAATCGCCTTCAACGACGGTCTGGATAGGATCGTTCATGAAGTCGATGGTGCAATCGGCATCTTTCTCGCACACCATGTCCTGATGTGCCTGCAGGATAACTCCCGGATGATCTTCGTAGCCCGGCGTGGCGGGTACGCGCATCACGACGTTCATCGCTTCGTCGGTGACACATTCGATGTTATGCGCGGCAGCAAAGTCCTGCAGCCAGCGGCTAATCTTCTCCTCATGTTTCGAGGGACGGGGAATCTTGTTAATCTGTGCGAAGATCTCAAATACTTCGCGGGGTTCGATGGTGGTCATATAGTGGTGATTTAATTATTCATGAAGGGTCTCGGGCGCTATTTGGCGCAAGAACGGTTCGGGGAACGGCGGACGATTAGGCATCTCGGGTTGGCCGTAGGCATTGCGAACGAACTGACCATTCTCGAATTTACGCTCCTGGCCGTCGATGTACTTCGTGATGAGATAGATGTATAGTTCTTTCCAGTCCTTTACAACCTCTTCCGCCTCGCGGCAGGAGTAGTCGGTCAGCATCTTGTCGATCTCCGATTCGGAGAGTCGGGCTGCCTCGTTGTCGATAGCCTCAACCTGTGCGTTGAAGCGCTCCTCCCACATCGCTTGGCGCTGGCGGATCTCCGGCAATATGCGCTCGTACTTCTCGTAGGCTTTGTTTGCCACAAGATTGAACGCCCACCAAGCTGATGTCGCCGAGTAGGTATAAAGATCGCCGTTGCCCTTCTCCATACACTTGGGCACGGCAAAGATACGGCTGTACATCGGCACGTACACGTTCGTGGCAGCATCGTCAACACCGAACCAGAAGATTCCTCCGGCAGGTTTGTTGCCGCGCATCTGCGAGACGAACGACCAGGCTGTCTGCTGGGTTGCCGTCGGACGCTGATACCAATATGCTACGCTGTCCAGTTCGTACTTCAGTCCGCCGTAACGGAGCTTGCTGCCCCACGCGCCGGCGGCTTTGCCTTTGGTAATATCCAGCGGTGTGCCTTCGTACTGATCGCGCATGCAATCCTTTACTTCCTGTGCACTAACCTTGTGGTTCGGACGGATATACAGCGGCATTGCCTCACCGGCATCCTTGCCGCCTGTGGCGAGGAAGGTCTGACCGGTAACGAACGGGAGGAAACGGTCCATATCGTCGCTGAAATGGCGATAGAAGCTCCACACACGTGCTTCGCAGGCCAGCAGACCCGAAAAATCGTACGGGTTGAATGCCTTCTGGAACGAGAACTCCGAATCCTTGCCCTCGAACAGGCCTTTGCGGCGTGCGAACCGGATGATATCAGCCGAGTAGATGATGTCACCCATATCGACTATACCGGTCTTCTTGGCTTTCTTGGCAGCAGCTTTTGTCGGCGCAGGTACGCCTTGTGTGCGCGCCTGATTGGCGTGAGCGGCAATGCAGTCATCGGGGATTCGTGTGGCTACCCATACCGCACCTTTCTCGCCCTTGCCGCGACCGATGATATCCATGATCCATATCTCGTTGGGATCGCCGAAAGAGAGCGATTCGCCCTCGCTGGCATAGCCGTACTCTTTGACGAGAGATGTAACGCAATCGATAGCCTCGCGCGCTGTTTTGCAACGCTCCAGAGCGATGTAAATCAGACTGCCGTAGTCGATACCTACGGTGTCCCAGAGCTCCTCGCGCCCACCCCATGTGGTTTCGCCGATGGTGAGCTGGTGCTCGTTGGTGTTGCCTACAACGGAGTACGTATGCTCCACCTCAGGGATAGTGCAGAGCGGACGACCGGTGTCCCACTCCACAACCTCGCGAACCGAACCTTTCTCATGGTCGGCTGCGGGAGAGAAATGCAAGTAACCGTAGAATGAATACGAGTCAGCGGCGTAGGAGATGATTGTGCTGCCGTCAACCGATGCGTCTTTGCCCACGAGGAAATTCGTGCAGGCGAGGACACTTGTCCATGCGGCGAGTAGTACGCCAAGAGAGAAGAGTTTTTTCATATCTTGTGATTTGTTATTTATTTGTATTTGTCGAACGCGTTGCAAAGGTACGAAAAATTTTCGGTTTATGCAAATAATTGAAGGAAAAAGTGAATAATTGTTGAATAAATGGCAGATAAATCGGTGTATTTGTCGCGACCGGAACACGGACTATACGGGCGGTTCGGGCGAAAAACAGAGATTTTTGTTCCGTTTTGGTATTATTATCGTAACAAAATTTGCATAATTGCATTTTTTTCCGTATTTTTGTGCTGGATATATGCGCGCCATGTACTTGTATGTGTGCGCATGGAAAACCATATAACTATAATCAGTATGAAACGTTCAATAGTATTCACACTCGCCGGTCTGCTTGCACTGTCAGTCAATGCGCAGACGATCAATATCATGTCGTATAATCTCCGCTCATCGGTCAAGAACGAGCAGGACGGCACGAACGGATGGACATACCGCAAGGAGGCTGCCGTGAAGATGCTGCTTGCGGAGCAACCTGATGTTGTAGGAATGCAGGAAGAGATGCCTGATCAGGAAGCATATCTGCGTGTGCATCTCGCTCCCTATTACGATGGCGTGGCTATCAGTCGTGATCCGAACAATCGCGAGGACGAGGCTTGCGCAATCTTCTACCGCACCGACAAGTTCAATCTTGTTCGCACAAACACGTTCTGGCTCAGTGAGACCCCCGACGTGCCTTCGCGCGGCTGGGACGGAAAGTACAAACGAATAGTCACTTACGTTCATCTGCGCGACAAGAAGTCCGGACAATTGTATCTGGTGTTCAACACCCACCTCGATCACAAGGGTGTAGTGGCACGCGAGAAATCGCTGCAACTGATTGCCGACAGCGCGATAGCTATCGGCGGTGACACGGTTCCGATGTTCGTGATGGGTGATCTGAACGTCACGCCCGACGCGCCCGAACTGGCACCGATGTGGAACACTATGAAACTTGCACAAAACGAGGCAGCTATTACTGATCCCGGCATGACGTTCCACAGTTGGGGACGAGGCAAAGGCAAGATGATAGACTATATCTTTTACCGCAACGCTTCAGCACTGGAGTTCCGCATATTGCGTAACGGCTATGGTGTACCGTACTTGAGCGATCATTACCCCGTCATGGCCGTGTGCACGCCGATGAACATCAGCAAGGATGTGTATGACGCCGTCGTTCGGCACAACAAGACCGTACGTACGCGCAACAACCGACTGAAAGACTGGGCGCGATTTGAGTACTACCAGAAACAGAACGATAGCATCCATGCCGCCAAAGCAAAGACGACTGTTGTATTTTACGGCAACAGCATTACGAACAACTGGTATAAGATGCGTCCGCAGTTCTTCCACGACAACGGTTTTACCGGTCGCGGCATAGGCGGACAGACATCTTCCGAACTGCTCGTCAGAATGCGGCAGGATGTGATTGACCTGCACCCGAAGATTGTGGTAATCATGTGCGGCACAAACGATATTGCACAGAACAATGGTACAATCACCATTGACCACACGGTAGGAAACATCATCTCGATGTGCGAACTGGCTAAGGCCAACAAGATTCGTCCTATCCTTTGTTCAGCTCTGCCGGCACGCTCGTTCCGTTGGAACCCGACCGTGCCCGATGCGCCGGCACAGATTCGCGAACTGAATGCCAAGATCAGCGATTACGCCAAAGCCAACAAGATCACTTACGTCGATTACTACAGTGCGATGGTTGACAAGGACGGCGGACTCAAAGCCGGCCTGAGCAACGATGAAGTGCACCCGACCGATGCAGGCTATGAGGTGATGGAACCGATCATCCTCGACGTGCTCAAAAAAGCAAAGTGATATAGGATCTTATACATACAAGCAAAGCGCCTTGACGGGCGCTTTGCTTGTATGTATATCCGTATGTCTCGGCCTTCGATCAGAACTTGTACGATGCTCCAAGCAGGAAGTTCGTTCCCGGGTTGGTATAGCCATAGTAATAGACGTTGTGGCGATAGATGATGTTGTTCAGTTCAAGGAACACGCTCAGCCACTTGTTGTACTCGTACGTACAGCCCAGATTGAGTTCGATGGTCGGTATGAATGTGCGGATGGAATAGTCACGTCCGGTGGCCGTCTCCTCGTACATAAGTGCTTGGCGTTTGCCTGCAAAGTAGTTGTGCGAGTAGAGCGTCCAGTGGCGGTTGATGCGTGCATCAACATTAACCGTCAGATCCCAACGCGGACGGTCAAGCATCTTGAATGAACCGTCGGGGTTCTTCACGGCTGCCCACAGCGAAGCCTCGTCGGCAGCATTGCCTTTGGATGCATGCGGCACTTCGATACTGTCCATACTGCCGGTGTAATACCCTCCGGCTACGAGAATATGAACGATATCCTGATAGTGGTACGTAATCTCTCCGCCAATTTTCCAGCGCTGCAGGTGGGAATAGACGTAGCCGCCGAACACCGGATCACTGTCCCCCATGTCGTCACGGTACTTGCGTACCTCCCAGTAGTACGGATTGCAGGTGGATAATTGATTCTTCTTCCACTCATAGCGTGCGTGCAAGTCGATAAGCAGATTAGCCTGGGGACGAATCTTCAGACCGAGTTGCGCCTGCACGGGGATATATCCGGCCACATGATGAGACACCACGCCGTTCCGATACGGACGATAGGGGTACAGATTGCTGTATGCCTGCAGCGAACCTTCGCCCAGCGAGCCTCGCGCCTCACCATAGATAGCCAGCCACTTGTGGGCTATATCATACTCCAGATACACGTTCGGCGACGGAGCAAAGGTGATATTCTCATTGCTCGACATCAGTTGTCCGCGACCGATGTTCAGGTCGAGGTTCACACCGATATGTGTATGGAAGCGATTATGGTCGTACGCATAGTACGGCTCAAGACGAATGGCATGCCTCGGGTTGTAGTGCGACGGATCGATCGTGGCATCATTGACGGTCATAAAGAAGTTCGCCGCCCGAACGTTCAGTCCGGCACGATGCTCACCGCCGTTCCACTCCAGTCGCCCGATGGTACGTATCTGGTGTTCAATCACATTCGTGGAATGCAGAAATGCCGAGTAACCCGTCTGCAACTGATACTGCACATTGCCCCGGCTGATGGAACGGACCCCTATACGGGTATTGATTGCCCAAAGCGAGAGCTTGTCCTCGGCCTTCAATTCTGACGGCTTGTCGATATGAATCATACCGGTCGAGTCCACATACCGTCCGCTAAATGTATAGAACCGGTTCTCGGCATCAGCACCGAAATACAGAGCTGTTGATGAGAACGACTTGGTTATGTCCAGTCCGAAGTTTGTTTTCTCCACCGTGTACCGTCCCCATGCCGCACGATGATGCGCGTAGGCGTCAAGGGCAATCTTACTCTTCTTATCCTCGGCACGATAACCGAAGTCGAATGCGGTGTTGGTATGGCCTAATCCTCCGCTGACGTAACCGTGCAAGGGCTTGGATTGTTCCCATGTGGTGAGCGAGCAGCCCAGCGGGTTGATATTGAACGCAGGCGACAATGCTTGCGAGTACGACGAATAGTTAACCTCCGCCGGCTCTATGTCCTGCTGGACAATCACCGGTTTGACACTGACTATACCCGCACTGCTGATGATTGGCTGGAAGTCGCGCTCAACGGTCACGTTCCTGTTCAAGATAGTATCTTGTGCCGTCATCGTCAACGGCAATAACAGCATGGCTGCAAATGCTATAATTGAATGTCTGTTCATAAGCTTCTCAATTAGTCGTCAGTCGGTTCGTTGTTTTCGGTCTGCGCAGCCTGCATCTTTGCGTTGATTGCAGCCAACTTGTCGGAGATGATCATCTGGATGTCATCCTGTGCATGGTAGTTAGCCTGCAATGCCAGCAAATACTGCTCTGCCTGATAGGTATCATCGCGTTTGAGACTGATATCCGCAAGCAATATCATTGCCTTGGCGAGCCAATACTGATGCTGGGTGTTCATCTGTGCGAACGACATGATTTCCGTCTCAGCGTTGTCCAGTGCATTCATGTTGAAGTACGCCTGCGCCAGCAGGTACTTGCTCTCCGCGCCAATGGCCGTAACGGTCTCCTGCGCCAGAGGCGTAAGGTCAACCACCGCCAAGCCGTTGTTGCCGGCACTGAGGTACGCTTTGGCACGGCAGTACAACGCTTCCTGACGCATGTCATCGGGCAGACCATCGGTGGACAGCATCTCGGTCGCTATACGCTGTACGGTGGCCTGGTCCTTGAGGTTCGATGCGCAACGCAGGATGCCGAGCTGCGCTATACGGCGGTTGCTTTCGGTCGACGCCACCTCATACAGGTGCTTGAAATGACGGGATGCAGACTCATAGTCTTGATTGTCGAAGGTTATGCCTGCAGCTCTCAGGCACGCCTCCTCCATATATGCATTACCGGTAAGGGTGGTCAGCGCCTCGTATTCCGACAGCGCACTCTGCATCTGCCCCAAGCGGTAGTAGCTGTCAGCAGCATAGTAATGTGCATTGGTGCAGTAACGTCCGCCGTTGCAATAGCGCGTGATGTATGTTGCCAAACCTGCAGCCGCCTCGCGGTAGTTTCCGAGCATGTATTGCAACTCAGCTGTAACATAGGTAAGGGAGTCCTCAGCGGTCTTGACGCGCATCTGCGATTTGCCGAGTTTCTTCGTGTATGCCAGATACTCGCTGATATTGTTCGTAGCCACATACACCTGCTCCAATCCGTCAAGGGCTGCATATGCCTCCTCGGTGCTCGGATAGTCTTTGATAGTACGCTTGAAGGCACGGATAGCATCATCGTACTGCTTGAGGTTACGGTGAATCATACCTTGCTCCAGCGAAGCCTTGCGAGCCATATTCGAGTTCGGGTAGTTGCTCAGCAATCGCTCGTAAGCCATGATTGCCGATTCTTCCTGGTTATTTTCGATGTACGCACGCGCCATCTCGTAGAGAGCATCGTCGGCGTAGTCGGATTGCGGATAAGTGGTCACAAGGCTGAGCATCTTCTCTGCCTTGTTGACATACTGGTGCTTCAAGCCGTAGGCATAGCCTGCCTGGAACGTAGCATAGTCCGCTCCGGTTGCGTTGAGGTCGATAACCTTCTGGTATGTCTTGATGGCCTCGTCGAACTTACGGGCATTGAACTGGCAGTCGCCTATGCGGTTCAAGGCATCAGCATAGGTCGGTTGCAATGAATCAGCCTGATCTACAAAATCCTTGAGCGTGGCCTCTGCCTGTGTGTACATTCGTTGCTGGAAGTACGCATAACCCTTCAAATACATAGCCTGAATTCTGTTCGGTGACTTCTTCCACCCCTTCTCCTGCTCGGCCTGTGTGATGTACTGTTCGGCCTGCTTGTAGTTGCGTGTACGGTAGGCGCACTCGGCCAACAGGTAACAAGCCTCGGCATTGTAAGCATCGTACGCTTTGGGCTGGCGCAGTATCTCCTGCAAGAACTGTTGCGCCTTGGTCACGTTGCCTTGACGGAACGCATCAGCACCTAACTGGTAACGCAAGTACTGCTTGGTCTGCTCCATCTTGGTATCCGTAACATCAATCAACTGCAACGCCTCGTATGCAGCCTGGTAGTTCTTCGACCGCAGGAACGCATCGGAGAGCAGCGAACGGATCGTTGTCGTATGTTCGGATTTGGGATATGTGCGCAGAAAGTCGGTGAATGCCGTCACACTCTCACCGAGTGCTGTTGAACTCTGGTAAGTGCACAGCGCGTAGTTGTACATCGCCTCTTCGGTCACCTTCGGAGAAAAACCGTATCGCGCAGCCGCAGCATAATTGAGTTTGCCTTGTTCAATATTACCTATACGCGTGTACGCGTGCCCGAGGTGCAAAGCCGTCGATTCGGATATACTGTCGTTCATCGGCTTGACCTTCTTCAGATAATTGATGGCTTTCTGATACTGCTCAGTGTGATAGTACGCCATGCCTAACAGATAGAGGTCGTTGCGCACGAGCTCTTTCTTCTGCTCGGTGAAACTTTTTTCGTAGGCTTCCAGGTGCGGTATAGCCCGTGTATACGCTCCGCGCTGATACTGCATCTCACCTAAGATGCGCTCCACCTCACCGTTGTTCGGGTTGCCCGGATTGGCCTCCATGATATATGCGGCACGTTGCTCCACCTCCTCCAGATTGCCCTGCGAGTAATAGATCTGGATGACGTAGTACGGCACAATATCGCTATACTGCACCGTATGCTCGATAGCAAGAAACTCCGGCAACGCCTTGTCGTAATTGCCTAACTTGTATTGCGCGAAGGCATAGTAGTATCGCGACGAAAGAGAATAAGGCGTCTCCTTCTGGCGTAGTGTCGAGAAGAACGTCAGCGATTTCTGGTACTCGCCCATCATCAGGTAAGCGTAACCACGATAGAACTGGTATTCCGGTTGTTGGTCGCGCCCCAGACGTGTCAGCGTCACTTCTTCAAAACTCTTCAACGCCTGCTTGTAATGTTTCGACTCCACTTGCGTCACGCCCAACATCATCTGCACCTCGTCGGCATAGGTGGTGTAGGGATAACGCTTGAGGTAGGCCTGCAGGGCTTTGGTCGCACCTTTGTCGCGTTGCTCGTACTGCTGCTTGACTGCACGATAGCCGTCCTCCATCTCATTGGCTTGAACGGCTGCCGTGCATAGCAAAGCAACTATCAGTAATAGTTTCTTGATCTTCATATTGTTTGAGTTATGTTAGCAACTGCCGTGTGGCAGCATTTTGTCGGCATATTAACGGCGACGGTTGCGCAGTTTCTTCTGTTTGTTCTTGTTGATGCCGAGGATAACGAAGAACGCTATCAGCAATACAATTACTATGCCAACGATGAGCATCAGGTTGCTTCCGCCAAGGTTGTCACCCTTCACGCGGTTCCACATATCGAGCATAGCAGCGGTCTTCGTGTCGCAGTCGTGCATCAATGCGCAGCGGTTAATCACACTCTTGTCAGGGTACAGCACTTGATTAGCATGCACAGCCGTAGCCTCCGAACCGAAGAAGTAACTCAGGTCGGCAGTTTGAGGATTATCTTCCGCATCGTCAGCCCATTTAAGAATCTCCGGCGAAGCGATAACACTCACGTAACCGATCTCCTCCATGTTCTTGATGGCGTTCTCAGGCATACACAGGTAGTTGATGAAGTATGATGCAGCCTTGATGTTCTGCGCATATTTCGGAATGCACCAACCGTCGAACCATACATTCGAACCTTCTTCAGGAACAATATACTTCAGTTCAACGCCTACCTCGGCTGCCTCATCAATAGCCCACTGTGCGTCACCCGACCAGCTTAGGTTAAGCCATGCTTTGCCTTTGGCCATTTCCTCCTTGCCGAAGTCAACCTCCCAGCCGGCGATGTTGCTCTTGGCCTCAGTCAGGAACTCTTCCACGCGGGCAATACGCTCGTCGGTGATGTTTGCTACCAGATTCTCGCGTGTCACTTCGCCACGGGCAATCTCATCACGGTACACATACAGCACTACTACCGAATAAACATCGCGGAACGCGTCTTTCATAAAGATCTTGTCCTTGAACTTCGGGTTCAGCAGGCCACCTAACGAACGAATATCCGCCTCGTCAACAAACTTGGGGTTGTACAGGAATCCTGTCGTGCCCCACATGTAGCCTACCGTGTAGTCCGATGCGAGCATGTCATCCATCTCTTCCTCGCTGACCATTTGCTGGAACATCCGTTGAGCGAACGGAGCAACCAGTTTGGTGTAGTCGGGCAGATTGCCAAAGTTCTTCTGGATTGGTTGCAACAAGCCACGGCGCAACATACGCTCGATGATGTACTCCGACGGACATACCACGTCATAATCCTCATGACCAATCTCGATCTCCGTGAGCATCGACTCGTTGATGTCGAAGGTCTGATAGATGATGTCCACCTTTTCGCCCGTCTGCTCCTCATACCAGGCAGGGAACGCGTTCAACACATTCATGTCAATGTAATCCGCCCAATTGTACACCTTCAGGGTGTGCTCGCGGTCTGCAGCTTGGGTGAACAACGGGCAAGCCACCAAGGCTGCCATAACAAGAACAATCAAGGATTTAAGTTTTTTGTTCATTTCTTCTGTTTATTTAATTGTTTATTAGTTCGGATGTTCATGATAATCAACAATATAAGTATCGTCAGGAAGATCAGCGAGAACAGCGGTCGCAACTCGGGCGTCAGACCTCCCTTTCGTGCATCGGCATAGATGAATGTCGACAGTGTCTCCAGTCCGTTCGATCCTTTGGTAAAGAACGTCACGCCGAAATCGTCGATACTCAGTGTCAGGGCAAGTATGAATCCGCTGATCATTCCCGGCCGAAGCTCCGGCAGCAATACTTTCCGCAATGCCTGCGCCGGTGTAGCACCGAGATCGAGAGCCGCCTCATATAGGTTCGGATTCATCTGCATCAATCTAGGCATAACGCTGAGCACAACGTATGGCGTACAGAACACCACGTGGGCAATAAGTACCGTGGCAAATCCGCGACTGATATTCAGGAACACGAATAGCAGGAATAGTGATATACCCGTCAATATGTCAGGATTGATCATCGGGATCGAGTTCAGGAACGTGATGCCTTTCCTCAGCCGTGAACGCATATTGAACAGTCCGATTGCCGCCAATGTACCCAACAGTGTAGCTATACATGCCGCGCCGATGGCAATCATCACTGTGTAGAAGATTGCTCTGTACAAGTTCGGATCCACGCGTACCTGTGCTGTCGAGTCGTAACCCGTGAACAGGTTCTCATACAGTTGGAACGTGAAGCCCGTCCAATTGCCGAACACCTTACTCTGCGTAAACGAGAAGACGAAGATCAGCAGTATAGGCGCGTACAGCACTACCAGTAGCAGCCACAGGTACGCATGACCTGCCACACGTTTGGCGGCCAACTCGCGCGAACGGCGACGTGCCTCCTGTTGGGCGATGGATAATTGTTGCGCACTCATAGCAGACCTCCTTTCTGTGCATCGTGGTCACGCTCCTGGTCAAAGAACGATGTTGCGGCAATGATTACCAACATGATCAACGACAACGCTGCACCGTAGTTCCACATCGCTATACCTCCCTCGCCAAACGAGCGTTGGATGAGCGAACCGAACAATGTGATCTTGTTGTGCGTCAACAACTCGGCAATGGCGAAAGTTGATACCGTTGGCATGAACACCATCACTATTCCCGAATAGATTCCCGGGATGCTGAGCGGTAGCACTACTTTCGTAAATACGTTTACTTTGTTCGCACCAAGATCTTGTGCCGCCTCTATCAGCGAACGGTCCATCTTCTGTAGAGTGTTGTAGATCGGGTAGATCATAAACGGCAGATAGTCGTAGCACATACCGAACAGCAGTGCTCCTTCGCCCAGTGGTAAACCGAACATATTGAATAGTTCCACCGTAGCGATCGTACGGAGCAGAAAGTTGATCCACATCGGCAATATGAACAGCAATGCCATCACCTGCGGCGTCTTGAACTCCGCCGTAGCCATGATATATGCCGCAGGATAACCTAACAGCAAACAGATCACCGTCGTGATGAACGCTATGGCCATCGAGTAGATTAGCGTGTTCACCGCCTCCGAAGTGTGGAAGAATTTGACGAAGTTGTATATCGTAAAGTCTCCCTCCGGCGTGGTGAACGCGTAGTAGAAGATTAGTAGCAGTGGCAGTACAACGAACAGCACAAGAAACAGCACGTACGGCCAAGCCCAAGTCCGACGGGCGGACGCTATGTCAGCAAACTTCTTCATCACTCGGGCTCATTTAGCGGTTCCAGTCCTGTCGGACGCAGACGTATATGTTCAGGTGCGATGGTTATACCTACGCGGTCATGCTCGTCCCACACATCGTTGGTGTTCACCTCGATGTTGTCGCCGTTGTCGGTACGAACGGTCAGATGGTAGTGGTTGCCCTTGTACAGGATGAATGCTACCTCACCGCTGAGTTTGCCTTCCTCTTCATAGTCCTGCAGTTCAACGAAGCGGAACGGCACGCATACTTCTACCTTGTCGCCAACGGCAAACGGAGCAAGTTGCTCTTCCGTAGCATCCCACTCGGCACCAAGGAAATATACTTTGCCGTTCTTCTCCACCTCGCCCTCGAAGCTGTTGTAGATGTAGCGGCTCTTCTTCATGATCTGTATATCCTCGGGCTTGACGAGCATGCCTATTTCTGTGCCGGGCAGATACTCGTGGTAATCCTGGATGAGGAACTCAAATCCGTCAGGAGTCAGTGCGCGCATCTCGTAGTGCACACCCTTGAAGATACAGGTTTGGACTGTGCTGTACCACTTGGTGAACTTGCCTTTCGGAACGCGGTCTTCGTAATCGACATCGTCTTCGTTCTTGGCTTTGCGACCTTCGTCTTTCTTATCCCAGATATAGATGTCCTCCGGGCGGATAACTACATCCACCGGCACATCTTCGCCGAAGCCTTCGTCGATACAATCGAATACTTTGCCGCAGAACTCGACCTTGCGGTCCTTGATCATTCTGCCGCTCAAGATGTTACTTTCGCCGATGAAATCCGCCACGAAACAATTTTGTGGCTCATTGTAGATATCGGTAGGTGTACCAATCTGTTGAATCTTTCCCTCGCTCATCACCACTACGCGGTCGGACAGCGTCAGTGCTTCCTCCTGATCGTGTGTGACGTAGATAAATGTTATACCCAGTTGTTTGTGCAGTTCCTTGAGTTCGATCTGCATGTCATGGCGCATCTTCAGGTCGAGTGCCGACAACGGCTCGTCCAGTAGCAGCACTTCCGGTTCGTTGACAATCGCGCGCGCTATAGCTACACGCTGTTGCTGGCCGCCACTCAGGGTATCAACCTCGCGATCCTCATAACCCATCAGGTTTGCCATCTTCAGCGCAGCTTTGACCTTCCGGACGATCGTCTCCTCCTCCATCTTCTTCATCTTCAGGCCGAACGCCACGTTGTCAAACACGTTCAGGTGAGGGAATAAGGCGTACTTCTGGAACACGGTATTTACCGGCCTGCGGTAAGGGGGCACGGCCGTCACATCCTCGCCTTTCAGCAGTATGTCGCCCGAACTGGCAACCTGAAAGCCTGCTATGCACCTCAACAGCGTCGTCTTGCCGCAGCCTGACGGACCGAGGATCGTTACAAACTCGCCTTTCTTAACCTGAAGGCTCACGTCGTTCAAGGCAAACTTCCCGTCCTCAAACTGCTTGAAGACGTGATTCACCTCGATAATGTAATCATTTGTCATCTCTTTGTTTTTTGAGCGTTAGCGGTCTTTAATTTTGAGCGCCAGCGGTCTTTCGTAATGCTATATCATACGCTTCGCGGTAGTATGCGAAGAAGTGTTTCCACTCTGCTTTCTCTGAAAGCTTCCACGCTTTCTTCCGCACTATATCCTGTTCCTTGCCGCTTAGACGCATGAAGCTGTACACGGCATCTTCCACCTTACGCACCACTTGTTCGTAGTTAGAGTCCGAACGCTGGATCACATACACGCCTTCAGCCAGACCGTCTGCGCACTTCGGTTCTTCGCTTCTTGCCCACACGCCGAAACCAGATAAGCTAGTTGTGATCGTCGGCACATGGAAAGCTATACTCTCCAGTGGCGTGTATCCCCATGGCTCGTAGTACGAGGGGAACACCGTCAGATCCATGCCGCACAACAGATTGTAGTATGTCTCGCCGAGTTCGGGATCATAACCGTTCAGGTAGTACGGTACAAATACTACCGTAACCTTACCCATCTGCAGCGTCGAGTGCTCCAGATACGGAACAAACACGAACGCAATTACCCTGGGTGCAAACACATCGCTATTCACCTTGTCGCTCAACATACGCATTGAATCGACGAACACATCCAGGCCTTTGTTCTTCCATTCATGACGACCGGACACGCAAAGCAGGAACGGACGCTGACCGGCCACCACGGCATCCTTGCCGTCTGCACCTTGGCTGCGCAGCAGAATCTCCTTCGAAATCTTACGCTGCGTCGTATAATCCTTACCTACCGGCACGAAGTCCGGCTCAAAACCATTGGGTGTCACTACATCCGGACGTTTGTCCAGCAGCTGCTTGCACTCGCTGGCCGTCAGATCGCTTACCGTAGTGAAGCAATCGGCGTGATGCGCGGCTTGCTTCTCGGCACTATGCTTGCTGACCATATTCAGCTCGTAGGCCATCTGGTCGCCGTTGTAGTATGCAAACTGGTCGTACAACGGCTTGTGGTTACCCGCTATTGAACGGCCAATACTCGTCGCGTGTGTCGTGAACAGCGTGCCGATCTTCGGGCAGTGGTCCTTGATATAGAACAGACTGAACGCTGTCTGCCACTCGTTGGAGTGCATCACCACACGCTGCTTCTCCAGATGCAGGTAATGGTACAAGCTCTCCATCGTTTGTCCGGCGGCATAGCCGAACAGACAACTCTCGTCATAATCGCCGTAAGCCGCGTGGCTCTGTACGCGGAACTTCTCCCATGCCCAACCGTAGATGGCATCTTTCTGCGGCCACAATTCGTCCCAACGCAACAGGACTGCGAGTGGCGTGCCGGGTATACGCCAACGGCCTACACGGGCATTGTGAATCCGCTGCCAACCCGGAAACAGCGATTTGTCCTCTGCAAAATAGATATCCGAGTGCTCGCCCCAGTCCGGGCCGAAAAACACTACTTTGTCGGGATGCTCGTCTTGCATTGTGGCTGCACGGGTGCTGAGCACCGTGTAAATGCCGCCCACGTGGTTGCACACCTCCCAGCTTGTCTCGAAGATGTAATCCGGCGTCATCAGTTCTGTTGTCTTTTTCATGATATAGTATGTTATAGGATAGTCATTCTATTCACTACGCTCACCGTGTTCACGCTGCTTATCTTGTTCAGCATCTGTTCGCTCACTACGTTCTGCGGATGAGTCACCAGCGGCATCACCCACACGCCGTCCGAATCGCTCCAATAGATGCTGTTACGCTCGCTGTCCACCAGCAGAGTCTCCGCAGGAGTGGTCGTTATCTGCGTGAGATTATCCCCGTTCGCGTTTGCAATGTACAATCCGTCATCAAGTATCACGTACAACTTCCTGTTCACCGCATCAACCTGCAATGCCCTGACACCTTTGTCAGCCAGCACAGGCATGTTCTGTACATCGTACGTTACGCCGTTCAGCGTGGCCGTGCTATCGTTAGCCGCATTGATAGCTGACGGATCGCCGTCATACTGCTTGGCTACCTCATATATACCATCGTACAACCGCTGCCGCCATAGCCCGCCGGCTTGAGTTTGCATCAGTAAGGTCGGCGCATTGTTGTCTGTCAGTGTGATTGTGCGGCCGGCAGTAGTCGTCTTGCTGCCGATGGTGATCGTCATGCCAATCTCTGTTGTCTGACCGTAATTGGTAAAATACCCTGTCAGACTATCACTCGTCAGACTGCCGTCTGTCAGTACAAACAGATTCTGGTCCACCGTCCACTCGTACGTCACCGACGCTTTTGTCGGATTGTAATACAGCGCTTTGATTGTCACGGGTTTGTACTGAGGCACAATATCCGACTCGATGTATATCGTCGGCACAGAGTCCAGCACTTCAACCACATGATTGACTGTGCGGCTTTTCGTCGAGTCCACCATCAGTTCCACCACATACGTTCCTGCTGCGGTGTAGATATGTGTCGGGTTCTTCAGCGTGGATTTTTTGCTGTCGCCAAACTGCCACACCCAACTCTCACCCGCATCGCTCAGGTTGGTGAACGTCACTTTTTCTCCAGCCTTCGGACTCGTTGGTGAGTAACTAAAGTCGTACGTGTGCTTCTGGCAACCCGCCAGCAACACTCCCGCCGTAATCATGCAGCCCAAGCCGTACAATATATTCCGTATTTTCATATCTCTTTAGCGCGTTTTAATCACGTCTCAACGCGTGCGCACTCAACGCGTTCCGGCGCACGCACACATTGAACCGCACAAAGTTACAAAAAAAAAAGTACTTTTGCAAATATTTGGGCCAAAAAAACTTGCAAAAGTACAATTATTTCAAAACTTAGTTGCCGCAAATTGAAAAACAGGCCTAAACAACTTACTGATACACTACGCAAAAGCCGATGTGTGAGAAGTTGTCAATGCTGCGGAACATACCGTACGGACAGTTGCCGTGGTAGGCACGGATACCGATAGCGAAACGCGAGAAGTATCCGTCGTAATGCGGCATGTTGTACCGCGCTCCGACAAACACGCTGTACGTGAACCGCCGCGGGTCAGCAACGCTCTCGCGTGGCGTAGCGGCATGTTCCGTTTCCGTCAGTGAGTAGCCGTATCGCGCACGGTTGCGCACCTCGGCAGAAACGATAGCCTGAAAACCGTGACGGCTGCAATCGGACTGATACTGATACTGCAACCACACCTCAAACGGCAGACCGCTCGGGCCGTAGCGCTCCGACAGACCCGCACTGTTCGTGTGAATGGGGTTGTTTGATGCTATATTGTTTACATCGCCGTCACGACTATCGATGAAGTACCAGCCTTGTTTCGGATCAAGCAGCACAAATCCGCCCAAGCGGAACGTGTGGTTGGAGGAATATCGGTCTTCCGGCTCGTTGAGCGTCACGTTCAGTTCCATGTAGTTGTAACTCACATTCACCCGGCGCAAAGCATAGCCTCTGTCCACACGCTGCAAGACCATCTCATCGCCAATATGCGTCGATTCATGTTTGAACGGGCAGAACTGGATGCTGTAATTCTTGAGGAACGGCACGGCTTCTTTGCCTTGCAGACGGTGAATGAACGTAAACGTCGGCACACCAATCCGGTAATCCGTATTTACCACCGGCACAGTCGTATGTTCCGACAGATCCATCCACAAATAGGCTGCAGCCGTCTGCGACACGTTCAGGCCGAAACGTCTATTCTGCAGATCCATGCTCCATATACTGATTCGGGCGCCGAACACCGCGAACATCTGCGCGCCGTACCTGGCCGTCGATCCGCCGTAGTTTGCCCCTGGAGCATAGGAAACAGCTCCCATATCCATGCGCATGTACTCAGGCTGTGCGTCCGCGTAGAGCGAATGTCCGTACGGCACGTACTGATACCACTTACCAGCGCGGTAAGCCACTGAATCAGGAACGAGCTCCACCGACCGACAAACAGCGGTTGTTATACACAATAGCACAAGTGCTGAAATGATTCGTTTTGTCATAACTATAATTCTTAGCCTGTAAGGCACGATTACTTTGTAATTCCAGACAGATATGCCGCCAAATATTCCTGTTCGGGCTGTCCGGGCGTAGGATGCCACTCTACTTTTGGCATCACGCCCAAGGCGTACATATCCATTACCGACGAATACCCCGAGCGGCAGATAATTCGTTCTGCGCCTGTCAGATACGCTGCTGTATGGTCGTCATCAAGCCAAGGCACGATTGTCAGTTTTCCGTGCCTAACTACCGTAGGCGGACCTTGTATCTTGCCGCGAATGATCAGCACGGACTCACCGGCATTTTCGTAACGTTTACACAGTTCTTTTTCCAGCATCGTCCGTTGCGGTTCGAGTCCCGACAGGATAGCCACAACCTTGTACGTATTGTCGGGCTGATAGGCTTTCCCTGCGAATCGCGACAGTGCGCCGATATATTTGCCATTGGGCGGCAACACTGCCGGGTGCGACAGTCTGCCGGCCAGTCCGGGTTGCCCGTTCGGCATGACGGTCTCATCGGGAATCCAGCACTCGTTATAGCGGGCGATTATTCGCCTGTGCCAGCGTGCTACCAACGGTTCGAGCCACTGCCACGGCCGAGGCAAAGCAACCGTCAACTGGTGCGTCATATAGATGCATCGCGTTTTGTGTGACCACAGTCCGAAACGGTTGTCGGATATAACTTCGTCTATCTGCTCGTACAACAGATAATTCTCCAGCATCCGGTGGTCCAATCTTGCCGAACGGATGATCTTCGGCAAGGCACGTACCATCGCCAAAACTTGTCTTTTCCCGCTGCCGTAACGCAATTCCAGCGGCGCCAACGGTAACACAGCCAATGTCGGGAAGTGCTTGCGCAGCAGACTCAAAGACTCGCCGTCACCGCCTAACACAACCTCATACCCTTCGCACTGCAAGCGCTCGATGAGCGGCACGCAACGCGAGGCGTGACCTAATCCCCAGTTCAACGGTGCTACAAGTATGCGCATAATCAGGCGGATATTTGTACATTCATCCCTTCTGCAATCAGCGGTGCTGCTATGGCCTCCATTTGTTCGCGGCTGATCTTTTCTAAGGTCTTAACCGGTGTAGCGCGGTCGATTACATAGATCATGATCTGCTTCGGCCGCAGCAGCTGCACTGCCGCGTACCACGCATTCAGTTCATCCGCAGTAGTGTTATCCACCGCACGTCCGTCGGGCAGCGTGCCTCGCAAGAAACATGTCTGCAACGTAAAGTCCCCATCAAAGAGTTGCAGTTTGCCGATGATATCGTCTGGCGTCAACGCGCTGTTGACAGGTGCATCAATAGCATGCATCGTGGCATTGACGGCCGAGTCGAGTTTCATTATCCGGTTGTCGCAACGCCATAAGGCACGCGCCACATCCTCGCGGCCAAGTTGCGTGGAGTTGGACAGCACGGACACTTTGGCTTGCGGACAATAGCGGTCGCGCAAAGCGCAGGTATCTTCAATGATTCCCTCAAACTCCGGGTGCATGGTCGGTTCGCCGTTGCCACTGAAGGTTATCACATCCGGAGTGACATGCTCCGATAGCAGTTGTTGCAACTTGTTCGCCAAGGCGTCGCGAACCTGTGCACGCGTCGGCAACACCGGATGGGCAAACGGCTGATTGAATCCGCACTCGCAATAGATGCAGTTGAACGAACAGAGTTTGCCGTCAACAGGCATCAGATTCATGCCCAACGATACCCCCAACCGGCGGGAGTGAATAGGTCCGTATACAATTTCAGAGAACAGCATTGACTGAATAATGAATTGATATTTGTCGTTAATTATCCAAAACAGAGTGCAAAGATAGTAAAATTTATGGAAAAATGCAAAAGTTTTTAACAAATATCGCCTCTTTCTGCCATTTTGTTTGTAAAATTCATTTTTTTTACGTATCTTTGCAACCCAATTCGATAAATTATGCGAATCTACAAAGCACAAATCCTCTTTACGAAGGAACGCACGCGATTCGAGGTCATGCCTGACGGATATATCGCGGTGGAAAACGGCACGATTATCGGCGTGTATGAACAGCTGCCTGCCTCGCTGGCCGGTCAGCCTGTCACGGATTTCGGTGACAAACTGCTCATACCGGCCATGAACGATATACATGTTCATGCTCCGCAATACCGCAATCTCGGCATTGCTATGGATCTGGAATTGCTGCCGTGGCTAGACAACTACACGTTCCCCGAGGAAAGCAAGTACAGTGATACAGAGTATGCCGAACGAATGTATCGGCGTTTTGTACGTGATCTATGGCGGTTCGGAACGATGCGAACAGTAGCGTTTGCCACTGTTCATCGGGATAGCACACGTCTGCTGATGAACCTCTTCCTTGAAGCAGGAATGGGCGCACGAGTGGGCAAAGTAGATATGAACCGCAACTGTCCCGAGGCGCTCTGCCAATCGGTCGAAGATGCCGTTCGTGACAACGAGGCGCTCATCGCCGAATACGCCAAACCCGATGCACTGGTCAGCCCGATCATCACACCGCGGTTCGTTCCGTCCTGTACGCCTGAGATGTTACAGGCTTGCGGTGAGCTGGCACGTAAATACAATCTGCCCGTTCAGTCGCATCTCTCCGAGAACCGCAACGAGATAGCGTGGGTACAGGATCTTGAGCCCGAGAGCCGATATTACGGTGATGCATACAGACGATACGGCCTATTCGGTGACACGCCGACGATCATGGCGCACTGCGTATGGACGGATGGAGACGAACTGGCGTTGATGCGCGACAAGCAGGTGATGGTAGCCCATTGTCCGACCAGCAATCTCAATCTTGCGTCAGGCATGGCACCGATCCGCAAGTTCCTCAACGAAGGAGTGCCTGTAGGTTTGGGCAGCGATATCAGCGGCGGACATGACTTGAGCATATTCAAGATGATCGTTTATGCCATCCAGATCAGTAAGATGCGCTATTGCCAGGACAAATCATTGCCGTTCCTCACGTTGCCGGAAGCCTTCTGGATCGCCACGAAGTCAGCCGGACGGTTCTTTGGTCAAGTGGGCAGTTTCGAACCCGGGTATGAGTTCGACGCGCTGGTGATTGATGACAGCGAACTTAATCACGACAACTATAGTCTGCTGCATCGTCTGGAGCGGTTCATCTATCTGGGTGATGACCGGCAGATCGTTCGCCGCTTTTGCCGCGGACAGGAGATCAGCGAACCGAAAATCTGAGGTAAGGTGCGAGACGCCGGCGTTCGTCCGCTGTAAAGATTGCAGAGAGTTCGTCAAGCGACGAGAGGCGGATCTTGCGGCGTCGGAGATCGTAGAGCTGTTCCGCCTGAGGATAAGAGATATACGGATGCCGCTGCAACTGACGCACGGTAGCACGATTGACATCGATGGGCACGATTAGTGCTGTATCGGCATAGAGATGAGTCAGAAGACTGTCCACCCGTTCGGTGGGCAGTCCTTTTATTTCATAGAGTTGATTGACAGAATAGTAACCGCCCAGTGATTCGCGGTAACGGATGATCTGCACAGCTGTGTAAGGTCCTACGCCGCGGAGAAATTGCAATTCGGCGGTATCGGTGGTGTTCAAATTGAGGATAGTATCCTTCTTTACTCTCGATAATGGCTCGATAACGGCCCGATAACGGATCGAAAACGAATCGGTCTTCACGCTGTCGATCTGTATGTAAGGTTTCAAGGTTGCATAGAGCGAATCGGTCATGCCATAGAGACCGCGGAGATCATCCGGCTGGCGGAACACTTTTCCTGCTTCGCGGTAACGGATAAGATTGTGCGCCATCCACGGCTTCAGGCCAACAGTGACGAGCAACGAACTATCGGCAGTGTTCGGATCAAAAGGCTGCGGATGGATGACGGGTTTGGGATAGCGCTTGGCATATTCGGCACGTCGGGCGGCGCACTCGGCTTCATGGAGCGAATCGATATACTGCTCAAACTCCTTTTCACGTTCCGGCTGAAACTCCAGCAGTTCGGCTACGGTCTGCCGTTCGCGCCACTGCTTCGTTAGGTACGCAGTCAGTTCAACGGCCGCGACCATCAGCACGACAATCAGTAATCCTATCCACTGCTTCTTGCTCATCACCAGTCAGCACAACAGTTATTGTACAACAGATGTCCTCTCGCCGTTTGCGAAGACCGTAGCGATCGTGTCACCGGCCTGCAGTTGCTTGGCATCGCGAACGATCTTGCCGTCATGCAGAGTAAGAGAGTAACCTTTCTTGAAAATCTGTTCCGGCGAGTGCAACGCAATCGCCTGGTTGAACATCTGCAGGCGGTTGCGCTCCTTCTGCAGAGCATTGGCGATTGTATATTGGAGTGTGAGACGCAGTTGCTCGATCTGTTGCCTGCGGACGGCCACCATCTGCGTAGCAATGAGCGCGAGACGCTGACGGAGTTCGTCGATCCGTACGAGTTGTCCGGCATTATGATCAACAATCATCTCAGCTACGGCAGTAGGCGTCTTGAGCGAAGAGTGCACTACCAGATCAACGATGCTGATATCGCGCGTATGGCCAATGCCCGATAGGATGGGTAGCGGAAATTGTGCGCAATGTGATGCCAGTTCGTAGGTATCGAAGCACGTCAAGTCCGTTGTTGCGCCACCGCCACGGATGATTGCCACGCAATCGAAGTCATCGGCATTTTCGGCGATGGCACTGAGGGCGGCAATGATTGAACGTACAGCCTGATCGCCCTGCATAGTGGCAGGGAAAAGTTGCGTACTGAAACTCAGGTTGTACGGATTGTCCGTCAGTTGGTGACAAAAATCCCCGTAGCCGGCAGCCGCTTCGGCAGAAACGACGGCTATGCGGCGGATGACAGTCGGCAATGGCAAGGATTTGTTCATATCCAACACACCGTCTTTCTCCAGTTGCTGGAGCGTGAGTTGGCGTTGGCGAGCCAGGTCACCAAGCGTAAACGACGGATCGATGTTCTGAATGTTCAGGCTCAGCCCGTACACCGGATGATACCCTACACTAACTTCCACCAACACTTGCATTCCGGGTTCGGGACGTTTGCCGGTTTCCTGCATAAAGTAAGCAGAGATCAGTTGCCACGTATTGCTCCAGCAGGTGGCACGCATCTTTGCGGCAAACATTCCTTTCTCGCCTTTCTCAACGAGTTCAAGGTAACAATGCCCCTTATCCGTCAGTTGCGCAATCTCCGCGCGCACCCAGTACGTACCGGGCAATCCCTGTTGGATACATTGGTCCAACTCAGCGCATAACTCGGATAGGGACAGACTATTCATCGGCGGAAAGTAAAGTATTTTTGCCCGAGAAAACTAATAACGACTGTAAAGAGCGTGATGCAGATCTTCGATGGCGTCGGATACCACCCAAAGACTTCAACCAGCAGTTTCAGTCCGAAGTAGTTGATGGCGAGATTAACCGCCACGATCATAATATACCGCGCAAGTTGGCGTGCGCCGTGAAGAGATGATTGGGTGAAAGTAACGTATTTATTCAACCAGAATCCCGTCAGCAGCGTTATCGGGAACACAATACACAACGAGGCTATATGCGGCGTGAGGCAGAGCGAATGACCTGCCAGACTGAGATAAACGAGTTCGTGCCCGACAATGAAATTGTACGTTATGCAGTACAAAATCCAGTCGAGAACCATATTGCCTCCTCCGCAAGCTGCGTACCGAAAAATCTCTCTTGGCACGTACTTTTGAAACGGAGAATAGACAAAATCGATAATTTTTGTAATTATTTGCGCTAATTTTTGCATTTATGCTTGCATAAATAAAAAAAATATATTACCTTTGTGCCGAAATCGGTACAAAGATACAACAAATAAATGAAATAAGCAAATTTTATTGCATTTTTTGTAAAGATTTCGCCAAATATTGTTGAACCAATCACATTAAGTATGGACTATCACCCGGATAATGCAAGCAGTACGTGCCAAAAAATTTTTGGGGCAGCATTTCCTCACGGACTTGAGTATAGCCCAGCGTATAGCCGACACCATCACGTTGGCTGATATTCCCGTACTGGAGATTGGTCCGGGCATGGGTGTTCTAACCCAGTACCTGCTCAAAAATCCGAATATTCAACTTACCGCCATTGAGATCGACCGAGAGTCGGTTGCTTATCTGCGTGAGTGGTATCCCGAACTGAACCTGATTGAGGGCGACTTTCTGAAGGTTGACCTAAGTACGATTTTCCCGATGGGACCGTTCTGCGTGATTGGCAATTACCCATACAATATCTCTTCGCAGATTTTCTTTAAAGTATTAGACTACCGAGACAGGATTCCCTTGTGCAGCGGCATGATCCAGAAGGAAGTGGCACAACGCCTTGCCGCCAAACCCGGAAAGAAGGATTACGGGATATTGAGCGTGCTGCTGCAGGCATACTATGACATCGAGTATCTGTTCACGGTGGGCAGTCATGTATTCTCGCCTCCGCCTAAGGTCGAATCGGCGGTTATACGTCTGACACGGAATAACCGCCAACGGCTCGACTGCGATGAACAGCTGTTCAAGACTGTCGTCAAGACAGCGTTCAACCAGCGACGAAAACAGATGCGCAATTCTCTTCAGCAGTTGGTAGGAAAAGGCAACCCGCTCCTACAAGAGAATATCTTCACCAAGCGCCCCGAACAACTGCAAGTCGATGAGTTTGTTGAACTTACTAAATTGATTGAAAATGGCAGAACTCAAAATATTCTATAAGGACAGCGAGAAAATCAAAGTAGCACGCTCCATCACCGCGCTCAAACAACTCGATAAGAAAGACATCATCTGGATCGATCTGCTCGACGTATCTGACAAGACCGAGGATACGCTGGAGGGATTCCTGAAGATTGATATTCAGGAAGATGAGGAGATGGAAGAGATCGAGATGTCCAGCCGTTATATCCAGACGGATGACAGCATTGTGGCTAACTCAAACTTCCTGCATTCGAACTTCGACGTGGAGGCGGTGAACTTCATCCTGAAGAACAATATACTCGTAACCTCGCACGACAACGAACTCGGCTCGTTCAACGAGACCGTGAAGCGAATGTTCGTCAATACGCGTAATTTCCCGACAGGTTTCCATGTACTGGTGGCACTGATGGAGACCCGTGTGGAGAAGGATGCCGATATGATTGAGGATACGACGGACATGATTACCGAACTGTCAACCACCATCAACGCTTCCGACCATGTGGATGAGGATATACTGATCCAGATCAAGAACTTGCAGGAAAAAGTGACTATTCTTCGTCAGAACATCATGGACAAACAGCGCGTGATCAGTAACTTCCTCAAGTGCGACTTCTTCCCCGAAGAGCTGCAACCGCGCCTGACGATGGTGATCAAGGATATCAACTCGCTGTTCGAATATACGCGATTCGGTTTTGACCGTCTAGACTACCTCCAGGATACATTCCTCGGTTTGGTAAACATCGAGCAGAACAAGATTATCAAGATCTTTACGGTGGTGAATGTGATCTTCCTTCCGCCGACGCTGATTGCCAGCATGTACGGCATGAACTTCACGAACATGCCCGAGTTGGACTGGCAGTGGGGCTACCCGTTCTCCATCGGACTGATGATCGTATTCACGCTGATCGTGCTGCTCATCTTCCGATTGAAGAAATGGCTGTAGCAACAAAATCGTCCGCTGGTTCGCGGACGATTTTCGTAAAGGTGAACTACTTAGCCTTATTCGGCTGAGATATCCGATGCAAACAGCTGATCAACCAGTTCCTCGGCATCGGCAGCAGACTCTTGTTCGGCGGGTTGCTGCGTCTGGGGTCCTTCGGGATAACGGTCGTAGTACCTTTCCTCGGGAGGCAGACCGTAGCAGGCTGTTACCGTGAACGTCACGCCAGTGAGCATCACCAGACGAATAGCGCCTTGCATGATCTTGTCAATCGCTTGTCGTAACATAGTTGTTAGAATTTTGGTGCAAAGGTACGAAAAAAATCTGAAATATGCAAATATTTTTGTGGATTTCTGTTTTTGCACAACTGCCTGATTTTCAGCGAAATCAACATTTTGCCCTGTGGATATGTGACGAAATCGCCGTATTTGGGACGAAATAATCCACGAAAATTTGCAAATGTGAGTTATTTTTTGTACCTTTGCATGCTTTTTAGCATAAAATGGGATTTTTGGCAGTACTAAAGGGCTTGCTTTAGTACATTTTTGAGAGGCTTTAGTAGTCGGCATTTTGCAAAACTACTGAAAATGAGACGATTACGAAATTGCCAAACTGTCATTTTTAGTACTTTTTTATTTGCAAAAATACACATTTTTTTTAGTAACTTTGCATCGATTTTCCAACCAAACAATGGCGTCTCGGTTGAGCGAAATCAAGCATGTTTAATCACTAAAAAATGTAAAAAAATGAAAAAGTATTTTAATGTAGTATCATTCATCCTTATTGTTGGAATGATAACGCAGTCGTGTAAAGAGGAACAGGCAGTTTCTATGACAGAAAAAACAGTCACACCTAAAAAAGTTGTAAGAATGAATCAAAATTCTTATGAACAATTATTGGAAGACTTGGATGATTTGGATTCGTCCTATGGACTAACCAGTGTCAGTGAGATTTCTGAATACGAAGATTGGGATTTCACGAACGCGGGAACGGACTGGGATATTGTATCTGCTGATGCTGAAGGAGCCAGTGCTGGTGCAGAGATTGGAAAAACCATTGGTGGCACCAAGGGGGCAATAATCGGAGCAGTAATTGGCGGCGCAGTTGGCTCTCTTGCAGAATTCTTTTTAGAACGTGATGACGAAAATGAAAATGAAAACGAAAGCGAAGGAATGCTTGCTGCAATAGACCTTTCTAATCCGTTTGTTTATACACCACAAAATAACCGTTTCGCTTACGGCGGTTTAGCGCCTATCGGCTCGGAAATTGGAGAATTGCACAATTGGCTGGTTAATGAGATGTTGGCGGAAATAGATTCTACTACGACTACGCTGCAGGATGTGCTCGCATATGCATATTCTACAAGTTTCACTACCCTCAATACGCATTTTACTCCACAGCAGATTATGGATGTTCAAGCATATTTCCATGAAAACGAGACAGATGTACTATCTTATTTGGGAGACGACGGACCATCCATGTTATGTCAAGACAATCCGGAAGAAATGAGTATTATCAAACACTATGCATATGTGTTGACTCAATCAACGGAATTCTTTAACAGATTCCAATATACAATGGATTTTATGAATCTTATAGATTACGCGTACAATAATGAGTCTATCTCTAAAGAAAGTGCAGAACTCATCAACGGGACAATCTCTACTCTGTATTGCAGTAAGACAGCATGGAACTATATTCAGCCTAATCCATTCTTTACAAACCAATTCATTGTATGTGGAAACAATTCATGGTATTTGACCAATAATCATGAGAATGTTATGACATTGATAGGTAGTTCTCCTGACGTTGCTTTTGTCGGTTATCCTTGCATGGATAATGACACTATCAAGCGGATATATATTTATGCAGATTCTCCCGAGAATACGGATTTGCAATATAATATATATTCGTTATCAACAGCCGAAATATTTACCAACACGGTCAATGCAGTTACGGTTATGGAGAACTATCGGAACTGCTATCCAATTGCTACCGGCAACTACCCTATCCTGCCTGCCGCAGGATATGACGATTATTTTTATATTGATTTGGAACAAGGGTCAGATATAATTAACTTATAACAAAATACTACATTATGAAAACGAATGTTAATTTTTTATGCAATTACGACAACAAGTTCCGGTGGGGATATATACTTGAAACTTTCGGATTCTTATTGGCTTTCGCATTCCTATTTGTGGTTTCTTTAGTCATTCCCATCGTGATCTTATATGTTGTCGCAGGTTGGAAGCCTGAACTGACAATGGGTGATTTGCGAATGCTAATATTTGAGAGTGGAATAGTCCTTATTATTTGCGCACTCAAATACTATCATCGATTCCGGACAGGCAAATATAGCATTGTGGGAGATAATCTAATCGTACATGAGAGGTACTTCTCCAACGAAACGAATCTCACAATCCCCATTTCACATATCACCGATATACAATTTGCTCCCAACTATATAGATTTAAGATATCTGCCAAAGAAAGGTATCAAACTCATCTTTACACCTTTCAGACTTCTGGAAATAACAGTTGGAGAAAAAAAATATCAACTATATGCCTATGCACATGCTAAAGATTTGTACAACGAACTGCATAAGCGCATAGTGGAAAATAACATTAACCTATAAAACATTAGTCAATATGAATTACGAATTAGCTGCTTATACAGCATTCCTGCTTATCGGCATATTGGTAATCGTGTGTATGTGGATTGCCATCAAAACGGATATTATCAATCGCAAGTTAGAAACTCAGGAGTTACAACGCCGACTGGCGGAGATGGAAACCGACGAGTGGCGGGAGAAGTTGCTCGACAAAGTAAAGGAGAAGATTGCTATCACCGAGCAAGCTCGCAACCGCATCACGCGAGGCGAAGATCTTGTGGCGAAGTTCATCTATCATCAGCAAGGTATAGAGGAACTGAGCACCGAACTATTCGGCATCTATCACAAGCCTATAAGTGCCATCAAGAAGAAATACCCGGATCTGACGGAACTTGACCTGCTGGTGATCTGTCTGCTGGGCATAGGCATGGACAACGTAGAGATATGCTCTGTGCTACGTATGGAGAAACGCACGCTCTACCGCCGGCGACAACTGATAGTGCAACGTATCGGCATCAATAGCAGTTCGAATCTCGAAGCGTTTGCCAGAAGCATGCTGGAGGAGACAGTGCCCAACGAAGGCATTCAGGACACTATTTGACTCCGATAAGACTCCTATCCGCCTCCGATTAGACCCCAATAAAACCACGACGAACTATTACCGCCGACAATCGGCTTATTGCCATAACCCACCCCACGGCCAAATGCAATGTTTGGTTGTGGGGTGAGTTTTTTTAGGCAAATAGTTTGCATATATCATTTTTTTTTTGTATCTTTGCACGCTTTTTGTATGTAGTCATACAAATCATATCGTAAATAACAGCAAACTATGAACATAATTGAACTAATCACCAAACTATTCGGCAACAAGGCGCAAAAAGATATGCGCGAGATTCAGCCGTATGTAGATCAGGTCAAAGCCGTCTATCCGGAGATTGACGCGCTGAGCAACGACGAGCTTCGCGCTCGTTCACAGGCGTTGATGGACAAGATTGCCGCGACCGTAGCACCTAAGAAAACAAAGATCGCCGAACTGCGTGCCTCCATCGAGGAGCTGGAGATAGACAAACGCGAGAAAGTCTATCAGCAGATTGACGACATCGAGAAAGAGATCAAAGAGCAGTACAAAGTGATCCTGATGGAAGTGTTGCCGGAGGCATTCGCCATCGTCAAATCCACCGCACGCCGTTTTGCAGAGAGCGAGACGGTAGAGGTGACTGCTACGCAGCGCGACCGCGACATGGCAGCCGACTCACGGTTCGACTTTATTGAGATTGACGGCGACAAAGCAATCTATTACAATCACTGGATGGCCGGCGGCAACGAGATAACATGGGATATGGTTCACTACGACGTGCAACTGTTCGGCGGCGTGGTACTTCATCAAGGCAAGATTGCCGAGATGGCAACCGGTGAAGGTAAAACCCTGGTAGCTACCCTGCCGGTGTTCCTCAACGCCTTGACGCACGAGGGAGTGCATGTAGTAACAGTGAACGATTATCTGGCCAAACGTGACTCGGAGTGGATGGGACCGCTGTATATGTTCCACGGTTTGACGGTTGATTGTATTGACAAGCACAAACCTAACAGCGATGAGCGCCGTCAGGCATACGCCTGCGATATCACGTTTGGTACGAACAATGAGTTCGGCTTCGACTACCTGCGTGACAACATGGCTACCTCGCCGATGGATCTTGTGCAGCGCGGTCACAACTACGCTATCGTCGATGAGGTGGACTCGGTGTTGATTGATGATGCCCGTACACCGCTGATTATCTCCGGTCCCGTACCGAAAGGCGACAACCAGATGTTCGACGAATACAAGCACCGCGTTGAACTGCTCGTACGCACACAGACCCAACTGACCACACAGCTGCTGACCGAAGCCAAGCAGAAGATGGGTTCAACGGACGAGAAAGTTCGCGAGGAAGGTGAGTTGGCTCTGTTCCGCTCGTTCAAAGGTATGCCTAAGAACAAGGCACTGATCAAGTACCTGAGCGAGCAAGGCGTAAAGGTTCGTCTGCAAAAAACCGAGGAGTTCTACCTGCAAGAGAACGAGAAGAACATGCATATCGCCACCGATGTGCTGTACTTCGTGATCGATGAGAAGAACAAAACCATCGAACTGACAGACAAAGGTATTGATACTCTGACGGGTAACACCGACGATCCGCTGTTCTTCGTGCTGCCCGATGTAGGTTCGGAAATGGCTGAACTGGAGCACGAGAACCTCAGCGCCGAGGAGAAGCAGGCAAAGAAAGATGCTATCCTAACGAACTACAGCATCAAGTCCGAACGCGTGCACACAGTTAACCAACTGCTGAAAGCCTACACGCTCTTTGAGAAAGATGTCGATTACATCATCGATAACAACGAGGTAAAGATCGTTGACGAGCAGACCGGCCGTATCATGGAAGGTCGCCGCTGGAGTGACGGTCTGCACCAAGCCGTTGAGGCAAAAGAGAATGTGAAGGTCGAAGCTGCCACACAGACGTTTGCGACTATCACGCTGCAGAACTACTTCCGTATGTACAGCAAGCTTGCCGGCATGACCGGTACAGCCGAGACAGAGGCAGGCGAGTTCTGGAACATCTACAAACTGGATGTAGTGGTTATCCCGACGAACAAACCTATTGCACGTCAGGATATGAACGACCGCATCTACAAAACCAAGCGCGAGAAGTACAACGCCGTGATCGACGAGATCACATCACTCGTTTCGCAAGGTCGTCCGGTTCTGGTCGGTACCACTAGCGTCGAGATCAGTGAGCTCCTTTCGCGCATGCTTTCACTGCGCAAGATCCCTCACAACGTATTGAACGCCAAGCTCCACCAACAGGAAGCAATGGTAGTAGCCGAAGCCGGTCGTCCGGGCGTAGTAACTATAGCAACGAACATGGCCGGTCGTGGTACGGATATCAAGCTTACGCCTGAAGTAAAAGAAGCCGGCGGTCTGGCTATCGTCGGCACAGAGCGTCACGAGAGCCGCCGTGTGGATCGTCAGTTGCGCGGTCGTGCCGGACGTCAAGGTGATCCGGGTAGTTCGGTATTCTTCGTATCGCTTGAGGATGACCTGATGCGAATGTTCGGGTCAGAGCGTATAGCCTCCGTGATGGACCGCCTCGGCATGCAAGAAGGTGAGATGATCGAACACTCGATGGTCAGCAAGTCGATCGAAAACGCGCAGAAGAAAGTGGAGGAGAACAACTTCGGTATCCGTAAGCGCCTGATCGAGTACGACGATGTAATGAACCGTCAACGTAACGTGATCTACGCCAAGCGCCGTCACGCGCTGATGGGTGAGCGTATAGGTGTGGATATAACGAACATGATCTACGACACTGCCGAAGCCGTTGTGGCCAACTACCGCGCAATGCTTGACTACGAGGGCTTACAAGAAGATGTGATGCAAGTGTTTGCTATGGAAGTGCCATTCGACGAGGAGGCTTTCCGCAGCAAGAAAGAGACCGTGCTTGCCGAAGAACTGGCGGAAGCAGCACTGGACATGTTCAAGCGTAAGATGGACCGTCTGGCGCAAATCGCCAATCCTGTCATCAAGCAGGTGTATGAGACCAAAGGCCAGATGTACGAGAATATCCTTGTGCCCATCACCGACGGACGACATGTATATAACGTGAGTTGCAACCTCAAGCGTGCTGCCGAGACCGACAGCAAGGAGGTTATCCGTGAGTTTGAGAAGCGCACCCTACTCTACGTAATCGACGATGAGTGGAAGGAGCATCTCCGCGCCCTCGACGATCTCAAGCAGAGCGTACAGAACGCCAGCTACGAGCAGAAAGACCCGCTGCTGATCTACAAGCTTGAGTCGTTCAACATCTTCAAGGGTATGCTCGACAACTTCAATCGTCGCGCCATAGCTATCCTGCTGCGCGGACAGATACGCACCGAAGCGCCGGAAAACGTCCGTCAGGGACAGGCTCCGCAACGTCAGGACTACAGCCGTTACCGCACACAGAAGGATGCCGTGGAGCAAGCTGCACAACGCAGCGGACAAGCCGCAGCTGCCGGACGCGACACGCGTGAGCAACAACGCCCGATGCCTATCCATGTGGATAAGAAACCTCGTCCGAACGATCCTTGCCCATGCGGTTCAGGCAAGAAGTACAAACAGTGCCACGGCAAACTTGAGGGTTGAGAGTAAAGTTTTCCATAGCAGCATTACTGATTAGCGTGTCATCGTTCGCGGTGACACGCGTTGGTTTAGACTCAGTCAGCAGCGAGTGGTTCGGCCAATGGTATCAGACCACCGATCTCGGGCATTACCTCGACAACATGAACGATTATACCGTGTATGAGTCCGAGACAACGGGCGAGTGGAACCTCGGTGACAGGAAGATCTTCTCCATCGCCGGCAACTCATTTCGCCAGAATAAGTACCGCCTCAACGGGATGCGTATTGATAGTCGTGCACAGGCCGGGAACACACTCTTGCACACACAGATGGATCGCACAAGTCTGTTACTCGATTACCATGACGGCGAACTTATCTTTACCGATGACTCCGTGCAAGCGCAAACCATCCGTCTGACAGGCAACATCGGCAATCTCGGAGGTATATCGCCGGGTACGCGGGAGATGATCAATCTTTTTCACTCCTCGGGTGAAGAACGAACGATGGACAGCCGCCCTATAGATATGCGCAATCATATCGTAGGCGCAGGCACAATGGATGCCACAGTAGCTATACCCGTCAGCGGACGCCGGTACTACCAGCATGCCTATGTGCATATCGGTCAGCGTCAGATCACAGCTTTCGATCAGACAGGTATCAGCGGCATGTATCCTTCGGACTACTACACCGCCCAACTGGACGGAGAGATCCCCATGAAGGCAGTCACGGGCCGAGAGCCAAGGATGGCTCTCAACTACTTCTTCGTGACGCACGGTCGCACGGATTACGGTTCGGAACTCTACCTAAATGCCAACGAACAGGCCACGTTGCGGGCATATCATGCCGGCATATACAGCACCACGCGCTTCGCGAATAGCGGTACACTGGTGGCAGGACTGAGTTACGAACACAGTTCTGTCAAGCATAATGATCTGTGTTTCTCACGCAACATCATCGATCATGACGGCGAAGCGTTCGACCCGTGGTACGCCGACGGAAGACTGCACAGCATTAACCTGTCCGTGCAATACGATCAGCCGTTGTTGCCGTGGCTGCGCGTACATGCCGAAGCGTACAACTCCCTATTGCACTTCCGTCCGACAACCGGCTCATGGACCAATGATCTGTACATGCAGTCCATTGCCGATGCGGTGCCTACGCCATTATATACCTACCATTGGCAATCATCGGCCTTTACATCGGGTATATTGGAGAACGAAGCACTCGTCATTGCCGAAAAAGAGGTGGCCAAAGGACTGAACCTCTACGCTCATTTGGGCGTATCGCTGGATGGTATAGTTTTAGGTCACGGACGTTCGGTTGTAACACCTGACTGGCTTGCCAAGCTCGCTATCGATTATCAGCCTGCGTGGTGGTTCGGCTTCGGGCTGAGCGTCAGTCATCACCGGATGTCCTACACATGGGATGATGTGCGCTACCTGAGTAGCGACTATATGAACGGCGAGATACGTTATGCCGACAATACATTGCTGGCCACTACGGGCGGCGCATATCATACGCCCGAGCGGAACCTATGGATGCACCAACCGTCGTATGCCGTGCTTGACCTGCCCATACGGTTCACGTTCGGCAAGAGCCGCCGGCATGAGTTCGCTCTCATTAGTTCCCTGCGCAAGTATTACAACCAGTGGTTCACGGAGTTCACCGACGGCGTGGATGCAAACATGTTGCAGCAAGACGGCAACTACTATCTGCGTGAAGGCGAAAAGAACTACACCGTTACCGTCCAGCCACTGAACCTGATGTCCTCAACCGTAGGCGGACGCACACCGTACTACATGTCTAACCTTGTGCGCTATACGTATAACGGCAAAAAGTGGTATGTGAATATCAGTTGGCAGAGTTACCTGATGGCCGGCTTGAGCACCTTGGGCAACGGTCCGCTGCATAACAATATAGGTGCTCTGGCTGAGAGTTCGGCTAATCCTGACACATACCGCGCACTGAGCGAAAGCAACAAACCCTATCAAGGCAACTGTCGGCTTAATCAGGACAAGTCGTTCATCTTCCGCGCGCAGGTAACCTACAATGCCTGCCGGTATTTCTCCATCGGTTTCAACGGCAAATTCAAGGACGGCCAATCGTTCTCCACATTCACGGCTTACCCGCAAACGGTAGCCGGTCATCCGCAGGTAGCCATCGTTCATTCCGATGCCAAAGGCATCAATATGGCCAACGGTGCATTCGGCAAACGCGAGGACGCGTTCTTCAATCTGGAGCTTCGCGCCACAGGACGCTGGTGGGTACACGACATACCGATGTCACTGGAAGTGCTGTGCTACAACCTGTACGATTTCGGCACGGCGCTGACCGAATATACCTTCGACAACTATGATCACCCCACCTACCCGCACTGGACAGTCGAGCGCGGCATATCCTCGATGAAGGACAGCCGTACGTCAATGAGTCTGTGTATTCCGAGGGGATTACTCTTTACGCTGCGTATAGGACTGGAGAAGGATCAGCAGTAGTCCTACAGCCCACAGGGCTATTCCGCAGAATCGTCCGAACATATTGTCGGTAAACATGTTGAACACGAACAGGGTAAAGAACAGCCACGCCGTTCGTCGCGCATTGCCGGTGGTGGACAGCGGTATTGACAGCCACATGATCAGGAAGAACAGCAATCCCGGCAAACCCAGTTCGAGTAACTCTTCTATATATTGGTTGTGGGTGTTATAACGTTTGGAAGCGTAATAGTTGAACCATTTCTGTTTATACTTCTCTACCAGATAGTTCGTACTCTGCCCTGCACCCAAACCGTGTGCGAGATAGTCTTTCGGGTTCTCCAAAGCGATCACCCAGATATTCAGACGTGACTCATGTTCGATGCTTACCTCGCGCAGTTCGGTTATATCCTCCAGTTCAAAATTCTGCATACGCGGATGAAGCATCAGCATTCCTCCGCCTACAAACAATGCCAGTAGCACCACTCCCGTGCCAACCCACCAGCGGTATGCGTGCGGCAACATACAGATGACGCCCACTGCTGCCATCGCCATCACCGTCAGTATCGATTGCCGTGAGGCCGTGAGCGGAATAACCGACAGCATCACGGGCAAGCAGAGCAGCAGAGGCCACTTCTGCTTATGCCACAGTTGCACGGCTATCACCACACCGAACAGCTCGACGCTGCACAGGAACAACCGATGCTTGAACAGTGATATATTGTCCGACAGGAACATCCACCAGTCATCGTACATTTTCAGCGGTTCGGTGAGATGCAAGTGCGCTGCCCATTCAGGATGATTGAATAAACCCGCCATCCAGAGCGCATACAAAGGCACCGCCGCCACACAACTTGCTACCAGCACTTTGCCTGCCTGCCGCAGATTATACCGTTCGTTCAAGCCCCATAATCCTACCGGCACGATCAATGCAAACACCAGATACCGTTCCATAGCTCCACCCCATGCGGCTTTGTCGGCACACCAGAAGTACGACACCGCCTGCCACACATACCATAACCCGAACAACAGAAACGGAATTGCCGCTTTGTTCTGCTTGATCGGCATCGGTCGGCGCAGCCATCTGCCTTCCAAAAGCCAGCTTACACCCCAAACCACTACTGCGTAACGCAGACAAATCTGCAGAAACGGAAGGAGTGCCGCCACGAGCAGAAACAGCCCGTAGTTGATGCGTCCCATTATGTCCTGATATCTGTTCATAGGTTCGTTATTCCTTGTTTGACATGTTTGTGCCAGCGATGGGCAATGATATATTCGGCATCATATTGTGCCTCTTCGTTCATCGCTTCGGCATACGCGGTGGCTATCGTCCAAAGTGCCTCGCGGTCGATGTTCAGACGTTCGAAGTTCTGCAGGCGCTGTTCACGGGTCATGCGGTTGCAGAAACGGATACGGTTCAGATCAATCACCTCTACCCGGCTGCCGTCATTGTTGAACAGGATGTTTCCGCCCGAGTAATCCCGATGCAGTATTCCCCGCTTGTGCAGTTCGGCCGTGAAGCGGCCTATAGCTTCCAGTATCTGCTTGCGGTGCGCAAACTCCGGCTTGCCGATCAGGCTGTTAAACGTGTGCCGGCATTCCGACTCACGGCATGCGTACCAGCTCTCACGCAGCACACCGCACACACGAACCTCGCGATACGCTACCGGTGCAGGCGTCAGTCCTTCCATCCGCTGCGCATACTCATAACTCCGCCGTGCCTTGCTCGTACCGAACCAACCGTACCATATACTGCGTAACAGCCCGGGCACGGCAAACTGCTTGACTACCACACCATCGGTCAGCCTCAGCGTGTTGCGGCGGCTGAAGATCACTTTGCCCTTATACCATCGGTCAAACTCCCCGACCTGACGTACGCTGCGCAAGCGGTTCAGGCACTTCGACCACGAACGGTGGTAATGCAGCGGACCGCCCAAGTAGCGTTGCATATATGCCGGATGACGACGGTTGACAGCATCGATGATAGCACGTTTCTGCTGCTTGGCCAGACTGCGACGCGAACCCTCTTGCACACGGTAGTACAAACCCACTTCATCCAATCGCACATACTCGCCGCCCTGCTCCATCAGACTGAGCCAGAAATCCCAATCCTCACGGTAGATCTCCTGTTCACAGAAACCGCCAGCCCGTTGCCAGTCGGCTTTGCGGAACAGACTGCAGGCGTGAATCATGTTCTTGCGTGCCAGCAGTTCAGGCGTGTACTCCGGCAGACGCCATTCGCCTTGTCTGGCACCGAAATACGCTGCCCGGCAACTGATGATCCGCACATCGTCACGGATAGCCGCTACGGCATGTTCGATATATGTCTTACTGATCTTGTCATCGGCATCCACCGGCAGTATCCATTCGCCTCGTGCCTCGCGGATCGCATGATTGCGCGCGGCACTCACACCGGCATTTGGCTGATGCAGCACGCGTACCTCAGTATGCGCAGCGGCAAACGATTGTGCTACGGCAAGGCTGTCGTCCGTCGATCCGTCATCCACGACCACCACTTCCAGTGGACGGTACGTACTTGCCAGCACGCTATCCAATGTCTCGACAACGGTTGACGAGGCATTGTACATCGGTATTATGACAGACACCAGCGGTTTCATTCACTTTATATCCTATCCTTCCTCTGCGTCATTTTGCGCCAGTAGTACAGCAGCGGATTGGTGTACTTGAGCATTTTCCACGGACGCGACGAGTGCGGTTTGTGCAGCACGGGATTGCTTACCTGCAATATATTGTCAAATCCCAGTTTTCCGGCCATGTGACTGATATGTACATCGTACCAGTTCTTGGTCGGGTCAAGCAAGTTGAAGTCATACGCATGCAGAAACTCATTGGTCAGCAGCGTGCAGCAGAACGAGAAACGTTTCTTGCACACACCGTCCTGTTTAATCCTCCGTGCGTACTCATATGGGAAGTTGATGCGACCGTTTTCGTCAGTGGTTACGGCCGTTATCAGTCCAATCCTAGACCTTATATTTTTTTTGAGCGTGTTAATCGTTGATTTACTGACTATTACATCGCTCTCGACGATAACCAAATTTTCGCCGTTTTTGACACATTCGCTCTGTGCATGAATCAGTACCCAGCGGTAGTTCGGGGACGGATGGTCGGTATGTTCGCTGATATGTACGATACGTATCCCCAGCTGCTCGCCCAATGTATCCAGCCGTGCTGCGTTGTCGGGCGTAGAGTTGTCGTCATACACCGTCAGCGTGTGTCCGCTTTCCACAATGGCACGGATAGCCTGCTCGGCTGTTGGCAGTGAGTCCTTGACTGGCATGATAATATTTACCGTTTGGTCGTTTGCCATTTTACCATTGTGTTATCCATCCGCGTTTGCTTACTGTTATCTGCGCACCAAACTGATTCCCCCACTGCGTGCCGAAGTCGCCTGCCAGACGCAATCCGAAATCCAGTCCCCACGCCTGCTCTACATGTTTCTGCACTTCGAGCAACAAAGCCGTATTGTCACTGATTACCACACGGCTCATATTGTCGTTGCCGTAATTACGAGCGTATGATGCCTTGATGCGGTACATGAATCCGTATATATCTCCTCTGACGCCTAAATGATGTACGCGCACCCGGCTGTTCAGGGTGTAGATCGTGCCGTCGGCATTATACAGCGGCGAGGTAATGAACGGCGTTCCCATCGAACGGTACCAGTAGTTCCAGCCGTTGCGGAAAACGTAGTTCTGGTAGTAACCGTCATTGCCTGCGTAGCATAATCCGTCGCGGTCGTGCCACGGCCCGGACTGGTCGGTTGTGTTCATCAGCTCGTACGTCACACCTTGTATATACGGCCACCGTGACTGCTTGAGGCATAACCCCCATAATCCGTCCGCCAGGTTCTGGCCGTCACCGATAAAGGCGAAGTTGTCCTCAAAGAAGTTCTGCCAGTACGCACTCAGTTCCCATCCGTCGCCCTTGCCGGTAAGCATGAACTGCTGACTGCCCACATGATTGCCTTGGGCATTCAACTGATCGTTGCGCATCACTCCGCCGCCACGTGCCAGAAACACATTCTTGAACGACTGCCAGTCGCTGCCTATATCGCCAAACACCGGACTGATGCCTCCCCATTGCGCGGCGTGATGCAGTTCGTAACTGATGTTCACCGGCAATTTGCCGCCAACACGCAATCCGAGGAACTTATGGTGTATGTAGCTGCGCTGCATATATACGTTATCCGCCAGCCACGCATGTGTCAGACCGCCTTTGACCTCAAAGTACCCGTAGCAACCGGGGAACGGCACGTACCGGTCAATGCCTATTGATATGCGCGGCAGCGGCTGACTGTTGCCCGAGAAAACCATACTGCCCATACTCAGAGCCGTATCCTGTGTCTCATAGATCATCGGTTTGATACCGGCAGTGATGTCAAAGATGTACAGCCGCACATGGGCATACAATTGGTTGAAGTACCCGGTGGTTATACTCTGCTGCGTACTGAACGCACTGCCCGGGATACGCGACTGCGCCCGTCCCGTCAGTTGTACGCCGAAGTCATAATCCCACCAGCGTTCGGGATGGATAGCCTGCTTGTAGCACCTCAGACTCACGTTGCCGCTGTACGGGCTGCTACTCACATCGCCGTTGGTGTTGCTCTGCAACCAGAACGGTGCAAACCGTCCGCTCGATGCCAATGCGCTCAGATCCCAGCCGTACTTCAATGTATCCACACCTGCCGGCACGCTGTCACGGATAGCTGTAGGCCACCAGTCCCAACTCAATTCACGCGCACTAACCAGCGTACAGAGCAGCAATACTATGGCGAGCAATCTATTCCTCAATGTAATACATCTGCTTGTTTACCTGCCAGTTATCATCTTCGCCCAATCCCCAATAGACCTTGCCGCCGATGGCAAAGCATATATGGTTAAACAATCCCCCGGGCATCACTCCCACCCACTGCCACTCGTCGGTAGCAGGGTTGTACCGCCGTATGTCCTGAAGCACGGAGCCTGTGGTGTTCACTCCGCCGTAATGCAGACCGCCGCACAGGTAGATGTAGTTGTCCGTTGCTGCCGAGGCCGCCAATGTGCGTTTCTGTCCGGGCACTGCGCAACGTTTCTCCCAGTGCGTGCCACCCACCAGTTCCGCCCACCAGTTCAGGCTCTGGCGACGATAGCCCGTGCCCATGAAATGCCGTCCCTGACAACTGCTGCCTGTACCGCCGAACGAACGGGTCGGATAGCCGTCGTACGTTGCGCCCACATCGATCGAGTCCCAGCGGTCGGTATCAATCGTGTAACGGAACATATCGCGGCGGTAGTTCCAGCAGAACCCGTAACCGACATACAGTTCCGTATCATCGGCAAAAGCAGTGGCAGCATCGGTATAGGCATTCGGATAATCGGCCAGCCTGAGCCATGTGCCGGTTGCGGGAGTATAGGTCCACCAGTCTTGCAAGTACGTGCTGTCAACGCCGTATTTTCCGTTGAAACCGAGCCCTATGAACACCTGCCCGCCATGTACGCATGCTGTGGCATTCATACGCGGAAGCAGAGGCGTGACACCGAGGTTCTCCCAGCTGTCAGTTGCCGGCGTGTAACGCCACATATCGTTCGTACACGCGCCTTCGCTGTCCCGGCCGGCAAACACATACGCTTGGTTACCCACAACAAAACAAGTGGCGCATGCTCGCCCCTGAGGCATAGCAGCGCACTCGTGTACACGGAGTGAGATATCGGGCTGGCCGGCACAACCGCAAAGTAAGGCCATGCATATCAATCCTGTTATGACTGCAGCCTTTCTCACTCTTTGGTCTTACGTTTCAATTCGAAATCCCGACCGAGATAGTTCTTTCGTACAATCGGATTGGCAGCCAGTTCTTCGGGCGTGCCGTGGAACAGGATCTTGCCCTCGAACAGCAGATACGCACGGTCGGTGATGGACAGGGTCTCATCCACATTGTGGTCGGTGATCAGGATGCCGATGTTCTTGTCCTTCAGCCGCCACACCACATCCTGAATCTCCTGTACGGCAATCGGATCGACACCTGCAAACGGTTCGTCGAGCATCACGAACTTAGGCTCGATAGCCAGACAACGGGCGATTTCCGTACGGCGTCGTTCGCCACCGCTAAGGCGGTCACCGAGGTTCTTGCGCACATGCTCAAGATTGAACTCCTTGATGAGTTGCTCCAGTTTCTCGTACTGATAATCCTTGCTGAACTGCGTCATCTCCAGCACGGAGAGGATATTGTCCTCCACGGTCATCTTCCGGAACACCGACGCCTCTTGCGGCAAGTAACCTATGCCGAGTTGCGCACGCTTGTACATCGGGTACGAGGTTATATCCTGATCGTCGAGGAAGATCTTGCCGTGATTGGCCGTCACGAGTCCCGTAGTCATATAGAACGTTGTGGTTTTGCCTGCTCCGTTCGGGCCAAGCAATCCTACTATCTCGCCTTGCTCCAGATGGATGCTTACGTCGTTGACTACGGTACGTTTACCGTATTTCTTGACGAGATGTTCTGTTCGTAGTGTCTGCATAATGGTAAATCAACCAATCATGGTTGATGCTTTTAGTCTTCTATCTCCAGTGAAACAGGGCAATGATCCGAGTGCACCACATCGCTGTGGATTCGTGCGTCGCGCAGCCGGTCACGCAACGATTCGCTTACCCAGAAGTAGTCGATACGCCACCCGGCGTTCCTGGCACGTGCACCGAACCGCATTGACCACCAGCTATACATCTCCGGTGCCTGGCAGAACACGCGGAACGTGTCCACCAGTCCCGATTCCTGCCAACGGTCCATCCACTCCCTCTCTTCGGGCAGGAATCCGCTAACGCCTTTTTGACGTTCGGGATGATTGATGTCAATCGGCTTGTGGCAGATATTGAAGTCGCCGCAGATGATCACGTTCGGACGCTCTTGCCTGAGTTCGTTCAGCCACTTGATGAACACTTCCAGAAAGTCCATCTTGAACTCCTGGCGTATATCGCCGGTCGTGCCACTCGGCACATACACGCACACCACGGTCAGGAGGCCGTAATCCGCCCGCAACACTCGTCCCTCACGGTCATAACGGTCGTTGCCCATGCCGGCCACAACCTTGTCGGCCGGTTGCTTGCTGAAGATACATACCCCCGAGTAACCTTTCTTCTCCGCCGAATGGATATACGATGTGTAACCCAGTTCGGCGAACGCGGTCACATCGATCTGCTCGGGTTGTGCCTTGCTCTCCTGGATACAGAACACATCGGGATTAGCCGTCTGCAGCCAGTCGAGCAAACCTTTGCTCAATGCCGAGCGAATGCCGTTGACGTTGTACGAGATGAGTTTCATATAGTCCTTGTTCTTTTAGCGGCACGGATTGCCTAACAGGTCGTAGTACATGCCGTTATGCTCGATCAGGATCTTGCCGTCGCGCATCACTTTGCGGCTTGCGGGTGCAGCCGGTTGTTTGATATCATCCACATCCAGCAGGATCGTCTCGCCTCCGCCGTTGACCTTGAAGGATATCAGTCCGCCATTCTCCGCTATATCCGTTACCTGATATTCAGCGAGCTTGGTGAAGGATGTCGAACCGGCCGGATAGGCGTCGCCCTGCTTGCCGAAATAGCCGTTGTCATAATCATCCTCGTTGTACGCCGGTGCCGAACCGTCAGCCTCCATTATATCCACCCCCATAGCGGCTTTGGTGTTGTTGACGGTGTTGCCGTCCCACTTGTTCTGACTGTATGTGATCTTCGTCACGAGCAGACCGTGTCCCGGCAGGTGGGCATCCCAACCTTTCTTCTGACGGTTCTCAAGCATGTAGAACGTTGTCGGATTCGGGTCGGTACCAACGAGGTTATGCTTGCCTGTAGCAGTGAGCAGAGCGGCGGTATTTACGTCATTCAGTGCCGGCAACTCGATGTTGCATGCCTGATTGACCACCACGGGTTTGAGCCAACCCATGAAGAACCGCTCATAGGCCGAGTAGTGCGGAGGCGTATTGCCTTCGTTGTTGTACGGTCCGTAATCGAGTATATCCCACGCACCCATGGTCTTGTGCGTGGCGTTGTTGGTGGAGTACAGATCGGGTAATCCGAGCACGTGCGAAAACTCGTGGCAGAACGTGCCTATACCGTCATGCTGACGGCTGTAATAGTCAATCTCGTTCGAGCAGGCGTAGTTGTCCACGGTCTTTTTATCCACCGTACAGCTCACGTGCGATGCCGAGAGCCAGTAGTTGTGCGGCCATACATAATCCTCGCCTGCACCGTCCGCCTCGCCGTAACCGGCATAGATAACGTACACAAAATCGACGTAACCGTCGCCGTTGTTGTCATATATACTGAAGTCCACCTCATCATCCACCAGTTCGCAAGCCTCCTTGATCATCTGTTCGGGGTTCTTGTCATCGCCATTGCTGCTGTTGCCGCCGTAGTACGAGTACTTCTGCGACAGGGTCACCGGCCCTACTACATCAAACACAGGGTTGTACTGTCCGCACGAGGTATCGTGGAAGTACTGCCGTGCACTGCCTGTCGAGGTGACCTTCACGCTTCGGCCTGACCCGTCACGCACGGAGTACGACCGGCTGTAGTTCAGTCCGTTGATCATCGAATCCATCTCGGCTATCTGCGTCTTGAACGACAGGTTAGAGAAGTTCACAAGGATGATCAGTCCGCGCGGTGCAAGGTTGAGGGTCGAACCTTTCTGTTCGCGCACTACACGCCGCGGGCTGCTGTTACGCCGAGCCTGCAACTCTTCGTCCGAAGGCATAGCTATTGCGCGATAGAACCCGTCGGCATCACGCTCCAGCATCTTGCCGTCGACTGTTGTGTAATAATGGTAATCCGCATTGCCGTGCAGGAAGGCAGTGATCTGCGTTCCGTCAGGCTGCGTAACGGTCATTGCCCCCCGGCGCGCAGGTTTGGCAGAGAGGCTCAAACTGATGGCACATAGTACCAGTAGTGAAAATATTATTCGTTTCATCAGGATTGATAGTTGATTAGTCGTCTTGTTTTATTCCGTAGATGGAATAGGTGTGCCCGCCGGAGTGGATCAGCAGTTGTCCGTTGCGGACAGTCTTGTACGCTCGTTTCATCTCCACCACTGGCAGCACATCGGGCGTATGTACCGTGTCGGTATCCGGTGGCAGACCACCGCGGTATGCGAAGCGTATCACGCCGTCCGACATCGTGATGTCCGTGATGTCATGGTCGGGTATGCCGTGATAGGATGTGGCACCGGTGGGAAAGAGATCGCCGGGTTTGCCGAAGTAGCCGTTATTCGTATTCTTGGAGTTATATACGGGTGTCAGTCCGTCGGCTTCAATTAGATCCACTCCCATGGCGTTCGCGTCGTTGTTGACGGTGTTGCCCATCCATTTGGCAAGGCTGAAGCTGATACGCGTGAGCAGCAGGCCGTTGCCGGGTATGCCTATATCCCAGCCGGTGCGCAGCCTGTTCTCCAGCATATAGAACACCGCAGTATCCGGGCGCAGACCGTCCATGTTGTGGGTATCGTTCTCCGATATGAGGTAAGCCTGATTGCTTGCACCTATGTACTCGAGCGTCAGGGTATCCGGCTCGGTGATCAGTGTAGGCGTGAGCCAACCCATATAGAATCGCTCGTAGGCCGACAGCGATGGAGGCGTGTGTGTGTCGTTGTTGTACAATCCGTAGCACATCACATCCCAGTCGCCCAACACCTTGTGGATAGCATTGTTATCGGTTGTGTACAGGTCGGGCAATCCCAAGGCGTGACCAAACTCATGGCAGGCCGTGCCTATGCCTGCGGGAACCTTCTTGTCGGCTGTCGTAGAGTAGGCATCCAGTTCGTTGCTGTACTCACAGGCAGAGATATACTTGCCGTCGAAGTACCGCGGACTGGCCGTAGTGCTTACGCTCCAATATGCCGGCCATACGAGGTCGTTCCACGTAGGGATAAGGCTTTTGGCGTATGTGCTCGCTTTGTCGTTCGCGCCGAAACCGGCGTAGTAGATATATACCAGATCCACGAACCCGTCGTTATTGGAGTCGTAGAGCGAGAAGTCCACACTTTCATCCACCAGCGAACAGGCCTCGCATACCATATTGCTGATATTGGCCCGCGAATCATTGCCCGCACCGTAATCGGCATAGCCTTTCGACAGGGTGACCGGACCTACCACGTCAAACCGCGGATTGTATGCGCCGTTGGATTGGTCGTAATAGTACTGGCGCAAACTGCCTGTTGCGCCGTCTTTGTTCCAGTTCAGTCCGTTGAACATCGAGTCAACGTCTGCCTGGGGCGTAGTGAACGGGAAGTCCGAAAAACTGACCGTGATAAGCAATATGCGCGGTATGATCACCCGTTGTCCCACAGCCTGCTGTGCCGCAGGAGCACGGTTCACTCTCCGTGCTTCACGCATGGCTTGCCACTCATCCCAGCGTGACAGGTCACGCGGCGGAACGAGTGCCATTGTGCCCAGTGAGCACAGCAGGAGCAGTATGGTCAGGATTCGGCGCATCTTATTCGTCTTTCATCTTCTGTATGCCATGCTTGGTGAGCCAGCGTTGCTCACATTTGCCGCGCTTGGCTGCATCATGTGCCGTGCGGCAGGTAGGCACAGCCACCTGACGTTTCTCGCCGTCAATCTTTTTCGTTTTGAGTTTGCAGTAGCAGATCTTGCCGTTGTCTTTCTCCTTTACTTCCCATCCGTCAACGGTCATCATGAAGTGTCGGTGCTCGTCACCGCGAAGGAAGACGTGCAGCGTGTCGCCGTTAGGCTGAACGCGTTCGATCACTCCCGGATATGCCGGCACGCGGGCCGGACGCTGTGCCTGTGCGCCAAGCGTTGTGGCAGCCAGGGCAAACAGTATAAATAGCAGTTTTTTCATCATATAGGGTTATTTGTGTACTTTGCGTATCTGTTGGTAGAGTTGCGAGGCGAACACAAACCGGTTCAGCGCCTCGTTGTCGGAGTGGAAGATATCGTGGCGCGAGCCTTGCCACTCCTTGATGCCGTTCTTGAGGAAGATGATGTTGTCACCTACCTCCATGATCGAGTTCATGTCGTGGGTGTTCACCACGGTGCAGATGTTGTACTCCTGCGTGATGTCCTGTATGAGCTGGTCGATCACGAGCGATGTTTGCGGATCGAGACCCGAGTTCGGTTCGTCGCAGAACAGGTACTTCGGGTTCAATGCTATGGCACGTGCTATAGCTACACGCTTCTGCATACCGCCGGAGATCTCCGCAGGCATCAGCGTCAGGGCATGTTCGGCTATCTGTACGCGCTGAAGGCAGAACCGTGCCCGTGCGTCCATCTCGTCCTTGCTCATTGCGCCGAACATCTGCAGCGGGAACAATACGTTCTCCAGCACAGTCATTGAGTCAAACAGCGCCGAGCCCTGAAACAGCACGCCCACCTCGCGGTGCAATGCACGCACTTCTTTCTCCTTCATCTCCGGCAGGTTCCGCCCGTCGTACTCGATACGGCCGGAGGTGATCTGATGGATACCGATCAGCGATTTGAGCAGCACGGTCTTGCCGCTACCCGACTGACCGATAATCATGTTCACCTTGCCGTCCTCAAACGTAGCACTGATATGATCCAGCACCGTGATGCCGTCCTCAAACGTCTTAACTATGTCTATAGCCTGAATCATAGCAGCAATCGCGACAGTACGAGGTCCAACAGCAGGATGATGATGTTAGAGTTCACCACAGCGTTCGTCGAGGCTTTGCCGACCTCCAGTGCACCGCCGTGAACCATGTATCCGTAGTACGCCGACAGCGAGGTGATCGTGTAGGCGAAGAACAGCGACTTGATGATTCCGTACCACACAAAGTACGGATTGAACGCATACTGCACGCCTACCAGATAATCCGCCACGGTGATGATATCCGTGAATGCGCCTACTCCCCAACCGCCTAACAGACCGATCGCCGTTGACAGGATCACCAGCATAGGCATCATTGTGATGAACGCCAGGATCTTCGGCAGTATGAGGTAGTTAGCCGAGTTCACACCCATGATCTCCATCGCATCGATCTGCTCGGTGATACGCATCGTCCCGATCTCCGAAGCGATGTTCGAACCGACCTTGCCTGCCAGTATGAGGCAGAGGATGGTTGATGAGAACTCCAGCAGCAGGGTCTCGCGCGTCAGCAGACCGACGATATATGTGGGCAGGAAAGGATTCTCGGTATTGATCTTGGCCTGGATAGTCAGGATAGCACCGATGAACAATGATATGACGATCACGATCGGCAGCGATTGCAATCCTTGCTTCTCCAGTTCGCGGCTGTACTGGCGCCAGAACATTCGCGGCTGGTCAGGCCAGCGGAACACGCGGGCCATCAGTAGCCAATATTCACCGAAATGCCTGATCATCTCAACTCTGTTTGAAGAGCAGGCGAACAGCGTCGGTCACTCTTGCCACTTCTATAACCTGAATACCTTTCACCGGCTGATGCTTCTGTCCGGCAGGGATGATGATCCTCGAGAACCCGAGTTTGCGCGCCTCGCCTATACGCTGGTCGATGCGGTTGACCGGACGGATCTCACCTGCCAGTCCCACCTCACCGGTCATGCAGCAGTCGGTCGGCAAGGCTATATCCATCGATGACGACAGTACTGCCACGAGCACTGCCAGATCGATCGCCGTGTCATTCACGCGCAGACCGCCGGCTATATTGAGGAACACATCTTTCGTGAGCAGCTTGAAGCCTATCCGCTTCTCCAGCACAGCCAGCAGCATGTTCAGCCGGCGCGAATCGAAACCTGTTGACGAGCGTTGCGGCGTGCCGTAAGCGGCCGATGAGGTCAGGGCTTGCACCTCGATCAGCAGCGGACGCACACCCTCGACAGCCACGGCGATCGATATGCCCGACAGGCCGTCACGGTTCGAACTCAATAGCAGTTCCGAAGGGTTGGTTACCTCACGCAAACCGTCATGCTGCATCTCGTAGATGCCGATCTCCGATGTCGAACCGAAGCGGTTCTTCTGTGCACGCAGTACCCGGTACATGTAATGTTGGTCACCCTCGAACTGCAGTACTGTATCCACTATATGCTCCAGCACTTTCGGTCCGGCCAGGGCGCCGTCCTTCGTAATGTGTCCTACGATGATGAACGGCGTGTTCGTCTCTTTGGCAAACTGCAGTATCCGCGCCGCGCACTCACGCACCTGCGACAGCGAACCGATGGTCGCCTCTATCGCTTCCGTGCCGATGGTCTGGATCGAGTCCACTACAACTATATCGGGTTTGAGCGTCTTGGCGTGCTCCAGGATCTTCTCCAGCGATGTCTCCGCTACGATGTACAGGTTCTCCGGTGTGCCGGCTATACGTTCCGAGCGGAGCTTTATCTGCTTCACCGACTCCTCGCCGCTGGCGTAGAGCGTCGTGGTCTTGCCGAGTTGCATGAGCACCTGCAGCGCCAGGGTCGATTTGCCTATACCGGGTTCGCCGCCCAGCAGCACCAGTGATCCGGGCACCAGTCCGCCGCCCAGCACACGGTTCAGTTCGGCGCTGTGCATATCGATGCGCTGGTCGTCCTGCACACTGACATCCTGCAGCTTCTGCACCTGCGAACCGCTGCGCGAACGCACGCCCTTGGCCGGAGCAGCCGACTGCAGCACCTCCTCAACCATCGTGCCCCACTCGCCGCATACGGGACAACGGCCTAACATCTGCGATGACCGTGCACCGCAGCTCGAACAGGTATATGTTACCGTAGCTTTCATATCGTATAGGTGTGGCACTCTTGGGCAAGAACGGTGTTCTCGAATATAGGTTTCGCCTCGTCGAGGTACTCCTGATGATTATCCACCCGTGCGGAGTAGTGTCCGATGATCAGTTGTCCCACATGCGCTTTCTGCGCTATGGTTGCAGCCTCAGCGGCAGTGGAGTGCATTGTGCCGGCACAGCGGTCAACGTAGCGCTGGAGGTACGTCGCCTCGTGATACAGGGTCTGCACACCCTCGATGAGCGGGATGACCGATTCGGTGTAGCGTGTGTCGGAGCAGTAGGCATACCGTTTCACCGGTTCGCTGTCGCGGTGATGCTCCGTGAACAGGAACCCGCAGGTGGGCACTTTGTGCTTGAGCGGGATCGTTGTTACGGTGATCGTCCTGTCCTCAAATATCACCTCGCTCTTGCGCGGGTTGATGACGTGGAAGATCAGCTCGTACGACATACCCTGACAATGGTAGTCTAACAGCGGCTGCAATAGCTCCTGCAAGCCTGACGGCGAGTAGATATGCAGCGGCTGCGTGCGGCCTATCATGTCGAAGGTCGATATCAGTCCGATCAGCCCGAAGCAGTGATCACCGTGCAGGTGGGAGATGAACAGGTTGTACAGCCGAGCCGTACGCAGTGCCATCCGGCGGAACCAGATCTGGCTGCCTTCGCCGCAATCGATCATGAACGACTTGTCACACAGCTCCAGCACCTGACAGGCAGGTGAGTTCTGGAACGTGGGCAGGGCGCTGCCGCAACCTAATATGTGCAGTTCGTTGTTCATCCTCTTGCAGCGAGGCGTTGTTGGAGTTTGATCTGTGATATGATGTTCTTGGTGTACTGCGGGAAGTCGCCTTGCATGATCCAGCCGTAGTAGCCGGAGTCTTTGACAAGCACCTCGCTCACAGGCGTATCTTTGTACTTGCCAAAGGCAAACACTATCTCGCCTTTGGCGTTGTACGCCAGTTTGCCGGCCAGGTCAGCCATCTTCTGCGAGGGTGCGGAGTACTGCGCCAGTCCGTCCACATCATTAGGCAGATCGGGATAGCGCTCGGTTTGTGCCATCAGCACCTCGTAGGTAGCCATCGTGTCGGCGTTTGCCGAGTGGGCGTCCGTCAGATCCTTGCCGCAGTAGAACGCGTAAGCGGCACTGAGCGTGCGCTGCTCCTTGCGCGCGAAGATCGTGAACACGTCAATCATCTTCCGTGCGCTGAAGTCGAACGACACACCGGCTCTCAAGAACTCCTCGGCCAGCAGAGGTATATCGAAGTGGTTGGAGTTGTAGCCGGCGATGTCCGCACCTTCGAACACTGCCGCCACATCCTTGGCTATCTCCGTGAAAGTCGGGCAGTCGCGCACATCGTCGTCGTAGATCCCGTGCACCTCCGATGCCTGCTCGGGTATGTGCATCGTCGTTTCCAGACCGAGGGCGTCGATCACCGTCGGACGCACACGCCAGGTCTTACCTTCCTTCGTGCCGTTCGGAAACACCTTGTAGTACGACAGCTCGACTACCCGGTCCTTGGCGATATTGACGCCCGTCGTCTCCAAGTCAAAGAAGACGAGCGGGCGACTCAGTTGAATGTTCATGACTATTAGTAATTAGTCATTTAAGAGCATAGGCATGAGCAGCATCAGCAGCTCCTCGTTCTCCTCGTTCTCCATCGGCAGGATCAGTCCGGCACGTGCGGGATCGGCGAGTTCAAGCTGCACCTCTTCCGACTGCAGGGTGCTCAGTATCTCGCACAGGAACGGCGCCTTGAAACCGATAGCCATCGGTGTGCCGGCGTACGAGCAAACGAGCTTCTCCTCGGCTGCGGTCGAGAAATCGATGTCCTGCGACGAGATTGTCACGCTGTTCTCGGCCAGTGCCAGACGGATCAGTGCGGTGCTGGTGTTGGCGAACACTGCCACACGCTTGCAAGCCGACAGCAGGGTCTGACGGTCGATGCACATCACGTTGGTGTTGTTCTGCGGAATCACGGCGTTGTAGTTCGGGTAACGTCCGTCGATCAGACGGCAAACGATCACCGTGTTGCCGAAAGTGAACAGCACGTTGCGCGCACCGAAGCGGATCTCCACGTCGTTCTCGTCTTTCTGCAGCACGTTCTTGAGCAGGTTGGCGGGTTTCTTTGGGAGGATGAAGCTGGCAGCCTCGTCAACATGAACGGTCGTGTTGGTGTAACGAACCAAACGGTGGGCGTCGGTAGCAACCAGCGTAGCTTTCTCGGGCGTCATGTCGAAGTATATGCCGTTCATCACCGGACGGAGCTCATCCTCGGCCGTGCAGAAGATAGTCTTCGATATAGCGTCCAGCAGCAGACCTGCGGACATCTTGAACATGTGGCTGTCCTGCTCCGCCTCAAACGGGATGTCAGGATACTCGGCACCGTTCACGCCTACTACGGAATACTCACCGTTGGGCGAGGAGATAGTCATGCCGAAGTTCTGCTCGTCGATCTTGAACTGCAGAGGCACCTCGGGGAACTGCTTGAAGGTCTCGATCAGGATCTTCGCTCCGAAAGCTACCATGCCGGCACCTTCGGCTTCCTCCACCTCCAGACGCGTACGGATGGTGGTCTCACCGTCCGATGCGGTCAGAGAGAGCTGATTGCCCTCCAAACGGAATAATACATCGTCAAGGATAGGAAGAGCGTTCTTGCTCCCTATCACGCGGCTCACTGCTTGCAGTTGATTGAACAGCCGTGTACTCGATACTTGAAATTTCATAATGCGTATTTTGTTTTAGTTTGTTTGCGTTTAATCCGTCGCCCTCATAGCCTTCTGCCACGCACGGGCGATATTACCCACAGCGCACAAAGTTACAAAAAAAATCTGACATTTCCAAATTTCCGCGCCAGAATTATGCATTTTAATGCATTTTTCTTAATTATCGGCAAAAATCGTGCCACGATTCCGCATAAATCGGTCGATAAATCAGCCGCGGATGCAAAGGTACAAAAAACGAACGCCGTTCGTTTAGTGCATGTTTTTGGACGTTTTAAGTGATTATGTCAAGTGGTATTACCAGAAAAAATAGTTTGGCATGGTTTTTGTGATATAAATATTATATTCAATCCGCCAAATCCGGCTGATACTCTGGCAGTTACAGAGGCTGCATCTTAGTTAAATATCCCCGTAATCACAAGGTAATAACGAGGTAATCACCCCGTAATCACCCCGTTTTGTGTGTATGACAGGTTGAAAAAATCTGAACCTTGTTCTTTATTCTCCACGATGCCGGCAGAAAATAAACTATGGGCACTAAAAAAGGGAATTATAGGCACAAAAAAAGCGCAACGTGATTCGCTGCGCTGATTGGGTTACGCTGTAGCCTTTTTACTGTTTGATGAATTTTGCCTGTAAGGGTGTGCTGTTGGTAGTTACTGCCCGCAGATTATACATGCCTTGTGGCAGGCGGTGATAGAGCAGTATTATTGGGCTAAAAAGATTGTCGTTCTTGAAAGAATCTTCAGGCTACATTCGCCTTGACAACCGGAATAACCTCCGTACGAAACAAGTGGTTGACCATCACAATCATACACCCCGACTGCCATTAAGTCGGGAATAACACTAGTTTCTGCATAATCTACGACAAAACCTGTTCCTTTCACGCCGGTGTTTTCTATGACATACTCAACCCTCTCTATTTGCAACAACTTGTTACCAAGGAAATCCTCACCTTCTGCCACAATTTGTTTGAGCCATGGTAATTGGTCAGGGCTTGTTACTTTCTCGCATATTGTTTGTTGAGCTTTGCAACCGATAATGATTGCACTGATAGCCATCAACAAAAAAACGTTAAATGTTCTCATAAATCTATTGCTTTATGAATTTTACATACGAATGATAGTCATCTGTCGTGACTCTTAATATATATGTTCCTCACAATAATTGTGCCGGTTTCAGAAGAATATAGTCCGCCTAATTCAGTATCATTCTCCACCTTGCGGGCAGTGCTACGTTCGGCATCTCTTTCGCGGCATCGAACAGCGGAGCAATCTCCCGGTCGGTGAATCCTGCTATGCCGCAGCCGATACGCGTGACGAGGAAAGTCAGTTCCGGGTGTTGCTCTGCATAACGGACGAACTCGTCAACATAGGGCCGGATCGTCTCCACTCCGCCTTGCATGGTAGGGATGGCGTAGCACTGTCCGGTGCGACCTACTCCTTCGCCCCATTGAGCGCCGAAATACTCATAAGCAATCCGTGCCGCGCCGCCGCCGTGGGCACCGCGGAGGTTACTGCCAAAAACGAAAATTTCACCCTCCGACAGCGAGGTGATGTTCTCCGATGTAATAAGTCTGGTCATGGTGTGATGGGTTTTTGTGCTCAAAACTTTGCGTGCAAAGATACAAAAAAAATCCCACAATTACAAGCATTGCAGGATTTTTTTGTCAGAAAAGTGCAAGATTTGCACAATCGGGTCCCCGAAAGCTATCGCTGCGCGATGAGCATCACGCAATTACTCCTGATTGAGGGTAATGCGGCGGAAGTCCTTGATGGTGACGTTCTGCTTCTTCAGTACGTCCTTCACCAGCTCCTTGCTCTCGCTCATGATGTAAGCCTGCTCAACGAGCGTGCTCTCCTTGAGGAACTTACCCAGACGGCCTTGGGCGATCATCTCAATCTTCTTCATATTGAGGTTAGCCTCAGCCTGTGCGGGTACGTTAGCGCGGATACCGCGAGCGATCTCAGCCTGCTCCTCTGTGAGCCAACCCTTAGCGGTGTTGGAAGCGATATGGTCGTCGCTGTCGCAGTGAGCGGGGTTCAGACCGGCCTTGCGGAGCTCTTGCTCAACGGCTTTGTTGATCTCGTCCTGTTTGGTTTTCTCGATAGCTACGGCCAGCTCTTTGGCTTTGACCTCCTCAGCTACATGATCAGCGTCGAGGGCGATAGGAGCCATAGCGGCAACCTGCATGGAGATACCGTGAACGGTCTCGTGGTCAGCGCCGGCGTTAGCAGCTACGAGCGACGAGAGTTTGTTACCCAGGTGGTTGTAAGCGTCAACAACGTCACCCTCCAGGAAGGTGTAGTCGCTGAGCTCCATCTTCTCACCGGTAACGCCCGAACGCTCGGTTACAAGATCCTGCGCGGTGAAGTCACCGATCTTGAGTGCCTTGAGTTCTTCGAGGTTAGCCGGACGGTTGGTGAAGGCAGCGTCAAGGATGAGCTTAACCATGCCAACGAAGTCAGCGTTCTTAGCCACGAAGTCAGTCTCGCACTTCACGCCTACGATGCAGCCGAAGCCGTTCTCAGCCTTGGCAAATACTGCACCCTCAGAAGCCTCACGCTCCGAACGCTTGGCAGCGATAGCCTGACCGCGCTTACGCAGCAGGTCTTTGGCAATCTCGAAGTCGCCGTTAGCCTCCTCAAGGGCTTTCTTTACGTCCATCATACCGGCACCGGTGATGTCACGCAATTTTTTGATATCAGCTAATGTAACAGCCATAATTCAATTTGAAATTTGAAATTTGAGATTTGAGATTTATTCGGCGGCGGGTTCCTCGGCAGGAGCTTCAGCCTTAGCCTCAGCTACCTTCTCAGCCTCCTCTTTCGGAGCGGCCTTGCGAACGCGTGTACGGCGCTCACGGGGTGCGGGAGCCTCGGCGGCGTTCTGAGCCTGTGCAGCCTCTTCGTCAGCCTTCTCTACCTTACGCTCTTCCAGCCCTTCCTTGATAGCGTCACAAACGGTGGTGACGATGATCTCGATGGACTTCTGTGCGTCGTCGTTGGCAGGGATTACGTAGTCGATAGGATTAGGATCGGAGTTGGTGTCAACGATGCCGAATACGGGTATACCCAGACGGTTAGCCTCAGCCACAGCGATGTGCTCCTTCATCACGTCCACTACGAACAGTGCGCTCGGCAGACGGGTCAGGTCAACGATCGAACCGAGGTTCTTCTCGAGCTTCTCGCGCTGACGGGTGATCTGGAGTTTCTCACGCTTGGAGACATTGTTAAGGGTGCCGTCGGTCATCATCTTGTCGATCTGGCTCATCTTCTTCACAGCCTTGCGGATAGTGGGGAAGTTGGTGAGCATACCACCGGCCCAACGCTCGGTGATGTAAGGCATACCTACCTCCTGAGCCTTGGCAGCGATGATCTCCTGGCCTTGTTTCTTCGTGCTGACGAACAGGATCTTGCGCCCTGAACGTGCGATGTTCTTCAGCGCCTCAGCAGCCTCCTCGATCTTGATGGCGGTCTTGTTGAGGTCGATGATGTGAATACCATTGCGCTCCATGTAGATGTACGGCGCCATGGCGGGGTTCCATTTGCGCTTGAGGTGACCGAAGTGGCAACCTGCCTCAAGCAGCTGGTCAAAATTGGTTCTCATTTGAGTTTGATTGGTTTGAATAATGTTGATTATTGATCCGTTACCGCATCGCGCAGAGAAAAGCGTTATGCAGCAATCTTGGGGTAGCAGCCGAGGCTGATCCCCAAGATTTGGATGTTAACGTTTCGAGAACTGGAAGTGACGACGAGCCTTGGGCTGACCGGGTTTCTTACGCTCAACTTCACGAGCGTCACGGGTCATGAATCCTTCAGCCTTGAGAGCCGACTTGTCCTCGGGGTTGATCTTAACGAGTGCGCGGGCAATAGCGAGACGGAGAGCCTCAGCCTGTCCTTTGAATCCGCCACCGTCAAGGTTAACCTTGATATCATACTTATCAGCAACACCCAACTTCTCCAGCGGTTGCTTAACCACGTATTGGAGGATCGAAGAGGGGAAATAAACATTGAGTTCACGACCGTTGATCGTGATGTTTCCGGCACCTTCCTTTACATAAACGCGTGCCACAGCGGCCTTACGACGGCCTAATGCATTGATTACTTCCATTGCTTCGATTATTTAAGGGTGTTAATGTCAATTACTACAGGCTTCTGAGCTTGCTTGTCATGCTCAGCACCGCCAAACACGTACAGGTTACCGATGAGTTTGTCACCGAGACGATTCTTAGGCAGCATACCTTTTACCACCTTACGAATGAGTTTGTCAATACCTTTGTTCTTGAGATCTTCGGGTGTGAACTCGCGCTGTCCACCCGGGAAACCGGTGTAACGTACGTAGGTACGATCGGTCCATTTGTTACCGGTCATGCGCACATCGTCGGCATTGATAATGATCACATTGTCACCGCAGTCAACATTGGGAGTGAACTGGGGTTTGTACTTACCACGGAGGAGCTTAGCCACCTTCGTGCACATACGACCAAGGATCTGGTCCTTCGCATCGACAACGACCCAACGCTTGAGGTCGCGAGCATCTTCCTTGCTCACCGATACGGTTTTGTAATTGTTGTATTCCATTTGTTTAGTTAGTTTTGGCCGAACCGACAGACATCTATTGAGCGCCTTGCGCACTGCCCAGTTCAGCTGTTAAAATAATGATTTTTTACGCCACTTCGCACAATCGCGCGAAAAAGCGTACAAAGGTACAACAAATAATTGAAAAATGCAAATTATTGCGAAGATTTTTTGCCACAACGCGCAAATCGTACACTAAATGTGACAAAACGCGTTCGACTACGCGGTCGCACAGATGCCACACGTGGCATAAAAACGACGCGTGTCTCCGCTCTCCCCACCACAACAAGTTGTGTCGGGGACCCCACTATCAGCGGATGACCTTCTGGGTGTAGTCGTTGACCTTGACAACGTAGCCGGAAACGATAGGCAGCGGCGTGGTAAACGATGCACCGGCGGAGTATCCCTGGGTGATGAGCTGGCCTGTAGGCGCATAGACGGCTACATGATCGCCGCGGAACAGGCCATGGACATGGAGCGTACCACCCTGGACGAAGATCGTGTATTTGCGTCCGTTATCATCGTTGAGCGGGAAGCCGCCTATACGGATGGCGAAGCGCTTGTCGTGGTTACCCTCACCGAGATCGACAGAGTACGATTCGTTCAGCAGGTTGGTGTAGCTATGGCGGTCATAATCGATGAGCCATACGTAGCGGTAGCCCGCGAATGCGTCGAGCTCGGGCAGCGAGAACGTGTAATTGTCCGCAGCGGGCGCATATACGCCGAACGGTATATCCGTATCGATTGGTGCAGCACCGAGCAGCGAGACGCGCGATGAGCGGTCGTTGTCGAGGATATATGCCGAGGTGAGCGTATCACTGCCTGTCCACTTCACGCCGTCACGGCCGTAGCGGTACTCGATGTGCTGCGATGCGGCACTGTCGGGCATGACGGTAACATAATCGCCATGGCTGTCGTCGCCGCGACGAGCCACACGTACGATAGGCCTTGAAGCAGGTTCGTTGAACGTGTAGTACGGCTGGTGGAAGATGACGTTCTCATGATCGTTCATCGTAGCGGTCTGCGTGAGGAACGCATCACCCATGGTAAGCGTCGTACCCGGATCCCACGAACGGGCGGCATAGATACGGTCAGGAGCTGTGAGATGACGATAGGTGCCGTCGCCGTTCATATAGTAGAACACGTGCGGTATGTACATCTGGCGGAGGTAGTTGCCCTCATACACCGTAGTATCGGTTCGGTAACCGCTCACGAGCCACGGCAGACCCTTCATGTTCCAGCCCATATCCTCCTGACGGGTGAAGTTGAGCGCTGCACCCGTACCCGGTATGCGGCTGTCGTGCTGACGGAGCTGAACGATCTTGTCGTCGCCTGTCTCGGTATAGACATAATCGCCGTAGTTAGCCGCAAACGCATTGTAGCGGAGCAAGGTATCCTGCGTGGAGAGATAATCGACGAGGTAGCCTTCGGTAGCCACACGGTGGGCGGTATCGACACGCTGCCACAAGGTGGAGTTCGACGGCTGGAACGAATAATCCTTCGCCGAACGTGCTACACCGTTGTACTGGTAGGTCCTGAAACCAATACCTGAGAGTTGAGAGCTAAGAGCGTCGGTAGCGCTGTTGTACGACGAAACGGTGATGTTGTCGGTATAGTAGTCGAACGGGAACGCGTTCATCGCAAACTGCTGGTCGGACAGGCGCTTCTCAACCGCGAGGTAGTTCATCTGCACAGGATGGCCGTTGCCGTAGAACGATGCCCCTTCCTTCATGAGCATGAAGCCCGGACGGAAGATCACCTCGGCAAAGTCCGCAGGATCATCGTAAGCCATGGTCAGGGCACTGTTGTTCATGACATACACAACCGATCCGCGGTGCGGGTACTTGTTGCCGCCGTAATTGTTCAGGAACGCATTGCGCAGCTGTACCGGCGTGGCGAGGTTCATCGCAACTTCGTCTTTGAGCACATCGGTGAGCGATGTGATCTCAAATACCTGTCCGTTCTCCACACGCCAGGTCTCGAACGCGCCCTTGTCGATCTGTCCGCCTACGCGGCGCGGGTTACCGAGCAGGTCGCGGTCGTGATCGAAATCAACGAGCCGGTCGCTGACATATACGTTGTACGCCGTAGGCAGCTCTTCGGTGCCGGCATTGATCAGCTTGGAGTGTTCGTGCAGCTGATAGCCGAGTGCCGGGTACTGCTTGAAGTACGCAGGCAGGGTGTACGGCGTGCGGGAGGTGAAGTACGGAGCGAAGTACGGAGCAGGTCCGGCAGACTCGTTGTAGGTGATGTTGTTGACTATGTTCTCCGCCACAGCCTCTGACTCGTCGATCGGTGCGTCGCCTGCACGCGAAGCAACGATGGTGTTGTTGAGCAGCAAGCCTGCAGCACCGGCCTTGACGAACGTAGAGGCCGTATCGCCGTAGAAGAGCGAGTTGTAGATCAATCCGCGCTGTACATCGGCTATCGGTGCACCCTCGACATGGTTGTCGGTGATGATACAGTTACGCAGCGTAGCGTGTGCATTGAGCACGATAGGCGAAGCGTCGAGCACCTTACCCGGGTTGGTGATGACGAAGCCGTCCAAGAGGAAGCCGGTGGTGTAATCGCCTTCGGCCGTGATGCTGTTGATACGCGTAGGCGTGGTGGACGGCGATGCTACGCCGTTGTGGATAGCGCGGGTGTAGTTGAGGTAACGGCGGCACTCGTCGTTGGTATATTCGTCATCAAAGAGCCAGGCGGTATCGTTGAACGTGCCCGGTATACTGCCGAATACGTTCACGCCGTCACGGGCGATAAGATCGATCTGATCGTCGGTCTCGTACGATCCTTTGACATACACGTACGCACGGCGCGAGTCGGGGTTCTCCGCAAGCGAGTTGAAGAACGTGTAAACCGATGCCACATCGATAGCGTTCTGGAGCTGTCCGCGTCCGAAGGCCCGATCCCACGACGAACCGTCACTATTGATCGATACGGACATGTTCGGACGGACATATACCACGCGCTGCAATGCAGCCTGGCACTCGTACGCACCGCGCTCCATACCCACACCGGTGAGTCGCGGCGTATAGCCGTGGTCATGATCCTGCGTGATGGAAGCGATCGTATCCTTCTTGAAGCCTACAGGACGGAGCCACAGGTAGTTCTCGGCCGCCAAGGTCTCGTCGGGATACGTGCGGAAGAACACGCGGTTGCGGTACAAGGTGGTATCGGCACCGTTGAGCATCATCACACCCGGGTTGAGGTGGAAGTCACGCTGTCGGCGTTGCTCGGCAGTGGAGGCATCAATCTTCGGATCGATGAAGTACGGGCCCTCGAAGATATTCTTGTTCTCCGTAACGAGATGAACATTCTTATAGGTATCATCGCCATCGGTGAAGCAGCCCCATACGGCATTGTGCGTCATGCGGTCAGCCACGCCGATGCGGGCTTTGTTAGTCGTCTTATCCCACTGCATGCCGTCGATCTTGAGCTGGACGGTCGTATCGTTGGCCAGGTCGTCGAGCCAGATGATGGAGTTATGTACCTCACTGTTCGGCGTAGCGAGGTTGACGTGTCCCTCGTTGAGCGCAAAGGTCGAGTTGACGATGATCACATCGTTCGGTACCTGCGCCAGGTTGTTCTCGCCAACAACCTCATCGTGGGTCTTGGAGTAAACAGGCGAACCGGCATTGGAGTGGAAGAGCGAGTTGACGATGAGTGACTTGCCTCCGCCCGGATCGATACGTACAGCGGCCGAACGCTCGGCAAGGTTAGCCGTACGTTTGCCGTTCTCGAGGAACGTACAGTTGGATATAGTGAGCTTAGGCAACTCGCGGTTGCGCCTGTCGATCATCGCGGAGTCGGGATAGAGGGCATAGTTGAAGTCCGGCGTATATACACCGTCACTCTCTTCGTAGAAGTGCTGCCAGCGGTAGTAGATAGCTGCACCGCCCTTGTTGGTCATCATACCGCCTACATTATCAGCATCCTCCAGAAGTGCATCACGTGAGGAATACGGGTTGATAAACGTCAGACCGTCGAAGGTAATCGGGATAACCATATTGTCGCGCGTACGCAACTCTCCCTGCCAGTTAACCTGCATCTTCTCACGCGTCATATCCTCGATCACAAAGAGCTGGTTGAGCTGGGTGTGCGAACCGATGTTAGGCATCTCGATAACCGTGGGGTTAGCCTGCGGGTCACGCTGACTCTTGACATCGAAGTTATATCCGCCGAGGAACGTGAGGCTCTTGATGCTGTAATCGGTATCAGCCGAAGCCGTATCGGGCAAGAGCGGCGTGAGCGTATTGGACGTGATGACGTATGCCAGACGGTTGTCGAGCACGAGGTACGGAGCATAGGTGCTTAGAGCATCACCCATGAGGCAGACATACTTGTCGTGGTTGTTACACGACGACATAACGAGCTCGATAGCCGACTGCAGATCGGTGGTAGGAGTCTCCCACGACAAGCCGTCGTGCTTGCTCGGATCTTTCTCCGCCGTTGCCACCCATACGGTATCAATCTCATTGCCCTTGATGTTGAGCTGGATGTACTGGTACTCGTATATACCCATGTCGATATATACATCCTCGATATGCATACGCGGATTCTTGGATATACGGTTGATGCTGGCGCTGAACGAGCCAATCTCGGGCATGTTCGTGTGCGTCATATATACATCCTCGCCGCACGGCAGAGGCGGTGTAGCATAATCGTAGAAGAGTCGCGAAGCACGGTACGCGAGGTAGTTGTACAATGCAGGTACAGCGGGCTGCACTACGCCATCGAAAGTAGCAACAGGCGTACCGCCTATAGACAGCACATCCTCCGCTGTAGCAGAAGGATCGATAGCCTTGGCCGCAGCAAGAGCCTCTTCCGCCGTTTCGAAGGTCTCGTCACCGGTATAGGTTGTGGTGTAGTGGTAACCACGCTCTACGCGCTGGCGGAGATGTCCCCAACCCTGATCGGTGGTGACGTTCAGACGTGTGGACAGCCAGTCGGCGTTCTGCATGTAACCGTCGATACCGGCAACCATCGACGGCTGCTTGAAGTTCGGGCCGTCGGAAGCGTTGTTCACACGGTTGATGAGCACGTTGTTGTTACCGCGCAGCGAGGTGAAGCCCTGGGTGTAATCGCCTACTATATCGCCCGTGAGCGGGTCAACCTTGGTAGGTACAGGCAGTGCACGCGCATCGACGAAGTCGCGGTACTCCGATTCGGTAAGCAGATAACCGTCACGGTTCGATCGCATACCCGACGGACCGTAGGTCTTACGATACGAGCAGTAGTACAGACCCTCGACCAGGTTACCCTGCGCACGCAACTCGTCCAGTTTGTCGGTAACCTTGACATTGAACGTATCGTTCTCCAGCACATAATGGTGATAGAGGCTGTCGTACTCATGGTAGAGCCGCTCGTACTTTGCCCACTCCGTAGCATCGTAGTGGAATACACCGGCACGCGAAGCTTTGTAGTTGTTGTTGAAGGTCTCGATGGTGGCCAGTGTCGGCGACTCGATATGCTCGAGCTGACCGATATTGTCCACCTCAAACACCTCATTACCCCAGAAGATGGAGTTGAACACAGTCTGTATAGAGTCACGGTTGGTGTACAGGTTGTTGGGATAGATATTATATACCGCCGAGTAAGCGACCGCCTTGTTACGCATGAAGTGACAGTTCACCGCACGCAGCAAAGCATCCTGCGATACCGACAATACACCACCAAATCCTTGCCGTGCATCGGCGTTGGGGATGTTCTCCTCACCGGAGATCTTGATCGGATAGAGACCACGGCGTGCCTCGTTGTTGTCGAACAGGGTATTGACCACGCCGCAGTACGAGTTGGTGGCTATACATCCTCCGGCTGACCAAGGTATGTACTTCTGGTCGATCTTGGTCATCGGGCCTTGCGAGTAGTTTTGCGTGAAGTGACTGGAGTAGATATGCAAGTCACCGTTGGAGAATATAGCACCGCCGTTGGCCGCCATGTTGTCACTGATCTGACAGTGGCGCAGCACGAGAGGAATATTGTAATCGGTAGGCGTTGTTACGTACGGCACCTCGTCGTTATCGACATCGAACGACTGCGTCCAGTTGCCGTCCACCAATATACCTCCGCCACGGAAGTAAGTCTTCTTTTGGTACGGATGGCGCACGGCATCGATGGAGTCAAGGTGGTTGGCATAACCGCCTGATATACTGATTCCGTCGAGGATGATCGAGCGTGCGGTAAGCGAACGTTCGCACTCGGAAGTGAAGTGCTCCGGATCGTTCATCGAGATCGGGTTGGTGAGGATATGCTCGCCGCCTTCCTTCCAGTCGGCATCAGGATTCTCTTCGCGGTACTTGAACGGCTGCGGACCTACCTTCGTTGAGTCAGCGTGGATAGTGACGACATGATAGACATGGGTGAACGCCTCACCGGACACGGCATTACCGGAGAGTATAGTCTGGTGCTCCAGCTCCCACGGCTCGATAACGGAGTTGAGGTTGATGTCGCGCATCGGGCGGTGGCGGTCGTCACGCAGACGGATACTGTCGGCAAGCGAGTAATCGAGCGTATAGCCCGTGCCCGGCACCACAATATCCGAGCCGTCGCCGATGATCGTACTGGTATAAGCATCAACGTAACCTGCCTGGCAGTAGTTGTGTCCTTCTGCGCGGGAGTTGATACCGCCGATGACGGTTGTAGCCTCGGGAATGAGGAAAGTATTGTTACGCACCTGATCCTGTTCGCCGTAAGCGTTGTGATACGGATAGTACGTACCCTGCTCAACGTAGACCTCGAACCGCGCGTTACGCAAGCGATCAGGAACAGCCTTACGTGCGGCGATGATATAGTCGAACGCATCGCCAAGACGGTGGAACGGATTGAGGATGGACGAACCCATCTGGCGGTACATGTTCGATACGTCGTCATCGTTGGAGTTGTTCTGCAGCGCACGTGCAGCATCAGAGTTCAGCAACTCGGTACGCATAACGAATAGACGGCGCATGATGTAGCGCGGATCGACGATGATCTGGAACGTACGGTTCAGCGCACGCGCACCGATCTCGATGAAGTCGTTATCCTTCGTAACGAGCGTATCCGAGCCCCATGCATAACCGCGCTCCGAGCCGTTGCCCTGCCAACGCAGACGGCTGACACCGGCTATATCGATGGAGTCGAGCGTGGTGAAGCGTTCGCGACGGTTGTACCACTCGCTGTAGGTCATACCGGCACGCGCCAGGGTGGACGACATCTCAATCGGATAGTACTGAATAGCGCTGAACGGGTCGAAGTTATCCCAGCGCACACCCTCGGTCTCGGTAGGCGAGAGCTCGAGGTTACACTGGCCTTCCAGACGACGTGACTCAACGGCGCAGTAGTTGAACGGATACTCGGTATCCGCACTGGTACGGCTGAAGATACCGGATACGTTCGCATTGTCGTTGGCATTGTTCTGCCAAACAACGGTGGAGTTGACACGTACATTCGTGTTGTCGAACCACATACCGCCGGCCGAAGCCGTAGCCGTATTGCCGCAGATAGTAGTAGAATAGATGTGCGCCAAGGTATCGGGGTTCTGATTCTCGGGTGCCTCGATGTATATACCACCACCTACACTTGCGTTGTTGCTCTTGATGATCGTACCGCTGACGAGAGCGTTCGGCTGGAGATAGAGTCCTCCTCCGTAGTCATTCGCCTCATTGTGCTGAACAACGCAGTTACGTATATGCGCATATCCCGGCACGACAGCACCGCCACCACAACGATCCTCACCGTCAGGAGCGTTGGCAAAACCATGCTCGAGGAACAGGCCGTCGAGCACGGCACGTTGTGCCTCAGCATCCTCCCGTGCGCTGTAGGACGCAAGCTGGCCGCCTTCGTCAATCACCATCTCTTCGTAGTCGAACAGATCGTTTGTAAACGTAACAACGTGGTAGCACTGGCCTTCGGCACCGGTGCTTGATGTGATACGTCCGGAGAGCACCGTGCGGTATGTAAGCGGATCGCGTTCATCCACAACATGCGCACCCGGAGTGGTGGGATAGACGACAGCACCGTTCTTCTCGTAGTGATGGAAATTGCTGCTGTAGCCGCCCTTGATAACCACACCGTGCGGAATGATCCACGAATAGTCTAGGATATTGTCGTTATAGTTGGCTACGCTGTGCTTGGTGGATCGCGTCGGGCTGTAGCACAGAGTGTACTCGTCGTCGGTGGTGGAGTTGGTGTCATCGCCCTGAATCCTCACTTCGACTTTCCATGTCTTATCCGGCTGACGCACACCGCCTACAATGGTATATCCGCGATCGTAGTAAGCCTCGGTCATCAGAGAATTCTTGTAGCGTCCTGCAGCATCGATCACTTGCTGCATCTTCTGTGCGCAAGCGGCGTTCTCCGGTGCACTGGCCGAAGCATCGCCACCCGGCGAGGTGAATGCTATGTAGAAGATAGCCGTACCCGGGTGAGAGACCGTATCCGGACGGATAGCGTACGCCGCATTGAACTCGTAAGCACCGACATCCACCTGGCAGTCCTGAATACGCTTGGCATACACGACATCGTTCTGCGGCAGCTGAACGCCTACCACGTTCTTATAGAACGTCTCATTCTTAATGGCTGCATCGGATGGTTCGAATGAAGCATTTGTCCGCTGCAGATATGCGCGCACAGCTTCGTACATTGCACCTTCAAAGTCCTCCTCGCCCGAGTTGATACACGTGACGCCGCTTACCTGGCGCAATGCAAAGTCATTGTTCAGTTTAGCGCCCGGATTAGCAACATCGTACACTCCGCCGGCCACATCTGCCGCAAAAGGTGTGTTGTCGGCTGAAGGGTTAGTCCGATTGAGGAAGGTATTTTTCCTGCCAAAGAAACCATCCGTCACACCACTTACGTGATCGTTGATGGCATTCAGGAAGTTGGCTTTGGTGATCTCTGTAGCGGATTGGATATAGCAATTGATAAACGGTGCGACTGCAGCTTTACCATCCGTTATATCGATAGCAAGGCCGTTGTTGCCGAAGATGATCGTATTGGCCATGAACAATGCCGGCTCCGAACCTGTACAGATACGCAAACCGCCTACGCTAACGTTACTTGTGTTGTATGCAAGTGTATTGTTGTAGAACTTACCGACGCACAGGGCCACACCGCCGCCGGGTCCTCGAGACCAGTTGTTACCCATCAGGGAGTTAAAACACGTACCTTCGTACAGGAACAGACCTGCACCCTGTAATTGGGTATCATCACCGTGTTGACCTTTGGTCAGTGTATTATTCAGGATAAAGCAGTTCTCGATGGTGGATGTCGAACCGTCACAGAACACACCTCCGCCTTTTACGCCACGGCATCCGGTAAAGTTGTCTGTCACTATACAGTTAACCAGACGTGCTCCCTCAAACATCGACACACCTGCACCGCCGGCATGTGCGTGGTGCATGTTGGTCAGGAATCCGTGGCGAATAGTGAAACCATCCCAATAAACTGCATTATACTCCTTGTAGTTCGGGTCCTGATGCCGTCCGTTAATCGTTCCGCCTCCCGATTTGACATTGGAAAGACGGCCCTCTTTGATGACACGTTCGTAGTGGGCTAAGGCATCACCGTACTTACCACGACTGTTCGCAGTCGGGTCGCCCAGGCCATGGCAATACACCGGGTTGGTCACATCCGGCATTTGCAGAACACGCTTGCGCAGACAATTACGTTTCTTGCCCACAGGGTCGTACAGTTCATCGCTCCATGTGGTTCTGACTGACGATGAATTGGTAACCGTGTTATCTGTATGATCCAGCACATACGTTCCTGCGCCTCCATCCCAGCGGTAATGATGGATCGTATTGTTATCCGTGAAACGGCTGATATTGTTGTTGATATACAATTTGACCGATTGGCCGTTGTCGTAGAACTTGACAGCAGCCGGATTGATGACTGCCGACGCGCCACTGCCGGATTTGGGATTGACATCTGAAATCTGGAGGATGGTCTCATAATCCTCCGCATCCAGATCTTCGTTCTCTTTGGATTTCGGAATCGCCACCACATTGGACATCAACGCCCTGCGTTCCGACATACCCGGGGCAGCATATTTATCCGTCGGGAAACCGCCGTAAACAGATACACTGTCACGCATCACATAGCCCTTGTAATCGGTATATTTGCCGGCAGCAACCCATACTTGTACGGAATCTTTGTGGTGCAATTTGTTGGTCTGCGAAGCTTTTTCCACAGCGTATTGCAGTCCGCTGACATAGTTCTCGCGGCGTTCGTTGGTCAGTATCAAGCGGCCGCTTGCTACTGCTCCGGCTGCGTTTGACGGAACAGATATACCGGCAAACATCACCGAATTACCATCCTCAGTCAGCGGACTGTAATTTCCTTCGGCGCGGTAGATGTAACGCGACACACCTGACATCTCGCCATAAGGATAGTCGGCGTTGATAGCCTTGGTGGATACAATGTTATCGGGTATCTTCTTGTTGTTACAACGAACTCCCGGGATCGAAGACGTAGCGGTCGTATCGTTGCTCAAAGTATCTATTCTGCCGGCATTGGCTCCGCCCTCATATACGTTGATTTCCAGGCTACGCGTATATGCTTTTCCGTAATCATAGAAGATCGGATAGACATATTTCGTAGCATAACCTCCACAATAGCGGTTATCATCCGTTGTTACAGGATTTCCTGTCGAGCGGTTGATCAGTCGCGCACCGCTGGCTATATCCACCGAGTCACCGGCGGCTGCGGGTGCGTTGTATAATCTGTACACTGTATTTCCGGCTATGGCATTGTCCCACGACGAACCGTCACGCTTGCCTGCGCCGTCGGGTGTGACGTAGACGACCTCGCCCGCTGCCGGCAGATCAGTGTTCTCTACTGCACCTATATCCGGCGCACCACCGTGAGTACGGGTGATGACATCGCTTCGGTCGAAATTGTCATCAACAGTATAATCATCCTCGTAGGCTGCGTTGACGCAAGGGTTAGTGGTCATCGGGGTATAGGATACAACACCACCGTACAACGGTCGGTCACCGCCCGGAGCGTTACCTACGTTACGTGCAGGGTTGAGGAAGGTAGGATATGTTGACTCCGCACTGTTCGTACGCGTGAAGAGACACAAGTTGTGACGGCTCAAACTGTCGGCGGGCACAGCTGCAATATCGGTCGTATAGTGCGATACTACACCGTCCGGCAGGAAGTGGTCGGTGATCGGCACAGTATAGCCGTTCTGGAAGAAGCCGTGAGGCTGCGAGCGGTCGGTCTGGTGCAGCACAAGATCGGCATCGAACATATTGTACCGTCCGAACACATAATCCTGTCCATCGGCATTGACGGATGTGACACGGCCTACACCACCCAGATCGCCACGATCGTCCAGCGAACGGTCGCCGTTACAGAATACAATCGAGTTGTCAACGCGGATATAGCCGTGATATTGGGATTCATGGTTATGCTCATCGTGGTTGCAATAGATCGGGTCATCGGAGTCGGTAGCCTTGCTATCCGCCTTGAACGGGTAACCGACGTTGTTCACTATCGTACAATGCTCAATATGCACATACGCACGACCGTTGGCGGTGATCACACCGTGATCCTCTGTCACTATACCGAGCGGGTTGACAACATAATCGGCCTTGTTGTTACGGATAACACAATTGACCATCATCAGCTCGGCGTAGCAGATCTCGCCGTCGCTCTTCAGGTGCTCACCGTTGACATATATAGCCGCACCCTTCGGCGAGGTACAGTTGGTGATCACGCAGTTGCGGAGCTGGTTGCCTACCATGTTCACACGCTTGTCAACAGGCGTGGTAGCATTGTTGATCAGCAAACCGCCACCGGCATGCACCGAGACGCTGAGGAAGACGTTATGGGTATTGGCATCACGCAGCGTGAAACCGTCGATAATCGAGTGCTCGGCATTCACCATCGCTACGGCGTGGGCGGAGTTGTTCTCGTAAGCCTGTTCGGTGGTCTTACCGGTAAGGTTCGCAGTGATGGTCGTCTTGTACGAACGCGGGTTGCGTCCGGCTGTGGTCGTGCCGGTCAGCGACGAAGGATAACCGCCATACAGACGCATGTGACTCTCCACACGCATGGCGGCCGAACGGATGTTACGCTCGATGTAGTTACCCGGACCGGCGGTAGTGATCGTACCTTCCTTGACAACAAACTGTACATAGTCGTACCGCACAGAGTCACTTGTCGGATAACCGCTGCCGTCCAGCAACGGAACCATATAGTGGTGGTTGTCACCCGGATCGTCACGCAGGTACTTGCGGAAATACTGGATAGCCTCACCCAGGTCACGGACAGGTGTATCCCACGAGTTGCCCTCGCGGTCCTGCGGCACGAAATGACCGTAAGCATCATACACGCCCTTACGATTCGGGTCGATGAACAGAGTCGGAATGACTCCACCGCCTTCACGTCCTTCCTGACCTTGAGCAGGGATGAGAGCATATACAATCGGATCAGGCCGGCGAACCAATGCACCCAAGGTTGACGTAGGCTCATACGGGTTGGTTACCACACCATAATCGGTATGTGCATGCATGAGCCACTCCGGGGCATCCACCACGGATTCGTTAACCTGCACACCTTTCTGGTCAAGTGCCGAATAGGTGGTCAAGTGCCATATACGCGGACCCGGGAAATCCTCGGGAGCGAGGTGCTTGAAGGCACCCGGTCCCGGGAGCGTTGAGTCATCCCAGTTGGAGGGTTTGACGGTCGGATTGAAGAAGCACGGATAGTTACCCGTTCCGCCCTGGGCAGGCATGTTCGATTTGTCGAGCGAGAACACCATATCCTTGCTCACACCTGTCCAGTCGGTGATATCGTGGTTCATGAACGCCGTGTGGTAAACGAACACCTCATACGACGGGTCGGTCACCTGACGCACGGACGCAAACTGCACATCGTTGTTCGTCTGGCAACGGTTGCCCCAGAACACCGAGTTGAAGATCATACCACAATCGCGGATATATATACCTCCCGAACGGCCGTGACGCCTGCCGTAGTACGTCACATCCGGGCCGATACAGTTGTTGGCCGTTACAGTGGCGTGGTTGATTGTACCGCCCTCAGCCAGATAAATACCGCCGCCTTCGGCCGAAGCGGTGTTGTTGCTGATCACGCAGGCTGTGGAGAACGGCGAGTAGTTGCTCGTCGATGTAAACGGATATTCACCCGTTATATGGCATATCGACAGACCGCCACCGCAACGTGCAGCACAGTTCGTGATATGGCTATGGCCGACCTGACCGTCGTAATCGATGTTCACACCGCCACCGTAACCTTGTACTACGCCCACACCGGCTGACTGACAGGTATGGATATAGCAGAACTCCACCAGCCCGCCGCCGTCGAGGTACACACCACCGCCGCGCAACGTGGAGTTACAACGCTCGACGGTACAGTTCCTCAGTTCAGCATTACCCACCATATATACGCCACCGCCGTAGGCCGTGTGCTCGTGACCGCTGGTGGCACGCGTAGAAGCGTTACCGCCGTAGATGACGCAACCGTCGACCAACGCGGGATAATCAAGCGGACGGTAGTGACCTTGCGTAGCCTCGTCGCCGGTCTCGTACTTGCCGTTGGTAGCGAACCATACAACGTGATACGAACTGACAGGGAAGGCGGTATTGAATCGGCCGCGGATACTATCGAACTCGAAGGTCACCTCAGATGACGAGTGGTTACCTGAGAGAATCGTCTTATACTGCAGATCCCACTGCGAGGCGATCTCCGTACCGGAGGTGGTACCGATACCCGAAGGATCAGACCAGTTCTCGCGCACCCGCTTGCCGTTGATCATCATTCGATCACCCGGACTCGATTCCGGCGAGGCAGGATTGAAGCCACCATACACATGTATACCGCTGTATATCTTGAACGAGGTGTTCAACATCGTACCGCCGCTGGACTCGGTGGACTCAGTCGGCACATACGTACCGGCTGCCACATACACCGCTCCGTGCGTAAGGTTGTTCACCAGCATGTAGTCGCGCAGATCGTTGATAGCGTCCTGCAGACGGTTCTTGGACGTAGCCCAACTCAAACCGTCGTTGTTGTATGAGCCTGACGGACTGACATAGCGAATCGTATCCGTTTGCGCGTACACACATATATACGCACACACGGTTAAGAGTACCAATACTATGTTACGTCTAATACTCATACTATTACTAACTTGCAGTCTTCACAGCTTCCGTATCTTCAAGCGGTTTGCTGAAGTTGAAGTCTCCTCGTATCCACGGCACAAACACATCGGCAGTATCGATGGGCTGGTTGAGCGTGAGCCGGTAACCCGCGCCGGATGTGCCGTTAGTGCGCATCAAGAGTTGCAGAGGGAAGTAATCCTCGTTGGACTCTACAATGTATGGAATGGTGTAGAAGTATGCGCGACCTTCCCACCATAGTCCTTCGTCACTCTCGGTGACGATGTTCGGAATGTCATAACCGCTGACGGGCAACGATGCTTTGGTGTTTCGCATCGGCTTGAAGCAGTACGCATTGCCGTTGTACAGACGCCGCGCCTCCATGTATGTCAGTCGCACACCGGCGGACGGATTCTCGCGGTTGATACGTTTGTCCTCCTGTACGTTCCATTTGATATCGACCTTCGATGCCACGTGGTAGAGCATCAGATGTACATAAGGCACCTTGAGCAGTTCGCCTTTGTTGCTGAACGCACCGTAGTAGTCACCGTTGACATTATAGTTGTACGGCGAGGAGTATATGTTCTGCAGGCTACGCTGGATAGTGGTACTCGATGCATTGAACGTCAAGCCGAGCACGTCATCCAGATCCATGTGCTCGAAATCCAGCTCGTCAAAAGCCTTATCGCCGTTGAACGTTAGCGGTTCGGCCGAAGCGATGGCATACACACGACCGATGAACGCACCTTCGCCCTTCAGCAACAGGGTAATCTCCTTGGTGTACTGGTAGATCGTGTCGCCGGCTGTCTTCAGACTGCCCGAATAACGCTTCTTAGCCCATTCCTCCGCTTGCGGCTCGGCATCCACCGCCTGCCAGACCTTCCACGTATCAAGACCTGCATTGTAGCGCAGCAGGAAGTAGTACAAGTGTTGCGGGAGCAGGAACTCCTCGGTGGTACCCGGATCACCCAGCACACGGCGATGCGCAGGCGCTTGCTGCGCACGATAGTTGTCGTCCAGCGGCAAACTGACAGTCAGCGGCAGGGTGACGCGGTCGGCCACCCGCTGATGTTCCGTACAGGCCGTCATGGCGATAACCATGATTACCAGTACTGCCAATATGCTATGTGATACGTTGTTCTTCACTGCTATGTGTCAGCCATGGTTGGCTGATCAGATATCTATCTCATGTGTGCCGCCGTCCTTCCAATCCAACTGCACCGTTGCTCCGACATGCGCATTATCGACAGGCACAAGCTCGCCGTTGTCGCGCACATCGCATTTGATTACCTCCAGTGTTCCGGCCTCAAGCGGATAATCCACATTAAGAACGGTCTCGGTTACCGTACCGTCAGGCAGTGTGACATACACCTTCAGTTGCCATAGCGAGGCTGCTGCCTGTAAGGCCTTGAATCGTGCCGGGGAAGCTGCAGCAGCATCCGGCGAAGGCAGCGATACTACAGCAAAACACTGCTCAGTAACCTGGTCGCAACGCACAGGCACGCTGCCGGTGTAGGTAAATAAGCTGTCCCGCACCTCAAAGCCCGACGCTGTACCACAAAGGAAAGTCTCGATCTTCGGCATGGATTTGGCATCCTCACTGAGCACCAATGCTACGGCACTACTGATCATATACAGGTTGACGTGGAAGACGTGGGTATCATCCTCAATCGATGCATTGATCGGCTGGCTGGCGGTATAAACGGCCGTCCGCTGCGAACGAAGTGTATCGTTGTCTGACGTAATGATCTTATACGTGGCTGCATGATCCTTACCATGCAGGCTTAATTCGCCGTTGTCGGCACTGTTCACGACTGCGATGTGCTGATAATCCTCACGGGGCAGGTAGAAGGTGAACGTGGTCTGGTTGTTGTCCACAATCTCCACCGCGCGATGGCGCAACTCATCCATACCGTCGGTTGAGAAGAAACTCATATCGATATCATGAGCCGTAGCCGAAAATATCGGTGCAAACCATTTGGTGAGAGTGTCAGCCAGAGGTTTATCGGCCTCAGCACGCAGCACATCTTCGATCTTCACACGCATATTCGTCACAAGCCGCATCTCATAGTCGATACGGCAATCCACTCCACAAACGCTCAGGTCGTCGTCGATCAGACTACAACCGCCGAGCACGAGCAGTGCAATAAATATGGTGATCCGGTGTTTCAATGTGTTAAGTCCGCGCTGCCTACCCGGAGCACCCTTGCGGGCAACTCCGGATAGATGCGGATGATTGATTAATCGTCGAAGTCAATCGTGTACGTATGGCCGCTCTCCCAAGTCAGGTCAACCGAGAAGCCGAGTTCCAGTTGCGGAGTACGCAGGTCAGGAATGGTATTGTAGGCTGCCTTCAGATCCTTGAGGTTCAGGCGTGCTGTTGTGGTGTAGTCCTGCTTGAACACATGACCACCGGTCTCGGTAGCCGATGCTGCTGCCAGCGTGCCGACTACATAGAACTTGCCACCTTTCGGGATCAACTGGCCGGCCGCACCGTAGAAGTCAACACCGGTGTTGTTCTCCATCTCCACAGCAATCTTCACGTCAGCTGTACCGTTCTCCAGAACCAGCGTGTGGTTCAGAGCGGAATACGATGTTCCGGCGATCATGTCAGCCGGAGTAGCCTCAGCGCTCGAAGCCATCACGTTGTCATAGATCGTGTACTCGGTAGCCGAGGTGTTGGCGGTGAAGTCGAATTTAGCCTCCTGCTGACCACCTACGAGGATAGCCGTTACAGGCAGACCTGTACCGCAGTCAACGGCGGTAGCTACACCCTCAACGGACTCGCTGTTGTCGGCCAGCGATGTAGCAGCAATCTTAACCTGTACATCCAGACGGGCTACAGCGTATTGGATAGGATCGGTAATGGCAACGGCACGGGTCTTGGTGTTCACAGCGCTTGCGTCGGTGTGAAGTGCAAGGATATCGTCCCAATCGTTGACATTGTCGTAAGCCGTCTGCTTCGAGGTGTTCGAAGTCTTGATAGCTGAGTTGGCAAAATACCAAAGCTGTGCAGGATAAACATATCTGTTCGGTAGAGCCATGTTGGAGTACGGACCAACCTTGAAGATGTGGTTCGTGCCGTCCCAAACGATGTCAATCGAACCTACCGGCAGGTTGTAACTCTCCGGGAAGTCTTCCAGTGCAGCTACCAGTGTAACATTACCCGAACCGTCAACGGTAGCATACGTTGCGCTGCTGATCGAATCCTTGATAGCGGTAGCCAGAGGAGTATCCAGCGGCTTGAGCGACTTGTAGAGGTCGGTCATCACGCGTGCTACCTCAAACGACGACAGACCGTGCATCGTTGCATACGTGTCGAACATCGCCTTCATGGCAGCATCGTCACCGGCGGTGTATTCATACCAACGTTTCGGTGTGCCCTGACCGTCGCTGGCGATAGCTACGTTCGTCAGGTACTGGAGCAGTTTGCCACCCGGGTTGGTCGAAGCGGTGAGTGCATCAACTGCATCGTCAGCTACGATCTGCTCAAGAGCAAACGAGATGTCGTCCGGATCGTCGTTAGTGAGGTTAGCCGGAGTGAGCGAACCTACCTCGAATGCTGTTCCGGTAGCTGCGGATTTACCGTAGAACAGGAACGAACCGGTGGACAATGGTATATCCACATCGGTGTAAACCTTGGCATTGGAGTTAGTACCAAGCTCAGCGGGCAGAACGGCACCGTCAAGGATGATGTTGTCACCCAGACGTTCGTCGCCTGCTACGATAGCAGCGGTCTTGGCAAACGGGATAAGAATAATTCCGTCAGCGATACCGTTGAACTGTGACAGACCGTCACGCTGTACCGTTGCGCTCGGCATGTGACGCTTACCCGACAACTGGTTAGGCAGGGCAATGGAGAACTCGGTCTTTACAGCCTCCTTGTTCTGACGGCCTTGCTGATCTTCTTTGTTGCAGGAACTCATTCCTGCGCTTACCAGTGCAAAGATGCACATGTAAGCAAAAAGTTTGGTTGTTTTCATTGTTTAACTCGTTAGAGGGTTAATAAATTTGGTTAATTATGATTGTTTTCGTGTTTGCTATTTTTCCACGTAGTAAACAGTGATCGTACCGAGGTTACGCAGGTAGCGGTTGAAGTGCGTACGCATGTACTTGTAGGTGCGACCCTTATCCAGGCGCTTGATGATCCATTCGCGTTTCTCCACATCCGGCTCGTTGTCGATGGCGTCCAGCACCTTCTCCTTGTTCGGGAACTCCTCCTGTGACAGATACCACCTGAGTTCGCGCCAGCACTCGCCACCGTTGTAGATGCGGTACATATCCTCCGGGAAGTTGAATCGATGCTGGATATAGTCGTGCAATGCTTGCGCGCGGCTTGCACCCAGTTTCTCGTTGGTAGCCAGTTTGCCGTCGAACGATGCCATTCCGACGATCTTGATCAGTTTGATCTCTATGGTCGGATCATTGAGTGCATCGTCGATCACATTCATGATGCTGTCCATGAGCTCGTCGTTGTGGATGAACGAACGATCGACATGCGACTTATCGACATCGAAGTGCATGAATATGCTGCTCGGCGCTTTTTCAATACGTTGGTTGAGATCATACGGTTCGAACTCCTCCAGCGGACGCAGCACGGCGCTGCGCAGACGACGTATCTGATCGGTATGCGCTACCTCCGTCTGCTGGTTGACGAGCGAGTCGATGATTACCCACTGTGCATCACTCGGGTTAGCACCGAGCTCTTTCTCTATCTCATGGATACGCTGACGGAGCTTCTCGTTTATGATCTCCGTTTCCGGTATATACTCCGTCTCATAATCCGGCTCAACAATAGGTTCTGCGGGCTCGATTACCGTATCTTGCGGTACACCCACCGGTGCTATAATCGGTATAATCGGTACTACCGGCTCAGCGGCAACAGTATCCCTTGCAGGCACATCAATCGTATCCATCAGGCTGGCCGTATCTTTCAGTGTAGCGATGATCACCTGTTCAACCGTCGGCTCTGCTATCGTATCTACCGGTGCCGGAACAGTGTCGGCCGGTTCAACAATCGTATCTGTTAGCGCCACAATAGTATCCGATACCACGACGGTATCAGCCGGCTCCTCGTACGGATGCAACTTGTTGCAGTCGCAGCGATCCTCAAAGTCAGGCTTGTTGTCATCCAGCAGCACAACGAGGTTAACGCCGAGACGCGGCAGACCGAACCAGGCCTTCTGCTTCTCCGCGAGCTGCTTGCCGCAGTGTACACACGTAAACTGGTCGTACCACGTCACACCGGCATCCACACCGCCCTCAAGCTCGATGCTGAAGAACGGAGTGATGGGGAACACCCAGCCGTACGATGCGCCGAACATAAGCGCATCACCTTGGAAACGGTTGGTCTGGACAGGCTTGTACATCCAGCCTATCGGATAAACGCCACCGCCTACATTATAGTGGGCATAACCAAGATTGACAGAAACGAAATCACGGGTAAACGCTTGGCAGAACCAGTAGCGCGGAGCTATATCGACATAGATATGACGCCACTTCGGGAACTTCTTGTCATCCAGCGGGAACGGATTGAATCCCACACCGGCTTCCAATGTCCAGTGCTCGTCCAGACGGAACTCGGCGTGCAGGTTCATTGTGGCTATAGCGTCGTACAACACATTGTTCTTCAGTGCTGCTATAGCGTGGCGAACGGTATCGGTCTCCTCGTTCAGACTGTCCGGCTCTACTACTATCGTATCATTAGCCAATGCCAAGGTGTCGGATGTCACCATGACTGTGTCAGACTCTATCACCGTCTGCAGGGTGTCAGAGTCCAATGCATGTACAGGCGTAGCGTTGCACGTCGCGCCCGCAAAAAAGTGCGCGCACAACACAAGCCGAACAAATATGTTAGGTTTAACCGAGGTAAAAATCATTTTCTTAAATTCCGCGGGTATTCTCTCATGTGCGCAAATGCGCAACGTACCCGCACACGCCAAAAAATCGCGCAAAGGTACTAAAAATTTCTCGAATATAAAAACGGGAATGTTTCGAAACTGACAAAATGTTACGAAACCGACAAAATTTTTGACATTTTGTTAAATAAAGTGAGCAGAATCGCAAAAATCTTCACTTTCTAAAAATGCTGCCGACGGTGTAGTAGTCCCACCGGGAATCGAACCCGGATCTAAGGTTTAGGAAACCCGTATTCTATCCATTGAACTATGGAACCATTATTTTTTATCGCCTGTCTGGAAATTCTCCGTATTCTTCAAACGTGTAGTTCAGAAAGTCATTCATCGGTTTCGCGGCACGTGCCACTTCCAGTAATTTATCTAGAAAATTCGGCTGACATATCTCATTGTCTGTGAAGGGAGTAGATATGATGAACCACTTTTGTTTCAGCCAGTCGGGATGCGGAAAATCGGAGTCATAACCGGCGGGAACGCGCTTGAGCATATATGTCTGGTCAAAATCTCCGAAATATTTCTGAAACGGCTTGGCTGCCATTATATCTTCTACTTCTTCATAATTCGCCTGCAATTCTCTTCGAACGGCGTTCAGCAAATCGGGATTCGGACACCACATACCAGCTGCAAACATACATTGTCCCGGTTGAACGTGGAAGTAGTATCCCGCTCTGTCAGACTTCTTGCCCATCGTCTGCGGCCGGCCAGGCTGACCGGCGCATGGATAAACGCCAAAGTGATCCTTGTACGGCGTCTTGTCCTTGCTGAACCGTGTGTCACGATAGATGCGCCACATGCAGTCTTTCGGCGTTATGCCGGACATCGTATCATCGAACGCCTGTATGCCGGCAATGTACCGCTCAGAGAACTGCGTAAACACAGCGAGCGCCTCCTGATAGCGCTCTTTGTTGGCCGCAAACCACTCGCGTGTGTTGTGCTGCGACAACTCCTCCAAGAAATCCAAAACTCTTCTCATTATTCATCCGTTGCGCGATTTATTTTCGCGCTCGTGACCCCGCTGGTACAAATTTGCTAATTTGCACCTGCGGTGCGAGCTTCGCTTTGTGACCCCGCTGGGGCTCAAACCCAGAACCTTCAGAACCGGAATCTGACACTCTATTCAATTGAGCTACGGGGCCTTATATTACCGTCGGCTGCCGCCGGCGTAGATTGCTATGTAATACAGCAGTGTGGCGAGCGACGACAGGGCTGCCACCACATACGTGTAGGCTGCTGACCGAAGCGCTGCGGAAGCTTTGGGCAGATCCTCGCGCGACACAAGCATCGACTCCTCCATCCAGTTGATCGCACGCACCGAAGCATTGATCTCCACCGGCAGCGTAATGAACGAGAAGAGAGTCGTCATTGCGAAAAGCACAATGCCGAACAGCATCAGTTGCGGGAACGTCTGAAGCACCAGCATACCAGCCAGCAAGATCCACATCACCCAGCGCGAAGAGAAACTCACCACCGGCACAAGTGCCGAACGCATCCTTAGCGGCGCATAACCTACTGCATGCTGCACGGCGTGACCGCACTCGTGAGCCGCTACAGCCATCGCTGCCAACGTGGCTCCTTCATACACATCTTTCGACAGGTTAACCGTTTGATTGGTGGGGTTATAATGATCGGTCAGCACGCCATCCGTACAAACCACCTGCACATCGGTTATACCGTTCTCACGCAACATCCGCTCAGCCACCTCACGACCGGTCAGCGACGTGCGGATAGCACTGTACTTGCGCATGCGACTCTTGAAGAGCGCACTCACCAGCCAACTGGCCAGCATCGTTGCGATGAATATTCCCCAATACAAGTTCATTGTTTCTTGTTCTTTTGAATCAGCAGACGTCGACAAGTCTTGCATGTGCCGTACACATAGAGCGAGAAGTGTGCCGGAACGAAATTGGCGTACTTGCGCTCCTGTACTATACGCAGCAAGGCTCTATCGGTGAATGTAGCCTCCCGTCCGCAACGTGTACATATGACGCGCAGTGTGTTCTTCGCATCCAACGCCCATTTGTACTGCTCGGAGGTTACACCCTGAGTCCGCTCAAGTCTATACAAAATTCGTGCCGAAACGAACAGATTGAGCGAATTATATAGCGTCGGAAGGGAAATATGTGCATCTTTGCGTTTGATTTCGATGTCATGCACGGTAAAGATTGGCTCATTGATGTCCGCAATCATCCGCAGCAGACGCTCGCGTTCGAGTGTGTGCCTCAATTTGTGCTCGCGGATATACTCATCCAGCACAGCCGATGCTTTTTCGTATCGTTCGACTGACGTCATATCTTCTTCTCGTACGCGCGGCGGCGTTTGTGTTGCTTGTGCGGAAACATTTCCCAGTTGGCGATGTTGCGGGTGTTGGTCTCCATGATCGATGTGGTCTCCACACGCTGTATGCCGTACTGACGGAAGTACGGGTGCTGCTCAGCTATGATCACGGCATTCACTCCCATTCCCTGATAATCAGGCCGTACACCTATCAGCAGCAGGTCAAACACCTCCATCTTTTTTGCCCGCAGTGCTCTAAGCAGACTGATCCAACCGAAGGGGAACAGACGGCCTTTGCAACGGCGCAAGGCGTGAGATATATCCGGCATACCCAGACCCACACCTACAATCTCGTTCTTGTCGTTGACTACGATAGTCACAAAATCGAAGTTCAGCAGTGGGAAATACACCTGCTTGTAGTGTTCCTTCTGCCGCGGCGTCATCGGCTGGAAGTTGTATAGCTTCTGGTACGCCTCATCGAGCATATCCATATACTCCATCCCGAACTTGCGCTCCAGCTCCTTGCTGGAATGCACTTTCTCCACGCGCAGGTGGTAGCGCTCACGCACGAGTTTGTCGATGCGGAGAACACGCTCCGGTGTCTCGCACTGGGCTTGAAGTTGCATCTCTATCCAGTCGTTCTCCTTCTTCAGACCATAAGCCTCCATGTGGCGCTCGTAGTACGGGAAGTTGTATAGCGATGCCATCGGTGCCAGATACTCGAACCCCTCTATCAGCAATCCTTCATAATCCCAATCGGTGAATCCCACCGGACCGTTGAGCGAATCCATACCCTTGCTCTTGCCCCACGCTACGACCGCGTCAAGCAAAGCTTGACTCACTTCGGTATCATCGACAAAATCAATCCACCCGAAGCGCACCTTCCTGACTCCCCACTGCTCGTTGGCAACGCGGTTGATGATACCCGCTATACGTCCTACAATCTTGCCGTCACGATATGCGAGGTACTGCACCGACTCGCACACATCGTACGAAGGATTCTTCTTCGGGTCAAACGTATGCATCTCATCGAGTATCAGCCGAGGGCAGAACTCCTTGCAATCCTTGTACAGGTCGTTGTAGAACTTAACGAACTGGTACAGCTGCCATTTGCTCTTAACTTCTTGTATTACAACTGCCATAAGCCTCTGTTGCATTTAACGGGACGCAAAGGTACAAAAAATATTTGACATTTGCAAATGTATTGGGATTTTTCTGCCGATTATGGCAAATATTTGTCTCTAATAATGAATTGTAGTAATAATCGGATAATGGTCGGAGTAATCGACATGAGGAATATCAAAATCCGAGGCGGTCAGGGACTTGCTATGCAATATATAGTCGATACGGATACCTATGCGCCGCTTGACAAACGTGTGCCCGAGATTGCCGTTCGATGACTCAAGAAACGCGTCACGCAATCCGCTCTGCAGGACACGGTACGTGTAACTGACCGGCGTGGTGTTCATGTCACCTACCACCAGCACGGGGTACGGCGAACGGGATACATCGTCGCGCAAGGCTTTAGCCTGACGGATACGCAGTTCGGAAGCACGCTCCAGCTTGTCGGAGGTCTCCAGTACAGTTGCCTCCGCCTCTGAGAGCGAGGGAGCAAGCGAGCCCAGCGACAGACGGTTGGATTCAAGATGGTTGATGTACAGTCTCAGCGTGTCGGTAGGCAATACAAGATCGCACACGGAGGTGATGTTGCCCTTCGACTCATAGCGCAAGGTGTGCTTGTCGATAAGCGGGTAACGGCTGAACACCGCATTTCCGTACTGGCGGCGGGAGTTGTAGATCTTGAAGTCGAAGTACGTATAGGGATACATGCTCAGCGCCTCTTTCAGTTCCGCCAAAGTCAGGTAATCACTGGACTTGAGCACCTCCACCTCCTGCAGACACACCACATCCGGCTGCGTGCGTTGGATATACTGTATCACTCTGTTCTGCTTGGGTTTGAGCCCCTTACCCATCAAGTGCGAGTTGTAACTCATCAAAGTGAACGAGTTAGGCAGTTCGCGTTTCGGGAAACACAGTGCCTTGTGCGACAGCGTATAACTGATCGGTGCAATGCACAATAGCAGCATCACCACGGTCAACCACGCCCAACGGCGGTACTTGGTGAACAGCAGCGACACTCCACATAACAATTCCAACGCTATCAGCCATTCAAACGCCAAACCGAGCCACGCAGGTATAGGCAAGGCTGATGGCGGGATATACACGCCCAGCACTACTGCAAGCAGTGCCAGAGAGGTCAATATGTGCAGGATCAGTATGATCATGGGTGTGTACTCCGCCATATTTGGCGGAGAGATTGCTGTTACTTAGGCTGCAGATGAACCAGCGGAATGATCATCTCCTCCATCGATATGCCGCCGTGCTGGAAGGTGTCACGGTAGTACTGCGCATAATAGTTGAAGTTGTTCGGATAACCGAAGAACATGTTTCCCGTGCAGAACGCGTAGGTGCTGCTCAGGTTAGGCGCAGGCAGACCTACCTTCTGCGGTTTGGCAATCTCAAAGATACTCTTATCCTGGAACGACAGCGACTTGCCGACCTTGTAGCGGAGGTTGGTGTTGGTGTTCTTGTCCGCCACGATCTGCACAGGCTCGCTAACTCGTATCGTGCCATGATCGGTCGTGAGAATCAGTTCATAGCCCAGAGCGGCAACCTGACGGAAGAGTTCAAGTATAGGCGAGTGCCTGAACCACGATAGCGTCAGACTGTGATATGCCGCCTCGTCAGGCGCCAGTTCACGCATCATCTTCGAGTCAGTACGGGAGTGCGAGAGCATGTCGATGAAGTTCACAACAGCAATGTTCAGCGGGGTGTTCAGTCCTTTGAGTTGACGGATGACCCGTTCGCAGTAGTCCGACTCGTTGATCTTGAAGTACGAGTATTCGTCACGCCGGCGGAAACGCTGCAGCATCGTGCCCACAAGCTCGTTCTCATACTTGTTCTTCGTTTCCTCATCACCCTCTTCCACCCAGTACTCGGGATACTGCTGCTGTATCTGCAGCGGCATCAGGCCGGAGAAGATGGCGTTACGCGCGTACTGCGTAGCCGTAGGCAGGATCGACGAGTAGGGCTGCTCGTCCTGCACAGTGAAGAACTCCGCCAACAGCGGCTGGATCGACTTCCACTGCGAGTAACGGAAGTTATCCACCACTACTACCCACACCCGTTTGCCTGCATCCAGTAGTGGGAACACTGCCTTGCGGAACACATCGGTGCTCAGCATCGGACGATCTTCGGGACGCTCGAACCACTGCTCGTAGTTTTGGCGGATGAACTTGGCGAAGGCTGCGTTCGCCTCTTTGCGCTGCATTGACAGGAGCTCGGCCATCGATGAGTTGGCATCCTGCAGACGCAGCTCCCACTGCGTGAGCGTACGTTCGATAGCCGCAAACTCGTCGAACGTGCGGGCAGTGTTGATCATATAGGTGATGTCGGAGAACTCCTGACGGTAGTTGGCATTGGTGTGCTCCTCTACTATCTGCTTGCTATGCACATGCTTCTTCAGGCAGAGCAGGATCTGGCTGGGGTTGACGGGTTTGATCAGATAGTCGGCAATCTGCTGACCGATAGCCTGCTCCATAATCCGCTCCTCTTCGGATTTGGTGATCATCACCACGGGCAGTTCAGGGTGCGCCTCTTTGAGAATCTGCAGCGTCTCTATGCCCGACAGGCCGGGCATCTGTTCGTCGAGGAACACGATATCCACTGCGCGCTGCTTGCACGCATCGATAGCATCCTGACCGCTCATAGCGGGGATGATTTCGTAACCCTTGCTGGACAGGTAGATGATATACGGCTTGAGGAGATCAATCTCGTCGTCCGCCCAAACGATAGTATTCATATAGCAATCAGTTTTCAGTCGTCAGTATTCAGTGTGTTCATCTGATAGTTGCGCCATTTGTCGATCACAGCGGCAAAGTCCGGTGCCCACGGGCTGTCGAAATGCATCTGCTCGCCTGTACGCGGATGAACGAACCCCAGAGTCTTGGCGTGCAGCACTTGCCGCGGACAAAGTGCAAAGCAGTTGTGTATGTACTGTGCGTACTTCTGAGTGCGCAACCCTTTCCGAATGACGGTACCACCGTACTTCTCGTCCGCAAACAACGGATGGCCTATATGCGCCATGTGTACGCGTATCTGGTGTGTGCGGCCGGTCTCCAACCTGCATTCCACAAGCGTCACATACGGATAGCGCTCCAGTACACGGTAGTGCGTCACGGCGTTCTTGGCCAGCGGATTATCCTCGAGCGACCATACACGGTAGATCGTCCTGTCGCGGTTATCACGAGCCAGTGCACCGTCAATCGTTCCTTCGTTCTCGTCGAACGTACCCCACACCAGTGCATTATACGTGCGCTCGGTGGTGTGGTGGAAGAACTGCATACCAAGATTGGTCTTCGCCTCCGCCGTCTTGGCTATCAGCAGCAGCCCCGATGTGTCCTTGTCGATACGGTGCACCAGACCGATATCCGGATTATTCATATCAATATCCTTGCCACACTGCTGAAAGTGGTATGCCAGGGCGTGCAGGAGTGTATGTTCGTAATTGCCGTGGCCGGGATGAACAACCAGTCCTGCAGGTTTGTTCACCACCAGCAGATCATCATCCTCATACACTATATCCAGCGGTATAGGTTCGGGCTGTATAGTGAAGTCGTGCGGCTCATGACTGAGGAGCACCTGTATGGTCTCCCCGGGTTTGACCTTGTAACTGCTGCTGACGATCTTGCCGTTTACGAGAATCTGTTCGGCATCTGCTGCCTGCTGAATACGACTACGCGAGGTACCGGGTATATGCTCGGCAAGGTATTTATCCACTCGCACAGGTGTCTGGCCTTTGTCGACCACACACTCAAAGCGAACGAACAGCTCGTCCTGCCCGTCAAAGGCATCGGGGTTCACAAGACCTTCGATGCGTACGGTATCATCGGCAATTTGCATAGACGCGTCAGGTCGTGATTAGAAGAATTTCTCGTCGTTCTGCTGTGGCTGATCGGTGGTGATCGCACGCTCTATATCCGTTGTGAGGCGGATATTTACAGTCGATCCTTCCTGCAGTGTTGCGCCTTCGGTGGGTGATTGGTGGTAGATGATGTACTTCTCCAAGTTCTCCGGCGTAGGCTCCACATCGTAGGTGTAAGCGCCGATAGTCAGACCGATCTTCAGCAGGTTGGTTCGTGCTTGCGAGAGTGTCTGACCTAACAAGTTAGGTACTACTACAGTGCTGTTTCCCTGTCTGCGACCGATCACCAGGGTCACGCCAGATCCTTCGGGCAGACGTGTTCCTTCGTTCAAGCTGCGACCTCCGGCACGCACGTCGAGCACGTTATCGGGATAGAGCGATGGCTCATATTCGACCTTAGCCACACGCAGACCGATGGAGCGGAGCGTAGCCTCAGCCTGACGATACGACACATCGTGAAGTTCTGGCAGAGGTATGAGTTGCTTCGTACGCGCGTTCATTACTACATACACCGGCCGGTCGGGTTTGGCGTGCGAGTGCGCCGGCGGCGTCTGCTCCACTACCGTGCCGAGAGGCGCTTTGTCGGAGTACGTCGAGTCAACTACCACAAGGTACATACTGCTGCCACGCAGCACGATCTCCGCCTCCTCCTGCGTCATTCCTATTACCTCGGGGATAGTCACTTCCTTGCCATGCAAGGTGTAATGCTTAAGCCAAATCACTACGCCCACGAATAACACCGCCGCTACTGCAACGGCAATGAGAATGTTAATAACGACAAATTTTGTCGCCGACTTAGGTGATTGCTCTTTCACTTTACTGTATTTTATTGAAATTCGCTACAAAGTTACAACATTTTTTGGAAATATGCAAAAATTATGCTAACTTTGCGATGCTTTTGTGTAAAAAAGCTGAAAATTTTAACCAATACTATAGTAACCCGTTAAATTTTAAGCTCTATGAAGAAAGTATTATTCATCGCAGTTATTGCCATGTGTATGGTAGGTTGCTGCAAGAAGGCTGACAAGCAATGTTGCGAAGGTGAGAAGACCGAGTGCTGCCAGAAGGCAGAGGAAGCAGCTCCCGCTGCTGAGGCTGAGGCTCCTGCTGCAGAAGAGGCTCCTGCTGAGGCTCCCGCAGAGGCACCCGCTGAAGCTCCTGCTCAGTAATCTTACTATTACAGCCGGTCAATGGCAGGCCAACGTTACTGCCGTTGATAAAAAAACGGGACTCACTATTGTGTGAGCCCCGATTTTTGTGTACATCTGCGTATTAGCGAACGGTCTGTCCGATTACATTGTAACGTACGCCGTTGTTGTCAAGATACAGTGCACCGTTCTCAAGACTCTTGACTGCCTTGCCGGCGATCTTCGTGGTCTCTACGGCATCTTTCGGAGCATTGTAAACGAGCTTCAAGGTCGAGCCGAAGTAGGATTTTGCATTAACCTCAATGCCCTCAGCACTGATCGTTACTGTACCGGAAACAATGTAGTACGGGTTATAGTAACCTTCCTCATCAGCCGGAACGCCTAAGTAGCATGGATAGTCATAATCGTCATCACCACCCGGCGATGCGGTGAACGTACCTTCGGCCTCGGAGTCGTTGATCTGATACGTACCGGCAGGAAGACCGGCTTCATCATCATACGAAGAGGTTACGAACTCCAGATAAGCCCACTCCAGTGCCTCCTCATAGTCGCCTTCCTCGTTATCGGTCAGGATGATATCCACCACGCCGTACTCGGCTGTGTAGTCCGTAATGGAGATACCCTTGAAGGTGATGTTGAGTGTTGTAGCCTCTTCCGGCTCGTAGTCATAGAACAACTCCTCTTCTTCGCCGCCTCCTTCACCTTTCTTCACGGAAACGAAGATGGCGTTTTCTGCCTCAGCCTTGCCGTTATACTCTTTATATACAGCCTTGCAGGTCAGGGTGTCGCCCTCGTCGATGCCCATCTCTTGGAATTTCTGATTCTCTCCGGCAGCAGTCAGCAAACCATAAACATATACCGAAACCTCATCATTGTCCAACTCAACGAGATCGAAGTTGCCGTACTTGTTGTACGAACCGTCTTCGTTTGTCTTGATGTTAGCCACGATACCTGTCAGCACGCACGTATCTTTCTTGTTTTTGAGCGAGAGGAACTCGGCAATAGTCTTTTCGCCAAGGTTCTGTGCAGGAGCAACATCTTCGCCCTTAGCCAGGATGCCGAACGTGCCGCCGGCTGCAGTCTCGGGGATTGTTACCTCGTTCTTGGTGTACTTAGTCAGTTTGCCCTTCACCCACACGAGTGCGCCAACGGTCGGAGCCTCAGCAGCGGTCTCGCACTTAACGCGGTAAGCCTCGAAGGTGTTGGTGCCCCCTTTGGTGTCAGCCATCCAGAACGAAACGTTCTTGTGGCTTGACCACTCTTCCACCATCTCGGTTACATAGCCCTTGATGATTACCTCGTCCGTTTTGCCTGCCAGTGCTTGTTCAGCAGCCTGTGCGCAGGTCAGAGTGTCAGCAGCTACTTGGCCGCCTTCACCACCTTCACCACCTTGACCACCTTCGCCACCGCCTTGGCCGCCTTCGCCGCCACCTTCACCAACAGTAACAGAGAATGTGTTCAACTGCAACTGTCCTGTAGCACCCAGTGTAAAGGTGACCGAAGTAGCCGAACCGGTCCATGTGCCTTGACCGGGCTCTGTAGGATGGGTGTAACTACCCGTTGATGCAGTAGCTGTGTTAAAGGCCTTCTGACCTTGTTTCTCCCAATTGAAGGTAATAGCCGTAATAGGAGTTGCACTTGCCACTGTAACGGTATTGCTTGCGTAGAGGCGCAAGCCATTGTCATACCATGCGGGGTCGTTGTTACCGTCACCCTTTGCAAAAGTAACCGTCACGCCATCCTTAGTGACAGAACTGGCACTGGTCAGCGTGAAGTCAATCGCCATCATACTGCCGGCGAAAAGCACAGCAGCAAAAAAAGAGAAGAATTTCTTCATGTTTTTGTTTTGTATTTATTGGGTTAAACAATACTTGGGTTGATTGTTGATACAAAGGTACAACAATTTTTCTGAATATGCAAATATATTCGGAGATATCCGTCAAAAGGTTGAAAATTGCAAATCAAAATAACAATTTTGCACACAATCATACTGAAAAACATATACACGCGCACCGATTTATTGCATAAGTGAAATAATTGTCGTATCTTTGCAGCGTTAATTAATTAACTAAATAAACTATCATTTTATGAAGAAATTATTTTATGTAGCCATTATGGCACTGGCGGTTGTATTCACAAGCTGTGCAGGCAAATCCGGCAGTAGTGATTTCTACAACAATGGCAAAGAGCCTGAAATCGATTTTAACGCAGGCACAGTTAATGGTGTTAAGTACAACGACACTGACAACAAGTGCTGGGTGTACACTACCAAGATTACCGTTGCAGGATTAAGCTCAAAAAGTTCTGACACGTACATTTGGGGCACCGAATTTGCTATGGTTGCTGCTTGCGAGACTGCAATGTACGTTGCTCATGAAACCCCCCTTACCAAGGCTTCGTACACGTACAAAGAAGTTATTGCTGACGAGGAAGGATGCGAGGAGTTGATGGACGAATACAACAAAGACTAAATCTTTTCTGATTAGTTAGCACAAAGAGGCGTGGAATGTTCCACGCCTCTCTTGTTGTGAGTAAACTCTAGGAAAACCTCGAATCGGGATGTTACTTCTTTGCACCAAGGTCGTCCAGGGCAAAATATGCCGGAGTAGTCAAACCATAGTCGTTCTTCTTCGAACCGCTGAGCGCAAACTTGATAGCATCAATCTTACCCAGCGGACGCAGGTCAACATAAGTCCAATCCGTGATGTACTGTTTGCCCTTAGCCAGTTCTACTTCTACCATCTTACTTGTAGGTTCACCGTTTAGGTATCCGCTTACTGTCAGGGTGAAGTAATCTTCTTCACCAAACGGAGCACCTTCGTCGTCCGACATACCGTCACCTTTGAGGATAGCATCAACTACCCACGGTGTGTTGCAAACATACATACCCGGTACAACAGCGGCTTGCTTGAGAGTGATTCCGTCTGCTCCGACGTACGAACCCGTCCATACTACAAAATTCTTGCCTCCATGAGCACCACCCTTGGCGGACATATCGTTCTGAAAGTCACCCTTGTACTCATTGGCAGTTTTGTTGGTAACAATATTACCGTAGTAATACGTTCCCCATTCAGAAACAGACACTTCCTGGGTAAATACGAAGTTACCGGACTCAAAGGTACCTGTCTGAGCCAGGTGCATTACACTCTCCGTAGCAGCCGGCGAGATAGCAGCCTCCTCAAATGTGGCAACAGTTTTGTCCTCTACATCGTAGGAGGGTTGGCAAGCTGCAAGCGTCAACGCTACTGCAGCTGCAAAAAATAAACTCTTTTTCATTTTGTTTGATTGTTTTGTTGATTTTGATTAATAATATATAGTTGGTTAAACTATTTGTTGCAATTCAGGTCAATCGCTCCGGTGATCTCTGTACTGATTTCACCCGTTGCATCTGTCCGATCGTCAACGGCCGTATAGACGCGGACGAAATCCACTGATGGCAGAAGAACGGGATGTCCGTCCGCGTCTACAGCCCAATCAATATCGAATGTTGTCCCCTCAACATCCGAATTGGGCTTGTTATCCACATAGCCGTATTCCAATATTCGTTGTACGTTTTGTCCGTTGACTGTTTGTGTCTGCGCAGGCAGCAGTGTGCCGCTGAATGTAAGGCTGTCCTCCGTTATCCATTGCGGATAGTAAGGGTGCTGATGAAAAGTATTATGCTGCGTGTCGTCCGCGCGCCTGTATGTACGCGCATAATTATGTGTTGTGGCCGGATCGGCGTACAGACATCCCCGAAGTTCGTACCATGTATCATCAGGTTTGCCGTTGCCGTTATCATCGCGACTGACGAGTACTATGCCGGGTTCGCTGCTTCCGTACTCGTCGTTACCGGACATCCGAAACGCGTTGCCAAGAATCTGCAGATCGCGCCCTTCGCTGTTCTTTACGGAGTGATCAAACCCGAAGGTGATGTATCCTCCCCATCCTCCTAGGCTGATGAGTCCCCGTGCATCGTTTGCCAGTGCCTGTTCGCACTTACGGCACATATCCTCAGCATCGTCTCCATCAGCATACTGCGGCAGTTCGTTTACAAACTGTCCCATAGCCGGCACGTATTCATATACGCGGCTGATGAACGGCGATGGCTTGCCTGTAGGCGTAGTACCGTCGTCATAGAGTTCGTAAGCCTGCATCACACGGCAGAGATGACCGGGTATATCACCTGTTTTTGCCGTCCAGCGTTCATGCCCGTCGTAAGCATAACAATGCAGCACACCGGAAGAGACGTAGTTCTTGGCATCGGTGATATAGATTGCGTCCGTTGTAGCTAGTAGCCCGTAGGGATGCTCGTAGGCAGAAAGGTCAATCGCAAACTCTGTAACCGAATAATCAATAGTTGATATACCATACAAGCGCTTGGCTTCGCCGTCAAGGATATATGCCGTCTGGCCGAGTATAGAGATGTTGGCACAAGACATCGGCACGCGTTTCAGCACCTCTGTCGGACTAAGAATCACCAGTTCGGGCTCAGCGGATTTGTAGTTACCCTGGCAACATACCCATAGATGGCCGCTATTGTCCCTACGGATGCGTGTAGGATTGAGCCCAACGGTGATTCGTTGTATCTCGGTGAACGAACCGAGGTCGATTACCGAGACGGTCGAGTCGTAACGGTCGGTGATATAACCGCCGGAGTTACATACATATAGTCTGTCGCCGGCCACGCAGAGCTCGTCGGGTTGATGACCGACCTTCACCTCGCGCGTTACCTGCAAGGTAGCCGTATCGACCTCATATACCGCTCCGAGCATATCGGCATCTGCAACACTGCCGACATACGCACTGACGTACATCTTACTGCCGCTGAAAGCCATATACCGGCAGTTAGGCAGATCAACCTTACTAATATGACGCGCTTGACGATCCATGACCTCAACCTTGTGCGAGCAGTTGATCACGGCATACAACCGGTTGCCGTACTGCTGAATATCGTTTCCTACATCGCCCAGTTCCTTGGTTTGCGTGGGGTTGAACGCTCCGTACCAGTTGCTGTAATATGTACCGCTCTCGAGGTTAATATAATCGAGGCGCGCCTTGTTCGAACCCATATTCCCCTCGTTGAGAATATACAATCCACCCACACGCTGCTCATCGGTTACATGCGTGCCGATAGTGGGATAGATCACCTCATCACCACGGCATGAACAGAAGAGTGCTGCGCACACAAACAGAACGCATACACTCAACAGCAAAAACTGTTTGTTTAATATGTAGCTGCCAAGGTGCATCGAATATTCTGTTTGGGCATCGGATAGTTCTGGATCACTTCGTAATCCTGCCCGAGCAAGTTATTGATCTCTATGTTCGCCTTCAGGCCCCATCCGCACACATCCCATTCGCCGTAAATCGATAGGTCATGTGTGTACCAAGGCTGTACGTAATTATAGATTGTGTTCTCCTGTTGACCATAACGCTCGCCCACATATATGAACGAATAATTCAATCCGTAATGGTCGCCTCGACTGCTCTGCCAGTCCAGTCCTGCCACGGCGCTACCGCTGTGTCGGGGTATATAAGGTATCTGGTCGCCGTAATACGTGTCTGCAGGATTGGTAACATCAATAGCAGTCTGATAGGTATAGTTGAGCCGTGTGCGGAATGTGAATTGCATGGGCAGAAACAGCGACAGATCGGTCTTGATGTCTGTACCGTTGATCTTTACCGTACCGAGGTTGAGCATCGTCCAGCGGAATTGCTGCCCCTTGGGATAGGCGATGATTTTGTCCGTCACGCGGTTGTAGTAGTACGATGCAGTGGCCGTCAGTTCATATCCTACAGGCGTCTGCCGGCCGCTTTTTCTATATGCCAGTTCTACCGAGTGCTGACGTGCCAGTTCAGGGCGTAGATCAGCATTTCCCAGATCGGTGTAATACAAGTCGTTGAACGTAGGGTAACGATAACTCTGCTTGTAGAAGGCGTTGATGCTCAGATCGATGGCGGGATAGGGACGCAACGACATAAATACCGAGGGCGTAACCTTCGGCAGCTGACAGCTCACAGCGGTCATCAGCACAGCGGCTTGCAGACGCAAGTACTCGCGGATGTTCATCGCCGTGGCGGCACTGAGCCAATGACTGTGACGGTCGAAGTGTTCGGGGGCTGCCTCAAGCAAGAGATTATCGCGACGCAAGGCGTTGTATTGATAGTCGTACGCCAATGACAGATCCCACCAACGGAAGAGTTGCAGTTTGTTCGCCAGCGACAAATATACCTCTTGCTGCAGATACTCGTTGTCACTCGGCAGCAAACGTTGATCATAGTTAAGGTAATGTGTATAATCGTTGGCATACTTAGCGAGCAGGCGTGTGCTCCAGCGGTCAAACCACTCATCCTGCCACTGCCCTTGCACAAACGTGTTACGATCCCACAGGCGTTCGCCGCTGCGCCAAACGTTATTCACTATAGCTCCCGGCACTCCGCGTTCGCTCCAGTAGTTGTAGGCATGCAAGCGCCAGTATCCTGTGGTGCTATAGTAGTGATGCAGGCCAAGTTCGGCGCGCACGGCATTGATATCACCGTTCTGACGGATGGCTGTGGTGTCGTAAGCTGTTTCGCCGTTTGGGAGCACGCGGCGATAGCGGAAAGGATAACGTCCATCGGAATAGACATACTCGGCATCCATGGTGAGCGATAGACCGTCCATCAACTTCACATCAACGCCTAACGAGGGATTGGCGAGAGCAAAACTGCCTGCACGCATCCGCAGGTGTGCATGTACGCGCTCGTTATCCTTGAAATATGGCTTGCGTGTAGTCAGGTACACGTTACCCGCTGCACCAAACTCACGTGCCGACTGGAAGATGTCACTCTTCTGTCCGTTGAACAGTTGCACTTCTTCCATATTGTCGAGCGAGAACCGGCCAAGGTCCACCTGACCGTTCTGGGCGTTGCCGAGCTGAACACCATTATAATATACCGCCGTGTGCTGACTGCCCATTGAGCGGACATTGATCGTCTTTATGCCGCCTACACCGCCATAGTCCTTGAGCTGCACACCGGAGAAGTACCGTAGCGCATCGGCTACGGAAAGGGAGTTCAGACGACGGAGCTCAGCGCCTTTAAGCGTCTGAGGGACAATAATATCCTTCGTAAGTGCGCGTGCCGTGACCTCAATCTCCGCAACACGGAAGCTATCGTGTGCTGCTATACGCAACGAGTCTGCGTCCCATGCGAACGCAGCCAACGCACCCAGCGCCAAAAGTACTATGAGAAACAGCGAACGTTTCATTCTGACCGGTCCCAATCCACGAGGACATAAATTCTGATGGCAGGTCTTCCGGCTTGTCTCCCTTGCTCTGGCCTTCCCGTCGTGTGACAGTGACCGTTTGGACTTAGAGTTCGGTTGCGAGACTTACGGCTGCGGGACAGCGGCTGACTTGCACAGCCTTCCCTTTTAATCGCCCGGAACGGAACCGTTCAGGCGAACCATCTTTCGGCATCATTTCTATTTCGACTGCAAAGGTACAAAAAATATTTGATATATGCAAATAATTCTGCGAAAAAATCACAAAAAAGCCGCCTCGCAGTGATGCGCGGCGGCTTGAGTAAGAAACGTCACATTCGAACCGAAGGAGAATCGATACTGTATCGGTACTCTATCGAGACTCTTTCGATACATGCGACATTATTTCCCCTTATTCGGGTTGTGGCATAAGGATCAGCAAGATGATATAGACCAGCAAACCCGGGAAAGCGGCTGTGAACAGCGACAACAATACATACACTACACGTATGAGAGTCGGGTCAACATCAAAATACTCGGCGATTCCGCCACATACGCCTGCCAACATCTTATTGGCACTGCGGGTAAGTTTTTTGGGTTCCATATCTATAGGTATTGAAATATTAAGTTCTTAAAAGTACGGCCAGAGCCGGTAGGTGAGGTATCCTGCATAGACGAGCAGGAGCAGTGCTCCACCCCAGCGCTTGACCTGACGTTCGTGGTTGGTCTTGACGAACATCCAGACGAGGATACTGCCGATGGCTGCCGTCCAAGCGTCGATGTTAATGCCGTCGTAAGCTGGCAGCGGACGGACAGTGGCACTCGTGCCAAGCACGAAAAAGACGTTGAATATATTGCTGCCTATCACATTGCCGAGGGCTATATCGCAGTTGTGCTTGAACGCCGCCACAGCCGATGTGGCCAGTTCGGGCAGAGAGGTGCCGAGGGCTACGACCGTGAGGCCGATGATGGCCTCGGAGACACCGAGATTGGTAGCGATCTGCACAGCCGACTGCACAATCATCTCGCCGCCTACAACCAGTCCAGCCAGGCCTATAAGTATAAGCACTACTGCCAGTCCCGGGCCGATAGGTTTAGCCTTTTCAGCAGTGACCTCAACCTCTATTTCATCGGGATGATCCTTGGCGTGACGGAAGGTGTTGTAAAGGAAGTAACCGAACATCAGCAGCAAGATGATGCCGCCAATACGCGTTATGCCGTGCTGCTGTTCGCCAAACGGCGAATCGACAGCCACAAACGCGAAGACGAGCACACCGGCGATGATCGAGAGCGGTATATCGAAGTCGCGCGAACGTTTCTGCGAGGTGACCGGCCAGATGAGTGCCGTCACACCGAGGATAACAAACGTATTGATGATGTTCGAGCCGAGGATATTCGTTATAGCCAGATCGGTTGAGCCTTCCGCCACCGACACCATGTTCACCACGAACTCCGGCATCGACGTACCGAACGCCACGACGGTCAGTCCGATCACCAGATCGCTGATACCGAAGCGTTTGGCCAAAGCCGACGCACCGTCCACCAGCCAGTCGGCACCCTTGACGAGCAAGATCAGGCCGATGATGAGCATCAGCGTCAGCAGCAAGGGGCTACTCAGGCAATATGCGAGGATGGCTGACATTTATGATTTAGACATTGAACAGGAAGTGCATGATATCGCCGTCCTGGACGACATAATCCTTGCCTTCGACAGCGAGTTTGCCTGCCTGCCGGCACGCGGCCTCACCGCCGAGAGCGATGAAATCTTCGTACTTGATGACCTCGGCACGGATGAACCCGCGTTCGAAGTCCGTATGGATAACGCCCGCACACTGCGGTGCTTTGGCGCCTGCGCGGAACGTCCACGCGCGCACCTCATCGCTGCCTGCGGTAAGGAACGTGCGGAGGTTAAGCAGGGCATACGCCGCCTTGATGAGCCGGTTAACACCCGACTCCTGCAAGCCTATCTCCTCGAGGAACATCTGGCGCTCCTCGTAAGTCTCCAGTTCGGCTATCTCGCTCTCGATCTTAGCTGCTACGACGAGCACCTCGGCCTGTTCGTCCTTGACGGCCTCGCGCACCTGCTCAACATACTGATTGCCGCTGACAGCCGAAGCCTCATCGACATTGCAAACGTAGAGCACAGGTTTGGCGGTGAGCAGGAACAGGTCATGTGCCGCGAGCTCCTCGTCTTTGTTCTGCAGTTCGACGGTGCGTGCCGACTTGCCTTGCGAGAGCGCATCGCGGTAACGGATATACAGGTCAAGGGCGGTCTTTGCCTGTTTGTCGCCGCCCACGCGCACCTGTTTCTCGATCTTCTGTATGCGGCTCTCGACGGTTTCCAGATCCTTGAGTTGGAGTTCGGCATCGATCACCTCCTTGTCACGTACAGGGTTGACCGAACCGTCCACATGGATCACATTGCCGTCGTCAAAGCAACGAAGCACATGGATGATGGCGTCCGTCTCGCGGATGTTAGCCAGGAACTTGTTGCCAAGCCCCTCGCCGTTGCTGGCCCCCTTTACCAGTCCGGCTATATCGACTATCTCCATCGTGGTGGGTATGATACCGCGCTCGGGGTGGCAGAGCTCACCCAGACGGTTCAGACGCTCGTCGGGAACAGTGATCACACCGAGGTTCGGTTCGATAGTACAGAAGGGAAAATTGGCGGACTGCGCCTTGGCGTTGCTCAGACAGTTAAACAGGGTGGATTTGCCTACGTTCGGCAATCCTACTATACCGCATTGTAATGACATATACTAAAATCCTGAATAGACAACTTCTAATTCCAAATGATGCTCGGGGTGCTGCGCGCTGTAGATCTCCGTGGCGGTGAGCGACTGGTTGTAGTTGATATCCACTATGGTGGTGGATGACGAGGTAGTGGACGTAGCTACCGTTATCGGCACGAGCAGCATATCGAGCGTCTCATAGCGGTCCTCGCGCAACTGTTTGGTGAGCAAGGTCGATATGTCGAACTCGTAGGAGTACGTAGTGACATCGAGCGTGTCGGTCACGGACTGCAGGGTGGCATACATCGCTATACTATCAGAGAGCATGATCTCGTCGTTGAAGAACGCCTCCAAATCGCCCTTGCGGATGAGAAGCAGGTTCTCGGCGGGCTGCGCCCAATCGTCGCGTGTGCGCTGGGAGGCGGTGCCGCTGTAGTAGTTAAGCACAGGCAGGATCAGACGCGCACGGTTGACATACGCGCGGCGCGTACCGACGGATTGCGTGATAGCCTCCTTCATCGATGCCATCGGGAAAGAGATCTGCGTATAGATATGCGCCGGGGAGATGATGAAGTTGGTATCGGCGTTCTGCTCCAAGGCCTGCAGATCGCTCTCCTGCCAGATGTAGCGGTTGAGCTGCCGCACCTCACGGTTGGCGTACAGACCCTTCATATCATCCTCAACCACCGTTTCCACCCCTGCGCGCTCGTAGGTGAAGTGGTAGTAGACACCCATGTTCAGATCCATGATACTAAGCAGCGTTGCACCGCCGAACTCAGTGGTCAGGTAGATTCCTCCGAACAGGCTGTTAAACGCCTCCTGCGAGGAATAGTCGTTAGCCTCAAAGATCTTCTGCGCCCACTTGCTGTTCAGCCGCAGCGTGATGGTGGGTATATATCCGTCGGAGTAGTACGTACTGTCGGTGTACCGCTTGGCGGTAACGATAGCCGGATGATCGATCATGCGCGTCGAGTCGTCCAGACTGCAGTACGTAAGTATATCCACATCGCTGCGCAGAGGTTCGTTGTAGGCGAACGTTCCGCGGTCCATAGCATAAACATTGATCGCCAGCGGAGCGTTTTCGTCACCCTGGGAATAGCGGTAGTACAAAAACAGGCATACGGAGTCAAGCACTGCACCTTCCGGGTACTTGAACCCTACGGGACAAGCCATCTGCGTGAGCAGATCGGCGTGTAGATGACCGTACTTGCTATCCATCTCACCCAGCAGGAACGAGTCAGGCGTAGCTGTGACCGCCCCGCCGCGAACGAGCGATGAGGTCAAGCTGAACGTGTCGGCACGCACAATGATGGAGTCTTCCGACTCCAACACCGACGAACCGGCGCCGATCACATCGTTCTTACACGACGAAAAACTGATTAGCAGAACTGCCAACAGCGGGAAGACAATCTTTATCTGACGTGTCATTGTTGCTTGAGCAAATCGTTGTACAGGGCTATAAACTTGTCGGCTTCCGCGCCGGCCATGTTGTGTATAGGTTTGCCCCTGTTCTCGGCATAATTAACCAATCTTGAGTTATATTGCGGAGTAGTCAGAATCACAGCATCGGCATAATCGATAGCCAGGTGCATCAGCTCCTCGTAGCCTACCGGCAGTCCGGCGATCGTACGCACATCGCTGCCAAGCACGCCGTCGATGATCAGCCGGTCGGCAAAGTTCGAGCCGAACGGCGAACTGTACTCGCTGTCGTCCAGCGCGACGATCACCTTGGAGTCGGCAAAGAACGGTGTACCGCCGAACGCCCGCTTGACATACAGCGGCACGAGGGCACTCATCCATCCCGAGCACTGGATGATCCCCGGTGCCCAACGGAGCTTCTCGACCGTCTCGAGCACACCGCGGCAAAAGAAGATAGTACGCACATCATTGTCGGAGTACTCAACACCGAAAGCGTCCTTCAGACCGCGACGGTGATGGAACAGATCCTCGTTATCAATAAAATACACCTGAATACGTGCCGACTGGATACTGGCAACCTTGATGAGCAGCGGATGATCGGTATCGTCGATCGACAGGTTCATACCCGACAGACGAATCACATCATGCAGCTGATGGCGGCGCTCGTTGATCTCACCGAACTTAGGCATGAACGTACGCGTCTCGAACCCGCTTGCCTGACATATCTCAGGCAGGATACGATTGAGCAAGCGAACAGGAGTCTGTTCCTCAAAAAACGGACTGATCTCCTGGCTCACATATAAGATCCGATTTGCATTGGTCATAACCTATCCTCCACATTTTGCCACAACACACAAATTTTGTCATATTTCGTTCAAAAGAGGCGCTTTGTGGGCTAATTTAGTGCAAAGGTACAAAAAAAAAACGAGTTTTGCAAATTTTTTATCAAAAAAACTTTTAATATTCGTATATTTTTTGTAATTTTGTAGGATTTTTATAAACAACTGATTTCTAACAGGTAAAAATCTATGCAAATAATCACTACGAAAGCAGAGTTGGAGCGCAGCATCCAAGCCTGCAAGATGAGCGGTCAGACCGTGGGGCTTGTTCCCACAATGGGTGCGTTGCACGAAGGTCACGCATCGCTTGTTCGCCGCAGCGTGAGCGAGAACGATGTGACGGTCGTGAGCGTGTTTGTCAATCCTACGCAGTTCAACAACAAGGAGGATCTGGCCAAGTACCCGCGTTCGCTCGAGCGCGATGCCGAGTTGCTTGACTCGATCGGTGCACAGTTCATGTTCGCGCCGGTACCGGAAGAGATGTACACGGCCGAAGAGATGAACGAGCCTTTCCGGTTCGAGTTCGACGGTCTGGACAAAGTGATGGAAGGCAAGATGCGTCCCGGGCACTTCAACGGCGTGGTACAGGTTGTGTCGCGCCTGTTCTACCTCGTGCAGCCCGACCGCGCGTATTTCGGCGAAAAGGACTTCCAGCAGCTGGCTATCATCCATTACATGGTTGAACGCTCTACCCTTGCCGGCACGTTCGGTAAGCTGCAAGTGATCGGTTGTCCTATCGTTCGCGAAGCGTCAGGCCTGGCTCTCTCGTCGCGCAACGAGAGGCTGTCGGCTGAGGAGAAACAGACGGCTCTGAACATATCGAAGGTTCTCTTCGCCTCACTGGAGTGGGCCAAGCAGCCGCTGGCAAGCGTGCCTGAGGTGCAGCAGCGTGTGATTGATGCCATCAACGCCGTACCGGGCTTGGAGGTTGAGTACTACGAGATCGTTGACCAGTCGTCGCTCCTGCCTACCGACACCTTCAAGCACGCGATAGGCTGCGTGACGGTGTATTGCGGTCCTGTACGGCTGATAGACAATATCAAGTACGACTAAGTGCGAGTACTGATCGACAAATACGTTCCGTTTCTGGAAGGCCTTTTGGACGGCTATGCGGAGGTCTCGTATATCGAACCCGAGCAGTTCACGCCCGAAACGGTTCGTGATGCCGATGCACTGATCATCCGTACACGCACGCATTGCTCCCCCGATCTGCTCAAGGGCAGCAAGGTGCAACTGATTGCTACGGCCACTATCGGAACCGATCATATCGACCTCGACTACTGCCGCGCGCACGGAATGCGTGTAGTGAGTTGTCCGGGGTGCAACGCCCAAGCCGTTTGCGACTATATCGAGGAAGCGTTGATAGAGACTGTTCCGCAATTTGAGCAGCCATACGGGCAGCTGTCGATAGGTATAGTAGGAGCAGGGAATGTGGGAAAGAAAGTGATCAGGATGGCTCGTGATCACGGGTTGCGGACAGTGGTCAGCGATCCGCCGCTGAACCTCACAGGCGATGTGACGGAGTGTGATATCATTACGTTTCACACCCCGCTCACGCGCGAAGGACAGTACCCTACATGGCATCTGTGCGACGAACGGTTTCTCGCGCGATGCAAACCCGGTGCTCTGATCATCAACGCCGCACGCGGCGGGGTGGTCGATGAACGGGCGCTGCTGCACAGCAGACATCCGTTCGTTATCGATACGTGGGAAAACGAACCGCATATCAATCGCGAACTGCTTGACCGCGCAAGGTTCGCCTCATATCATATAGCCGGGTACTCGATTGCGGGCAAACGTACCGCATCGAGGTTATGTGCCAAGGCGCTATGCGAACATTTCGGCTGGCCTGTGGTCAAGCTGCCAAGACTGTCAGGCCTACCGCACGGCGACAACGAGCCCGGATGGCTGCGCCGCATAAGCGACAGTCTCAAGGCCAACCCGACACAATTTGAACAATTACGCAAAGATTATAAATTACGATAATATATGGCAAATTTCCAAAAACTTACCCCACGGAGTGAAGACTACTCCAAGTGGTACAACGAACTGGTAGTAAAAGCTGATCTGGCCGAGCAGTCGGCAGTCCGCGGATGTATGGTGATCAAACCCTACGGCTATGCTATATGGGAGACGATCCAGGCGGAGCTTGACCGACGATTCAAAGAGAAAGGCGTGAAGAACGCTTACTTCCCGCTGCTTATCCCCAAATCCTTCCTCAGCCGTGAGGCAGAGCATGTAGAAGGCTTTGCCAAGGAGTGCGCCGTGGTTACGCACCATCGGTTGAAGAACGATCCGAACGGCAAGGGTGTGATTGTCGATCCCGATGCACGATTGGAGGAAGAACTGATCATCCGTCCTACATCGGAGACGATTATTTGGTCGACATACAAGAACTGGATCAGTTCGTACCGCGACCTGCCTATACTGTGCAACCAGTGGTGCAACGTGATGCGTTGGGAGATGCGTACACGTCTGTTCCTGCGTACAGCCGAGTTCCTCTGGCAGGAAGGGCACACGGCTCACGCCACGAAGGAGGAAGCCGAGGATTATGCCCGTCAGATGCTCGATGTGTATGCCGACTTTGCGGAGAACGTGATGGCAATACCGGTGATCAAAGGCGTCAAGTCCCCCAACGAGCGTTTTGCAGGTGCACTGAACACCTACTGCATCGAAGCGATGATGCAGGATGGCAAAGCCCTGCAGGCAGGCACCTCGCACTTCTTGGGCCAGAACTTCGCCAAATCGTTTGACGTGCAATATCTGAGCAAAGAGAACAAATATGAGTACGTTTGGGCCACCTCGTGGGGTGTATCGACCCGACTGATGGGCGCGCTGATCATGACACACAGCGATGATAACGGTCTCGTTCTGCCGCCGCATCTGGCACCAATACAGGTAGTGATTGTACCGATCTTCAAGAAGCAGGAGGATCTCGACAAATTGATGACTGTGGTAGGCCCATTGTTCGACCGTCTGAAAGCACGCGGCATACGCGTCAAGCTCGACACTGACGACAAATCGACCCCGGGCTTCAAGTTCGCCGATTATGAACTGAAAGGTGTACCTGTACGTCTGGCTATGGGCGGTCGTGACCTTGAGAACGGCACGATCGAGGTGGCTCGCCGCGATACGCTCACCAAGGAGACCTTGCCGCTCGAAGGTATAGAGGACTATATCACCAATCTGCTGGAAGAGGTACAGAAGAACTGCTATCAGAAAGCCCTTGACTACCGCATAGCCAACACCCGTGAGGTAAACAGCTACGACGAGTTCAAGGAGGAAATAAAGAAAGGCGGCTTCCTACTCTGCCACTGGGACGGCACACCCGAGACCGAGGAGCAGATCAAAAACGACACCAAGGCCACCATCCGTTGCATTCCTCTGGAAGCTCTGCCGGGCTACAAACAAGAGGAAGGTAAATGTATGGTTACCGGCAAACCTTCCGCAGGACGAGTAGTATTCGCTATTGCGTACTAAGCAGTCAGTAATCAGTTATCAGGTTATGCAATTGGTATTTGCATCGAACAATGCCCACAAACTGCAAGAGGTACGTGCTATTCTGCCGGAGTGTGATATACTGAGTCTGGAGGATATAGGCTGTCACGCTGATATACCCGAGACGGCAGAGACCCTTGAGGGCAACTCACTGCTAAAAGCGCAGTACGTGTGGGATCATTATCATCTCGACTGCTTTGCCGATGATACCGGTCTGGAGATCGAGGCCTTGGGTAACCTGCCGGGCGTACGTACAGCACGCTGGGCAGGAGAACCAGCCAACCCCGCCAACAACCGCAAGAAAGCCCTCGCCGAGCTTGCAGGACAGACTAACCGCAAGGCACGGTTTCGCACCGTGGTCACGCTGATTCGTGACGGCAAGCCGCAGCAGGTCGAGGGAATCGTTAGCGGCAGTATAGCTACCGCCGAGTACGGCAACGGAGGTTTCGGTTATGATCCGCTGTTCATTCCCGAAGGCTACGACAGGACCTTCGCCGAACTGCCGGCCGAACTTAAGAACACCATCAGCCACCGTGCACGCGCTATGCAAGCACTGAAACAAATACTCTAATTCATCGAACATGAGACGCCTGACATACATCTTCGCCTTACTTGCACTCACACTCCATGTGAATGCTGCGTACTGGACTACACACTTTGCCTACAACGATGTTAGCCAGGTGGCTGCCGGTGGAGGATTTGCGTATGCCGTTTCGTCAGGCTCGCTGATGTCAGTTGACGTACAGACGGAAAAGATCCGCACGTACAGCAGCCAGGACGGTATGCACGGCAATGATATAGCTTGCATACAATGGCTTGAACCTGTGCAGGCGCTGATGATCATGTACACCAACGGCAAGATGGATATACTGAAAGACGGAAAGTTCAGCTATATCCCGGATCTGTATGATAAATATACTCCGCTCAGCAAATACTGCCATTCGATTACAGTCAAAGACAGTCTTGCATTTATGGCTATGGATTATGGGGTACAAACCTTCCATATACGCAAGCGCGAGTTTGTTGATACCTACTTCATCGGTCCGGAAGCAACGGAAGTGCCTGTTTACCACATAGCCCTTACCAACAATGCCTTATATGCAGCCGGTGACTCTGTACTGTATGCCGCTTCGCTCACCGACAATATAGTCGATTACTCCTATTGGGCGGAAATTCCTCTGCCTAATAACAGTACTATTCAAAACATTGCCGAAGCAGCAGGAGTGCTGTACTTGTTCCAGAACAATTCCTGCTACAAGCGTCAGGACTCACAATGGACAAAGATCAGCAACCGCACGTACAAAGATATGAGCGTTGTGAACAACAACATCTATCTGTCGGATTATCCTACTATCTCATACAACGACGAACTGTGGATGGCTGCCGACGAAAAAGGCATCATCCGAAAGATGGTTACAAACGAACAGGTCGTATATCATCTTGAAGGACCGCTTAACAATAACCCGTACCGGCTGAGTTACCAGCAGGGACAACTGTTCATGCTCTCCGGCGGACGGTGGGCGGTACAGTATAACAATCCGGGAGGGGTAATGCGCTATGACGGCTCATCGTGGCACAATATTCCGCAGCAGGACATAGTCAAGCAGGTAGGCGGCGTATGTATAGACTTTATGAACGTAGCCGTTGATCCGAATAACACAGCACATTATTTCGTCACTTCTTACGGTTCTGGATTGTACGAGTTTCTGGATGACCAATGCGTCAAGCGCTGGAATCCTTCCAACTCCATCATCGGTGCTGCGGCTGCCGATAATCCCGGCCGATACACCCGTTTGGACGGCGCCATATACGATGCTCAGGGTAACCTGTGGATGATGAACACCGGCAATATCGACTACAACATCGTCATCTTCACGGCCGACGGCAAGCAAGTAGGTATGAACGTCAATCAGGCCGACGGTTCGCGGTTTATCATCAACACTGCCGGACAGTTCATCTTCGACAAGCGTCATCCCAATCTCGTTTGGGCACTTGTACCACGAGGTAATGAGACGGAAGCCGGCCTTGCGCTCATTGATACCAAAGGTACGATAGCCAACACCCAAGATGACCGCACGCTTATCCGTATTCGTTGGACCGACCAGGAAGGCAACTCACTCACCCGCACGGCTATCTACGCTATGCGGCAAGACAAGGATGCAAACATCTGGCTCGCCACCAACAACGGCATAATGATCATCCCTGCTTCGGAAGATTACTTCACATCCGACAAGTGTCAGGTGCTGCACCTGACCAACAATGAAGATTTGCCTATCTTCGACGAAGAAGTCGTCAACGACATCGTGTTTGACCGTCTCGACCGCCCGTGGATAGCTATGCAGAGTACCGGTGTGTATGTCCTGTCGGCCGACGGTACTGCCATCGAGGAGCACTTCACGATGGATAACTCAGCCTTGCCGGCTAACACTATCCTCTCACTCGCCTATGATGCATCAAACCGGTGCATGTACGTCGGTTCGTCGTTAGGTCTCGTTGCCTATCACGAACGCGGTACAGGTTTCGAGGGAGATGCCGAGAGCCATAACGAACCCGTTGATTACGGTTCGATGATGCAGTGGACTACTCACCTCGCTTATGCGGATATTGAGGATATACAGCTCTCATCGGCACATGTATATGCTCTGTCAGAAGGATCGCTCTGTGCCATTGACCGCAGCGACGAATCACTAACTTACTATTCCAAACTCAACGGATTGAATGGTTCGGTGATCAACCATATAGCCTACGATGTACATACGCAGACTCTGGTCATTGCCTACGAGGACGGAATGATCGACCTGCTTGACGACAACGGCAATATACATTCCGTAGCAGATATCTACCTCAAGCAAATCAATGCCAAGCAAGTACAGGACATCGCTTTCCGTGACGGCAAGGCATACATGGCAATGCCGTTCGGTATAGTGGTGATGAACATCCGTAAGCAAGAGATAACCGACACATATTACATAGGCGACGAAGGAGCCGAGGTTTCCGTTAATGCCATTACGCTCATGGGTGACAGCATATACGCTGCATCGGATAACCGCCTGTACCGCGCCTCGCTGAAAGATAATCTCGTCGATTATGCCAAGTGGCAATCGCAGTTTATGCCCGGTACTATTACCAATCTTATCCATAACGACGGCAATCTGTATATGCTCATGGACAGCGCTGTTTACCGCAACAATCTGCTACTGTCGGCAGCGGAGAAGTTCGTCAGTCTGTCGGCATATAACGGCAGCCTGCTTGCATGCACCGATGATAACCGTATATTCGCAGTCAGTGCTACGGATGTAGCCGAACTGCCGGCACTCGCGCAATACAGTCCGCACTGCGCCGTTAAGGAAGCCGGCACCTATTGGCTCGGCACGAGCGACGGTGTGCTGCATATCATGTCCGATAACTCCGTACAGAAGTATAATCCTGACGGTCCGTCGTCGAATATGCCGTATTCCATTACTACCTATGGTTCGCAACTCTGGGCTGTGCCCGGCGGACGATGGGCATCAGGATTCCTCAGAGAGGGACAACTCATGTACTTCAACGGCAATCAGTGGCAGAATTACCCATACGAGGATATTTGCCGTCGCATGGGAGAGACGCTCACACTCATCGATTTCGGCCACGTGGCTGTTGATCCGGCTGATCCCAAACACTTCTATGTTGCCACTTACGGAACAGGTGTAGTAGAGTTCACACCCGACGGCAAAGCCAAACGATGGATACACAACAATAGCCCGCTGGAGTCAGCAGTTACAGACAAAAACCGTTATCGCTACTGCCGTGTAGATGCCATTACCTTTGATGCTGACCGTAACCTGTGGTTAACGAATATGAGCGAACTTGCCACAAATATCCATATTATTGATCCTGATCATCAGTGGCACTCGTTCAATCTGTATTATGGCGGGCAACGTATCGTACTGAATACCGTCAGCAAGTTTCTCATCGATAACCGCAACTCTGATTACAAGTGGATCGCGAGTGCGCGCGATAATGCAGGTGTAATAGTTCTTAACGACAACGGTACACCGTACAGCAATTATGATGACCGAGTGGTATTCCGTTCCACCTTCATTGATCAGGATAGCAAAAGCATCACCCTTGCACGACTGAATACAATCGCCCAAGATCATAACGGTGATATGTGGCTCGGTACAGGCGAAGGAATATTGGTTATTGAAGCCGGTACGGATATCTTCCAGTCCAACCGTTGCAAACGACTGAAAATGTCACGTCACGACGGTACGGATTTGGCCGATTACCTGCTTGGTACTGAACAGATCAACTCCATCGTATTTGCCGGAGGTAACCGTATATGGATCGGTACGGAGGCATCGGGTGTGTATCTTGTGCACATGGTAACCAAGGAAAGTATATACGAACCTGAGATCCTTGCGCACTTTACTACACTTAACTCGCCTATGCCGTCCGATTGCGTGTTGTCAATAGCTATTGACGAAAACGGCGAAGTATATATAGGTACGGCCAAAGGCCTTGTATCTTACCGCGGTGATGCTACCGATCCGCAGCAACTGTTCACTAATGCCTATGTATATCCCAATCCCGTACGGCCTAATTATGAGGGCAATATTACTATTACGGGATTGATGGACAATACGACCGTCTATATAGCCGATGCAGCCGGCAATGTTGTTTGCCGTACACATAGTAACGGCGGCACTGCTGTTTGGGACGGTAAGACGCTTTCCGGCAAGAAAGCTCACTCAGGCGTATATACCGTATACTGCAATACTGCCGACGGCAGAAACCACACCACCCTCAAAGTGCTTATAATGCACTAAGTTGAGATAGTTATTAACAATGATTGTTGATAACTTATGTGTAGCAATATAAATAATGCTTATAACTTCACTACCAATGTTAATAGCTGAAAATTATTATATACTATTAACTGCTAATGCATATTTATTAATATACTAACTGACTGATACATAGTGTATAATAAAAGTTATAAACATTTCCACACCATATAATTATCATAAGATTTTTAAGTAAAAATAAATTATATATATTGATATGAAACGTTTCCTTCTTCCGGCATTGATGAGTATAGTACTTGTAATGCCAATCAACGCACAGTATGCTACCATAGCCGATGCTATGCGCAGTTTGCCTGTTATGCCTACGGTTGATCAGATCATCACGCCTGAGGCCAAGCAAGCGGCCGATAAGTCTGTATATGCTCCATATAAGCAGGCTGTAGAGCAGTACATGCTCACTATCGATAAAGAGAATATAGAATTGAACGCGCGTATGGAGCGTGCGCGCACGAAGCAGGTGCAACGCAATCAGCAAACCATGCAGCAGTATAACCGCAATGTCAGTGCCGGACTTATGCCCTCGCAGGAGGAAATGATGCAGGTGCTTATGTCCAGCGGAGTCAATCTTGAGAAAGCTTCCGATGAACAGATTATGGATATAATGGCCGGCACGTTTGCTAAGAAGTGGGGCATAAGCAAGGAGGAATATATAAAGATCATCAATATGGCGCAACGTAATCCCAAACAGACGGAGACTTATCTGCAGACCAATCATCCTGACCTGTACAAACGTCTGTATGCTGCTAATTACGGTTGCAAGGTAAGTGATGAAGCATTGGACTCACGCGATGAGCGTTTTGGACAGATAGGAGAGGAACTCAGCTCACTGCTCGAAAAACTCACTAATGCTATACAGAATTACCCTGGTATGAATAATAATATAGAGTCGTATGAAGAGAAGTGGCGTGTATCGGCTGAGGGTAAGCAGGTAAATGATATAGAGGAACAACTCTGGAAACGTGTAGAACAATGGGAGTCAGGACTATCAGTCGGATCGTCCGGATTTGCCGATGTACCGTACCCGGGCTGGTGGACTGCCGAGCGCAAGAAAGAAAATGCACTTATTGACCAGTGGAACCGTCGTAATGCGGAGCAATGGCTGAAGCAGCCTGTAGCCTATCATCAGGAACTCAAAGCAATCTTTGAAAGAATTGCTGCTTTGGAGACCGAGAACGAACAACTTGGTGCACAGGGTAATTCGGATAATGCTATCTATCTGGGAAACAAACAGCGTCTGCTGACCTTCCGTGGGCAACTGCTTCAACTCATTATGCCGTACAGCGATGCGCTCGACTTTCCGTGTGTAGAGAAATACGAGGAATCCGGTTCAATACACCTCGGCAAAGGATAAAATATAATGCACTTTTTCTGCATTTTCTGTACCCAACATCGCATTTATGCCCTCGCCCACTGATTGCTGACAGTCAACTATCGGCGGGTAGTAGTTCGTCGTGGGTTTATTGGGGTCTAACCGAAGGCAGACCGAAGTCTCATAGGAGTCTCATTAGGGTCCGGGAGGTCTCTATCGTGAGTGTATGTGGCGTTATTCCGAACAAATAAGTCTCGGGTTAGTCAGCACTCTTGTCTGCCACTGCCTGACAGCGTGGCAGACGGCCGCTCACAAAAATGCGCTTCGCTTACAAAAAATTGTTACGCTACGCTCCACTTCCAAAAATCTATGCAGGTAGCAGTGAAGGACAATCATTGGCTAATCAGTATTTAATAAAACCCTCGCCGCGTCATGCAAACTTACAATAATTTTCCGACATTCGAAAATTGGCACACAAAAAAAGCGCAACGGATTTCCGCTGCGCCTGATTGGGTTACTCTGCTGCGCTAAAAGTTACCCGGTTCTGCGTACGTGGCACCGGATAACGAATGGAGTAAGTATGGGCTTGCAATATAATAATCCATTAGTCCTATCGCCGACTGCATGAAGGTGTTCGACTTGCTGATTTGTCCGGCAATCGTATCGGATTGTGTATATTGCGCCTGCAAGGGTGAGCTTGTAAAGTTACTTTATCAGCACTCCGTTGGCATTGTAGGTGTTGCCGTTATGATTGATGAGCAGTTGACCATCACGGAGGAACTTGGTTGCGGAGGGCAGCGCAATCTCTTCCTCCTTCGGCAATGCACTATGTAAATCCATTAGAGCACAAAGGCCGGCATAATCTTCATAAATAAGTTCACCGTTCAACGAGCAGCAGCACGCGTTACTGCCGCATGTTGTCTGTAGTGGTACGTCGATTATCGAGAATAGTCCGCCATGTGAGCACCCGACGTACTCTATATCTGTTCGGATATAATATTTATCCTGATAACGTCTGTCTTTATAATGCAGGCACTTGGCTCTTCGCCCGTCAAGGAGAGTTATTGAATCAACCTCTGATACGTAAATATATGCGGAGTCAGAACCAAACCTGAGGTCTTCAGGGGCATCTGCGTCGAAACGAATATTCTGATAATGTAAAATTGAATCCCCTACCTCCAAGCCGAAATCATATAAAAGAATGTCCCTTCCATAAATATGGGCATAAATCTTCTTGCCGTCAGCCGTTAGGGGGAATACCAACCACGGCACCTCAAAATATTTCACGTTATGGTATTTCTTCCCATTGATAAGTGTATCGCCTTGCAAGACAAATACATTATCTCTCGGATCACATCCACCGGAAAGAGGCATCAATCTGACCGTCCATGTCATACCTTCGGGAAAATAGAATTCCTCAGCACCATTCTCTGCCCGAACGAAGGATACTGCAAGCAATGTGCCTAACAGCAATATAATACGATAGATTTTCATAGAGCTTGTTTTTATGAATTAAACGATTTTCTTAAAAAAGGTATTGTTATCTTATTTCCAACGTGCCTCCAAGTTTTACTTCAAAATCATTTTCGATAACCACTTTGTCACCGACGTTTATAACCACATTTCCGCCACTCTCAATTGTTACGTTTCCATAAGGCTGTAACGGAGAAATGTCAGATCCGATAATGAATGTACTGCATCCGCCATAAGTGCGATTGTCCGATATACTCGTATTCTGCAAAAAACATGTATCATTTGTCAGAATATACGGAATATAGTTCGGCATGGAGACAACTAATGTATATGTTTCTGGAATCGTATCAAATCGCACATTGCTTCTGTTAGTATAAACAAATTGCTTATATACGTTATTTATGTATCCAGATAAGCATATACGAGATTCGATACTATCAGCACCCGTGGAAACAATCATGTGATTGCCTATTTGATTAACCGACATATTTTCAAACGTGTTCGGAATACGAGTATATAATGACATTTCCGGACATCCCAAGAGATTATGAACATGACGCATATAGTTGTCATGAGAACGAAACTTGGATTTTGCTTCTGCAATTCCCAAATGATTATTAGGTATATTTATAAATATGGAATCTAAAAAATATTTGAACAAATTTGTAGAATATGTTGTTATTCCTTCCCTTGTGTTTCCAAGATATGCAGGTCCTCCTCCTTCACTCCTGCAAGTAAACATTCTACCCAGATTATATGTGCCATTATGCATCTTGAACATATCAAATGGCATGTTCGTGCAACTGATTGAGTAGAAGATGGCAGGATACACTTTGTTTGATAAATTGTCGAAGCCATTTCCGGTGTCCTCCATGTCGCTGTACAGGAACTCATCATGTGAATCATAATAATCCATTGCGGCGACACAATGATTGACATCATGTCCTCCTGCGGCATTTCCTTTTGTGGCGACCCCATATGATAATGGACCACCATGATTAAAGTTACCTAATAAGCCGTAATGCCTATTGTTTACGCTGTCAATGATATCTGATCCTAAAGGGAACGTCGGAGAATATGCATTGTAACTCGGGTATTCATTAAGGATAGTGCAATTAATATAATTTATGCGATTAATACTATCCTTTTCCAGTTTTCGTTTAATGCTTTCTGCCAGATGAGATGCTTGCAATTCATCAGTTTGAGAAAACAACGCCAGTCCCAAATAGGCGTAATCACCGTTTCCGGGATTGATTTCATATTGTAGAACTTTTTTCATCCAATTTGTGACTTCATCTGTACTGCTGCATAATAATCGTCCAACATATATTTCTGCTCCATAATCAACATCGTCTGCTTCTTCCCCATATATACCATTATTGTTTTCATCCCAATTGCTATTTAGTTCCGAGTAATAAAAATCACTCGGAGTGTACTTATATGTTCCAAGACAATTACCATAACCATAACGAATAGGAATTATGGACGAATCCCCAGCCAATAATGCATATTTGGTTTGTATCGAATCATACGAGTGAATAAGATACTGTCTCAACTTTCCGGCATCGTCATTTATGTTGGATATTTCATCGCCGTTTGCCAAATTGGGATTATTCAAGATGTCATTAATACTAACAACACCAATGTTATATCCCTTTGCTCTTTTCCATTGTGCAAAGGGTTCGAACGCGGATTGTAATTGGGGACTTGTGACGATAACGTATTCGTAATAAGGAATGCCAATGTCATTACTTCCCGCATTGCTTCTTATATGACGTTCTACTATATGTGTGTATACTTCCACCTCTGCGACTGAATAAGCAGTATATTCATTCGTTACAGGATTATATCGAAAAGGCGTAATAGATAGAGAAAGATACTTCCCTTCTCTTGCCTGGTCAACGGAATAATTCAACAAATTATTACTTGGGATAGTTGCATTCGTGCTATATACATTATCGTCAAAAGCAAAGGAGTGTTTCTCGATAGAACTGCCTATAACAACGGGAGGCTGAATAGGCCGTAGCGGATATGTCAAGGCATCGGAAGTTCCATCGGAAAGCACAACATGTACAGAATCGACGATAATATTGTCAGCGATTGTCATACTATGATAAAATATCGGAAGCTCCGGATGTCCGATATAATCTTCGTCATCAACATTATAACTATCCAACCATATGACCTTGCTGTATACAAAAGAGTTGACAGTATCGTTTACTAATGCCAAAGCAGATGTGTCATAGTGAAAAGTTTTATGAAAGGCATATATCGGGATGCATATCATACCCGATATGATTATTACTAAAACTTTGGATTTCATAACTCACTTCGTTAATATCATTTGTTTCGTATCAATCAACTGCCCGTCGGCAATGAGGGAATAGAGGTACATTCCCGCGCGGAATGTGCCACCGTTGATGGTCAGTTCGCCTTGACCGAACGACACAATCGGATAAACGGCAATCTCCGCACCACTCATATCATATACTCGGATAGCTGCCTCGCGTGTGTCGGTTGGCAGATAGTAACCTATCTTCGTGTTTTGGCTGAACGGGTTGGGAGTGTTCTGCAACAATCCGGCTCCGTTTGCCTGGGCAGCAGGCATATTGTGCTTGATGTTATTTTGCGTTTGCGCAGACAACATGCTTTGCAATTCGTCAATCTGTGTCTGTTGCTGCTTGACTGCCTGAATAAGCAGCGGTATAAGTTCGATGTAGTTGACAGACAAATAACTATCGGCATTTTCATATACGAGATTCGGCAATATCTGCTTTACCTCTTGAGCGACCAAACCATAATGCTGCATTTCCATAGCTTTGGTATTTGCATCGAATAAGCAGAGATTGCTATCTGCATCATGTTTGAAATAATATGAAATCGGACGTAATTGTAGTAGCGCTGCTTGAACGTCACTTTGTTCAAGATATTCTATGTTTTGCTTTAGGCGTGCATCGCTTGTCGTGGATATGGATGATGCGGTAAGTGTACTGGTTACTTTCACCGGTCCCTGAAAATAGCCGGCATAAGACCCCAACGACCATGCCGGCATTGCGTAGCCTTGTTTTATTGCTCCGAAAACCCCGATGCCTCCGTATGTGGAGCAATTATTTGCAATGCCAGCTACTCCGGCGCAAAACGTAGCCTGCGCAATAGATGTATTTATTGATACTTCGCCAACTACACCGCACATTTGTTTTGCGATGTTGTTATTATTTCCACAACCGGTAAATGCAGACGCGTCTGTAAATCCGTGTATCGCAAAACTATTTGATACAGGCATGCCGATTGGTGTAAGGATATAACTCTTTATTCCGTCATATGGCTGTGTGGAGTTATATGAATGCTTGTAAACATAAAGACTTGACTGTGAGTCAGGTGTTGCCCCTATGCCCATTTTTTTAGTAAGTGTGGCATTTCCATCGGAAGAAACAGTCAGCTGGGCTGTAGTAGATATATATGCCCCACACAGGGCAACAATAATCAAAAGGTGTTTTTTCATTTTTGCAGAATTATATGTGCTTTTACAAAATTCTCCTTTTTTGCCCAAGCATCATGGACAATAAAGGAGAAAGAACATTACAGCGCTTCAAATGTGCCTACGAGGGTGAGAGAACCGCTTTGGATCTCAAGGGTGTAGTTGCCCGGAACAGAGATTTGTTCGATTGTGCCACCGACGAACTGACGGTTGATAACAGGCGTGCCCAAGTCATCAAAGACGATAAGTTGCGCAGCATTCGTGCCTGACGTGATCTCCAATGTTCTACCATCAATCGTGGCACTGAAATCACCGGGCTGAGGAGGAGTATTTCCTTGCTGCCCGGAGTCGTCTAATGGATTATCTCCCGGGATGAAGCCGGACACCTCCAGTAACACAATCTCTACTTCGTTACCAGAAGCAAGAATTTGTACTTCCGGAACGGCTAAGAGGAATAGGCTTACGAAAAGCCAAAGTAATTTAGTAGTTTTCATGGTGTTTGTTGATTTATTAAACGTTCAAAATGGAATATTCAAAAAACGCCCGAAACCGAGGTCACGATTGCGAGCGCAAAATTACAACAAAATAATGAAAAATGCAAATAACTATGGTAGAAAACGACTTCATCGCAAGTCGTTCTCTTTCAAGAAGTTAGATGTGAATTACAAATGCGGCAAGGTAGAAAAATGCACGCATTTATTTATTGGAATACCTTGTCAATCAGGTGGTTGCGAAGCGAAAGAGATGTAACCCCCAATTTCTTGGCGATGATATCTTTTGTCTTCTTTATACTATTAGGAGAATAGGTTAAAATTTGAGAAATTTTGAGGTGACTGACATCTAATAGCACTAATACGCAAAACAGTATTTCGCGCTCGGAAAGCACGTGCGTAGCTTCAAGTTTGTCAACAAGCATATTAAACCTCGAATTGACTAATCTTTTCGCAGATGCGTAGTCATCCATGCCTTTTCTTGTGGATAGGATGCTCCTGTTTCGCAAGCGTTCACATGTACTCTCCAAATCCTTTAGCAACGCTTTTCGGTAAGAAGTCTGCTCTTGTAGTAAAACTTGTTGCTTGGCAGATAATTCACATTCCATTTCTCTGATTACAGACGCGCGGAGATGAAGTCGCTTCCACACGACCAGGGATGCTATGATTAACAGAATAATACAAGTGATTATTATCAAAGGTAAATAATTGTTCTTTGCATGGCGGTCTTGGCGTATCAGTTCTGTTGATAAAACGAGTTGTTCTTGGATAGGATCAATATTTTTGTTGTCAATGTCTGCCCGCTCCTCGTAGCGTCTCATCTTTTCTTCTTCCCCGGCCGACGAATCGTGGTAAACAAAGAAGTACAGCATGTTATACCTTTCTTTGTCCGAAGCATTAGGCATAGCCAACACACGTTGTGCATAGAATAGAGCGGAATCCAATTGGCCTAAATGCTCATACGATTGTGCCATTGTTACATATCCGGAAGCTGCGGAATAACCATTGGAATATAATTGTCCGGCAGCATAAATAGCAGAATCGTATTGCGCAAGGTTTCTATACAATATAGCTTTTGTTTCCCATGTCTTGGTTATCACATTGATATCTGTACACTCTGCTTCTATTTGAGATAATAGAGTAAGTGTCTCATCGTGCAATTTTTGTTCCGCAAGTTCGAGTGCCATGGCATTACGTTGATAATAGTACAACGTGGTATCACCAACCTTGCCGAATAATTCGGCAGATAGGTCATACATCTGGTATGACAACTCAAACTCACCGGCAAGATGGCACATCGTGCCCATATTGCTGTGAATACGGGCGAGAATATGGTAGTCGTGGAACCACGGCAGAGGGATGAGGCGCTGCACGTATGGTGCATGGGTGCCGGCGATGAATGCGCGCATGGCATCGACTTGGTTACCATGAGAGCGGAGCAGCCTACCATAATAATAGCACGCGCGTGCGTAGTCGTCGGGATAGATGAGTCGCCAGTTGCCAAGTGCAGGGTATGCATCAGCCAATGCAAGGCTGTCATCGTACGCCACGCGATGGTTCACGCGCAGGCTATCCGCCGTAGCAACAGTCTGCCGCGCCTCTTTCACTCCACTGCATGCACACAGCATGCAACAGAGCGGCAATAATATGAATAGCCGGTGGGACACCTGTGCTAATTACTTCTTATCTCGCTTTGCTCGAACGATTACTTCAAGAACTGCAACTCTACGCGGCGGTTCTGCTGCTTGCCTTCGTCGGTGTCGTTATCGGCAATGGGACGAGTAGCACCGTAACCCTTGGCGCTGAGCAGTGAGGCGTTGCAACCTTGACGGATAAGGAATGAACGTACAGACTCGGCACGCTGCTTGGAGAGCGTCATGTTCTTCTTAGCATCACCCGTCGAGTCGGTGTGACCGCTGATCTCCACACGTATGTTACGCTGCTTGATGATATCCGCTACACGGATCAGCTCGTTCTCTGATTGAGGCAAGAGCTCGTATTCGTTCACAGGGAAGAACAGGTTGTTGACCTGCACCGACATACCTTGCTCGATCATCTGTTTGTACGATGTAAGCGTGATATTCTTCTCGATGCTGATGGTTTTCTTCTGTTCACGCAGATCGATGTTATTAGACAGCGGGAAGTACCGCTCATCGTCGATATAATATCCGTAGTTCTTACCTAGCGGCATAACGAGATAGAACGTACCGTTGCTCGGATCGGTCTGTGACTGGCCTATACTCTCGTGGGATTCCAAATCTTCCCAGCGGATGGTTACACCTACTGTCTTGCCGGTTTCGTCACGTACCGTACCGGAGATTGTAGCCACAGCGTTCGGGCGCATGCTCAGCGGCAGTTCGACCGAATAGAGATCATCGCCGTTGGAGTAATATGCCGTGCTGCCATCCGTACTGATCTTATATCCCCACTCCTGCCGCGGCGAATTGATACCTGCACCGAGATTGACAGGTTCCGACCACTCCGTCCATGAGTCATCTTTCAGACGCGTAGCCTTGAATACATCCAGATCGCCAAGCGTGCCGTGGCCGTCCGAACTGAAGTACAGCGTATGCATATCGGGGTGCAAGAACGGTTTGCGTTCCAGTCCCGGGGTGTTGATATTCGGACCCAGATCGATAGGTTCGCCCCAATCGCCATTGTCATCCATCAGCGAAACAAAGATGTTCACCGATGTGCCTACTTCGTTCTCTACCTGTTTCTGTGCCGAGAACAGCATAGCGCGACCGTCACTGGTGATCATAGCATCGCTCTGCCAGTTGGCTACATTGATGTTATCCGGTAATGTGCGCGGCCGTGACCAACCGTCTTCGGTTTTAAAGGTCGAGTACAGCAGACCATTGCGGAAGAATATAAGCAGCGTACCGTCAGCCGACACCGACTGCATCGCTTCGTTCGAACCCGGTACACTGAGTTCGGTCATCGGCACAGCTCTGTCCCAACCGCGTTTGGTGCGTGTGGCGGTATAGATATCCTCGCTGTTTCCTGCCGCCTTGTCAAACACAACACGTACGAAATAGATCGTATTGCCGTCGGTGGTCATCACAGGCGAGTACTCTTTTGCCGGCGAGTTGATAGAATCGGGAAAAGCCTCGGGTGTGAGATCATTCTTCTTGCCTTGCTCCAGCGCATTGATCAGGTTGTTATACGCCTGGTCATCGCCAAACGCTTCGGCAAACGGACGAACAGTCTGCAAAGCCATCTCTATATCCTCGCGGATCAGATAATCGCGGATCAGTCCTATCATCCAGTTGTATGCCACCTTGTACGGTGCACCGAGTCTGATCAGCGCAGGCCAACCCGTGTCGGTGGTAGTGACTATATTGTACTGCTGCACCACCTTCCTGTCATGTGCTTCCAGTTCGGCAAACCGTGGGTTGGGATATTGGTCATAGAGTTTGATTATATCCGCCGGCACGCCAGTGCTGCAATACACGTCGTGCAGGATCATCCACGATGTATCTTTGATATCCGTGCACGGGGCAGTCTGGTATGCGAGCAGTGCAGCCGGTGCACTGTGCCGCTTGCGGGCGATGAGCATAATGGCGTAGTACATCCTCCGCTGCTCCAGTACGTCTTTCTTTTTGGCTGCTTTGTCCTTGAGCGTGATCCAGTCGCCCTCGCGGATGAACGATGCGTACTTGTCTGCACCCTGCTCCAGCAGTGCCTGACGGCCGTACGGGCTGTCGGGATAAGTCTTGACGTACTCTGCCAGCGCCTCGGGCGTACCTATGCGCTGTGCGTCACGCAACGACAGCGCATACACCTGTTGCCAGGCATTAGGTATATCTTCTGCTTCGGGGTATTGGTCGATGAACAGTTTGTATGCTGTCAGGTTGTTCTGCTTCTGTGCCTGCTGGTATGCCAATGCATTACGCCTGCGCACCGCTTCCTTCACATCCTGGCCGTTGGGGTTCTGCTCGATAAAGAACTCGTATGAACCGATGGTGTTTCGCTCCTCAGCCGCCACGAATGCCAGATGGCTCAGGTGCTCCTTGGCCTGGCGCTGCAGCGACGGTACGGCACGCGGATAAGCCTTCAGGAAATTGTTGTACGCTTCCTCGGTATCGACTGCCTCAGCATCTTTCAGAGCCATACTGCATATCTCGTGGGTGAACGTGTTCAGCAGTTCTTTGGTCAGACCTTTGGCAATCAGTTTATCCTGTGCTGCAGGCTCCAGACGCGTGAACTTTGACTTGCAGTCAACTACATACTTGTACGCCTTGGGTATATCCCGTCCGCTGAACTCATCGGTGGAGTACAGTTTGGCTGCAGTATAGAGATACGCCACATCACCCGGGTCTTTGCTCAGGTGCTTGTCAATATCTTTCTGTACGGCCTCGTAGTTGCCCTTGAGCATCTGTTTCAGCCCCGGGTAATCGTACTCCTGCGCTTGAATGATGCAGGCTGCAGCTATGGTAATGACAAACAGTAAAATTCGTTTCATAGGCTCAATTGTTTAATATTTCTGATCCCAGAACAACTTCTTCAGGAACCGGCAGAGGTAATCTTGCCAGTTCTCCCATGTATGGCCACCGTTGCTCTCGTAGTAGGTATATTCGAAGTTATTCATATCCAGCCACATACGATAGTCCTGCAGATGCGCGTACAGAAAATCGTCGCGCCCTATAGCTATCCAGTACATCGGCGGCGCCGCCACCATGCTGCGCACCTCGGTCATCCAGTTGTTGTATGCCGGCGAACCGTAATCGAGTTGCAGGTCGAAGCCCATCGTGTGGAAAGGTGAATCTTCAATGGTGGCTACCAGCAGTTCGTCCCGCCTTGGGATGATCACCGGTGAGAACAGTCCGATATATGCAAACTCCCCGTGCAGGTAATGCGACACATGCATCGTGTGGAACCCGCCCATCGACAGTCCGGCTATAGCCCGTTGTGCGGGGTTTGTACTCACGCTGTACCGGCGCTCAATCTCTCGCATGAAGTCACGGAAGTTCTCCTCCCAGTAACCTGACATCTCGTAGGCCTGCTCCTGATCGCGAGTGAGCTTGCGCCAGTGTGCCGAACCTTTCGACACATCGAACGCCTCGCCCTCGGGGGTGACATTTGGTGCTTCCATCAGTGCCTCGCGCTCGTCGTCCGGTATGCTGCCGAGAAAATTGTCGGGCATAACCACTACCATTTCCTTCACTTGCCCGGCCAGCAGCAATGCAGCCATCCAGCGGAGCAGTTTGCCCTGTACGCTCCAGTCATCTTCCGACCCGAACATACCGTGTTGCAGATACAGGACGGGAAAGACCGACTTGTCGGTCTGAATACGTTCGGCATAATTGTCCGGGAGATAGATTTGGCACGGCACGCCCAGCACGGTATCGCGCACGAGTGTTCCTACCAGATTGTTATAGCTCGACGCAGCCGTTATCGGCTGTGCGATGCTGAGGCTTACGAACAGCGACAGCAACAGTAGTGTACGTTTCATACTATTAGAGGTCTAATGACAACTGTACATCGGACTCTCCGTTAGTGATCGTAAAGGGAATAGAGGACTTGGCCGTTGTATCGGTTGTCTCGGTTGTTTGTGTTGTTTCCGGCGTAACCGGGGTATCGGTATCATCCGAACTGTCCGGGGTTTCCGGTTCAGGCTCGGGCTCCGGTTCGGGTTCAGGCTCCGGTGGAGCAGGAGTAATATCGATGATATCGGCTATATCGTAGTTACTCAACCGTTTGCCGCGTGCCTTGGCCGACTTGACATCGATGAACTCCGCCATCGTTACATCCAGCGGCAGACGGTTATCATCGGCGAACTGCAATTGGAAGACAGCCTCCTCACGGTCGGATAGAACGACCATCTTATGCCCTTCCGCCTCACCGAGTATCGACTGCGGCTTGGCGAGTGCGTCAGCCAGCGTGAAGCGTTTGCCGTAGTAGAATCCGAGTTCGTCGTTCCACATAGCCAGCGACCAGATTTTGTCCGGTTGCCACTTTTCGATACGCAGTATATTGTTCTCAAAGTGAGCCGTCTGCTCGAAGGTATTGAGGTAATAGTTGCCGTCGGTGGTGATGACGAGTATACGATCGTCGTCGTCAAACTCGCCGAGGTACATACCTTGTTCGTCGTAGTTAACGCGCAGTATATCAGGATCGAACCAAACTTTTCGTCCGCCGAGCGTTGAGTGACCTTTCTGCTTGAGGGTGATGGATTTGACCTCGAACTTCGTAAGCACGTTACCCATCGCGCTGCGGTTCTTCACTGCCAGTTCAGACAGATCCTTGAGTACTTCCACTTTCTTCAGGTGCAGTTGAGGCTTCAGCGCTACGCGTATAACCTCTGCTTCGCCGTTGGGGTTGGCGGTGAAGTAAACGACGCGCGAACCGGGTTTACCTTGCGTGAGGTCGTACTCCTTGTCGCGCGCCACGCCTGTGACGTGGAAGCGTTTCATGTAGTACGTACCTTTCTTGCCGTCGCGATACACGACGTTATAGATCGTACGCACGTCATCTTTCTTAAAGATGGCTATGTGCAGTATATCCGTGCCGATGAACACTTTCTCGGCTACACGGGTGATCTTGTACTTGCCGTCCTTGTGGAAGACGATTATATCGTCAATATCCGAGCAGTTGAACAGGAACTCGTCCTTCTTCAGACCCGTACCCACAAAGCCGTCGGCGTAGTTGATATACAGTTTCTCGTTGGCCTCAACTACGGTTTTGACATTGATGTTAGCGAAGTTACGTACCTCGGTTTTGCGCGGGTAGCGTGCACCGTACTTCTGCTTGAGCATCTCGAACCAAGCAATCGTATATTCGGTCAGGTGCTTGAGGTCGTGGATGGTAGCCTTGATCTTCTTGTCAAGATCCTTCATCAGCTCGTCGGCCTTCTTGGTGTCGAACTTCGTGATGCGGATCATCCGGATGTCGAACAGCCGCTCTATATCCTCGGTTCGCACCTCGCGGATCAGCTTGGCCTTGAAGGGTTCCAATGCTTTGTCAACGAACTGGATCAGCTTCTCCTTGCTTGATGCCTGCTCGTAGCCTTGCTCCTTGTAGATGCGGTTCTCGATGAAGATCTTCTCCAGCGAGGTATAGAAGTACTGCTCTTCGAGTTCGGCTTTCTGTATCTCCAGCTCCTGCCGCAGCAGGTCTTTGGTGTTGTCGGTGGAGAGTTTGAGCAGCGTTGATACGTTGGTGAAGATAGGCTTCTTGTCCTGTATGACGCAGCAGTTCGGCGAGATCGACACCTCGCAGTCGGTGAACGCGTAGAGTGCATCGATCGTCTTGTCGGACGAAGCACCCGGAGCGAGTTGCACAACGATCTTCGCCTCCTCGGCTGTGAAGTCGTCAACCTTGCGTATCTTGATCTTCCCGCGCTCCTGCGCTTTGAGGATCGTATCGATGATCTTCGATGTAGTAGTGCCGAACGGCACTTGACTGATTATCAGCGTCTTGTTGTCATCCGCTTTGCTTATGCGCGAGCGTATCTTGATCACTCCGCCACGCTCGCCGTCGTTGTAACGGCTCACATCCACCTCGCCGCCTGTGGGGAAGTCGGGGTACAGGGTGAACTCCTCGCCCTTGAGGTACGCCAGTGACGCATCGCACAGTTCAACGAAGTTGTGCGGCAGTATCTTCGAGTTCAGACCTACGGCTATACCCTCCACGCCTTGCGCCAGCAGCAGCGGGAACTTTACCGGCAGATGCACGGGTTCCTTCTTACGGCCGTCGTACGAGGCCATCCAGCGGGTGGTCTTGGGGTTGAACACCGTTTCCAGGGCGAACTTCGACAATCGCGCTTCGATGTATCGCGGGGCAGCTGCACCGTCACCGGTGAGGATGTTTCCCCAGTTTCCCTGACAGTCGATCAGCAGATCTTTTTGCCCGAGTTGCACCAGTGCGTCACCGATCGACGCATCACCGTGCGGGTGGTACTGCATCGTTTGACCGACGATGTTCGCTACTTTGTTGTACTTGCCGTCGTCCACTGCTTTCATAGCGTGAAGTATACGGCGCTGAACAGGCTTCAAACCGTCCTCAATAGCGGGGACGGCTCGTTCGAGAATGACATACGAGGCATAATCCAGGAACCAGTCCTGGTACATGCCTGTCAAGTGATATTTGATTGCGTCGCTGAAGTCAGCCATGTAGGATTAGTCGATGCGTTTGTTGATAATGATGTACGTAAGGATACCAACAAACTCAAGTACCAGACTGCTCACCAGCAGAGCGTTACTCGGCGTGCCGAAGTAGTAAACACACAAGCAAATCACTCCGCAAAGGAAGATAATCAATCCGAGGTTTTTAAGTAACGAATTCATATTTGATAGATTTAAGAAATTACAGTTTTTGTCAATCGCCTGCAAAGTTACGAAAAATTTTTGACATTTGCAAATAAAAAACACCTATCTGTGCTTTTTGTCACCTGTAAGATAGCAAAAATGCCCTATACAGCCATAAATTTGCCACCCGGGAAGGATTTTATCCGCTTTTTCATCTCCAGTGCCATCAGGTGTGTGATGACATCCGAATAGGGTATATCCGCTTCTTCGGCCAGATCGTTCACCAGCATTCCGTTCTCCGCCTCGCGAATCATTCGTAGCAAGGTCAGCTCTTCCGGTGCCAGATCATCGTCGCTACGGTCCAGCCCTGTGAGTTGCGTCTGTACCGGCCGTTTGGCTGTTGCCCACATCATGGCCTCGATCAGATCATCGGGCGACTGCAGCAGCGAGGCGCGCTGGTCGCGTATCAGATCGTTGCACCCGGCTGATGTCTCGTCGCCTATGCGTCCCGGTACGGCAAACACCGGCCGGTCGTAATCGAACGCCATCGATGCGGTGATCAGCGATCCGCCTTTGGCGCGCGACTCAACCACCACGGTGCATTCCGACAGTCCTGCAATGATCCTGTTCCGCGCCACGAAATGGTGCTTTTCGGGCGTACTGCCGGACATATACTCAGTCACTATACCTCCGTTCTCCAACGCCCGCACAGCCTCGTTGCGATGCGTGGACGGGTAGATGCGGTCGAGTCCGTGACCGGGGATGATCAGCGTAGGTATGCCTGCTTCCAGCGCTGCGCGGTGAGCCGCTATATCGATGCCGTACGCCAGACCGGAAACAATCGTCAGGTTAGGCAGCTGCTCAGCCAGACCGAGTACCAGATCGTGCGTGAACATCTTACCCCGTTCGGTAGCCTGACGCGTACCGACGATCGCTACGAAATGTCCGTCACGCATATTGACGTTACCTTTGGTATAGAGCAGCACCGGCGCGTCGGGACATTGTGCCAGCAGGGGCGGATAATCGGCGTCGTGCAGGTAGTACGTACCTATACTGTGTTTGGTTACGAACTCCGTCTCCTGCAGTGCTCTGTCCCACGACTCGCTCTTACCCGGCAGGACGATCCTCTCCCACGCTTCCTGCGGGTCTGGATAAGCTGCCAGCACTTCGCGTGCCAGACGCGGACGGGTTTCGTACAAGTGCGTCAGGGCAATGATATATGAGAGTCGGTCGCTGTTCATCAGGATTGTGATCTTCGTGATTGCCGGAGGCGGTACAGCGCAAACAGCGCCACACCTGCTGCGGTGCCTATGCAGTCAGCTATCCAGTCCAGCCAGTCGCACGAGCGGGGAGGGAAATAGTACTGCAGCCACTCCATCAGTCCGCCGTAAACGATCGGCAGCAACGCGGCTACCATATATGTAGCGCATGTATTTACACGTGCGCGACTGCTGTCACCTGCCAGGCATAACGCCAGCACCAGATAGGCCACCATGTGACCCCACTTGTCGGCCAGAGGTATATCGCCCATTACGGCGAACGGAACCTCTTTGATCAAACTCAGATAGGTGATGCCTGCCGCTACGATCACGGAAGGCAGATAAGCCATATAGAGTTTATTACGAACGATCGGAAAGATGTATTTTTATTCCGTAACACAGATCACCTGCATCGCCCAGCCCCGGAACGATATACTTCTTGTCGTTCAGGATCGGATCGATAGCTGCACACCAGAGTGTCACATCAGGGCTGTCGTTGAGTTCGCGGCGCATATACTCAATCGACTTCGGCGTAGCGATCACGCTGCACAGATGCGTGTGAGCGGGCGTGCCGTGCTTGAGCAAGGCGAGGTAACCCACCTCCATCGACATACCTGTAGCCAGCATCGGATCGACGAGTATAAGCGTCTTGCCGTCAATAGCCGGTGCGGCCATATATTCGGCTACGATCTCCAGTTCGCCTTTGTCATTCACGCGGCGGTAGGCACTGAGGAAGGCGTTCTCCGCGCGGTCGAAGATGTTCAGGAACCCCTGATGCAGCGGCAGTCCGGCGCGCAGGATCGTGCCCAGCACCACCTGATCGGTGGGCAACTGCACGGAGGCGGTGCCCAGAGGGGTGGTGACGTCTTTCGCTACATAGTTCAGACGCTTGCTGACCTCTACCGCCATCACCTCACCTATGCGCTCGATGTTCCGGCGGAAACGCAGCGGGTCTTTTTGGATATTGACGTCGCGGATCTCGCCGATGAACTGGTTGAGAATACTGTTGTTCTCCGATAAGTTGATGACTTGCATAGTGTTACTTTTGCGACTTCACGATCTTCATCTCGGCCTTGATGCTCTCGCGGTTGTTCTTGAGCAGGGCTTCGAGTTGCTTGATGTCAGCCTCTTTGTTGATGATCTCGCTGTTATACACATTCAGGTCGTTACGCATCTGCTGCAGCTGTACAGGATGGTTGGCGAGTTGTGTCTGACGGTTGGAGGTAGCGTTGATGGCGCCGTCCAGACCGCGACGCTGGCCTTGGAGCTGGTCAAGGGCTTTCTCGCGTGTCTCTTCGTTGAGCAGACTGCTGCTGTTGATCAGACGGAGCTGCTTGTCGGCGTTCTCTTTGATCTTGGCCAGTTCGTCAAGCTCCTTCTGCGAGTAGTCCTGGAGGTTTTTGAACGATTTCTCGGCGGCATCCACATAGCTCATCATCTGTTTCTGGAAGTCCTTCTCCGCCTTCAGTTGGTTTTGAATGTCTTTCAGTTTCTTGGCGTCATCCTTCATCAGGTTCTCCAGGCGCTGGAGCTCCAGCAGGTACGACTGACCCTGGTACTGCGAACGAAGTGAATCGAAGTTGAACTCCGTGAGTTTGATGTTCAGCGGAGTAACGTGTTGTGCCGACAGCGATACGGTCAGCATGGCTAACAAAGCAAGAATGATTGTTTTTTTCATAATAAATAGTATTTAAAAGTATATTGATTTCGCAGGTTTAACGATATTTTTCAATTTGACGCTGCAAAGATACAAAAAAATTTGGTAATTTGCAAAAAAAGTTGTAACTTTGTGTGCTTTTATTGAATTTTGTCAAATTTGATGGAACACGCTAAGCAATTTTCGCAGCATATTTCTAAGGAACTGGTCAATCTGATGCCTCTCGTTGCTTTTGACGGCGAGACGGTGATCGTTGATCACCCCGAGCAGATTGACGAGGCAGTGGCTTACCTGCGCGATTGTCCGGTGCTGGGTATCGATACCGAGTCGCGTCCGTCGTTCACGCGTGGCACGCACTACCCTACGGCACTGGTACAGATCGCTTCGGTTGACCGCTGTTACCTCTTTCGGCTCAACAAGATAGGTTTTCCGCCTAACCTGGCAAGGCTCTTCAGCGACCGCCGGATATGCAAGGTCGGTCTCGCTTTCCGTGACGATCTCAACGGTCTGAGGAGGCTGCACGACTTCAAGCCGCAGAACTGCGTTGACTTGCAGTCGATAGTGGCGCGCTACGGCATACTTGAGCTCGGGCTGCAGAAGATCTTTGCCATCGTGTTTGGCAAGAAGATCAGCAAATCGCAGCAGCTTACCAACTGGGAAGCTGACATTCTCACGCCCGAGCAGGCGCGATACGCGGCTACCGATGCGTGGGCTACGCTGCTCATTTATAACGCGTTGCAGGACGCGGTGGCGCTGCCCAAACGAGAGGTGGAGCGGATGAAGTTCGCCGAGCGTGAGGCACAGGTGCGGCATCAGTTGGACATCAATATGCACCGCGATATCGATCATGCAGTCGAGGTGCTGCAGGCAGGCGGAGTGATCCTTTATCCGACCGATACGGTCTGGGGACTGGGTTGCGATGCAACCAACGATGAGGCGGTAGCCAAGCTCTTCCGGCTCAAGCAGCGTGACCGCGGACGGTCGATGCTGGTGCTGGTGGATAGTGCTGAGGCGGTGGCGAAGTACACTGCCGGTGTACCCGACGCTGCGGCTAACCTGTTGGAGGTGTCTGCGCCCGAGGAAGGTGTGTCGCCCAAACCGCTGACGATCATCTACCCCGATGCATGCAACGTCAGCCGCGATATACTGGCCGACGATGGCAGTCTGGGGATCAGGGTCACGTACGAACGATTCTCCAATCTGCTGTGCCGCCAGCTCGGCAAACCGCTGGTATCGACCTCGGCTAACTTCTCCGGACGGCCCACGCCGAAGACGTTCTGCGAGATCGACGGCAAGCTCCTGGAGGCTGTGGATTATGTATGCCATTTCCGCCGCAGCGACACCAAGCCTGCGCGGCCGAGCAGCATCATCAAGGTAGGTGCAAACAACGAGATAACAATCATTCGTTCCTAATCATGACACAACGTCGCAAAATACAATTAGCCTACATCGCCATCGACTTCTTGACTGCGGAGCTGGTGTGGCTTGCGTTTCTGCTTTTCCGCTGGCTGGTGTACGAGGGTAAGGTGTTCAGTGTGGATACGGTGCTGATCCCTGCGTTCGATTTCTATCGGCCGCTGATCATCTATCCGATAGGCTGTCTGGTGATCTATTACCTGTCGGGGTACTACTTGCGTGTGCATCACAAGCGCCTGACGCATGAGTTGATGACTACGTTCATCTCGTCGGTAGTGATTGCTCTCGGGGCGTTCTTTATCATCATCATCGACGATCAGGTTGAGAACTACCACCGTTATGTTGCTTCGCTGGCAGTGCTATGGCTGTTGCAGTTCAGCATCAGTTATGTGTTCCGCCTGGCGCTGACCTTGATCATTCGCCGTCACGCCACGCCGCCGGCTACGTTCACTGTTCACAGCGAACAGGATGTTGCCGCGCTACGGCCGAACAAAGGTGACCGTGTGATCATCGATCCGCTGCCCTCGCTCGACGAGAATGCGCTGTACAGGCTTATCCGGCAGCTCTACCCGATGGATGTGGAGATAGCCGTGGTGCCGAAGCTGTACGATATGCTGACCGGTGCCGCGAAGATCCCCGAGATCGACGCCAACCCGCTCGTGCTGATCACCGAGCACAAGATGACCGACTCCGAGCTGTGCATCAAGCGTGCGTTCGATATAGTGGCTGCATCGGTGACGATCATCGTTCTGTCGCCGCTGTATGTGCTGCTGTGGATACTGGCGTACAGCTCGTCGAAGGGTCCGGCGTTCTACAGCCAGCAGCGCATAGGACTGCACGGCAAGCCGTTTGCGATCTATAAGTTCCGCACGATGGTGCAGCATGCCGAGGACGATGTGCCGCAGCTCTCGGCGGACGATGACCCGCGTATAACGCGTGTGGGGCACTTCATGCGCCGGTACAGGCTCGACGAGTTGCCGCAGATGTGGAACATCATCAAGGGTGACATGTCGATTGTCGGTCCGCGTCCCGAACGGGAGTTCTTTATCCGTCAGATTGTGGAACAGGCGCCGTACTACTGTCTGCTGTACAAGATCCGCCCGGGCATGACCAGCTGGGGACCGATCCGCGTGGGGTACACCGATACGCTGCAGAAGATGATCGACCGGCTGAACTACGACATTGTGTATATGGAGAACATGTCGTTGCGTCTTGACATCAAGATCCTGTTTTACACCATAGGTGTGATCCTCGACGGCAAAGGCAAGTAACCCTCTGCCCGTGTAATAGTAGTCACCCGCGTAATAGTATGTTGTCAGCTGACCTGTATAATAGTTTATTATGGATAATTTAACTTATGATCAGGCGATCCGCCGCATTGAAGAGATCGTGCGCGAACTCGAACAGACCGAGGCACTCTCCGTGAGCACGTACAAGCAGAAAGCCGCTGAGGCTCAGCAGCTGCTCCGCTATTGCGAATCCCAGCTCCGCGAGATGGAGTCTGCCCTCTCCGCCAAACCCGAATAATACCCGCCCCGGTATCTGTCAGCCAGGTTTGGCTGACCATTTTTTCCTAGCCTTCAGTATCTGTCAGCCAGGTTTGGCTGACCATTGTAGCCGCCTTTAGCGCCGCTTGTCGAGGCCCTGTCGGGCGCGCATCGACCCCTCACCAAATGATACCCACAAGATATCCAAATGATAACCATAGGATAACACCCCCTTTTTTACATTTTTAACCTTATACTATATATATACTATGTATATATATACTTTTTGTCATTTTTTCATCCCAAAATGCCTATCCTGCCCCCCCAATCTTGTCACCTTAACTTGATAAATTATTTTATTCTCAGCAAACGCTTGCAGAAGTGGAAAAATTTTCGTACCTTTGCACTCGTGTTAGGTATGTAGTTACTACCTAACAACCAAATCTAATAATCATCAAAAAAACTATTCAATATGAAAAAACTATTCTTCCTTTTTTCATTACTGATGTGCTTTAGCATCGGGCAAATGTGGTCTGCTGTTGCAAGCGGTACGACTTATGAAGTAAAATCTTCAGCCCCAACAGGTTGGACTTCAAATGGTGAGTTTTCAACATCCGGAGGTGGTTTTATAAAATTAGTAGCCTCAACTAATTACATTCAAACCGATGAATTTTGTCAAGGAGGTTTTACATCCATTAAAATTAAAGCTCGTAAATTTGGTGGTCCTGATGCGACACAAGGAAAAATATATGTCGACTGGTATGAAACAGGAGCATCAACCCCTATTGAGTTAGGTACTGTATCTCCCTCGGGTACTAGTTTGGCGGATTTGACAATTTCTTCCCCCTCGGCAGTTACTGCGAATAAGACCGGTTATATTAAAATCTCGTGCAAAGGTGCAAGTAGTAGTAAGGGATGCGGTGTTTCGGAAGTGACTATTACTTACACAGCAGGAACATGTGGCGGTGGCACTCCTACTTGTGCGAAACCGACATTCTCGCCGGAAGCAGGTTCGTATGAAGGAACACAGAATGTAACAATAACTTCTACATCGGGTGCTACAATTTATTACACCACGGATGGTTCCACTCCGTCAACGAGTTCATCGATTTATTCAGCAGCAATTCCTGTTGCAGCAGATATGACTATCAAGGCTTATGCGGTTAAGGCAGGTAGCAATGATAGTGAAGTGGCAGAGGCGGCATATACCATTACCGAAGGTCCGGATGTAACACTAGATTTTACCACCAATACCGTATGGCAATTCCCAACGAGCAACACTCTTGATGAAGGTACTTTCTCAGACGGGACATATACAATCAAAGTAAAAGGTGAAGGTTCTGGTAAAGGTTATAAGTTCTCAAGCGGAAAATTATTAATAGGTCAAAATGGAGCATATCTCCTTTTGCCGGAATTTGCTAATCCTATCGCGAAAATCGTATGCCCTGGAGTTTCTGGAGCATCTGGTTCTGTAAAGTGGAATGTTTATGATGGAGAAACCGCGGTTAGTACAGAAGTAACCGGTTGTACATCTGATGTTACATTTGAAATAGAGCCTAAAGAGGCAAACAAGCAATATAAAATTAGACTGAACAGCGCGCACAATCTCCAAATCTCTCATGTTAAAATTTACTTTGGGGAAGAACCAGCGGTTGCAAAACCGATAATCTCTGGCTTGGAGAACTTTGTAACATCTACAGAAGTTGGTCTTACTTGTTCAACAGAGGGGGCAACAATTTATTATACCACAGATGGTTCTAATCCGAAAACTTCGAACACAAAAAATACATATTCCGCAGCATTCACACTAAGTGCAACGACCACGATTAAGGCTGCAGCAAAGGTAAATAACGACTGGAGTAATGTTGCCGAAAAGACATTCACAAAGGTTACTCCGATGACAGTGGCACAAGCATTGAATGTAACTCCTGCAATAAATAAATGCGTGAAAGGTGTCGTCGCAACTATTACAGAAATTAGCACAGAGCACGGTAATGCAACATACACAATCAAAGATGAAGATGCGGATAATTCTATGATTATATACCGTGGATTGTATTTGAATAATACGGCATTTACAACGGAGGATCAGATTTATGTAGGTGATGAGGTTACTATATTTGGCACAATTAGCGAATATCAAAGCGTTAATCAGTTCGCGCAAGGCAACTATATCGTTGCTTTAAAACCGGCAGCCCGTCTCGCATGGAGCGCTGAATCTTTTGATGCTTCTCTCGAAGGTGCAAATACGTTCCCGAGTTTGACCAATACGAATAGTGTGAGTGTAAGTTATAGCAGTTCTAATACTTCCGCTGCAACTATTTCTAACGAGGAAGGCCACGAAGGTGAGATTTCGCTGGTAGCTGTTGGTTCGACAACGATTACCGCTTCGTTCGCAGGTAATGAGACTTACAAGGCAAAATCGGTAAGTTATACGCTGAATGTAGCTTCGTCGTTAGTAACTTTGACTTATAATGTAGATGGCGGTGAAGCTATTGATCCTGTTAATGTAAGTGCTCTGCCGAATCCGCTGCCGACAACCACAAAGGCCGGCAAGAACTTCGGTGGTTGGTTTACTGATTCGCAAAAGACGGTTGCAGCAGTTGCAGGTGCAGCTATTACCGAGAACACCACTCTCTACGCCAAGTGGCTTGATCCGTATACCGTGGCTGAGGCTAAGGCAGTTATTGATGGACTTAATGGCGGTACTAAAGATAATCAGTATGTAGCAGGTATAATCAGTCAAATAGACAGTTACAGCAGCCAATATCACTCCATTACTTATTGGATCTCTGCTGATGGCACAACGACCAACCAATTGGAAGTGTATAGCGGAAAAGGCTTAAATAGCGCTAATTTCTCCGCTGTGACAGATTTGGAACTTGGCGACGAAGTGGTTGTTACCGGTACGCTCAAGAAATACAATGATGTTTATGAGTTCGACAAGAACAACTATCTCTATTCTCTAAGCCGCAAGGCAAGTGCCGGATTGGAATATGCAACAACGGCTGTCAACAAAGCTGTTGGCGATGATGCTTTCATCAATCCGCTGACTAACCCGAATAGTGTTGCAGTTACTTATGCAACCAGCGATGATCAAGTAGCCGAGGTCGCTAATGATGGTACTGTAACTATCGTTGGTGAAGGTTCTGCAACTATCACGGCTTCGTTCGCAGGTAACGAGACATATAGTGCCGCACAAGTTTCGTACACGTTGACAGTAAGTGCTACTCCGGTTGTCCTCACTGACTACTACGAGAAAGTAACCTCAACTGCCAATATAACGGATGGTACTTACCTTATCGTTTACGAGGAAGGTAATGTTGCTTTCAACGGTGGTTTGGAGACTTTAGATGCAGTAAGTAATACTATTGCAGTTGAAATTACGAATGACAAAAAGATCGGTGTAACAGAACAGACTGCAGCAGCTACATTCCATATTGACGTTACTGCCGGGACAATCAAATCTGCAAGCAATAAGTATATTGGTGTATCGAGCAATTCGAATGGACTAAAGACCAGTGATGATGCAAGTACATATTCGCATACATTCTCCATTGATGACGATGGTAATGCTGTGATTGCTGCTGCATTCGATGGTTCTACAATGTCCTTACGTTATAACACGGCAAGCAACCAAGCACGCTTCCGTTATTATAAAGATAATGGTCAGCAAGCTATCCAACTCTATAAGTTACACGGTGAGGTTGTAAAGCCTGCAGCGGGCTTAGCGTGGGATCCAGCAGATGATATTGTATTGACGGTTGGTGATGAGTTTACTGCTCCGACGTTGTTGAATCCGAACAACATTGCTACCGCTGACATTGCCATCGCAAGTGATAATGAAGATTTGGCAACTGTAAGCAATGGTGTTGTTTCGCTTGTAGCAGATGCAACCGGTACGGCAACTATTACAGCAACATTTGCCGGAAACGACAACTACAAAGCCGGTAGCGCTTCTTATACGATTACGGTGAATGCCGCAGCATCGCCTGCAAGCGGTGCTACCTACAGCAAGGTAACTTCAACATCGGACATCACTGATGGCGAATATTTGATTGTATATGAAGCTACAAGTGTAGCATTCAATGGAGCTTTGGAGACTTTGGATGCAGAAGGCAATAGTATAGCTGTAACAATTAGCGAAGGAGTAATTGCCGGCACAACCGCCATTGACGCAGCAGTGTTTACTATTGACGTAACAGCCGGTACACTTCAATCTGCAAGTGGATATTACATTGGCGTTTCTAGTAACTCGAATGGTTTGAAGCAAACTGATAATGCAGAGACTTACACGCACACCTTCTCTATCGATGATGATGGAAATGCAGTAATCCTGGCTAACTTTGAAGGATCAACTATGAAGTTGCGCTATAATCCTTCTACTTCGTCCGGAAACCTCCGCTTCCGTTATTACAAGAACGATGGTCAGCAAGCTATCCAACTCTATAAGAAAGAAAGTGCACAGCCCGTTGAGCCCGAACCTGTTTACGACTTCGAAGAAGTACGTAGCGGTCTGGAGGTTGGTCGTCACTATACAATCTGTCTGGAGAAGAAGATCGTGGCCGTGCGCGGTGCAACGTTCTGGGGTATAAACAATTGCAGCGAGGATAACCTGACGGTTTATCTGGAAATGCAACAACCGCCGTTTGATGCAGGTAAACCGTTCATCTTCCACGCAACGGCTGAAACACTTGAAGTAGCATACGAGGGTGATGCAGTAGGTGCTCCGATCACAAACGGCGCACTGCGCGGAACATTCAGCTACATGGCTGCTGATGCACTTGCCGCTGCCGGCTCGAACATATACATGATGTACAACAACGCTCTGCACCCGTTAGGAACGAACAACCACCTGGATGCACACCGCGCATACCTGCTATTCGATGCACTGGTGCCGGGTACACCTGCTCCGGGTAGAACGGTACGCTCGATGCCGATGCATGGAAACGTAACGACCGACATCGAGGATGCTGAGGCTTCGGCAAAGCCGATGAAGAAGCTGATAGACGGTCAACTGTTCATCCAGTGCGGCGAGAAGCTGTATGACGCAACAGGACGTCAAGTGAAGTAATGTGTAACCCTCAAAAACCCCGAGAATTATGAAAAAGATATATGAAAACCCAAGCGTCATGATGACGCAACTGACAAGCCGCACAATCGTTTTGGCGGGAAGCAGCGTAGTTGTTGATCCAAATAATCCTGTGCCCAGTGGCGGCGGTGGCGATTAAATCTACGATGACCCGAAACAGCGTCATAACAGTACTGCGCAGCACACTCCTTATGTGGGTGTGCTGTGTAGTAGTTATGCCTGCGCGTTCGGATGACCCCAATAATCAGGCGCAGGTGTATGAGGTGCAGCTAGTGGATTCCGACACGCGGAACAAGCATGTAAGCGTAGAGATAGGCGGGAAGGAGTATCTGTTCACCTTCGACACAGGGTGCTCGAGCATGGCGCTGAACAGGCGTGTGCTGACGGAGCTACGAAAAGCAGGGGTCGCGGTTATGCAGGCCGGTGCGGAGAACAAAGCCGAGGTGATGATGTCGAACGGCGAGACGAAGCAGTCGCACTCCGTAATGATCAAGAGCCTGAAGATAGGCGGGTGCGAGTTTACGAACGTGGCCGCGCAAGCCGGCGTGAACGACCGCAGCGATGCGCCGCTGCTGCTCGGGCAGTCGATACTCGAGCGGCTGCGCACATACAGCATAGAGGGTTGCAGGCTGCGATTTGAGCCGTACGAGGACGATTATCAGCAAGCGTTGGCGCTGGCCGACCACCACCGGCAAGAACGCGATCATGCGCCTCAGATAGCTGAGGCTCTGATGCCGTACTACAGAGCCGGGAGGCTGTCGTGCTACTACACCTATAGGCTGCTGTACGCCCTGCAGCAGAGCGACGCTTACAGTGATGCGCTGGAGGTGATAGAACATATACGGCAGCAGAACTGGAAAGAGAGCCGCGACGAGACAGACCTGGCGGACATAGAGTCGCTGCTGCACTACAACATAGGCGTGGATCATTACAACGCCGACCGCTACAACGAAGCCCTGGACTGCGCTGCGCGAGCGAAGCAGTGCGCACAGGCTATACGCTCGCCCCAGGCAAAACAAAAGCGCCTACATGACGTAGGCACTCTGTACTACTACATATACTCGCAGACTGATCCGCAGAAAGCGCGGGGGTATGAGCGATACAAGTGATCAGCCAACGCGCAAAAAGCGCTAGAGGCTGATAGATTTCAATGCAAAAGCAGCACTCATCGGATGATGAATGCTGCTTTTGGTCGAGAAGAGGCGACTCGAACGCCCGACCCCCACGTCCCGAACGTGGTGCGCTACCAACTGCGCTACTTCTCGATTTTGCTCCGCAAAATCTTCGGAATCGCTTGGGATTTCGTTGTTTTCAAGGTCGGAAAGCAGGGAACCCCGCCCTCCTTTACTCCCGAAAACAATCTCATCCCTTCACGAATTCTCGTCGCGTTCGGCAAATCGTGCTTCCGGATGTCGCGTTGCGGCATAAAGCGCACGATTGCCTCCGCTCTTCAATCGATCTGCTGTTGCCAACAGCTCGATTGAGTTTTCGTTGCCAAACCGATTAAAACGCGTGCGTTTTGATCGGAGAGGAGGAAGTGCGAGCCGCCATAATTTGCTGCGCAAATTCAGATAGGCGAGCCACTTCCGACGAAAGCGGGTGCAAAGATAGTACATTTTTCGCATTTATGCAAATAAAACAGCAGAAATATGTTAAAATTATTGCTTTTTTCTGCATAATTGTACAACTTGGATTTGCAATTGTACGATTTTTGTAGTATCTTTGTAGTGGAATTCGTGCCAAACCGTTCACGTGCACTATACCCAACAGAGCTAACCCCTAAAATTCAGATAGCATGAAAAAGATTGTTGTTTTTACCGGAGCCGGCGTATCGGCTGAGAGTGGTCTGGGTACGTTCCGCGACTCGGACGGCCTATGGGAGAAGTACCGCATCGAAGATGTATGCACCCACGAGGCCTGGCTCAGAAATCCCCAACTGTGCGTAGATTTCTACAACGCCCGCCGGCGCGATGTACTGAACGCCAAACCCAATGCCGCGCATGAGGCTATAGCCCGCCTGCAACAGGCGATACCGGGCACGCGGATCATCACGCAGAATATCGACGATCTCCACGAGCGTGCCGGCGCTAAGGATGTGGTGCACCTCCACGGCGAGATCCGCAAGCTCCGTGCCGAGAACGACGAACTGGCCACCGTACCGATCGAGGGTTGGGAGCAGCACTACGGCGACCGCCATCCTAACGGCAGTCTGCTGCGTCCGTACATCGTGTTCTTTGGAGAAGGTGTGCCGTACTTCACCGAGGCTTGTGATATCGCCTCCACGGCGGATATACTGGTGGTTGTCGGTACGTCGCTCAACGTTTATCCCGCCGCCTCGCTGCTGCACTATGCGCCGCAGAGCGCCGAGATCATCATGGTCGATCCTGGCGACCCGCAACTGGGTATGTATGCCTCACGCACGCAGCTCGTTCGTCAGCCCGCTACGATAGGCGTACCGCAAGTAGTCGATCAGCTGATAGCCCGCTTACAGAAATAGAACTCCCCTACTCGATGTAGAGCACCAGGCCCTTGAGGTACTCGCCCTCGGGGTGGTAGATATTGACAGGATGATCCTGCGGCTGATGAAGCTGGTGGAGGATCCGCACGCGTCGTCCGGTTTGTGCTGCAGCGCTGAACACCGCGAGGCGGAACATATCCTTGTCGATAGCCTGCGAGCAGCTGAACGTGAAGAGGATGCCTCCGGGACGGATCTTCTCGATAGCCTTGGCATTGATGCGCTGATAGCCCCGCAGGGCGTTGCGGATAGCATCGCGGTGCTTGGCGAACGCCGGCGGGTCGAGGATGATGAGATCGTACTGCCGGTCGTTGTGCTCCAACCACTCGAACGCCTCGGCCGCCACAGCCTGATGGCGGGTGCAGCCGGGGAAGTTACGCGCCACATTGGCGTTGACCAGATCGATAGCTTTTCGGCTGACATCGACGGAGTGGACCGATTGCGCACCGCCACGCAGGGCGTACAGCGAGAATCCGCCGGTGTAGCAGAACATATTGAGCACATCCTTGCCGGCAGCGTAGCGCTCGACGAGCGCACGGTTCTCGCGCTGGTCGATGAAGAACCCGGTTTTCTGCCCCTGCAGCCAGTCGATACGCACCTCCAACCCATTCTCCGTAGCCCAATACTCGTCCGCTGCCGGTTGCCCGATGAGGTAGCCTGTCCGGTCGCCATCAACAGTGGCCTTGAAGGGCAGCGTATCGTCGGACTTATAATAGACAGCGCTGACCTCACTGACCACCTCCGTGATAGCCCGGGCAATATCGTGACGGCACAGGTGCATACCCACGGAGTGCGCCTGCAGGACGGCCGTAGGGCCGTAGATATCCACCACCAATCCCGGCAACATATCGCCCTCGCCGTGAATGAGGCGGTAGATCGTATTGTCCGGGCGCAGCAGCCCGAGCTTGCGGCGCATGGTATAGGCTGCAGCTATGCGGTCGTGCCAGAACGAGGCAGGCAGAGCGTCGGATTGGAACGCCAGCAGGCGTACGGCGATCGAGCCTACCTGCCAATGACCAACGCCAAGCACCTGACGGTCGGCGCTGAGCACACGCACGAGCTCGCCCTCCTCAGGTTCGGCGGCACGATGATCGGCATCGAGGATAACACGCGCTATAGCACCGCTGAACACCCACGGATGGAAACGGAGGATGGACTCCTCCTTATGCGGCTTGAGTAGGATGGTTGTCATAATATCACGGAATTTGGGTGCAAAGGTACGAAAAATATTTGAATAATCCAAATGATTCGTAAGAATTTTGTCAGAGTTGTGCACGCAGGAGCAGGTGGATATCAGTCCTGGTGATCGGCCGGGCCTTGAGCGCAGCCCAGGAGGGGTGATAAATGGTTTCGCTCACGCGCATATACAGCGCCAGGTGCCGGCTGATACGGTAGCGCATATTGAGGTACCAGCGTCCGCCCAGGCCGTAGGTAGCAGGTATGCTGAAGGCGTAGAGCACATCGCAGTCATAGGTATAGATCCTATTCGCCCACTCGCGCACATCGAAGCCCTGGAGCCTGAGTTGCACGACTATAGGTACAGCGCGCACGCGGTACTCAATGTCCTGACTGACGCTCAGGCCGTAGGTCAGCTGCTGCGAGAGCTCGACGCCATGCACCAGCGAGGCATCGGCCCGCGTGCGGAACCGCCAGTCGGCAGCCTGACAGACCCACTCCACCCTCGCCCGGTGCGTACGTTCGCCTCCCTTGGTGCGGCTGCGCAATTGCATCATAGCTATGTGCTGCTGACCGATAAAATCCGCCTGACCGAGGACCTCGAAGCCCATGGTTCCGGATTGGCGTATGCCGAACTTAGGTCCGCTGAAGCGAAACACATCGCCGTAGGCGGACAATCGCCAGTGGCGCAGCCCCTTGTACTCCACGCCCAGATATCCGCCGCATTCGTCGCCCAGACGCGAGCTTTCGCTGAACGCGTAGCCGTACGCATTGTCGAACGTAGGGGAGTAGTAGCGGAACAGACCGATCAGTCCCAGATCGGGCAGCGGCGTGAGACGCACACCGGCAATGCAGCCTGCACCCCATGTGCTGTTTTGCGCCGCCGCAGCCTCGGCAAACAACTGCATCCACCGCCATGAGTAACGCAGATCAGCACCGATCACACACTGGTGCTTGCCGCGGAAATATGCGCCGTTATAATAGGTGTTACGCACCGGCAGGGAGTCGGAGTACAGGTGCTCCATGACGGTCAGTCCTACACGCAGGTTGCGGAAGTTAGCGCTTAGGTTGGCACCAATGGCATGATGCCAGACATTGGCTTTGTCGGCAGAGTACCAGGCGCTAACCTCCGTATGTTTGCCGGCCGCAACGGTAGCGCCAATGCCCTGATAGCGCTCGCTGCCCGCCGAGCTGACCTTGCTCAGTCCCTGGCGGTCGTGACCGATCTGCATCACGCGGCTGCTCTTGCCGGTGTGGAAGAAATGGTTGGTGACCAGTCCCTGCCCGAAGCGCGCCTGAAAACATCCGCCAACGAACCGCTTGAGCCGTCCTATATCGCTGAGCTGGACATATCCGCCGTACTGCAGTTCGTTGCAGTCTGCAGCAGCGGGGCGACGGACAGTGAGGCCTGCAGCGATGTTGCGGCGGAACGTGTAACCGTACTTGGCCTGCAGGTACACCGGGTCAGTGCCCTCATAGCCCTCGATGTTCCGGACATCGGTTCGCAGACTCAGTTCGTGCCTGCCGTACGCTGCCAGATCGCTCCAGTAGAACGGTTTGCGCTGCGGCTCGCCGGCAGAGACAAACGGCAGGAGGTTGCGGATCTCATAATCCTTGAGTGAGCGAACGAGCTGCAGTTCGTACAGGCTGCGCATAGGTATATCCCTGACTCGGAGCAATATATCGCTGACCTGCTCATCGCTGAGCAGCGGCAGTTCGGTGAGTGCGGTGTAGTCAGCCTCGTTGAGCGGAAGAGGGTGGGCGGTGAGCGAGAGCAGCTGCTCGGAGAGAGTTTCAAAATCTTCGCTTGCGCCATCGGCTGCCTGTTCGGTGATCTGCGAATAGATATCCTCGATGATGCTCTCGATCGGCACGCCTGTGATGTCGTTGTAAGATTCGGAGGGTATATCCAGCACGATAGGCAGATGATCGGAAATGCCGTCGGGCTGATACAGATAACCGTTGAATGTGCGGTAGGGGCGATGGCCGGTGTATTGGTCATCATCCGTGAGCAGCCACGGTGCGTCGTAGATCCGCGCCTGCACGGTATCGGCCAGGGCATCGGATACATAGAACTGATCGATACAGCTCCACGCCCCTTGCCACTTGTAAGTGCCTTCGCTGCGCTGCTCCATGGGCAGCATGAGGTTGTGCAAGCGAGGCAGATCATCGGCCGGCGAGCTATTCATATCGCCCATGACGATCACCTTGGCACCGGGACTGACACGCATCAGACTGTCGATCCGGTCGGCAACGGTCTGCTTGGCGCGCGCACGCAGGCTATTGCCGGCCGCACCTCCCAGACGGCTGGGCAGATGGCAGACGAACAGGTGGAGCGTATCGCCGCCGGGCATCGTGCCTGCAGCATAAAGGATATCGCGCGTAGGGCGTTCGCCGTCGGCCGTAGGCACACGCACAGGGTAAGCCTCTATAAGCCTGAACAGATCAGTGCGGTAGAGCAGCGCCACATCGATGCCGCGCAGGTCAGGACTATCGAAATGCACATAGGAGTAGGGTAGAGCTCTGAGGTTCTGCGAGCACAGATCGCGTACGCATTGCTCGTTCTCGACCTCGCACAGTCCGACCAGTGCCACACCCTGCCACTGGCCGATATTAGCGATAGTGCGGGCTATATGTTCGCGCTTGAGGTAGTAGCGCATAGGCGTCCAGTGACGCAGGCCGTCGGGCGTGAATTCGCTGTCGTCGTGCAGACTGTCGGGCACATAATCAAAAAGGTTTTCGACATTGTACGACACAATGCGAAAACCATACATCGGCATTATCGCCAGCCAAAGCAGCACGATATATGCCCAACGCCTCATAATCTATCGGAGCATGCTGAGTGCCCGCTGCAGCGCGGCTATGAACACGTCGACCTCGCTGCGGCAGTTGTACATACCGAACGACACGCGGACCGTACCGGGCACCTGCAACGCGTCGATCAGCGGTTCGGCACAATGATGACCTATGCGTACGGCTACACCTTGCTGGTCGAGCAGCGTACCGATATCAAACGGATGCACGAGTTTGCCCCGGGCGTCATAGACATTGAGCGACAGCACACCGGCTTTCGGCAGCCCGGCAGCATACACGCGCACGCCGTCGATCAGGCTGAGCTGCTGCTCGGCGTAAGTGGTCAGATCCTGTTCGTGGTCAGCAATAGACGGCAGACCGCAACGCTGCATGTACTGCGCAGCTACGCCCCAGGCGTAGGAGCCCACATAATCGGGCGTACCGGCCTCAAAGCGGTAAGGCAGGACGTTGTAGGTTGTGCCCGACCAGTGCACATGCTCGATCATCTCACCGCCGCCCTGGTAGGGTGGCAGCTGCTCGAGCCACTGCAGCTTGCCATAGAGCAGACCTATACCTGTCGGACCGTACATCTTGTGGGCCGAACAGACGAAGAAATCGCAGTCCAACGCCTGCATATCCACCGGCAGATGCGGTGCGGATTGTGCGCCGTCGATACATACCGGTACGCCGTGTGCATGCGCCAGGCGAATGACCTCTTCCACGGGATTGATGATGCCCAGCACGTTGCTTACATGAGCCACGCTCACGAGCTTGGTGCGCGGAGAGAGCATGCGTTCGTACGCCTGCAGATCCAGCGTGAGATCATCGCGCAGAGGGATCACCCGCAGCACGGCGCGCTTGCGCTCGCAGAGCATCTGCCAGGGCACGATGTTCGAGTGGTGCTCCATGGCGCTGACGATAATCTCATCACCCTGATTGATGAACTCCTGGCCAAAGGTGAACGCCAGCATGTTCAGCCCCTCGGTAGTGCCGCGTGTGAACAGCACCTCGCGGCTATCTTTCGCTCCGATCATCTGCGCCAGTATGGTGCGTGCCTGCTCGTGCTTGGCGGTAGCGACCTGACTGAGATGATGCGTGCCGCGGTGGATATTGGCGTTCCACGTGCTATAGGCCTCGCCGATAGCGTCGATCACGCACTGCGGTTTCTGCGAGGTGGCGGCGTTGTCGAAGTACACCAGCTGGCGGCCGTGTACCTGTTGGGTTAATATGGGAAAATCGGATCTAAGCATCCTACGGTTTGTAATAGCTGTCACGTAATATCTGCTCCGCATCGTTGTTGGCAATCAGCTCCTGCAGCGTCACATTGGGATGATGCTCCATGTAACTCTCAGCGATCCTCCAGCCGATCCATGTGCCGATACGCGGCGGCGCCTCCTGCGAGATCTCGCTGGTGAACGGTCCGTCGTTGAGGTACGAGGTGAGGAGCATCTGTTCGGTCTTGAACAGGTCACGCTTGTCCATCATCCTGTTCCACACCTGGCGTTCGTACTTCTCGCACCACTGCCATTGCTCGCGCGTGTAACCCATCACCTCATAATCCGGTTCGTCGAGCAGGGTGGAGCAGACGTACATCAGTTTGCCACGATACAACATATTGTCGATCAGCCGGCACTTGGCACTCGCAAACGGGAAGTTCATGAACATGTACCCGCTCACCACATCGCCGGCTACGCACTCCTTGCGCATGGTCTGCTTCTGGTAGTTGTACACCACCTGGTTGTAGTACGGATAATCGCTGCCGAGGTACATATCCAGGCCTACAGCCATATTGCCGCTCTCGAGAAACAACACGCGTGCGTTGAACCCGCTTACGAATGTGTAGATCCGCGGCACGTAGATATCCGGATAGAGGTACTTGAGCCGCGTGAAAGCCTGCGATAGTTCGCGACAGATGCTCCGCATATCGGCAAAAGTCTCCAGCACCAGGGCGTTCGTACTGCTGAAGCCGTACATCGTATCGCGAACGAACAGCGGCAGTGCCTCAGCCAGATAAGCCGTATCCTCCGCTGCCACGCCCAGCGCCTGCTCAACAAACGCCGGCATAAACTCCGGGTACGCGTCGTACAGCGCGCGCACATCATCCTCCGCGTGCGCGTCACGGATAGAGAGCAAGGCCGAATCGAAACGGATGATCTCCACCGAGTGCTCCGGCATCGTACGCGGGTAGTACTGCCGCTTGGGCTGACAGCCCGCAAGCAACAGCAACACGATAGCCAATACTATGTATCTGCATCTAATCATTAACCACTCCGTCTTTGAGCTCGATCACTCTATCGGATATAGCAGCCAGCTCCTTGTCGTGCGTTACGATCACAATCGTTTGTCCGAATCGGCTGCGCATCTGCTGCAGCAGAGCATGCAGTTCACGTTTGTTGGCCTCATCCAGACTGCCCGACGGCTCGTCGGCCAGTATCACATCGGGGTTCATCATCATCGCCCGTGCGGCAGCTACACGCTGTTTCTCGCCGCCACTGAGCTCGTTGGGCTTGTGCGACATGCGATCAGCCAGCCCGAGATCCGTCAGGAGCTTCTCGGCCCGCCGGCGCGCCTCATGCTCGTCGTCCCTATGGATGAGCGCAGGCATCATCACGTTCTCCAGCGCCGTGAACTCCGGCAGCAACTGGTGGAACTGGAAGATGAACCCTATATGCCGGTTGCGGTACTCTGCCAGTGCGCTATCCTTCAGGTGCAGCACATCCGTTCCGTCGATCAGCACACTGCCGCTGTCGGGTCTGTCGAGCGTGCCGATGATCTGCAGCAGGGTGGTTTTGCCCGCACCGGATTTGCCGACAATAGCTACGATCTCGCCCTGCCGGATCTGCAGCGATACGCCTTTCAACACCTCCAACCGGCCGAACGACTTGTATATGTCCTTGACTTCGATCATAGATTGAATTTGACTGCAAAGTTACGAAAAAAAATCCGAATGTGCAAGAAAAATCTTGTTTTTGTTTGTTTTTTATCTACGGCGCATCGCAAAGGCCTCGATATATACGGTATCGGGGTGGCAGTTGGCAAAAACAATACTGTCGAGGTACGCCTGCATAGCATGACGGGCTGCATTGATATCCGGCCGGCAAGCGCGGATAGCGGCATACGTGTGACGGTCGGAGGCAGCGAACTGCTGAATAACCTCCCAGCCGTCAGGTATGCCCGCTTGCATCCAGCATGAACCGCCCAGTTTCTTGTACGGCCACCAGAGCAGACCGATATTATTCCGATACAACATAGCTGCCTGCTGCTGCAGCCACTCGTGCGGGCGGTGACCGGTCTCGGTCATACACATAGCTACATGCAGCGAGTCGCGGAACTGCAAGAAATCCCGTATGCCGCTCTCGTCCGCCGGATGGCCGTAACGATGGCAGGCGTATAGCAGGTTGTCGTCTTGCATTTGTCCGGTAAACACACCGCGGAACGTGCCGTTCCATTGTGCCCCACCCGGCAGAATGATATGCCGCTTATCCACAGAACGTATGCTGTCGATGCAACGTATGTACAGCGGTTCGAGCAGACTATTGAGCGAATCCAGATCGTTGCGGAAATAGTGCGCTATAGGCTCGTTCATCATCTCATAGCCCAGCACGGCATTCTCGCTTTCGTAACGCGCTGCTATCTCCCGCCACAGCGAGCAGAACAGCGCCTGGCTGTTCTCGCTGAGGAAGAGGAACGGATAACCGTAACTGTCGTCGATATTGTCACCTGTCTGTCCACCCGGGCAGTCGTGCATGTCAAGCACCACATACAACCCGTAGCGCTTGCACCAGGCGATGGCGGAGTCCAACCGCGCAAACCCCTCACGAGCGGTGCGACCGAGAAAATCGTCGTCAGTCAGTAGCGCATAGTGGAACGGCAGGCGCACCGTATTGGCACGCGTAGAGGCAATGAACCGTATATCGGCTTCGGTGATGTAGCGGTCCTTGAACGATTCCCAGAACTGTGCGGCTTCAGTAGGACCGACAAGCTGCGAGAACAACTCGTTCAACATACGCGGAGAGTTGCACTCGCCGCCCTTGAGCAGGAACATATACCCTTCGGGGTTGAGCCAGCAACCGAGGTTGACACCCTGGATATAGAACGTATCGCCAGCCTCGGTAAGCACGTGCTCACCGCTGACATGCAACAGCGGCATTGTTTCACCGGGAGCAGAGCACACAGTCTGACGGCTGCATGAAGAACAAACAATAGCCGATACGGCCAATGGGAGAAGAAGAGAGAGAATGTTCGTTTTCATAGTATTGATTGTTTGGTGATGTTGATACAACTTATCCGACCGTCAGCATGCGGTCGCCGTCCGGCTGAACAGTGATACGTACATACACCGTGTCGTCGGGTAGGAGAGGCTCGATCAATGCAGGCCACTCGATGAAGCAATAGTTGCCGGAGTACAGATACTCTTCCGCTCCGAAATCCATCGCCTCGCGGATATCCTTCAGCCTGTAACAATCGAAATGATACACCTCACCCCGATACGGCTGCTTAACATCATACACATTGACGATAGCGAACGTTGGACTGTTGACCACATCGTCCGTGCCCATCTCCTGACAGAGCTGCTTGATGAATGTAGTCTTGCCGGCACCCATCTGACCCTCGAACGCAAACACACGATGCGGTTCGCTCTGACGGAGGATGTCCAGCGCACTGACCGGCTCGCCTTGCTCATTAAGCAGCAAAAGACCGGAATTTTCGGATTTTTTGACTGTATAAGTACTCATAATTCTGCTCTCCACGCAAATCTCAGCGCGTTATTTTTGACTGAACATGCTCGTAAAGCATTGATCCTTTGGCATTTCCGAGCAACTCAACCCATTCAGCCAATTCGGCCGAACCAGCACGGCGTACCGAACCGAAATGTTGTAGGATTTTTTGCTTTGTAACAGGTCCAACTCCTTGAATATCATCAAGTTCGCTACGCGTAAGCGTCTTGCTGCGCTTCTTGATGTGGTAACTGATGGCAAACCGATGGACCTCATCCTGTATCGACGTCAGCAGTCGGAAGGTCTCACTCGTGACAGGCATGCCGAACTCCATCGGAGGGAACCCGTAGAGCAATGTTTGGGTGCGGTGCTTATCATCTTTCTTCAGTCCGGCGATAGGTATCGACAAGCCCAACTGATCCTCTACAGCCTCGCGTATTGCATGCATTTGTCCGATGCCACCGTCAGCTATGATGAGGTTAGGCAGCTCTTCGCCGTTATCAATAATCCGTTGGTACCGTCGCCTTACCACCTCTCGCATCGTAGCGAAATCGTCCTGTCCTGTGACTTCACGGATCTCAAACCGCTTGTAATCGCCCTTGCTCGGCTTGGCTTTCTTAAATACCACGCAGGCCGACACGGCACTTGATCCCTGGATACTTGAATTGTCGAATGCATCAATAGTCATCGGAAGCACCGGCAAACCGATAAGATTCTGCAGTTCGGTCAATATGCGAATTGCCCGTTGGTCCGGATTAAGTTTGTCCGCTTGCTTCAGCCGGTCGGCTTTGTACTGGCGTACGTTCTGCTCAGCGAGATCCAGGAGCTTGCGGCGATCGCCGCCCGTAGCAATATTCACACGTATGTCTTCGCCTACATAATCGGGGATGAACGGAACCAGTATATCCCGCGTATCGCTCTCCAGCAGTTCGCGCAGTGCTGTTATACCATACGCAAGCAGCTCCTCGCGGCTCTCGTCGAGCTTGCGCCGGCACTCCATCGTACGGCCTTGCACAATACTGCCGTTATGCACGTGCAGCATACTGATATATACCTGCTCGTCCTGCTCGTCGTAGCCGAACACGTCAAGCTCGCTGATGGAGGTGTTGGCTACCACGGTCTTTGAACGGAACTTCTCGACCAGCAGATACTGCTCCTTGACCCGCGCAGCCTCCTCGTAACGCATCTCGGCGGAGAGCTGCTGCATCCGTGCCATGAGCTGGCGGCTGATCTCATGTGCATCGCCGCGTATGATCTTCTTGGCCGACTGAATATACTCGGCGTACTGCTCACTCGGGATGCGCTGCTCGCATATACCGCAACACTTGCGGATGTGGTACTTCAGACACACCTTGTATTTGCCGCGCTCCACACCCTCGGGCGTCATAGGTGTATTGCACGTACGCAGAGGGTAGAGCTTGTGAATAAGGTCGAGCACCGTATCTGCCGCGTTGCTGAAACTGTACGGCCCGAAGTACTCCGCTCCGCGGCGTTCCTTTTGACGGGTCTTGAAGATGCGCGGATAAGCCTCACGTGTGATGCAGATATACGGATAGCTCTTACCGTCCTTGAGCAGGATATTATAGTGCGGCTGATACTGCTTGATCAGGTTGTTCTCCAGCAGAAACGCATCCTGTTCGCTGCCGACCACCACATACTTGATGTCCGCAATATGCGCCACAAGCTGGCGGGTCTTGAGCGAGGGCTGGTCCTGACGGAAGTAACTGCTCACGCGCCGCTTGAGGTTCTTGGCCTTACCCACATAGATCACTGTTCCCTCACGATTGAGGTACTGATATACGCCCGGTTGCTCGGGTATACGCTGCAACAGGGAGGCGATATGTTGGTCTTTGGCGGCCATCGGCGGTCAACTATTCGTCCACCTCGATACTCATCAGGCAATCGACATCCACGCCGTGCTTGGCCAGGAACTCGCGGCCGTTAAGCCCGTCCAGTTCGATGAGGCAGTTGACGTAGATCCTGTTAACACCCAGTTTGCGCACCAGCTCCACAGCAGCCAGCATCGAGCCGCCTGTGGCGAGTATATCGTCATGGATAAGCACTACATCATCCGGCGAGAGAGCATCCTTGTGGATCTGGATGATATCTACACCGTACTCCTTCTCATAACTGACCTCGATAGTCTCTGCCGGCAGCTTGTTGTGCTTGCGGATGGGCACGAATCCCGCACCCAGTTCGATTGCCGCGGCAGCAGCCAGAATGAATCCTCGCGACTCGATACCCACCACCTTGGTGATACCCTTGCCGCGGTACATTGCAGCCAATTCGTCGCGCATAAAGCGCAGCTCATCGGGATTGGCTACGATAGTCGTGATGTCCTTGAATTGGATTCCCGGCTTCGGGAAATCAGGCACGTTACGCACGTCCTTTTTCAGTTGTTCTATAGTCATAATATATTGTTTTGTTCCACGTGAAACATCGCGTTCGGCAAATCGTGCTTCCGGATGTCGCGCTGCGACATAAAGCGCACGATTGCCTCCGCTCTCCCCACCACAACGTGCGTTGTGTCGGGGACCCCGTTCGTTATCTTCTATCAGCGCCCCATAAGTACCAGCAGCACACTGATGTCATTCGGGCTGACGCCGGGTATGCGCGAGGCATCACCAATGGTCTTAGGTTGCAGGGCAGTGAGTTTCTGCCGTGCCTCGGTTGAGAGCGATTGCAGCTCGTTGTAGCGGAAGTCGGCAGGAATGCGGATAGCGTCAAGCCGGTGCAGCTTATCCGCCGCCATGCGCTCGCGTGCTATATATCCGCTATACTTGGTGTCGATCTCAACGCTGTCGATAATCTCATCGTGACGGTCGGGCAGCGAAGCAACAATCTGCTGCAGCGCGCTATCCACCGCGATGATATCCCGCAGCGATATGTTCGGGCGCATAAGCATCTCCTGCAACGATCCGTGGGCAGACGAGGCGGCATAACCCTGCTGCTCCAGCAATGCGCGGTACGCCGGAGTGGCACATGATGTGGATTGCAGGTGGTCGGTCAGCCGTTGCTTAGCCTCCTGCTTGGACTGATAGAGTCTGTAGCGCTCGCTGTCGGCCAGACCTACCTCATACGACAAGGGGGTCAGGCGCTCATCGGCATTGTCCTGGCGAAGCAATATGCGGTACTCGGCACGCGAGGTAAACATCCTGTACGGTTCGTCAACACCTTTGTGCGTCAAGTCGTCAATGAGTACACCTATATAACTCTCGTCACGCGACAGTACCAACGGCTTGCCGCCATGAATAGCCTGGTGCGCATTGATGCCTGCCACTATGCCCTGACCGGCTGCCTCCTCGTAACCTGTAGTACCGTTGATCTGTCCGGCAAAGAAAAGGTTGCGCACGAGTTTGGTTTCCAGGGTCTGGTGAAGCTGCGTGGGGTCGAAATAATCGTACTCGATAGCATACCCGGGACGGAACATCACACAATGTTCCAGTCCACGTACGCTGTGCAGTGCCTCGAGCTGTATCTGCCAGGGCATAGACGAACTGAATCCGTTGACATAGTACTCACCGGAATCCACACCTTCGGGTTCGAGGAAGAGCTGGTGTTGGTCTTTGTCGGCAAAAGTGATGATCTTCGTTTCTATACTCGGGCAGTAACGCGGACCGATACTTTGTATCTGCCCGTTGTACAGCGGCGAGTCGGGCAGACCGCGACGGAGAATCTCGTGAGTCTCGGGATTGGTGTAGGTGATATAGCAACTCATCTGCTTGAGTTCGCGGCGTACGGATGGCAGATAACTGAACTTCTCCTCCGTCACATCGCCCGGTTGCTCCTGCATGGCCGAAAAATCGATACTGCGCTTGTCAAGCCGTGCCGGTGTGCCGGTCTTCATACGATGCGCTGCAAAGCCGAGAGATACCAGTTGCTCGGTCAGCCCTACACTGGCTTTTTCGGCTATGCGTCCGCCGGCGATCTGCGTGCGCCCAAAGTGCAGCAGTCCGGAGAGGAACGTGCCGTTGGTAAGGATCACCGCCCGTGCACGGAACTGCACGCCCAGACGTGTCTCGACGCCTGTTACTATAGGACGAGTGGCATTATCCGCCTGATTATCAATCAGTAAGCGCACTACCTCATCTTGCCAGATCGAGAGATTGTCGGTAGTTGTCAACCTATCTATCCACTGCCGGATGAACTGCTTGCGGTCGCTCTGACTGCGCGGACTCCACATAGCCGGTCCCTTGCTCTTGTTGAGCATGCGGAACTGTATGGCCGAATGATCGGTGACTATACCCATCTGTCCACCTAACGCATCTATCTCCCTGACAATCTGACCTTTAGCTATGCCACCTACTGCGGGATTGCAACTCATCTGACCGATGGTATTCATATCCATCGTGACGAGCAGCGTCCGGCTACCCAGACGTGCCGCAGCTGACGCGGCTTCGCAGCCTGCGTGGCCTGCACCTACAACGATAATATCATATTCGAAATCAGCCATTGATCAGTTGAATCATTCCGTCTCAGTCCCTTACCTGCGGTGCCAACGCCATTCACCGCTGTATGATGACGGCTTGACCGTCCGGAGCTTGGGACTGAACGCATTTTCATAGTAATGGATATCCGCTACGCTACCGGTCTGTTTGTTCCACAATATACCTGCTATATCAAAGCGCAGAGTCTTATCAATACGGTTGTGCTTGATATACGCATTGCCTGCTACGGCCATGAACCGGCGTTTGTGCGCGTCAACATACTGCTCGGGATTGACATCGCCGAACGTGGTTGTGCGGGTCTTGACCTCCACAAAGACTATATCGGTCTCGTTTTCGGCTATAACGTCGATCTCGATGTTTCCGAGCCGGTAGTTCCGCGCCACGATCTTGTAGCCACGCCGGATGAGATACTCGCATGTAGCATCTTCACCCAAGTGACCTATCTCGTTGTGCAGAGCCATTACGCTTTCTTGGTATGCCGGCGTATGAACCGCCTCTTCGGCTCGCCCTCCGCCGGTGCAGCATTGATGAGTGCTATTGCATCCTCCTTGGTGAGATGTTCCACATCGGTGGTGCGGGGTATACGGTAGTTTGTTTCGCCCTGCTTGATATATGCACCAAACCGTCCGCGCAGCACCTTGATTTCACCCCAATCGTGAATAGGCATAGAAGCATTTTGCTTCTGCTCTACGAGAGCAACGGCATTTTCGAGTGTCAGGCTGAACGGATCAGTACCCTTGGGCAGCGAAGCAAAAGTGCTGCCCACCCGCACGTACGGACCGTACTTGCCGTCAGCTACAACAACCTCTTCGCCGTTGTACTCGCCCAAGGTGATCGGCAGTGCCTGTGCAAAGAGCTGCAGAGCCTCATCGAGGGTGATAGTGAAGATTGACTGACCTTTCTGCAAGGACGCAAATCGTGGTTTCTCGCCCTCAGCGCTACCGATCTGCACACACGGGCCGTTTTTTGTGATACGTACAATCACTTCCTCGCCAGTCTGCGGATCAACACCGAGCGTGCGACCGGCGATCTTACCCGTCGGCACTTGGCTGATGAGCGGATGGAAAGTCTTGTAGAATGCATCAACGACCTTTGTCCAGTCGGCTTTGCCTTCGGCAATACGGTCGAAGTTCTGCTCCTCTTTGGCGGTGAAGTCGTAGCTAAGGATGGCGGGGAACTGCTCCACAAGGAAATCGTTGGTCAGTCGGCCGAGATCTGTCGGCAGCAGCCGTTGCGATTCGGCACCGACGTTCTCCTGCTGTTTCTTTTCCGCGATAGCACCATTCTTGAGCGTGAGGGTGGTGTACGAACGTTTTTTGCCCGGCACATTACCTCGGCGCACGTAGTCGCGTGCCTGAATAGTTTCAATGATCGTGGCATAGGTTGACGGACGACCAATCTCCAACTCTTCCATCTTCTTGACAAGCGTAGCCTCGTTGTACCGCTGCGGTGCAGCAGTGAAACTCTCACGGCTGACACACTTGTCCAAGGCCAGCGATGCGCCCTCGTCCATTGCCGGCATCAGTCCGGCTGATTCCTGCTCATCATCCTCATCAGTCGATTGGACGTATGCCCGCATAAATCCGTCGAAGAGCACCACCTCGCCGCTTGCCACAAACAGATACGGCGATGCCGGCGAACTGATCTCTATACGTGTCTGCTCCAGTTCGGCATCGGCCATCTGCGAGGCGAGTGCACGTTTGCGGATGAGATCGTAGAGTTTGCGCTCATCCTCGTTGTTGCCGGCAGTAATATGGTTGATGTACGTCGGACGGATGGCCTCGTGTGCTTCCTGTGCCCCCTTGCTGGTAGTATGGTAGTTACGTGCCTTGTGATACTCAGCTCCGTAAGTCTCGATGATCTGCTTCTTGGCTGTACCGATAGCCAGTGAGGAGAGATTAACCGAGTCCGTACGCATGTATGTGATATGTCCTGCTTCGTACAATGATTGCGCCAGACGCATCGTTTTCGATACAGGGAAGTGCAGTTTGCGTGCCGCCTCCTGCTGCAGGAGCGAGGTTGTGAACGGCGGCGCAGGCGTACGGCGTACAGGACGTTTCTGGATCGACCGGATAGTAAATGTTGAGTCTGTACAGCTCATCAGGAACGCACGCGCCTCATCTTCGGTAGCAAAGCGATGATTGAGTTCGGTATGTAGAGTGACCTTGGCTCCCTGGACATCCTTGCCTATGAAGTCCGCCGACACCTTGTACTGCGCAGTAGGAACAAACAGCTCTATCTCCCGCTCGCGCTCCACAACCAGACGTACTGCTACCGACTGCACACGTCCGGCACTCAAACCGGCAGAAACCTTCCGCCAGAGAACAGGACTGAGCTCAAAGCCTACTATACGGTCGAGCACGCGACGCGCCTGCTGCGCATTAACCAAATTGTAATCTATATCACGCGGATGAGCGATGGCGTCTTTGATAGCAGACTCGGTTATCTCGTGGAATGCTATGCGATGAGTATGTTCGGGTTGTAGGGCAAGCACCTCTTTCAGATGCCAGGCAATGGCTTCTCCTTCGCGGTCCTCATCAGAAGCGAGCCATACCGTCTCGGCTTTGGCGGCTTCTTTGCGAAGTGTATCTATCAAATGCAATTTTGATGGCTCCAATACATAGTTCGGTGCGTAACCATGCGAGAAATCAATGCCGATGTTATGTTTGCCTGCACCCTCGATGTCACGGATATGACCTTGTGATGACAGTACATGATAGTCTGCGCCCAAGAACTTTTCAATCGTCTTTGCCTTGGCCGGAGACTCAACAATTACTAAATTTTTACTCATTTACGCTTGTTTGTGTGAAAAAACGGCTGCAAAGGTACAATAAATTTTCTAAAAATGCAAATTGTTTGCGATTTTTTTATTTTGTTAGTCGAAAATTTGGAAATGTGCAAAATAAATGTTATCTTTGTAGTCTCATTAAACAATCAAGGACTATGGACATACTTATTCTTGTACTTTTATCATTGGCAGGCATCCTGTTGCTTGTGTTGGAACTATTCCTCATTCCGGGCATCGGCATGGCCGGTATAGCCGGCGGTGGCTGTCTGATCGGCGCTGTTGTGTATGCATATATGGCTATCGGCACAACGGCCGGACATATCACGTTCTTTGCCGTTCTTCTGGCTTCGGCTATTGCAGTCTATGCGTTCTACAAGAGCAAGGCTATTGAGAAGGTAGGTCTCGATACGACTATCGACGACAAGGTCGAGCTCGCTGATCCGGGCAAGAAGATCGGCCGCCTGCAGGAAGAGGCGGAGAAGATGGACTCAAAGGAAAATGTTTAACCTTATTAATACTATTGTTATGGAACTCTTACAAGTCATTTTGTTGGTACTTCTCGGCATTGCGTTGATTGTGTTCTTCTACTATGTGCCGTTTATGTTGTGGATCAATGCGCAGGTCAGCGGTGTGCGTATATCGCTTATCCAGTTGTTTCTGATGCGTATCCGTCGTGTGCCGCCCACCAAGATCGTCAACTGCATGATCGAGGCGCACAAAGCCGGACTGGAAGATGTCAAACGTGACGGCCTGGAGGCGCACTACCTCGCGGGCGGACATATTGAGCGTGTGGTTCATGCACTCGTTAGTGCCAGCAAAGCTGGCATCCAACTCCCCTTCGGCATGGCTACGGCTATCGATCTTGCGGGCCGCGATGTGTTTGAGGCAGTACAGATGTCTGTTAACCCGAAGGTTATCGACACCCCGCCGGTAGCTGCCGTTGCCAAGGACGGCATTCAGCTTATTGCTAAGGCGCGTGTCACCGTACGCGCTAACATCAAGCAGCTCGTCGGCGGTGCAGGCGAAGATACGATTCTTGCCCGTGTAGGCGAGGGTATAGTCAGCTCCATCGGTAGCGCCGAGAGCCACAAGCAGGTGCTCGAGAACCCCGATAGTATCAGCAAGCTCGTGCTCTCCAAGGGTTTGGATGACGGCACTGCATTTGAGATTCTGAGTATCGATATTGCTGATATCGACGTAGGTAAGAACATCGGTGCACAACTGCAGATGGATCAGGCAGAAGCCGACAAGAACATTGCCCAAGCCAAGGCAGAGGAGCGTCGCGCAATGGCTATCGCCAACGAGCAGGAAATGAAAGCCAAAGCACAGGAAGCACGCGCCAAGGTGATCGAGGCGGAAGCTCTTGTGCCGCAAGCTATGGCTGAGGCATTCAAGAACGGTAACCTCGGAATCATGGATTACTATCGCATGCAGAACATCCAAGCGGATACTGCCATGCGCGAGACCATCAGCAAACCCAAGTCGAAATAAGTTGAGTCTTTCTTGAGGATTGCTGTATTACAATATCCAATCGTCTGGGGAGATGTCCACCGGAACGTTGCCCTGGCCGTCGAACGCATCGCCGCACTGGTCGGACAGACCGATGTGGTTCTGCTGCCGGAGATGTTCAGCACAGGATTCTGTGTTGACCGTCCCGAGTTGGCCGAACCTGTGGACGGCTATACGTTGACCACACTCCAGCACACGGCTGATGAGAGCGGTATAGCTGTTGCCGGCACGTTCATCTGTCGCGATGGCGACAAGCTGTTCAATCGGGGATTCTTGCTTTCGCCGCACGCCGAACCGCAGTTCAACGACAAACGGCATCTCTATGCCACCGGCGGAGAAGACCTGTTCTTTACGCCCGGCACAAAACGCACTGTTTTTACCTACCAGGGTGTGAAGATGCTCATGCTCATATGCTACGATGTGCGGTTCCCTGTCTGGGCAAGAAACGTGTGGGGTGACGACTATGACATAATCATTGTCAGTGCTAACTGGCCGGAGGCGCGCGTGAAGATGTGGGATATACTTGTAGCATCTCGCGCCGTGGAGAACCAGTGTTACGTCGTGGCTGCGAACCTCGTTGGGGACGATGGTGCCGGTTGGCATTACAACGGTCACTCTGTGGCGTATGATACGCGCATGAATGAACTTCTCGGATTTGCCGACAACGAACAAGGCACACGGATTGCTGATCTCTCTATCCCCGCACTGAAGCATTACCGCGAAGCCTTGCCCCTGTGGCGTGATACGGATAGGACGCTCATACGACCGATGAATAATAGCTGATTTGGATTTTGGACTTTTGACTAACGAATGAAATACTTATGGCAGATACAAACGCTGTCGGATGAGCAGCAAGTTCTTCGCGATCGCTTGGCCGAGCAGTTGCATATAGCTCCTGTTGCTGCGGGTCTGCTGGTCAGGCGAGGCATAACTACTCCCGAAGCGGCTTCGGCGTTCGTTCATCCGTCGATGGACCAGTTGCACGACCCGATGCTCATGCTCGGTATGCGCGAGGCGGAGCGACGGTTGACCGAAGCTGTTGACCGAGGCGAGAAGATACTCATCTATGGTGATTATGATGTGGATGGTACAACAGCTGTAGCATTGATGTACCGTTTTCTGAGTGCATTCTATACGAACATCGACTTCTATATCCCAGACCGTTATACTGAGGGTTACGGCATATCGTTCCGTGGAGTCGATTATGCTCATGAGAACGGGTGCACACTTATCATCGCCCTGGACTGCGGCATCAAGTCGTCCGACAAGGTTGAGTATGCCCGTCAGCGCGGGATAGACTTCATCATCTGTGACCACCACATGCCGGGTAACGACATACCGCAAGCCGTGGCTGTGTTGGACAGCAAGCAACCGGATGACCCTTATCCGTTCAAGGAACTGTCAGGCTGTGGCGTAGGATTCAAACTTGCACAGGCGTACGTACAAGCACACAATATGCCAGCCTCCACGCTCACACCGTTGCTCGAACTGTTGGCAATGTCCATCGCATCGGATATCGTTCCCCTCGTGGGTGAGAACCGTGTACTCGCGTACTTCGGTATACGTCAGATCAGTACGCAGCCGTCAGTCGGACTGCAGGGATTGCTGAAGATGAACGGACTGGAAGGGCAACAAGTCAACATCTCCGATCTCGTGTACCGCATCGGACCGCGACTGAATGCCTGCGGACGAATCAAATCAGGCAGAGCAGCGGTTGAACTGCTCATCAGCGATGATGCACAGGTAGCGGAAGATATAGCCAAAGACATCGAGCAGTTCAACAGCGACCGCAAGGAACTCGACCAGACCATCACCCAAGAGGCGCTGCAGCAACTGGAGGCTGATCCCGCGAACCCCGACCTGCATACAAACGTCGTGTACGGACCAACGTGGCATCGCGGAGTGCTCGGTATAGTCGCTTCACGACTGACGGAGAACTACTACCGTCCAACAATCGTGCTCGCAGATACCGATGACGGATTGATAGCAGGCTCCGCAAGAAGCGTCGGAGGATTCGATATCTATTCGGCTATCGACTCCTGTCGTGATCTGCTTACTAACTTCGGCGGACACGTGTTTGCCGCCGGACTGAGTATGCTTCCCGCCAATCTGCCGGAGTTCAAACGGCGGTTTGAGGAATATGTAGCGGCACATATAACCGACGAACAGCAGATTCCCGTTCTGCGTGTGGAAGAAGAGTTGCAATTGCAAGATATCGATAAGCAGTTCTACAACGTGCTCCGTCACCTCGAACCGTTCGGACCGGAGAACCCACACCCGCGATTCGTCACGCGGGCACTGATCAACAACCGTTACACCAAGCGCGTGGGGAAAATGGGTGAGCACCTCAAACTCGACCTCACCGACCGCAGCGTAGCGATCACTGGCATAGCGTTCGGAAAAGGAGAGATGGCTACGTACATACAGAACGGTAACCCCGTTGATGTGTGCTATAGCCTTGAGCAGAACACCTACAACGGAGTAACATCGCTGCAGATGAAAGTGGAAGATATAGTCCCGACCGACAAACAGGAATAGTTCCGTCAATCAAGAATCATTACAGATATGTTCAACGAACGAGACACTAAAGGACCCGCCCTGCGACGTGGCAGTATCGAGGTCGTATGCGGCAGTATGTTTTCCGGTAAGACCGAAGAACTCATCCGAAGGATGAAACGTGCGCAGTTTGCCAAGCTTCGCGTAGAGATCTTCAAGCCCGCTATCGATGTGCGTTATAGCGAGCAGGATGTGGTATCGCACGATCACAATGTCATCCAGTCCACACCGGTCGAGTCCAGTCAAACTATCCTGTTGCTCGCCAACGATATAGACGTGGTCGGTATCGATGAAGCACAATTCTTCGACATGGGCATCGTGGAGGTCTGCACCGAACTGGCCAAACGCGGTATGCGCGTGATTGTGGCAGGTCTGGACATGGACTTCAAGGGCGTTCCTTTCGGACCTATGCCCGCGCTGATGGCTATCGCCGAAGATGTGTATAAGACCCACGCCATCTGTGTCCACTGCGGTGATCTAGCGTATGTCAGCCACCGGCTGGTGGCTAATGAGAAACGTGTGCTGCTCGGCGAGACCGACAGCTACGAACCGCTCTGTCGCCGATGCTATGAGCAAGCTATAGCCAATGATGACCGTTAATGTCATCTTGCCTCTCGCCATAGCGGATACTTACACCTATCGTATTCCCGACGGCATGTCATGCCCCGAACCGGGCATGCGCGTGCTCGTGCCCCTCGGCCGGAAAACAATCACCGGACTGGTTTACAGGATTAATCCCGAAAACTCCGATGCCTCCGTCATTCAGAACATCCGGTTGCGCGATATCATCGAGGTTTTGGATGAGCAACCTATTGTTCTGCCTTCGCAACTCAGCCTATGGCGATGGATGGCTGACTACTACCTCTGTACCTTGGGCGAGGTGATGGCAGCTGCTCTGCCTGCACGGTTGCTCGACAACGATTATACCGCCCGCACCGAAGTCTATATCTCCCTTGATCCACAATACACCGATGCGGAACAACTGCAGCCCGTGTTCGATGCCTTGCAACGGCGCGCTCCTAAGCAACTGCGGCTGCTTGAGTACTTCCTCGATCTGTCCGGTGTCTTTGACGGCACGCCGCATCCGGTCGAGCAACGGCAACTCATCGAGCAGTCAGGCGAATCGACCGCTGTGCTACGAACGCTTATCGAGAAGCATATCCTTTGCGCGTCTCATGAAGTGGTCAGCCGAATTCCGTCTTACGATACGGATGTCGAACCTGCTCATCCTCTTACTCCTCAGCAGCAGCGAGCAGCCAAGGAGATACAATCAGGTTTTGCTGACGGCAAGGTCTGTCTGCTACACGGCGTCACATCCAGTGGCAAGACCGAGGTGTATATTCATCTTATCCGGCAGATGCTTGACCAAGGCAAACAGGTTCTGTACCTTGTGCCGGAGATTGCCCTGACCACCCAACTCACCGACCGACTGAAGAAGGTTTTTGGCAAGCAGCTCGGCGTCTATCACTCACGCTTCAGCGATATGGAACGTGTGGAGATCTACCGCGATCTGCTCGGCTCGCCCGAACCGAAGGTGCTCCTCAGCGCACGCTCCGGAGTGTTCCTGCCGTTCCGCAATCTCGGGCTCGTGATCGTTGATGAGGAGCATGATCCGTCCTACAAACAGCAAGACCCATCGCCGCGCTACCACGCACGATCCGTTGCGCTGATCATGGCTAAGGCTGCCGAAGCAAGCGTGCTCCTGGGCACCGCCACACCGGCCATTGAATCCTACTACAATGCTCAAACAGGTAAGTACCGGCTCGTGGAGATGTCCGAGCGGTATGCCGGACTGAGCCTGCCACGAATAACGCTTGTTGATCTCAAGCGACAGTACCACCGCAAGGAGATGTACGAACATTTTGCCGATCCGCTCGTCAGTCGCATACGCGAACAACTTGCTCAGGGCAAACAGATCATCATCTTCCAGAATCGCCGTGGCTATGCGCCGTATATCTCCTGTCGCAAGTGCGGGTATGTGCCCAAGTGCTGCAATTGCGATGTCAGTCTCACTTACCACAAGCGCACCAACTCGCTCATCTGCCACTACTGCGGATACACCGTTGACGCTCCCGCGACCTGTCCGTCGTGCGGAGGAGAGTGGAGGGATATAGGTATCGGTACCGAGAAGATCGAAGATGAGGCAAGCACACTATTCCCCGAGGCACGTATAGCACGGATGGATATGGATACAACCCGTAACAAGAACAGCCACCAGCGGCTCATCAACGCTTTTGCGCGCCACGATATCGATATTCTCATCGGCACACAAATGGTCACCAAAGGTCTGCACTTCAATGATGTCTCGCTCGTTGCCGTTCTTAATGCCGACAGTATGATGCAGTCGCCGGACTTCCGCAGCTCCGAGCGAGCGTTCCAAATGCTTGAGCAGGTTGCCGGTCGTGCCGGACGAACAGGCAGCCAGGGTGAGGTGGTTATCCAGTCGTTCAGTCCCGACAATCCGCTTTATATCTATCTGCAGCAGCATGATTATGCGGGGTTCTACGCCGCGCAACTCAAGGAGAGACAGGCTTTCCGTTTTCCGCCGTTCTACAGGCTCATCGTGCTTACCATCAAGCACCGTGATTTCTCGCGATTGGATACTGCGGCGCGCGAACTTAGCGAACGGCTGCATGCGGCATTTGGCGCACGCTGCTCTGGTGTAATCATTCCGCCGGTGTCACGGGTGCAAAATATGCACCTGCGCACTATCCGTCTGCGTATCGAAGCTGATGCCTCGTTCGCACGCGCCAAAGCGATCGTCATGCAGCACGTTGCTTACGTGCAATCCATGCCGAACTGCCGAGGTACAATTATCCAACCCGACGTCGATCCGATGTAGGGAGATTATTAGTTCTTAAGATCCTGGTAGATCATTGCCCGAATGAAATTGTCGAAGCGATGGTATCGCTTGGCTTTGCCGTCAGCGCCAATCGGTGCTTGCGGATCGGGATATTTGCGCAGTTGCGCCTGAAAACGTTGGCGGTACGCCTCGATGCGTGCGAGTTGTTCGGGCGTAGGATTGGCTTCGGGCTTGAGTGCACTGAGTAGGGCAGTTGTTCGTTTGGCCGCTTCGCCAAAGTGCCGGAGATGCGCCAGTTCGGCCCCGGTCGGCGGATTACGCTTGTAGTCGCGGGGATTGGAAACGATATACGACTCGGTGTCACAGGTATATGTGACTATGCCGTAAGTATCGCGTAGATGCTTCTGGCGCTGGATGAACTTGTGGTTGCTGTCCAAAGCTCCTGTCATGTTCTCGACAGGGGTGTTGTAATAGATTTTTGCCATTGTTGACAGGCATTTTTATCGCCCATGCATGGTCGAAACATGGGGGCGCGGTGGAACTGCGACAGTACAGTGACGTTCCGTAATGATTGTGAGATGGTCGGGAAAATCATGTGCTAATCACCTACTGATTACCTACTGATTACCTACTGACCACATACTAATCACCTACTATAACATCAATACAATATCGGTGAAATATCAACAAAAACTGTGCCAAAAGCGGGTGTGGGAGGGAAATACCCATAAAAAGATGCGGGAGATTTGCAAATATGAGAATTTTTTAGTATCTTTGCAGCGGATTTGGTGAATCATTCGAAACAGGGCAAGACGGGTGAAAGCAGCGACAAGAGACAGATTATACGTTATTGACCGGACCGTGCGCAAGATAGTGAACGTGCTGACGGTGCTGTTTTTTGTACTGCTCATAGCGGGAGCATTCGACACGCCGTGGCAGAAGATATTGGTGTGCGCGTTCTTTGTTGTGGGAGGTATATGGTTGCTGCTGATCCTGTGTCGGGGAGTGTTCTCACATTTCGTGAAGAGCGATGAGGAAGAGGAGATGGAAGCGAAAGTGGAATATATCCTCAAGAAATATCACGCCAGCGAATTGCAGTTAGTAATTGAGGACTATACACCGCTACACGACCTTACTCCCGAACAAGCGGAGTGCGTGAAACGTCTGCTACGCGAACAACCTTCTCATGCCAACAAAACCGACCACATCAATCTTGCCAACATTGCAAAATACCTGACTGCCCTGGAGCAGTTGAACAAAGCCGACCTTAATGACAAACGCAATCTACGTATGTGGGTAGCACAGATAACAGGGAAGAAAGTGCCGTCGCCTAGCCAGTTCAACGAAGCAATCCCAGCCAAGGCAAAAGACAAGGTTGCCAAGGCACGCGATGAATTAAGTCGTCTGCTTCAATAATTCGATTTTTTCGATAAATGCGTCGAACTTTTGGATAATCGGTTCAAAAGTCGTATCTTTGTGCCCAAAAACGAAGATTGCTATGCGACACACATTACTCAAGACACTGATCGGTACGGTTGCGTTGGTACTTTCGGCGGGTACTATGGCGCAAGATATAATTGTGACAACTGCGGCTCAGAAGATTGAGGCGAAGATCACCGAGGTCACAAAATCGGAGATCCGTTACAAAGAGAAGGATTATCTTGACGGTCCGACATTCGTGCTCAGTACGGATGAGATAAGCAGTATCATCTATGCGAACGGAAAGGTTGTGCTGTACAATCAGCCCGTTGTAAAAGAGAAGCCTGAGCAAGCGGAGGTCAAGGTAGAAGAACCGCCAACTTTGCCGTTGACACCGTCGCCGGAAATGACGCAAGCAGAGGAGCCTCAGCAAGCTGCCGTAGATGAGAGTATGGCGGATATTCTGCTATTGTCAGGGCAGACGATAGAGGCACGAATTGTGGAAATGAAAAGCGATCATGTGACGTACGTTGTGGGAGACGAGGAGAGCACTTTGCCTGCATCGCAAATAGAGACGGTGACCTTCAAGAACGGGCAGGTAAAAGCCTTTAATGCCAAAGTGTTCCCTGTTATCAAGAAGAAGTCCGCAGAGGCCCAAACAGCCACGACACCGCGCACATCCGGACGAATATATCGCGACAATAACGAATACATGCATAACGACAGGTACATATCCAAGAAAGAGGTAGCACGTATTCTGGAAATGGAGGATCAAGCAGCTTACAAGCAATGGAAAAAAGCTGAAGGACTATTGATTGGCGGTGCTGTTTGTACGGGCATAGGCAGCGGACTGGCAATAGGCGGATTAGTGTCACTATCCAGCGGAAGTTATGTGCCCTGTCTTGCAATGGATTGCATTGCGTTGATTCCACTTGGAGTAGGGTTAGGACTATGCTTTGGGTCAAATGCACATTTCAACAAAGCGATTGATATCTATAATTCAAAATACGATAAGGCTGCAGTGCAACTCAAATGGCATGTTGCGCCAGACGGAGTCGGATTGGCAATAGCATTTTAATTAAAGGAATATGATAGACGCGAAAGCTATTGGCAGCCCGCGAGCGTGGGATCTGCACCAGAAGATTATTGTTAAAACGATATTCAACATGATGCCCGAAGTAGAAGAGCATCGTGGATGGGATATTCTGCCTGAGGCATTAGTCACGGAAAATCCGAATGACAACTATCCGGATATCATTATCAAGGATGAGCATAAACGGCTTGTGTTCAGCATGGAGATCACGCGGAAGAAGTATATCCGTTACGACATTCGGAAATGCGAGCAACTGCAATTGCGTTTTCCGAATGCAGAGTTCTACATATATAATTACGAGACGGATGTGCTATACACGTTAGGCGAAGACCGGCAGTGGTACAGCAGCAATGAATACTCCATCAACAGCCGCTTGTTTGCGCGACCGCTGATGGAGTATATCTATGTGCCGGAGGAGTGGTGAGTGAGCCTGCTCGTCAAAAAGAGACTAATTCAAATGTAATCAAATGATTTCCTTCTAAATCGTACACCTCTAATTCCGGCGTATCATCTTCGGGGTCTTCTTTCAGTATATATGATATCGAATTATTGTTTGCTGCAATCTGCGTGTCGCTCAAACGGCGGTAATTGAAAAATGTTGTCGTAATGCTTTGAGAAAGTACATCTTTTTTGGTGCTATTATTTTCGTATCCATTGTCTATATAAATCGCGTTATCTTTTCCTAAACCAACACCGTCTATTTGACGTGAATCATAAAGCACAAAAGAATCAGATTCGGGATTGTACTCATAATAATCTTCATAAAGGTTAGCATCATAAGAACCATATTCGTAATACTCTATCGCAAATCTGTATCTCAGTTCACCATCTCCGACAGTTTTCTGTTCGACTTGGTATTTCTTGAGTTGATAAGTCCTGTTGTAAGTATATTTAGTTGAGACAGATGCCTGTCGCAAGGAAGCCGTTGTGCTTTTGAAATATAAGACGTAGTCATCGTTTTGTTCTGTCACGATAACAATAGAATCTTTGTTGATGACAACATTACTAACGGTGAAACCGTATCGCCGCAATGTTTGGACAAACTCCTCTTTCCTATAATTAAGATCTATTTCCGGCGAAATAGCATAGTAGTTTTTCCATTTTGTATGAAACCATTTATCTTTCGGAGAAATCTGGTCTTCTTGGATGGAATTGTCTATTAGAATTTTCTCTCCTTCTTTTGTAACGATGGTTATGTTTCCATCTTTGTCTTTTGTAATAGAATTCCCGTTGTCATCAGTCATAACTATGGTTCCGTCATCCAAAGTTTTAGAATCAACAATCTTGCCGATGCCATCTACCAAATCATCAAGTCTTTCGATGATTTCTGTCTTCTGTTGATCATCTTTTCCTTTGTCTTTGTCCGGTTCGTTGCCTTGACATGCAACTAATACCATACAGCATAATGCCATCATCAATAAATACTTTGTCTTCATTTCGTTAGTATTTAAAATCCCTCTAACGCCTTCGGGAATTGGCATACAAAAAGTGCGAACTTTCGCTTTATATTGGCCAATTCGGGCTTCGACTCCCATGTACTCCAATATACGCAGAAAGTCCACACTCACAGTGTGAACATTCGCTATATTAAGGAAGTACATTACAATGTGTCGAAGATTGAATTGGACCCTAATAAAGCTAATGCTTGTTGTTTATGTGTAATAGCGCAACGCTATGCGCCGTTGTATTTTTATCGCTTGTAGCAACGCTCCCTTTTAATGTCGGTAGAGGACGGAATATGGTCATTTGACCAATTGCGCTGCAAAGGTACAAAAAATATCCGACATTTGCAAATGAGAGACGAAGAATTTAACAAAATAATGGAGAAAAATGAAAATTGCAAGCACATGGGGTAATCGGACAGACTCGCAGCTGACGCTACGAGAAAGGAACATACTAAAGAACAAGAAAGGGCCGCACTAAAGGCGAGAATCATAACGTAACATGCAATTTGTAAATTGCAAAGCGGCAATTATTTTCCCCTATCGCATTGTGTTCGGACATTTATTTTGCGAATTATTTGCATAATTCGAAAATATTTCGTATATTTGCAAGCTTTTTGTGCGAACAAATGAAGATAGACCTTTCCATAGTACACAACATCTTGTACAACAACGGCCGTTTGGAATGGGACGACACCACCAAACAGGGCATAGAGGATTGCTACCGATTCTTGCAGCAGTTCTCCCATGACAAGATCATCTACGGCATCAATACCGGTTTCGGTCCGATGGCGCAGTGGCGCGTGAGTGACGATCATCTGCGCGACCTGCAGTACAATATCATCCGCTCGCATGCCACAGGCATGGGCGAGCCGCTCGGCGATTTTTTTGTACGCGCGAGCATGCTTGCACGTGTGGGCTCGTTTGCGCAATGCAAGAGCGGCGTTCATCCCGAACTTGTAGCATTGCTCACGGAGTTCATCAACCGCGGTATCTACCCGTTCATCCCCAAGCATGGCAGTGTGGGCGCGAGCGGTGACCTTGTGCAACTGGCACATATAGCTCTCTGCCTCATCGGCGAGGGTAAGGTGCACTACCGCGGTGCTTGGCGTCCGACGGCCGACGTGCTGCGCGAGTGCGGATTACAGCCGATTGATATTCATATCCGCGAAGGACTGAGCTGCACCAACGGCACAAGTGTGATGACAGGCATTAGTGCAGTCAATCAGCTACATGCCGAGAACCTTCTGCGCCTCGCCACTCTGGCAGCTGTATGGATGAACGAGATTGCCGGCAGTTACGACGATCTGATGGCTGCGCCGCTCAACGAGTTCCGGCGACACTCGGGACAGATCAACATCGCCGCCGAGATGCGGCGGCTCAGCACAGGCAGCCGACGATTGCAGAAACGTGAGAACAAACTCTATGACGAAGGGCATGAAGATGTGCAGGTGTTCCGCGACAAGGTGCAAGCCTACTATTCCCTGCGTTGCGCACCGCAGATCCTCGGGCCTATAGCCGACACGCTCACATACAGCCGTCGCGTGATTGAAGAAGAACTTAACGCCGCGAGTGACAACCCGATAGTTGATCCCGTGACGCAGAACGTATATCACGGCGGGAACTTCCACGGCGACTACATCTCCCTCGAAGCCGACAAGATGAAGATAGCCATGGTGCGACTGGCAATGGTCAGCGAACGACAACTGAACTACCTCTGCCACGACCGCATCAACGGCATACTGCCGCCGTTTCTGAACATCGGTACGCTCGGACTGAACTACGGCATACAAGCCTGTCAGTTCACGGCCACAAGCACCACCGCCGAGTGCCAGACGCTCGCTATGCCGAACTATGTCCACTCTATCCCGAACAACAACGACAACCAGGATATAGTAAGCATGGGTACAAACAGCGCCGAGCTCTGCGCACAGGTCATCGATAACTGCTATCAAGTGCTGTCAATCCTCTATCTGGCTATGGCACAGGCTGTCGATTGTCTGAACATACGGGACGATCTGGCACCTGCCACGCGCGCGCAGTACGATGCCATACGTGCCATTACGCCAACTATCATCAACGACACGCCGTTCTACGAAGATCTGGCAAACATTGAGAAATACTTGAGACAATTATGAACTACGCCCTTATCACCGGAGCCGGACGAGGCATAGGCCGTGCTATCGCCGAGCGGTTGGCACGTGACGGTTACACGGTGATCATCAATTATCATAGCAACACCGCAGCGGCCGAGGCTACTAAGGCTGCTATTGAGGCCGAAGGCGGTAAGGCCGAACTGCTGCCGTTTGACGTGGCAGACAGTCAAGCCATCGAATCAGCTCTCAATGCATGGGATGCCGCCCACGAGGGTGAACATATATCCGTGCTCGTCAACAACGCCGGCATACGCCGCGACGGACTGCTCGTGTTTATGAATGAACAGGACTGGCACGATGTGCTCGACACCACCGCCGAGGGTTTCTACTATGTAACCCATCATGTGCTACCTGCCATGCTTCGCGCACGAAATGGGCGTATAGTGAACATCACCTCGATCTCCGGTATCAGCGGGCTACCCGGACAGGTGAACTACTCCGCTGCCAAGGCTGCACTCATCGGTGCAACAAAAGCATTGAGCAAAGAGGTGGCAGCACGTAAGGTGACCGTCAATGCCGTAGCACCAGGATTTATCTGCACGGACATGACAGCCGATCTGGATGAAGCGGAACTCAAAAAGACTATTCCTGCCGGACGTTTCGGCAAACCCGAAGAGGTGGCAGCACTCGTCAGTTTCCTCTGTTCCGACGAGGCAGCGTACATCACCGGACAGGTAATCAGCATAGCAGGAGGAATGGGATGAGACGGGTAGTAGTAACAGGTATAGGTATCTGGTCGTGCATCGGTCACAACCGGCTGGAGGTGACTCAGGCACTTCGTGCAGGCCGTAGCGGTATAGGCTATGATGAATCACGCAGCGAGTACGGTTTTCGCTGTCCGCTAACAGGCATCGTCGATACGCCCGATCTGAAAGCTTTTCTCCACCGGCGCCTGCGCACAGGTATGTCGCAAGAGGCGCAGTACGCGTACATGGCTACCCGCGAAGCTTTCGAGCAGGCAGGTGTTGACGAGCAGTACTTGCTTGAGAACGAGGTCGGCGTACTTTTCGGCAACGACAGCACAGCCTTACCAACCGTTGAGATGCACGAGCTCATGCTGCAGAAGCATGATACAGCGCTGCTCGGCAGCGGACTGATCTTCCAGTCGATGAACTCAACAGTGAACATGAACCTATCGACGATCTTCCACCTGCGCGGCATCAATTTCTCCGTCAGTGCGGCTTGTGCCAGCGGTAGTCACTCCATCGGTCTGGGCACAATGTTCATCCGTCAGGGACTGCAAAACATGGTGCTCGTAGGCGGTGCACAAGAGGTTAACCCCTACGCCATGGCAGCGTTCGATGCGCTCGGCACGTTCTCCGCACGCGTGAACGATCCTGCGCGCGCCAGCCGGCCGTTCGATACCGACCGCGACGGACTGGTGCCCAGCGGTGGTGCGGCAGCACTAGTGCTCGAAGATTATGATCATGCCATAGCACGCGGCGCTACGATTCTTGCAGAGGTCTGTGGTTATGGGTTCTCCAGCAACGGCGGCGGCATATCACAGCCGAGCAGCGAGGGTTCGTATATCGCCATGCAACGAGCACTTGCCGACGCAGGCATGAGTGCCGATGATATCGATTATGTCAATGCCCACGCCACATCTACCAAGCAAGGCGATGAGCAGGAGGCTATTGCCCTCACTCGTCTGTTCGGCGGCAAACGGGCATGGGTCAGCAGCACAAAGTCGATGACCGGACATGAGTGCTGGATGGCAGGAGCAAGTGAGGCGGTCTATTCGATACTGATGATGCAGCAAGGTTTCGTTGCACCGAACATCAATCTCGAGCATATCGACCCGGCCGCCGCAACACTCCACCTTGCCACACAGACCACCGAAACTTCCGTTCGTACCGTGCTGAGCAACAGCTTCGGCTTCGGCGGAACAAACAGTGCCATCGTGCTGCGCAAACCACAAGACTGATCAGTAACTATGCAATTATTCGACAACTTACATAAAGCCTTCAGCCACGAGCCGTTCACTGCCCGGCAAGCACAAGAAATGGCGCACCTCTACTCATGGGGACCGGTGATCTTCCAGGTCTGCCGGCTGATGATCCGTTACGGCATACTTGACCTCTTGAACGAGCACCGCGACGGACTAACCCAAAACGAGATAGCCCATGCTACAGGCCTCAGCAATTATGCTGCCAAATGTCTGCTGGAAGCTTCGCTCACCACACACATTGTGCTTATCGATCCGGAAACGGACAAATATACACTGGCCAAGACGGGCTGGTTCCTGTTGCGCGACCAAATGATCCGTGCGGATATTGATTTCAACCACGATGTTAACTACGAAGGCTGGTTCGTTCTTGACCAAGCCCTCGAACAAGGCAAGCCCGTAGGACTCAAGCACTTCGGTGACTGGCCGACAATCTACGAAGGTCTCAGCAGTCTACCCAAAGATGTGCAGAAGTCATGGTTCGGCTTCGATCATTACTACTCCGACCATTCGTTTGACGAAGCGCTGCAGATCATCAACGCCAACCGCGCCAAGCATCTTTTGGACGTAGGCGGTAACACCGGACGCTTTGCCATGCGCTGCGTGGAGTCAAACCCGCTGATCGAGGTAACCATCTGCGACTTACCGCAACAGATCGGTCTGATGCATAAGGCCACGGCCGGCAAACAAGGTGCCGAACGCATACACGGCGTTGGAATGAACATCCTCGACGAAGCAAACGCCTTCCCTACCGACAAACGCTATGACGTAATATGGATGTCGCAGTTCTTGGACTGCTTCAGCGAGGCACAGATCGTATCGATCCTCCGTCGTGCAGCAGAGATCCTCGATAACGATAATCGCATTTACATCATGGAAACCCTCTGGGATCGCCAGGACTACGTGCCTGCTGCTGTGAGCCTGACTATGACCAGCTTGTACTTCACCGCGCTCGCTAACGGCAACAGCAAGATGTACAACACTGATGACATGACTCGCCTCATCCGCGAGGCAGGACTGGAGATTGAGACGATTCATGACCGCATAGGTAATGGCGGACACTCCATACTCGTTTGCAAAAAATCGAAATAACAACAACAGAATATGACCAAACAAGAGATTATTGAAAAAGTTAACACCCTTCTCGTGGAGGAATTTGAGATCGCAGAACAACTGCTAACTCCCGAGGCATCACTAAAGCAAGATCTGGAAATCGATTCATTGGACTTTGTGGATATAGTGGTACTTATCGACCGCGAGTTCGGATTCAAACCTCAAGCCACAGAACTGAAAACCGTCAAAACCTTAGGCGAGTTTTACGATTACATTGAAGCGCACATCTGATGGCACAGGAGTGGAGCGGACAAACGGGCGGCACACATTGGATGCAACGTGCACTGGTGAGTATCATCCGTCACACGGACATCCGCGTGGCGTACACAATGATGCACCTCTGGCTGATCTGGTACATCATCGTTCGGCGAACCGAGCGGCACGGAGCATACATCTACCATCGCCGCAGAGGTCGCAACAGACTGCAGGCCGCATGCGACATCTACCGCTCGTTCTACCACTTCGGCAAGGCTATCATCGACCGTTTTGCCGTATATGCAGGCCAACAGTTTGAGGTCGTCGTGGACAATCGCGAACTGTACTATGGTCGGGTACACGGTGAAGACGGTTTTATTATGCTGTTTTCGCACATCGGTAATACCGAAATGGCCGGGTATTTTCTCTCCACACCCAACAAACCGCTACACATCCTCGCTTATGGCGGCGAGTCACCGGTAGTGATGGAGCATCGCAGGCAGGTTTTGGAGCAGAACAATATCGACATGATCACCATTCGGCCGGACGATATGAGTCACATCTACCGCATCAGCGAGGTGATGCAACATGGCGATGTACTGGCTATAGCTGCCGACCGCAAGACCGGCGATGCTACTACAACCTGCATGTTCATGGGGCGGCCTGCACAGTTACCCGTAGGCCCCTTCCGTGTATGCATGGCAGTGAAGCATCCCGTACTACTGGTGTTCGTCATCAAGCAGAGCGCACGAATCTACCATGTGTACTGTGAGCAGTTGCAGCCTACACGAGACATTGCCGCACAGTATGCACAAGCGATGGAGAGGGTGGTTCAGGCTCATCCGTACGAATGGTTTAATTTCTATGATTTCTGGGCAGAATAACATACAGCAGTTTATCCCTCAACGGCCGCCGTTCGTTTTCATCGATGCGGTCGAAGAGGTATCGGAATCCTTGGCACGCACACGGTTCACCATACCGGCTGACTGTCCGCTGGTAAGTGACGGTCGACTGCCGTTGGCTGGTTTGATGGAAAATGCTGCCCAGACCTGTGCCGCGCGTGCCGGATATGCTGGTGGTAACAAGATCGGTTACATCGGTGCCATCAAGCAGATGCAGGTCACTCGTCTACCGCGTGTAGGCGAGACGCTCGTCACCGAAGCAATTCTCGTACAGGAGGTGATGAACATCAGCCTCATCGATTGCACGGCGCGCATAGGCGATGAGACCATCGCCACCGCAACGCTCAAACTGGCAATAATGGACTAAATGGTTTACTGTATCGGACATAGTATAATCTCCCCTCTGGGCGAAGGCTCGCAGGCGAACGTCGAGGCCGTACAGGCAGGGCGCAGCGGATTGCGCCTTTACCACAACCGTTTTGCCGATGTTGAACCGTTCTGTGCCTCGCTGTTCGATACACCGCAGGAGTTTGTGCCACTATGCATATGCAGTGTAACCTGTGCACTTAATGATTCACAGATCGCTGCTTTGCCGGAGACCATCTTCATCCTCTCCACCACGAAAGGCGACAACTTGGATCTGCTCACACCTGCCCAAGCCATTGTACAACATTTCGGTAATCCTAATCCTCCCGTCGTGGTGAGCAACGCCTGCACATCAGGCGTATGTGCACAAATAACCGCCAAACGCTTACTCGAAGCAGGATTGTACAAACACGCTATAGTTATCGGCTGCGATATCCAGACTCGGTTCATCGTTAGCGGTTTTCAGGCTTTCAAGGCTCTGTCGCCCGAACCGTGCCGACCTTTCAGTCCCGACCGTCAAGGGCTGAACCTTGGCGAGGCAGCAGCCACAATCATCTATACTGCCGAACCGCAGCCTGGCGGTTGGAAACTGGTGGCTGGCAGCATACACAACGATGCCAATCATCTGTCTGCGCCCAGTCGCACCGGCGAAGGAGCGTATCGCTGCCTGACGGATGTCATGGCAGGGATGCAACCTGCCGATATTGACTTACTCGGCGTACACGGCACGGCCACACCCTACAACGACGCCATGGAGCGCACGGCTATCGAGCGTGCGGGCCTGCAAGACGTACCGGTCTCGGCACTCAAGCCGTTCTTCGGTCATACCATGGGCGCCGCAGGTGTAGTGGAGACGATCATCGGTATGGAGATTCTCAAACATGGTACATTCGTCAAGATGCTTTCCGGCTTTGGCGGAGTGAACGCAGCCATCAGACTGACATGCGAGTAACACACGACATAGAGATAACGACCTCATCGGTGATCTTGGACGGCCAGCCGATAGTAGTACAGCAAACGGGCGAGAAGATGCTCGTTGAGCTTTACCGTCGGTTTGTGGGCGACTATCCCAAGTTCTTCAAGATGGACACACTCAGTCGTCTGGGCTTCATCGCGGCAGAACTGCTACTCAAGCAGCCAGCTGCCGGCAATCAGCAGCCGGTAGATGCTGTAATTTTGGCCAACCGCAGCGCAAGCATCAAGAACGACCGCGATTACCTGGCTACCATCACCGAGGGCAATTACTATCCCAGTCCGGCACTGTTCGTCTATACACTGCCGAACATCGTGACCGGCGAGATTGCCATCCGCCACGGAATACAGGGCGAGACTTCGTTCTACATCCTCGATACACCGCAACAACTGAACGCCATCATAGCTGCCACTCCCTTCCAATCCGCATTGGCCGGATGGTGCGAGTGCAGTGCACAAGATAAATTCTACGCAAAACTACAAACAATATGGAACAATTGATTGAACAACTCAAAGCACAGATCATCGAAGCACTGAATTTCGAAGATATGACACCAGCCGACATCAATACCGATGCCCCCTTGTTTGGCGAGGGACTCGGATTGGATTCGATTGATGCTCTCGAACTGATCATGCTCATGGATCGCGAGTACGGCATCAAGCTGGCTGACCCCAAAGCAGGAAAAGCTATCTTCCAGTCCGTACGCACAATGGCTGAATATATCCAGGCTAACAGAACAAAGTGAGAATAGCCGTCACCGGCATAGGAGTGGTCAGTGCTATCGGCATGAATTGCGCCGAAACACTGCAATCGTTACTCGACGAACGTTCGGGTATCGGCGCTATGCGCTATCTGAGGAGCGTACATACCGATCTACCTGTAGGCGAGGTGCCGCATAGCGATGCTGACCTCAAGGCATTGGCCGGCGTTCCTGCCGACGAACCGATGCCCCGCACATCGTTGCTGGGGATCATTGCCGCCCGCGAAGCACTGCAGCAAGCCGGATTGAATGACCAAATGGCAAATAATTTGGCGTTCATCAGCGGCACTACGGTCGGTGGCATGGATCTGACGGAACAGCACTGGCATGACTACACCAAGGGCAAGTCAACGAACACCATCCGTCTGCACGAAGCCGGCGAGTCAACTAATGCCATCGCCCGGCACATTGGCTCGTTCAGCTTCATTGCTACTCCCTCCACCGCTTGTTCATCAGCTCTGAATGCCATCATGCTCGGGGCAAACATGCTCCGTACAGGTCAAGCCAAGGCGGCACTGGTAGGCGGAGCGGAGAGCCTGAGCATGTTCCACCTCAACGGTTTCAATACCCTGATGATCCTCGATCACCGGCCTTGCCGTCCGTTTGATGCCGGGCGCAATGGTTTGAACCTCGGCGAGGGAGCCGGATATCTACTTATCGAACCGGAAGAAGAAGCCATTGCCCGCGGCGCAACTGTTCTCGGGTATATAGGCGGTTATGCCAACACGTGTGACGCTTTCCACCAGACAGCCTCATCGGCCGATGGCGAAGGAGCGTACCTCGCCATGCGCGGTGCCTTGCAGATGGCAGAATTGCAACCGGCAGACATCGATTATATTAACGCTCACGGCACCGCTACGCCCAACAACGATCTGAGCGAGTCCGCAGCATTACTGCGGCTGTTCGGCGATACATTGCCTGCCGTAAGCAGCACAAAGGCATTCACGGGGCATACAACCTCTGCCAGCGGAGGCATAGAGGCGGTGATCTGCATGCTGGCAATGCGACATGGGTTCGTTCCGGCTAATCTCAACTGGTCGAACACCGCCGAGGGACTCATTCGTCCCGTCACACACACCGAGTACAAGCCTCTCCGGCATGTTCTGTGTAACGCCTTCGGTTTCGGAGGCAATGAGTCGTCATTAGTTCTCTCCACCGAAGGTATCGATCTGCCGATAGCCGAACACCTTGTAGAACCAGCCGCTGTATGCACGGCCGATATTGCCGATGACACAGAGGTTAGCACCTACATCAGTGCTGCCGAGGGACGACGAATGACTCCCCAAACACGTCGTATTGCTGTTGCTGCACGGCGCGTGATGACCGAGAGTGGCATTACAATGCCAGATGCTATTGTCTGCGCTACGCAGTGGGGATGTATGTTACAGTCGATGCGGTTCCTGCAAGACATGCTTGCCACCGACGAGCAACAACTCAAACCTACACCGTTCATCCAATCGACGCACAACACCATTGCCTCGCTCATAGCTATCATGACCGCCAACCACGGCTACAACTCCACCTATGCCCAAGGCCGGCAATCGTTGGCATGTGCTATGGAGGATATTCGCTCGCAGATGAGTCTCGGACTCATACGTACGGCACTGGTGCTGGAGTTTGACGAGCAGGTGGAGGTCTGGGACAATGTACTCGCACTTATCGGTGATCGCACACAGGCTGTGGCACGTGCAACGCTATTCGCAAACAAGAACTGATATGAAACTGATACTGTTAGCCCTCATCCAGAGCATGCTCCTCTGCGCAGGACAGATGTTCATGAAGCTCGCCCTCAAAGCGATGGGTGTTGCCGCCTGGAGCTGGTCGTTTGTACTGAGCCAACTGACTAACTGGTGGTGGCTCGCATGCGGCGTGTCGTTCACGGCAGCGGGATTGCTGTGGATGTACATACTTAAGCACTGGGCTTTCTCGCAGGCTTACCCGCTCAGCAGTCTGGCATACGTGTTCGGCATGATCGCAGCCATGCTGGTCTTTCACGAACATATAGCATGGACTCAATGGGTGGGCATATTGCTTATCATGGCAGGCTGTTATCTGGTGGCCAACTAAACTCAGGTACTTATGTTCGGATTGATCATAGCAGTCATACTGAGCCTTGAGGCGGACTTCGTGCAGACGAAGACCGTAGCCATGCTCGCCGAGCCGCAGATATCCACCGGCCACATGGTGTACCGTGCACCGGACTACATGCAGTGGGCGTACACCTCGCCGCAAACTGTGGTCTGGGAGATCAACGGTGATAAGAGCAACGTCAATGAGCAGATACAGAAGCTGTTGCGGATGATCATGTCATCCATCGCCGGCAACAATGCCGATGATCCAAAACTCCAACGCGAGTCGAAACGTATGTTCCGCTCCGTGAATGTGATCATGGACGAGCAGAACAACACAGCCCGCCGGGTCGAACTGATTGAAAAGAACGGAGATACTACCGTCATTGAGTTCAGTAATGTTGTTACGCAATAGTTTATATCATATCATCGCCAGCAGCGAAGCAGGCTTCACTATCCGCTTCGATGCCTCACATCCGGTGTTTGCCGGACACTTTCCCGGCCATCCTATCGTACCCGGCGCTTGCCTCGTACAGATCGCCGAAGAATTGTTATCTGAGCAGACAGGCCGTACCGTGCGGTTCACGGCTATCCGTAACCTGAAGTTCCGCCAGCCTGTCACGCCGGATATGCAGGTGGTGATGTCTGTTCAGGAGGACGGGAAGATTGAGGTTCGTGACCTCTCATTAACTGAAGTATATGCGCAGTTCGCAGCAAATATGTGTCCTGATACCGACGTACAATAACGCCGGAACGATCGCCGATGTCGTGCAGCGCGTACACCAGTATGTACGCGACATCATCGTCGTGGTGGACGGCAGTACCGACGATACCATTGCACAGCTGCAAGCGCTCGATTTTTCCGTTGACATCGTCAGCCATCCTAAGAACAGAGGCAAGGGTGCAGCACTCGTTTCGGGTTTCCGCAAGGCAATAGAGTTGGGTTACGATTTTGCCATCACGCTCGATGCCGACGGACAGCATTACCCCGAAGACATACCTGTGCTGCTGCGGGCTCATGACATCCACCCTAACGCGCTGATCGTCGGTAGCCGACAGTTCACCGACGCTAACATGCCGGGCAAGAGTAAGTTCGCCAACCGCTTCTCTAACTTTTGGTTTGCTCTGCAAACGACTATCCACCTGCCGGACACACAGACCGGCATGCGGCTCTACCCGTTGCACAGCCTGCACGGCCTGAGTATCCTCACCCGCCGCTATGAAGCCGAACTCGAACTGCTCGTGTTCGCCGCATGGCACAACGTGCCCCTCGTGCCTGTGCCTATACGGGTCTATTATCCGCCGCAGAACGAGCGCGTCAGCCATTTCGTTCCGGCACGGGACTTCACACGCATCAGCATACTGAACTGCTTCCTGTGCATCGGGGCTCTGCTGTTCGGGTACATCAACATGTACTGGCGCACTGTGCTAAGCTTTGCGTACTTCGGCACCACGATGCTGTTCGTAGTCAATCCCTATACATGGCTGTTCTTCCTCTTCCACGGCCGCAACGCTGCTTCCAGAGCACGCTACCACAAGGCTGCCTGCTGGATAGCAGGACATTACGTACGAATGATCGGCGGCCTGCGTCTGACTATCAACGAACGGCAAGCCTCACTCACCGACCGCCAATCGATTATCATATCCAACCATCAATCGTTCATCGATATCATCCTTTGCCTGTCTCTTTCGCCGAAGATTGTGATGGTAGTCAAGGATTATGTATGGCACAATCCGTTCCTCGGCGTTGTGGCGCGGTACTTGGATTGTTTCCCCACCTCGTTTGATGACGAACGTCGCGAGGCGACCGTCAAGCGGATCATCGACGAGGGCTACTCGCTGTTCGTTTTCCCTGAAGGTACACGCACCACCACCGGCGAGATCGGGCGCTTCCATCGCGGTGCGTTCTACTATGCCGAACAGTACAACTTGCCCATCCAACCGCTGCTGATCGAAGGCATGACGGATTATATGGGCAAACGGCAATTTGCTTTACGCCCTTACGATGTGCGCCTGACTGTTCTGCCGCTTGTGCCGACCGATGACCGCGCGTGGGGCACAACCTACAAGAAACGCGCCAAATCGTTCGAATTGCACTACGATGCATTGTTGCACTCCAATCGCCAGCGTGTATGCATACTCGGTGCGGGAGTAGGCGGACTGTTCACCGGTGCGCTCCTGGCGCAACGAGGTTATGAGGTCACGCTGATCGAACAACTGCCTGTGTATGGCGGCGGACTGTACTCCTACGAACGCAACGGCGAAACATGGCTGACCGGCATGCACATCCTCTCTGGCTTGGAACCCGGCGGTGCAGTGACCCAAGTGCTGAGTGGATTGGGACTGGAAGCGGACGTTGTCGAGACAATCCTAGACCATACACCCGAAAACCTCATAGGCAAACCCGAGTGGGAGCAGTGTAAATCAGGCGTTTACAGGTTCGTGGGAGGCAGCATGAATTTGGCTGACAAATTGGCATTATTCATCACTCGTCACGGCGGACGGATCATCACAGGCGAACGGGTTACAAGTATATCGCAGACGGACGGAAAATTCACGGTGAACGGCAAGCAATTCTTCGATGCTATCGTCAGCACGCTGCATCCCAAACAACTGCTTGCGCTCACCGATCTGCCGCTCTACCGTTCGGCTACACGCAAGCGCATAGCTGCCACGCCGGAGACCTTCGGTTCATTCAAGACGTACATCCGCCTACAGCCTGACTCTCTCCCGTACGATCGTGTGACGCACTATCTGCCGGAGCACCGCCTGCTCGTAATGACGCCTTGTTCGGATCGAAACCAAATCTATGCACGCACTATCGAGACGGTTATGCCGCTTGAGTACAGCGAACTGGTTCCGTGGCACAACGACCGCAAGGCGCATTACGATGACTACGAGGCATACAAACGTCGCAAGGAACAGGAGGTGCTCTCTCTCATCGGAACCGTCTATCCGGATATACGCAAGCAGATGATTGATATGTTCAGTTCCACCTCTCTCACGTTCCGCGACGATTATCTTAGTCCCGAAGGAGCGATGTTTGGTATGAGCGAGAGCGTAGGATCGGTGCGCACACATGTCAAAGGGTTCTATCTCTCCGGGCAGAACATCTTCCTGCACGGCCTGTGCGGGGTAGTGATGACATCCTTACAAACAGTACAAGCACTATGCGACGATGCCGACTGATCATATTTCTGCTGCTGACAACCGGTAGCCAATGGTTATCAGCCAAGATGCCCGAACTGTTCGACTATCCTGCGGATAGCGCTACGAACACCGGCACGGCAATCATCGTCTGTCCGGGAGGGAGTTACTGCTGGCATGACATGCAGTATGAGGGACGACAGGTAGCCGAGTGGCTGAACGCCAATGGTATCAATGCTTTTGTGCTACGGTACCGCGTAGCAAGCATCAGTGCCTATTGCATCGGTTATCGCGTGATCGGTCTGGGCAACAAATACCCGAACATGCTCACGGATGTGGAAGATGCGTTGCGGTACGTTTATCAGCATGCCGACTCTTTCCACATCGACACCACACGTATCGGTGTGATGGGGTTCTCTGCCGGCGGACACCTGAGCGTGATGAGCGCCACGCACAACCGCACGCGGTACAAACCTGCATTCATCTGCCCGATCTACCCCGTAGTGACGATGAGCGACGAGCGGTACGTGCATCACCGTTCGCGGCGAGGCGCATTGGGTGTGTGGCGGCATCTGAACAAAACGATGCGCGACTCGCTGTCGCTGGAGAAACATATACCGGCCGACTGCCCGCCAGTGTTCCTTGTCAACTGTGTCGATGATCCGGTGGTCAAGTACCGGAACTCCGAACTGCTTGATTCAGCCCTCACGGCGAATCATGTGCCGCACCGGTACATACAGTACAAGACCGGCGGTCACGGTTTCGGAGCATCGGACAGCAAGGGCACGGAAGAATCACGACAATGGAAGAAAGAATTTCTGCAATGGATATCGAATTTCAATCAGTAGAGCGCATTCGTGCGTATCAGGAAGAGTTGCTTCGCAAGCAGATGGCGTACCTCGCCGCCCATTCGCCGTACTACCGAAGGATGTTTGCCGAGCGTAATATAGACCCGTCATCGATCCGCACGATCGATGATCTGCAGCGCCTTCCGTTCACCGAAAAGGCTGATCTCCAGCGATATAACGATGATTTTCTGTGCGTGCCGCGTGAGGATATAATCGATTATATCACCACCTCCGGCACACTCGGCGATCCTGTCCTGTTCGGATGTACCGAGGCAGACTTGCAGCGCCTGGCGTACAACGAGCACAAGTCGTTTGCCTGTGCAGGACTGCACAAGGGAGATATACTCCAGCTGATGACTACCATCGACAAGCGCTTCATGGCCGGTCTGGCTTACTGGATGGGCATACGCAGCCTTGGCGCCAGTATCATCCGTGTGGGTAACGGCATACCCGAACTGCAGTGGGATACAATTGGGCGTCTGCACCCTACGGCTATCATGTGCGTGCCGTCGTTCATTCTCCGTCTCATCGAGTACGCCGAGCAGCATAACATCGATTACCGTCACTCGTCCATCCGCAAGATCATCGGCATAGGCGAGGGTTTGCGCGACCAGCAGTTCAACCTCAACCTGCTCGGCCAACGTATTCATGACAAGTGGCCGGAGGTCGAACTCTATGCCACCTATTCATCCACCGAGATGTCCGCTACGTTCAGCGAGTGCGAACATGCTTGCGGCGGCCACGTTCATCCCGAACTGATCATCGTGGAGATCATCGGTGAGGACGATCGGCCTGTAGCAGACGGCCAACCCGGTGAGATAGTCATCACCACTCTCGGCGTCGAAGGCATGCCGCTGCTGCGGTTCCGCACAGGCGATATAGCCGCAAAGGTTGTTGAGCCGTGTGCCTGCGGTCGAAACTCCTACCGCCTCACGCCGCTCATCGGACGCAAGCACAACATGATCAAGCTCAAGGGCACAACGATCTACCCGCCTGCTATCAACGATGTGCTGGACAATACGCCGTTCGTCGGCAACTATGTGGTTGTCGTTCGCCCATCGGATGCCGGTACTGACGAGGTGATCGTACGTATCAGCCTGCGCGACGCATCTATCCAACCCGATGAGGCCGTCAAGGCACTCAAGGATCACTTCCGCAGCCGACTGCGCGTCGCACCGATAGTGGAGATCCTGCCGGCTGATGTCATTCAGCAGATCAATTTCCCTGCCAAGAGCCGCAAACCCGTCAAGTTCATCGATGAACGATAGACTGCTACGCATATATGACTACCTTGCCACCCACCGCCGCTGGCTGTGGATAACACTGGTTGTGGCCATAGCAGCGCTCATCGGTCTGGCTGCCTCACTCCGCTACGACGAGGATATAATGGACTTCCTGCCTATCGATGATGAGGATCGTGAAGCACTCGCCGTCTATCAGTCGCAGCAGTCTGCCTCGCGTATCATACTGATCGTTGAGGGCGACAGTCTGCGCGACGATGTCATCGACAAATTTGCAGATCGGCTGCCTGACTTGCAAACGGAGCTTGACCCGTCGGAAGGGCTCGCTGCCATCTATGCCCAGATGCCGTACTTCATTGCCGACAGTACCTACGCGCAGTTCGATTCGCTCTTTACCCCGCAAGCTATCCGTGAAGCCCTGCAGCATGACCGGATGTTGCTGTCTATTCCCGGAACAAGTTTCTTCAGTTCAGCTATTCAATACGACCCGTTAGGGCTCGTTCAAATTTCAAATTTCAAATTTCAAATCTCAAATGAAAAACGCTCTTATGCGTTTTTCTATAGTCCCTACGGTAGCACCGAGACCCAACGTAATGCCCACCTGGTCGATTCGCTGCAGGCTGTGGCAGATGAGATATCAGCGAGTTATCCTGACCTCAATATCCGTTGGATCGGTGCCCCGGTGATATCTGTGGGTAACGCACGGCGCATCAAGCTTGATACGATCCTGTGTATAGCCCTGTCGCTGGTGCTTATTATATTACTGCTCGCGTACGCGTTCCCGCGCAGGCGTGACCTGTGGCTGATTCTTCTGTCCGTCTCGTTCGGCTGGCTCGTAGGCATGAGTGTGCTGCGCCTGATTACTCCCACTATCAGTGCTGTCGTACTCGGCATAGGCAGTGTGCTGATTGGTATAGCCGTCAATTATCCGTTGCACCTGCTCGTTCACCAGCGTTACACAACCTCTGTACGGCAAACCCTGCAGGAGGTACTCTCGCCACTGGTGGTAGGCAACATCACTACTGTCGGCGCGTTCCTTGCGCTTGTACCGCTGCAAGCTACGGCTCTGCGACACTTGGGGATCTTCGCCGCAGCAATGCTGGTGGGCACCATCCTGTTCTGTATCTTCGTGTTGCCGCACATGATGTCTGCCGAACCGACGCCTGTAAGGGAGATTCGCCTCCCCCGCCGATGGTCAATCATCAATCAACCCGCCAATCGCAAGTTGTCGGTTGCCCAATGGTCAATCATTGTCCTCACGCTCATTGCCGGCACCTATCTCTGGCTCCGGCCGTCCGAACGCTTCGATTCCAATCTCAATCATATCAACTACATGACTCCCGAACAGCGCACCGATCTTGCGTACTTCGATTCGGTAGCCAATCCGCAGCGGATGATGGCGGAGCATGCCGAACGTGCCGATTGGTGGCTGTCGTACTGGCAGACCCACGAACTGGACAGCGTGATCACTGCCATCCGCACCGAAGCGACAGCAACGGGATTCCGCGCCGAGGCTTTCACTCCGTTCTATGAGATGCTCACAAGCTGGCGACCGGTCAAAGCGTTCGACATGCGCCGCCTCACGCAGGGGCTAAGTGATAATTTTGATTATATCGGTCTGTGCTGCTCGGTGATCGTGTTCCTGTTCCTGTGGCTGAGTTTCCGCAATTTCTGGCTGGCGCTCATTGCGTTCGTGCCAATGGCACTGAGCTGGATCTGGATACTGGCTATCATGCAGCTCTGCGGACTGCAGTTCAATATAGTGAATATCATCCTCGCCACATTCATTTTCGGTCAGGGAGACGACTATACGATCTTCATCGTCGAGGGCTTGCTGTACGAGCACCGCACAGGCAAACCCATACTACCGCAATACCGGCAGTCTATTTTACTGTCGGCACTGATCATGTTGATTGGTGTGGGAATACTTGTTCTGGCCGTTCATCCGGCAATGCACTCCTTAGGTGCCGTGACGCTCATCGGCATGACGATCGTTCTGCTGATGGCTGTCACTGTCCCGCCGCTTTTGTTCCGCCTGTACGTCCGTCTGTCGCAACGTAATCAATAGGTCTCCAACCCTTTGTCTTTCGCAAGTTGGCGAATGAAGATCACGGCTGCGTCGTGATCGTTGGGAATAATGCCGTCGAGGATAGCATCTTTGACAGCCGACTTGAGTTCGCCCACCAGGGCACAGGGCTCAAGGTGAAACATCTGCATGATTTCGTCACCCATTACGGGCGGTTGGAAGTTACGGATGCGGTCACGCTCCTCAAGTTCAACCATCTTATGCATCACCAGTTCATAATTGTCGTGATAGCGCTTTACCTTATCCTCGTTGCGCGAGGTGATATCCGCGTTGCAGAGCAGCATCAGATCGTTGATGTCATCGCCTGCTTCGAACAGCAACCGGCGCACGGCACTGTCGGTCACGGTCTCCTCAATCAGATTGATAGGCCGCATGTGCAGGTCAACCATCTTCACCACATAATTCATTTTCTCGTTCTGCGGGAGTTTGAGTGCCTTGAAGATCTTCGGCACCATCTTCGCACCGAGATAATTGTGGTTATAGAACGTCCAGCCTACCTTCGGCTCGTACTTCTTCGAGCGCGGCTTGCCTATATCGTGCAGCAAGGCCGCCCAGCGGAGCCACAATCCACCTTGCGCCTCGGCAACATTATCGAGAACCTTCAGCGTGTGGTAGAATATATCCTTGTGCGCACGGCCGTTCATCGTCTCCACGCCTTTCAGTGCCGCCAGTTCGGGGAAGATCAGCGGTAGCAGGCCGGTCTTATCCAGCAGCAGCCAGCCCTCCGACGGACGGCGCGAGAGCATGATCTTGTTCAGCTCGTCGGCTATACGTTCGCGCGTGATGATATTGATGCGTTCCTTGTTCCTTGCTATCGCATCGAAGCACTCGCCGGTAAGGTTGAACCCGAGTTGTGTGGCAAACCGTATAGCGCGCATCATCCGCAGCGGATCGTCGCTGAAAGTAATGTCCGGATCAAGCGGCGTCTGTATGATACAATCCTCAAGGTCGTACATTCCGCCAAACGGGTCAAGGAGCTCGCCGTAACGGTCCTTGTTCAGGCAAATCGCCATAGCGTTGATCGTGAAGTCGCGGCGGTTCTGATCCTCCTCCAGCGTACCGTCCTCAACGATGGGGTTACGCGAGTCATGGCGGTAACTCTCTTTCCTTGCCCCCACGAACTCCACCTCCGTGTCGCCTTTTTTCACCTGCGCCGTACCGAAGGTCTTGAATACGCTCAGGTGCGAACCTCTGCCCAGACGTTTGGCTACAGCCTCAGCAAGCAGTATGCCCCAACGCGGGACCTCACCATCGGCGGAAGCTTTGCCTACAACCACTACATCTATATCCTTGCTGTCGCGATGAAGGATCAGATCACGTACCCAACCGCCTACTACATAGCATTCTATACCCAGCTTATCGGCTTCCTCGCCGACAAGCTCAAGTATAGGCTGATGTATTTTCGGGTTGGTGATGATCATCTGTTGGCATACATATCTTGGTAGTACTTCTCGTATTCACCGGAAGTAATATTGTCCACCCAGGCCTCGTTGTCCAGATACCAGCGAACGGTCTTCTCTATGCCTTCCTCAAACTGCAGCGTCGGTTCCCAACCAAGTTCCTTTTGCAACTTGCGGGAGTCGATGGCATAACGCATATCATGGCCGGCACGGTCGGTTACGAAGGTGATCAGGTTCATATCTTCGTCCTCCTTACGTCCGAGCAGACGGTCCACTGTGCGGATCACCACCTTGATGATATCGATGTTCTTCCACTCGTTGAACCCGCCGATGTTATACGTCTCGGCTATCGTGCCTTTGTGGAAGATCAGGTCGATGGCTCGTGCATGATCCTCTACGTATAGCCAGTCGCGCACGTTCTCGCCTTTGCCATACACGGGCAGGGGCTTGCGGTGACGGATATTGTTGATGAATAGGGGTATCAGCTTCTCCGGGAACTGGTACGGACCGTAATTGTTCGAGCAGTTCGTGACGATAGTCGGCATGCCGTAAGTGTCGTGGAATGCACGCACGAAGTGATCGCTGCTCGCTTTCGATGCGCTGTAGGGCGAATGCGGGTTGTACTTCGTTGTTTCTACAAAGAAGTTCTCACCGTATGTCTCGTGACCCTCGGCTGAGGCTTTCGTTGTAAACGGCGACGGCAATCCTTCGGGGTGCGTGAGTTCCAGTGCACCATACACCTCATCGGTGGATATATGGTAGAATCGTTTGCCTTCGTACTTCTCCGGCAGACTCTCCCAGTATAGCTTGGCAGCCTGAAGCATGCTCAGCGTACCCATCACGTTCGTGCGGGCAAAGGTGAACGGATCTTTGATCGAACGGTCAACATGACTCTCCGCTGCCAGATGGATCACGCCGGTCACCTGCTCCTCCTGCATCAGGGCATAGATCGTATCGAAGTCGCAGATATCTGCACGCACAAAGCGGTAATTGGGCTTCTGCTCAATGTCCTTGAGGTTGGCGAGGTTACCTGCGTAGGTCAGTTTGTCCACATTGATGATGCGGTACTCTGGGTACTTGTTCACAAACAGCCGTACCACATGACTTCCGATGAATCCGGCGCCGCCGGTGATGATGATGCTTTTCATATTATATTACGAATTGTATTTGCTTGAAATGATATTTGCGTATCTCTGTTTCGCCCTCGGCTTGCAGCAATATACTGCCGTCGTCGGCTATATCCCGGATCTGTGCCCGAAACGTTTTCTGTTGCTCGTCTGCTCGCACTATACGTGTCGGCACGGTGCTTACCTCCCGCTCTACGTACGGCCAGTATCCCTCGCGGCGGTACAGGTGCTGCATGTAATACGCCCGGCTGTCCGCAGCATTCCATTTCAGCGTGAAGTGCAGCATCTGCATCATCACGTGCATCACTTGATGGATATCCGTGTCGTTGCCTGTTATCTGTTTCAGACTCACGGGGTTCGGCGCGTTGCTTATCCACTGCTCCTGATTCAGATTGATACCTATGCCTGCTATGCTGTGCAATATACGCTTGCCGCTCAGGCTGTTCTCCACCAGTATGCCGGCTATCTTCCTGTCGCCGAAGTAGATGTCGTTCGGCCACTTCACTGTCAATCTGTCACGCTGCTCCTCGGGCAGGTACTGCGCTATTGTCCGATGGGTCGCTATGGCGGCAATGATGTTCAGCCTGAACTGCTCTGCAGGCGTTGTATCGGGTTGCTTGAGCAGGTAAGTCAATAGCAAGTTCTTGTCACGCTCTGCCTCCCAGCCGTTGCCGGTCTGCCCGCGTCCCGAGGTCTGATAACCCGTGTATAGCACAGGTATATCTTCGTCCAAACAGCCGGCATACTCCGGTTCTTCGCCTCGGAGCAATCGTGCCATCAGACTGTTCGTGCTATCGGTCTCCTGTATATACATCGCTATGTATCAGCCATCTTTGGCTGATGCTTTACTTGCCTTTAGTGGTATAGAGGTCCAGCAGGTAATCGCCTATTACCTTCTGTATCTGCTTGGCCTTGCCGTTACCGAAGCTCACCATCACGGCAAACACCCACGTCTTGCCGTTGGGCAGCTCGATGTATCCGGCAAAGTTCTTCGTCGCGGCTATCGTGCCCGACTTGGCATGCACCTTGCCGTCAAGCTCGGTATCTTTGAGCAGCGTACGCAACGTGCCGGTCTGTCCGCTCACGGGCAGCGAGGCATAGAACGCGTCACTGTTCTTCGAGCGGTACATGTACGTGAGCAGTTGCACCAGGGTCTCCGCACTCAGTGCGTCCTGCGGTGCCAGACCGCAACCGTCCACGATGCGCGCACTGCGTATATCTACGCCGCGACGCAACCAGTAGTCTTTCTCAAAATCCGCGGAGTTATGGATCGTGCAGGGCACGGTGTAACGTGATCCGAACGTGCGGAACAGCGACTCGGCGTACATGTTGTTTGAGTGGATGTTCGTCTCCATTATGATCTCCGACAGCGGTGGCGACTGCCATGTGTATAGCAACGTACGCGGCTTGCCGTCAGCCTCAGCGTGATACGTCGGTTCGGCGGTGGTGGTTATGCCGTTCTCCTCCAGCTTTTTGGTCAGGTGTTGCACAAGCAGCAATCCCGGGTTGGGCAGATCGCCCTGTACGCCAAACGACCCTTGGTTGCTCGGTACGCTACCCGTCAGGTAACGGGTGTAGTTGTACGCCGCACCGTGAACGAACGCCCCGTCGTGGGTGATCGTGGTGCAACGTATGTGGTTGTCAAACTGTATGCCCGGCACCTCGGGATTGGTGTACTGCACCTCCGCCACGCTGCCTACAGGGCCCGAACGCAGCACAACGTTCATCGTGTTGTCCATGTACGACAGCGCATAGATCCCCGGAGCGTAGTAGTTGCCTATGTCCTCCCAGATCCACCCGGGATTGATTGCATCGGCGTCGAAGTAACTCAGGTCGGCTATTACCTGACCTTCTATGCGGCGTATATCTGCCTCACGTATAGCACGCACCCAGCGGTTAAGCAGGTTGCGGTCGCCTACTTTCTGCGATCCGAGGGTAGGGTCACCTGTGCCGCGCACGTACAGGTCGCCTTTCAGCACGCCGCCTTCTATCGTGCCGCTGTACTCGATATATGTGCTGAACCGGTAATCCGGTCCCAGGGTCTCAAGGGCTGTGGCCGTAGGCAGCAGCTTCATCACCGAGGCAGGCGGAGCAACGTTCTTCTCTCTGAATGCGTCAATCACTTCGCCGCTCTCCAGGTCCTGAACAAGCAGCGTGATGTTGGCCGTGGCAGTCACCGGGTGCTGCAGCAGTATGTCGATGCTCTCACCGGCATACAGCGCGCTCGCCGTCGTGCAAACGACAAGCAGACATATATTTCTCAATATAGTTTTCATATTGCGGCACAAAGATAATAAAAAATTCTTACTTTTCCAAATTTTAGGCATATATTTTGTTGTATTTCTTCTTGTGCAAACCCAAAATACACAGTATAATGAAAAAACTAATCTATTTCACCATCATGGCAGCAGTTTTTACAGCATGCTCTACCTCTCCTAAGCAGACCACCGGTATCCCTCTCGACAATCTGGATACCACGGCTGTTCCCCAGAATGATTTTTACCAGTACGCCTGTGGCGGCTGGATGGCAGCTAACCCCCTCACGCCCGAGTACGCACGCTTCGGCTCGTTCGACAAACTTGCGCTCAACAACCTTGAGCAGGTCAACGGCCTGATCCAGGAGATCGCCGCCGACAAACACGAACCCGGTTCCGTGGCACAGAAGATCGGCGATATCTACAATCTTGCTCTCGACACCACGCGTCGCAACAGCGAAGGTATTGCTCCGGTTCAGAACACTCTCAGCGAGATCCGAGCTATCCAATCCCGTGACGAGTTCTCGAAGCTCCTCGGCGCATCGATGGAATACGCCCTGTTCGCAATGTACGTCGATGCCGACGCTATGAACTCCAGCATGAATATCATGAACGAGTATCAGGCAGGCTTTGCGCTCGGTGAGAAGGAGTATTATATCGATACCGACGAGACCACCCTCAACATACGCGCCAAGTACGAGCAGTACATAGCCAACATGTTCCGCCTCTTCGCCCAGCCCGAGCCCGAGCAGGCCGCCAAGACCGTTCTGCGCCTCGAGACACGTCTGGCTAAGGCTGCCAAGAACAATGTCGAGCTGCGCGACCCGATCGCTAATTACAACAAGATGTCCGTTGCTGATCTTCAGAAGCTCGTGCCGCAACTCAACTGGCAGGAGTTCTTCGCTGCACTCGGCGTAACGCTCGATAGCGTGAATATCGGTCAAACCGCTCACCTCCAGGAGGTTGGCCGTCTGCTGGCCGAGGAACCCCTTGAGGATATCAAGACCCTGTTTACATGGCAGGTCATCGACGGCGCGGCTTCGTACCTCACCGACGAGATCTATATGGAGAGCTTCAACTTCTATGGCAAGGTTCTCTCCGGACGCGAAGAACCTTCGCCGCTGTGGAAACGTGCCGTAGGTATAGTCAACGGTACACTCGGCGAGGCTGTAGGACAGATGTATGTGCAGAAATATTTCCCCGAGGAAAACAAACAGCGTATGCTCAATCTTGTGCACAACCTGCAAACCTCACTCGGGCAGCGTATTCAGGCGCTCGACTGGATGAGCGACGCTACCAAAGCCAAGGCTACCGAGAAACTCAACGCCATCACCATCAAGATCGGTTACCCCGACGAGTGGCGTGACTATTCGGATCTCAATATCGATGCCTCTGTGCCGTACTACGAGAATCTCCAGCGTGCCGCTAAGTTCGAGCAGGCTTACTCTCTCTCGTTCCTCGGCAAACCCGTGGATAAGAAGAAGTGGTACATGACTCCGCAAACCGTCAATGCCTATTACAATCCTTCGTCCAACGAGATCTGCTTCCCCGCAGGTATTCTCCAGTACCCGTTCTTCGATATGTCGGCCGACGATGCGTTCAACTATGGTGCTATCGGAGTCGTTATCGGCCACGAGATGACCCACGGCTTCGACGACCAGGGCTGCCTGTTCGACAAGGATGGCAATATGAACAACTGGTGGACTGCCGACGACAAGGCGCAGTTCGATGCCCGCACCAAGGTTATGGAGGAGTACTTCAACGGCATCGAGGTCGCCCCGGGCGTACATGCCAACGGTGCCTTCACCCTCGGTGAGAACATTGCCGACCACGGCGGATTGCAGATCTCCTACCAGGCGTTCCGCAACAACGAGAACGCCAAACCCGAAGCCGAGCGCCTCGGCACGGTAGATGGCTTCACACCCGAGCAGCGGTTCTTCCTCGCTTATGCTAATGTATGGGCCGGAAATATCCGTCCCGAGGAGATCCTCAACCGCACGAAGTCCGACCCGCACTCTCTCGGCCGCTGGCGTGTCAACGGTGCCCTGCCGCACATCGCTGCCTGGTACGACGCTTGGAACGTCACACCAGAGAGCCCGATGTATCTCGAACCCGAAAAACGTGTACATATATGGTAAAGCATGTAGTATTCTTCCGCCTTGCCGATGAGGCTGAAGGCAAAACCAAACTGCAGAACGCACAACTCATCAAGCAGGGCTTATTGTCCCTGCTTGACAAAGTGCCTGTGTTGAAAACTGAACGTGTGGGAATCAATATCCCTAATGCCAAGAAGACCGACTACGACCTCTGTCTTGAGTGCGAGTTCGATTCGTGGGAGGATGTCGACACCTATCAGAACCACCCCGAGCACCTCAAGGTTGCCGCGTATATTACCAAGTGCCGCACCGCCCGTGCCGCTGTCGATTACGAGTTCTGATTGAGCGGCATTAATTCTTCACTTTTCTTCCATCCTTCACCGGGAAAAATCATTCTTCATTTGCAAATGTCAGAAAATTTTTGTACCTTTGCAAGCGAAATCAGTTAGTTCCATTTTGGAATATGTGCTCAAGTATGTAAGGAGTTCTTACTAACAGAAATAGCAATGTGCATTTTTTGCACGTACCAAGAAATACCGTCAGCAGCCCAAGACGTAAAATAGGGTGACATACAAAAGGCGTTTATTGACGCTTGTTTTGGCGACTTTGGAATCTGCTACATTCTAAAAATGTTATGTTCAAAACAATGCAACAATAGATGTCTGCGTTGGGTATATAACACCTTCCATTTTTGTGTGGGAGAACTATATACTTTTTAAGCGTAGGCTCTGTGTTGCTTGTATCTGGCATAACAGGGCTTGTAGCAGAGCCTCAAAGTCGCAGGACAAGTAACAATTACAGGTCCTGCGCTTTTTGTGTGTACTTAATAGGTAATAAACAGCAACTTATATGATAACAATCGACAATTTCAAAGAAGTACTCATTTCGCTTGGATTCACACAAGAGAGGGCGCGTGATGCATATACCAAGGAATACCATTTAAATGGCAATTTGGTGGGTGATACGCACATGTCTGTCGATTTTGCAGAAAAGCGCCTTGAATTTCCTGCGGATATGCGTGGTGGTGAACGCAACACCTTGATTGATGATGCCCATAAAGAGAATATGGTCGTCTTTGAATGTGTGGATCGTTTGCTGGATAAAGGCTATAAATCGGAAGATATAGAGCTTGAAAAAGTGTGGCAATTGGGACACGATGGCAAAAGTGGTCGTGCGGATATCTGCGTGAATGAGGCAGGCAATCCTCAAAAAATGCTATTTATCATAGAATGCAAGACCGCAGGGAAAGAGTTTGAGACGGCTATTAAAGAAACAGAGCAAGACGGTGGGCAGATATTTTCTTATTGGCAACAGGAGAAATCCACCCAGTGGCTCGCTATATATGCCTCCAATTGGGATGAAGAAAGTCAAAAGGTAACCCATACTTGCAAAGTTCTCAACTGCTCTGATGATAAAAACTTGTTGGAAGTAGCCAATAAGAAGCGCAAGAAAAAAGAGGAGATAGCTGATAAACTCTATCGTGATGCCAAATCAACGCAGGAGTTGTTTGAAGTATGGCAAGAGACTTATAATAGCGAATGGCATGACGATATCATCTTCAAAGCGAACTCACAGGCATACAATATCGGAGTGGATGTTATTCGGAAACGTGATCTGAAACCGTTCTCCATGGAGAATAGTAAGATCGTCAATAAGTTTGAGGAAATTCTTCGTCACAACAATGTCAGCGATAAAGAAAACGCTTTCAACCGCCTTGTGGCACTCTTTATTTGCAAACTAGTAGATGAGATCAAGAAAGGTGACGATGCTGAAATGGAGTTCCAGTACAAGGAGCGCGTCGATACCTATGAAGATTTGCAAGATCGCCTGCAACGACTCCACAAAGAAGGTATGGATGAGTTTATGAAGGAAGATATCTTCTATGTGGAAAAAGATTATGCCCAAAAACTCTTCTCTGCCTATAAAGGAGCGGCACGCGCACAAGCCATCAAGCAATTAGACGAGACCATACGTAACCTCAAATTTTACTCCAATAATGATTTCGCCTTTGTGGATGTGCACAATGAGGAACTATTTGCTAAAAACGGAAAGGTCTTAGTGGAAATTGTCAAACTCTTTCAAGAATATAGAATCGTCTATCCGGAGAAGAACCAGTTCCTCGGCGATTTGTTTGAGCAATTATTAGCAAAGGGTTTCAAGCAAAACGAAGGACAATTCTTCACTCCTACTCCGATCACCCGATTTGTATGGGATTGCCTACCTTTGGAGAATTACCTCACAGTCCACGGATTGCCAAAAGTGATAGACTACGCTTGCGGAGCAGGGCACTTCTTAACAGAAGGCATTGAGGCTATCAATGATATTCAGCATAAGCGCAGAGATAAATCTATACCGGCGGATAATAGATGGGTGCGTGATTGTATATATGGTATTGAAAAAGACTATCGCTTGGCGCGTGTCAGCAAGATAGCCCTATTTATGAACGGAGCCGGTGATGCCAATATCATATTTGGAGACGGATTGGATAATGATCCGGCCAAAGGAATTGAAAACGGCAAATTTGACATCTTGGTGGCTAACCCGCCATATTCTGTTTCTGCTTTCAAAGCACACTTGAAACTGCAACATAATGATTTGGAACTTCTTCCGAGTATCTCTAATAGTTCGGGAGAAATAGAAACGCTATTTGTAGAACGTATTGGTCAATTGCTTAAATCCGGTGGATTGGCAGGTGTGTTCTTGCCATCGTCAATTCTTTTCAATAACTCGCAATCTTATAGAGGAGCAAGAGAACATATACTCTCCAATTTCTATCTAAAGGCTATTACATTATTCGGAGGAAGAACCTTTGGTGCTACGAGCACAAATACAGTCGTACTCTTTATGGAGCGTTTTCATGAGCCACCGGTACAAAAGCAATTAGCAATTGATACGGCGAATAGTATTCTCTCAGGAAACGATAATAGCGATTGGAATGATAGCGATATACTGAACGAATATTTGTCTCTCATTGGTGTAACGACAGAACAATACAAGTCTTTCATTTCAGAAACGGTCTCGATAGATGATTTACGCGCTATTGATTATTTCAAGCCATATGTATCTGAGTTTGAAAAAACGCAGCAAAAATTCCCGAAAAACTATACCTCGGAACAAATTGAGCAAGAGCGCAAAGATCGGCTATACAAGAGAATAAGAGATGTAGAGAAAGACAAACTTATCTATTTCACGTTATTACGCGGTCAAGAAACGGTTGTCATTACTGCTCCGGCTGATAATGCAGAACAAAAGACCTTCTTAGGTTATGATTGGAGTAACCGTAAAGGAAGTGAGGGAATTGTTTTGAATCCTAACGGTGGATATTTAACTAATAATCAAAATAGATTTGCACATGGTACATTAGCTACATTTGTACGTAATGCATTCAGCAATATGCGTACAGAAATGGGCGAAGATACACCTCTCCCCAAATATATAGCATCTTACCGTACTATTGATATGCTGGATTTTTCCAGAGCAGATTTTGATAAGGCAATTAAAACTACTGTTGACAAGAAAATCATTATCAAAAGTAAATATCCTCTTGTTAAACTTGGTTCATTTGCAGAGATTGCGAAAGGTAAATCGATAACAAAAGCTGAAACCTCAGAAGGTAATATTAAAGTCGTAGCAGGTGGTGTTGATTACGCTTATATGCACAATGTATCAAACAGAGACGCTAATACAATCACAATAAGTGCAAGCGGAGCAAATGCAGGATTCGTAAATTTTTGGAGAGAACCTATATTTGCTTCTGATTGTACCACGGTGAGAGGAAGAAATGAAATAGAGACACTTTTCCTATATAATTTCCTCCAATCTATTCAAGACCAAATATATTATTTACAGAAAGGTTCAGCACAGCCTCATGTTTATCCGGATGATATAGCAGATCTGCAAATTCCTCAAATAGAAGATGAGTTAATGCAACAGGTTGTGTCTGAATGCCAACAAGTAGATGAGGAATATAATAGCAGTCGTATGAGCATTGAGGAATACCGTAAGAAAGTTGCGCAAGTATTTGAAAATATGGATAAACAATCGATTAGCATAAAACGATTGGGAGATGTTTGCGATTCCTATATTGGACTAACATATAAACCAGAAGATATTGCTAATGACGGAATACTTGTTCTCCGTTCATCGAATATCCAAAACGGACAGCTTGACTTGCAAGACCAAATTCGAGTAAAAACGAACATTCCGCAAAAACTTTACGTTATGAATGGCGATGTTCTTGTTTGTGTGCGAAACGGAAGTAAACGCTTGTTAGGAAAGGCGGCTTACATAGATAATCTTTCTGAGCCTATGACGTTTGGTGCTTTTATGGCTATTTGCCGAAGTAGTATCGGAAAATGGATATATCTCTGGATGCAATCAAAACACTATACAGATCAGTTGGAGTCCATAACTGCCACTATCTCAATTAACCAGCTAACTCAAAAGACATTGCTTGATTTGAATATTCCTATATTACCCATTGCTGACCAACAGCAAATCATCGCCCAAGTTGAGCAATACGAATCAGCTATCCGTCAAGCGCAAGCCATCATGGACGGCTGTGCCGCACGCAAGAAAGCTATATTGGATAAATATTTAAACTAAACGCATACAATTATGGCAATACTAACTGTTTACACCAAATTGCTAAATAAAACGCTGGATGGAGCGCGTATCATTGATATGGGCTCTACCAAGACGTGCCAACGTTTTGTGCTACCTTATGATGATGTGACTAAGGTTGGAAAAGACTATATACAAGGCAAATATGCGTTCTATATTCTGCTTGGTAAATCTGCACTGAAACCAATTGCCTATATTGGGCAGACCAATGATTTTGTCAATAGAGTTGGTGACCACAAACAGAAAAAAGACTGGTGGGATACAGCTTTAGTATTTGTCTCTAAGGCAAATGAGATTTTTGCAAGCGAGGTGCAATATCTGGAGTATTTAGGTTGGAAAAAAGCAAGCGAGAGTCCATATTATCAACTTGCCAATGCAAAGCCGATAAAAGAGCCCGGACTATCCGATGATAAGAAGAATGATATGGAATTATTCTTCGAGGAGATTGTTTTCTTGACACGATTCTATGGATGTCATGTGTTTGACATGAAGACAAACGCACTGCAAGAACATGGTGCGTACGAAATCTTTACGGTAGAGGTCAAGAAACGCGAAATCAAAGCAAACATCCAGTATTGGCCAATGAGTAAACGTTACTCTTTATTAGAAGGAAGTCTAATCTCTGCCATTGAATCCAGTTGCTCAAAGAACGCAAAGACTCTAAGACAAAAACTTATCAACGATCTAGAATTCTGCAAACGGGAAGGAAATCTGATACGAGTAATTCAATCCACAAATATACCAACAGAATCCGGCAGACCGTCACTTATCGCAGAGATCGTTACAGGTACATCCATGCCAGGTACGACAGCGCTTGTGAATAAAGACGGTAAGACATTTGCTGATTTATATCCAGATAAATAAGACATGGACTACATGGAGCGAGTACGACGGTATTTTCTCGTCATTCGGGAATTACACGAAATGGGTTACGAACTCATCCGCGTTTGTCCGTGTGTGTCGCCTAATGGCATGAACTGGCGCTGCGCTACTACCGTAAAGAAATATACCTTGAAAAATTGCGGCGCTATCTATCGTTCAACTGAACCACATACAGCCGCCAATACATCCGGCGGCAACTTCAGTTGGGGCGAATGTGACGATCTCACTCCGCACGAGATTGCCGAGCAGTTCCTGGAGCATTATCCGCACCTCGCCAAGATGGGTAAAGGCAGCGATCCGGAATACAAGCAGTGGTTCAAGCAAGCCTGCGACCTCGCCCAACGTGGCTATATCTTCTATGCCCTTAGTGATGGGGCATCATGCTTTGGCAATAACCACCGCATGCTCCTTAACTTCGACCCTCCCACCGGCGAATATCTCCCCTTCCCACCTGCCGGCGAAGTAGAATGATATATACAGGCCAATAGTCAACCGGTGTAAATTTTCAGTTGATAAAAAATGCACTGAGAAAAGTGAGAATTCTCAGAATTCTTAAAATTCTCATGCGATTTTTCGCTTTTTGATGTTGCCTGTTCTATATAAAATAGTATGGTCAAGCGAATTTCAGCATTGCCGAACGCGCGCGTGGTTAGTTGTTCCTTAGTTATTACTTAGTTGTTTCTTAGTGGTTATCGGAGGTAAACCATAGGCAGAAAGGAACCGATTCGTTTCTGATGCATTGTTGCTCCGTTTTGAATCCGTTATCGATCCGTTATCGAGCCAATATCGGGAGTGATAAAGAAAAATAGAGATGAGGCCTATTCGTCGGAGAGGTTGAAGTCGGCCCAGACGGGGTAGTGATCGGAAATGAACGGGATGCCGATATACGTGGTGGTATCCACGCAGAAACGCTCACAGCGTCCCATGCTATGGTAGTAGATGTAATCCAATGCTTTAAGATCGTCAGGATTGATGCCGGCGCCGAGAGTGGGCGCTGCGGCTGAACGTGCATACAGTCCGAATCCGTTGAACGAGCCGATCGTGTCACGGTCCTCCGCGGTGGCGCGTGCGCTGAGCATGAGTCCGTCAAGAACCTTGAGATTGTCGTTGTCGGGCAGGACATTGAAGTCGCCCGTCAGGATCATCGGTTCGCCGTCGGGGTTCATGGCGCGTATGCTATCGTAGATGAGCATTAGTCCGCGCTGGCGCGCGATGACGCCTATATGATCCAAGTGAGTATTGACATAGTAGAACGTACATCCGCTGGGTATATGCCTTAGATGCGTCCAAGTGGCCGTACGTTTGCACCGTGCGTCCCAGCCCAGCGACGGCACATCGGGCGTTTCGCTCAGCCAGTAGTTGCCCCATGCCAGCAGTTGGATGCTTGCGGTGTCGTAGAAGACCGACATGTGTTCGCCTGCCGAGAGGCCGTCCTCACGTCCCACGCCTACACAGCGGTAACGCGGGCAGTTAAGGGTGATGTATCTGACTTGAAAATCGTATGCCTCCTGTACACCGAAGATATCCGGTTGAACGCAGTCGAGCATTGCTCCGGTAGCCTCGCGACGGTTCGGCCAGCTGTTCGTTCCATCATCGGCTACGCCGAGGCGGATATTGTAACTCATCACGCGCAGACACTCGGGCTCGCCCTCCGCATCCGGCGAACTGCTCTGCAGTGTCAACCACAGACCTGCAAGCAAAAGAATCGAAGCAATCTGTTTCATGCCGGCATTATTGAATATGAATGTATTTGTGCGTCTGGAGCGACAAGCGCCACTCAGGGTGAGCGAGGATAAAGGCAACGACTGCCTCAGTGTTGCTGCACGAACAGGGTTGTACGAAATAATGCGAAGCCTTGATTGCCGAGCGCCAATGTTGCAATGATTTTTCCGCGTCCGGTGTGAACACGATTTTCACCTCATCGGCCTCAGTAAGCACGACGGTGGCATCGGCTTTCGGTGAGACTGTTACCCAATCGATGTCATCGGGAATCTTGTGGGTGCCGTTGGTCTCTATTGCAATGATTTGCTGATAGTTATGCAATGCTCGGATCAGATCGTCATCAACCTGCAATGATGGTTCGCCACCGGTGAGAATGATCATAGTATCCGGGTGTGTGCTGTAACTGAAAACCCGCTCGGCGATCTCGGTGGCGGTCATCGGTTCGGAGTGCGAGAAATCGGTGTCGCAGAACGGGCAGCGGAGGTTACACCCGGCAAACCGCACGAAGACAGCCGGACGGCCGGTGTGAAAACCTTCGCCCTGCAGGGAATAGAAGATCTCGGTGATATGATAGAACTTATTCGTCACGTTCGTAGATGGCGATGTTTCCTTCGCTCTCCTGCGCGCTGACCTTATAGCAGTTGTCCACATGATCGCAGATCCAGCGGGCGATGTTCTCCGCGGACGGATTGACGTCGAGCACGTCGTTAAGATACTTGTGGTCGAAGGTGTCCTTCACTACGCGCTTGATATGCGTAAAATCGGTGACCATGCCGTCGGCATTGAGTTCCTTAGCCTTGCAATAGACGGTGATCACCCAGTTATGGCCATGCAGGTGCTCGCACTTACTCTCGTAACTGAGATTGAGGTTGTGCGCGGCGGAGATGGTGAGTGTTTTTTTGATGTAGTACATGGTGTGTAGGTATTGAGAAGCAACCAAAAATGGCTGCTATCTGTTAATCGCACTCGTAAACGGTGGGGTCGGGTATGCCGGCATCGCGGAGCGCTTCGCGGCGTTCCTGGCATGTGCCGCACTTACCACAATGCAGTTCGCCACCCTTGTAGCAGCTCCAAGTCTTGGAGTAATCGATGCCGAGTTGTTTGCCTCGCCTGGCGATGTCGGATTTGGTCCAATTGGTGTAAGGCGTAAAGAGCTCGGCACCGTTGTACGTACCCTCGCGCACGGCGCCTGACATAGCGCTGACAAAAGCCGGTCGGCAATCGGGGTAGATAGCATGATCGCCGCTATGGTTAGCCATGAGTATACGGCTCAATCCGCGATCTTCGGCCATGCCGGCAGCTATGGCGAGCATGATGCCGTTGCGGAAAGGCACAACGGTGGAACGCATGTTGACGTCGTTGTACTTGCCTTCGGGTATATCCGCCGCACCGGACAGGAGCGACGAATGGAAATACTGCTTGATGAACTCCAGCGGGATGATGATATGCTCGATGCCGAGTTGTTCGCAGTGATAGGCTGCGAACGGCAGTTCCTTGCGGTTATGATTGCTGCCGTAATCGAAGCTCAGGGCCACGGTGATGGAGTCGGCGTAGTCGTAGAGCATGGTCACGGAATCCATGCCACCGGATAAGATGATGATGCTGTCTTTCATTTGTCGTTCGACATTCTGAGTGCGGTGGAGCACTGTTCGCGCAGGCGTTGGGCTTTGAGCTCCTGATGATCAGCGTCGGCGTAGTTGGCAAACGGATAGATGCGAATGCCGCCACGCGGGGTAAACAGACCGGTGACCTCAAGATACTTCGGGTCCATGAGCCGCACCAGATCCTTCATGATAATATTCACGCAATCCTCATGGAAATCGCCGTGGTTACGGAACGAGAACAGATAGAGCTTGAGCGACTTGCTCTCCACCATCTTTTCGCGGGGAATGTACGAGATGACGATCGTGGCATAATCAGGTTGTCCGGTGAGCGGGCAAAGGGTGGTAAACTCCGGACAATGGAAGGTGACGAGGTACTCGTTGTCAGGATGTTTGTTGACAAACGCCTCGAGGATCTCCGGCGCATACGTGGTGGGGATAGCCGACCGCTTATTGCCCAGCAGACTGATTCCCTGTAATTCTTCTTGGGTACGCATATTTTTTGAATAATTTGGCTGCAAAGGTACGAAAAAAAAATGATATATGCAAAAAAATAACGGAATAAGTTAAAAAAATCGTCCAAAAATTTGCAAATGCGGGATTTTTTTTGTAACTTTGTAGTCCGAATAAATATGCGCATGCTCTTGCCTGCGCATTGGAGGGCGCGCCGCGCATTGCGTGAGAGAAGCCCTAAACGGCAAGAAATCAATTAATACAAGCAAAACAAATTATACCAAAAAACAACAAAATCAATCACAATTATGGTAAGTTACAAAGAATTAGGCTTGGTCAACACCCGTGAGATGTTTGCCAAGGCAATCAAGGGCGGCTATGCTATCCCCGCATTCAACTTCAACAACATGGAGCAGTTGCAGGCCATCATCAAGGCTGCAGCCGAGACCAAGAGTCCCGTAATCCTGCAAGTATCAAAAGGCGCACGTAACTACGCCAATCAGACCCTGCTTCGTTACATGGCTCAGGGTGCTGTAGAGTATGCCAAGGAGCTTGGTTGGGAGCATCCGCAGATCTGTCTGCACCTCGACCACGGTGACAGCTTCGAGCTGTGCAAGAGCTGCGTGGACTTCGGATTCTCGAGCGTGATGATCGACGCATCGTCGCTGCCGTATGAGGAGAACATCGCTCTGACGAAGAAGGTTGTGGAGTATGCTCACAAGTACGACGTGACCGTTGAGGCTGAGCTGGGTGTGCTAGCAGGTGTTGAAGACGAAGTATCGTCGGCCGTAAGCCATTACACGAAGCCCGAGGAGGTTGTAGATTTCGCTACCCGCACAGGTTGCGACTCGCTGGCTATCTCCATCGGTACGAGCCACGGTGCATACAAGTTCACTCCGGAGCAGTGCACGCGCGACCCGAGGACCGGCAAGCTTGTGCCTCCTCCATTGGCATTTGATGTACTGGACGCAATCATGGAGCAACTGCCCGGTTTCCCGATCGTACTGCACGGTTCGTCAAGCGTTCCGCAGGAGTATGTAGATATGATCAACCAATACGGCGGCAAGCTGCCTGACGCAGTAGGTATCCCCGAGGAGCAACTGCGCAAGGCTGCGAAGAGTGCCGTTTGCAAGATCAATATCGACTCGGACAGCCGTCTGGCGTTTACTGCAGCCGTTCGCAAGGTATTTGCAGAGAAGCCGGGTGAGTTTGATCCGCGCAAATACTGCGGTCCGGCTCGCGACCTGATGGAGGAGCTGTACAAGCATAAGATCATTAATGTGCTCGGTAGTAACGGAAAAGCAGAGTAATCATGGCACTACCTTTCATGACGGCTGAACAAGCCGCTGAATTGATTCAACACGGTGATGTCTTGGGCATGGGTGGCTTTACCGCCACCGGTGTGCCCAAGTCCGTACCGTTCGCCTTGGCGCAACGGGCAGAGAGGCTGCATGCGGAGGGCAAACCTTTCCGTGTAGGCTTGGAGACCGGTGCGTCGATGGGCGACAGTTGTGACGGCGCGCTGGCGCGTGCACATGCAGTGGAGTTCCGTACGCCGTATCAGTCGAACAAGTCGATGCGCGAGGAGATCAACGCCGAGGGTACGCACTACTTCGATATGCACCTGAGCCACATGGCGCAAGATCTGCGTTACGGCTTCCTGCCCCGTCCGAAATGGGCGGTGATCGAGGCATCGTACGTAGGCGAGGATGGTACGATCGTTCCTGCCGCAGGTATAGGCATCATGCCTACTATCTGCAACATGGCGGAGAAGATCATCATCGAGCTCAACGAGATGTTCCCCGCTTCGATGCGCGGCATGCACGATCTGTACGAACCGCTTGATCCGCCTTACCGCAAGGAGATACCGATATACAAACCCTCTGACCGTTGTGGTAGTGACCATCTGAAGGTTGACCCGAAGAAGATCGCCGCCGTCGTACGGACGAACCGTCCGAACGAGATCCCTGCCTTCACTCCGGTAGACGAGACAACGGCGAAGATCGGCGCTAACGTAGCCGCCTTCCTTGAGGCTGAACTGAAAGCCGGAAGAATCCCCGCAACGTTCCTGCCGATACAAAGTGGCGTAGGTAACGTGGCTAACGCGGTGCTGGGTGAACTTGGCAAGAACCCGCATATCCCGCCGTTTGAGATGTACTCAGAGGTTGTGCAGGACTCGGTGATCGACCTGATCAAAGCCGGTCATTGCAAGTTCGCATCAGGCTGCTCGCTGCGACTTGTGGAGAGTAAGATGGCGGAAGTGCTGGCAGACCTCGATTTCTATCGCGATAAGTTGCTGCTGCGTCCGCAAGAGACATCGAACAACCCCGAGATCATCCGCCGACTGGGTCTGATCGCCATCAACACGGCGCTGGAAGCAGACATCTATGGCAACGTGAACTCGACGCACGTGACGGGCGTAAAGATGATGAACGGTATAGGCGGCTCGGGCGACTTCGCAAGGAACGCATACCTGAGCATCTTCACTACCGCCTCGACGGCCAAGAACGGCGCTATATCGTCGATCGTACCGATGGTAACGCACATGGATCACTCGGAGCACTCGGTGAAAGTGATTGTAACCGAACAGGGTGTAGCTGACCTGCGTGGCAAGAGTCCGCGTCAGCGTGCCGAGGAGATCATCAACAACTGCGTTGCTCCGGAATACCGCGAGATGCTGCGCGACTATCTGAAACATGCAAAGCACGGCCAGACACAGCATAACCTGTCGCTGGCGTTTGCAATGCACGAGGAGTTCATGAAGTCGGGCGATATGCGTAACACCAAATGGGAGAACTACCTTAGGTAGTTTAGAGTTTGGCGCCCTACGGGCCTGTTTAGTGTTTAGAGACAATGACTAAACGGATTCTGAACATACTGACAACGATGCTGCTCACCTTCGGGTGGGTAGCACCGCTGTGGGCATTCACGCCGGAAGAGGAGTTGGACATGTTCAACCGCATTGACTCGCTCTACGAAGCCGGCATGGATGCGTACAAGTCCGGCGATTACCGGAAGACTGCATTGCTGATGGGCGATGCCGTCCGGCTGCAGCAGCAGCTCAGCGAGGACGATGATCTGCTGGCAATGAGCACCACGCTGGCTGCGGCTCAGTCGCAAGCCGGCGATTACCAAGCCGCCTTAACTACCACCGATAACACCATAGTTCTGGCCAAACGCCTGCACGGCGATGCGGCACCGGAACTCACCCAATTGGAGAACAACCGCGCCTATTTGCAAGCGAAGATTGACATGCCTATAGAGGAGCGCGTAGAGATAACCCGTCACACGATCATCCGTGAGGCGGACACCACAGTAGCGCAACAGATGTTTGCCGAGGCTACACTCGCCTATCGGGCCGGCGACTGCAAGCGGGCGCTGCAACTGACCAGACAGGCCGTAGTGTTGGACACGTTGCGGCTGATATATGACGAAGACCTGCAGACTGCGTTCCACAACATTGCCGCCTGCCGGATGGAGGATGCACGTAAGCTGAAGAACCAGGGCGCGTACAACGAGGCACTCAAGCAGTTGCAGGCGATTCTCGATGAGTTCGGGCAGTCCGCGCCGCGCAAGGAGATAGAGAGCGAGATGGCCGGCTGCTATAGCATGAAGGGCGATTATGCTAAAGCGATTACGCTGTACAGCCGATTGCTGCAGCAAGACCCGACGAACACCGCCATACAGAACAACCTTGCGCTATGCTACTCGCGCATAGGCGACTACTCGCGCTCGCTTGCTATGCAAGAGCAGGCGCTGCGTCACACGCCGCACAACCCCGAGCTGCTGACGAACATAGCCACCACGCATTTCCGCCAAGGTAACTACGCCCAAGCCTTGCAGGTCAATGACCGTGCCGCGGAGATCATCCGCAACAGAGACGGCGAGCAGAGTGCGGCTTACGCGGCTGCGCTGGTGAACAAAGCTGCCTGTCTGGCAATGATGAACTACACGGCCGATGCACTGGCTGCCAACGAACAGGCACTCGGCATACAGAAGGCAACCTTGGGCGCGAACCACATAACAGTAGCCACAACGCTGAACAACATAGCCGATTGTTATTACCGCCGCTTGGATTACCAGCAAGCCCTGGAGAACCTGCAACTTGCAGCGCAGATCCGCAAGAACGTGCTCGGTGAGCAACATCCGGACTATATCAGTACGGTCAACAATATAGCTACCTGTTACCTTGCATTGGGAGACCGGGCGAACTACGCGAAACTCAAGCAGCAGTGTCTGGACTGGATGCTGCGCGACGTGAAGCAGAACTTTACCTGGCTGACCGAGCAGCAGAGACAACTATTCGTGCAGCAACGTGCACCACTACTGGAAGGGATCATCGCCTCGGCTTGTCCCGACGGCATGCAGTATGACAAACAACTGCTAACCAAAGGTTTGCTGCTGTCATCGGCTGTGGAGTTGGAGCGTATCATGCACGAGTCGAACGATGCGGAGATCGAGCGTCTGTTTGGCGAGTTACGTACCATACGTCTGGCTTTGGACGGACTATATGCCCAGCCGGCTGACACACAAGATCGGTCGAAGATTGAGGAACTGAACCTCCAGGCCGAACAAGCCGAGCAACAACTGCTCGCCCGTTCACAGGCTTACGGCGATCTGACACGCAGCCTGACCTATCACTGGCAGGATGTGCAGCATACGCTCAAGCCCAACGAGATAGCTATCGAATTTGCCAAAGCAGGCATTGGCGAGGATGCACAGTTTGTGGCACTGATACTCCGCAAGGGCTGGAGCGAGCCCAAATGCGTGAACATAGGCAAGCAGAGCGATTATGCCGAGTACATACAGAAGCGCTTCCGTGCGTATGAGTATGAGGAGTTGGGCAATGCTATCTGGCACGATGTGCTGCTTGCAGCCGATGCAAAGGATGGCGAAGTGATCTACTTCTCGCCCGACGGGTTCCTCTACCAGATGGGTATAGAGTATCTGACCGCCGACGGCAAACTGATGAACGACACGTATCAGATGTACCGGCTGTCATCAACACGTATGCTCTGCCAGCGCCCCAAACATAGCGGCAGCAACGATATGACCCTGTTCGGCGGACTGCTGTACGGCCCGAACGACACGAAGGGCGAGATGTTCCAGTACCTGCCCGCTACGCTGAAAGAGGTGCAGAACATTTCGGCATTGTATCCGGGATCGAAGACCGTGACCGGTGCAGAGGGAACAGAAGAGGCGTTTTATGCGCTGTCGGGTCATTCGCCAACCCAACTGCATGTGGCTACGCACGGTTTCTATATCCACGGTGACCGTGCACAGGAGATGGCCGCCAACACCCGTAGTGCGGGGTTCATTCAGATCGGCGCTAACAGTGAGATTGCTGACAACTCGATGAGCCGCACAGGTCTGCTACTCTGCGGTGCAGAGACAGGCTGGACGGGCAAAGCCGACGAGCAGAGCAACGACGGCATACTCACGGCACGCGAGATTATGCTCACCGATCTGCATAACACCGAGCTGGCTGTACTCTCCGCCTGCCAGACGGGCATGGGCGATATAGAGGATGACGGCGTGGCCGGATTGCAGCGAGGCTTCAAAAAAGCCGGTGTGCAGACGATGATGATGAGCCTATGGGACGTGAACGACGAGGCTACAGGTATGCTGATGACCTCGTTCTACGAAGGATTGTTACAAGGCAAAACCAAGCAGCAGGCGTTACGCGATGCGCAGGAGCGAGTGCGTACCTTCGCCGGCAAGAGTGCACAAGCCCAACGAGCAATCGATGAGGAAGAAGCGTACATGGCTGAGGTGGAGGAGGAACTAAGCAGCAATGACCGCGCAGCACGACCGCTGAAGTTCCTGCGCCACAAAGGCGGAAACACCGATACTGCCTCCGAACCGGAGAAACCGAAACTGCCGTATGCAGCACCGCGGTACTGGGCGGCGTTCATCCTACTGGATGCCTTGTAATGCAAAAGAAATTCCAAACGGGAAACGATTATATTAACCCACTAAAAATTAACCAATATGAAAAGACCAATTACTGTGCTTTGCCTATTGATGGCAATGTTAGTTCCCACAATGGGTCAACCGTCTCGGGGTAGTTCCGACGGCGGCGAGAAAACTGAAAAGAAAGATCATGGTCCAAAACGCAGACCGAACGGTATGCAGAAGTATCAGACCTTCGTTTACACGAGCGAAGATCTGTCGGACGAGATCGAGCGTCAAGTGTCAGCCGACCGTGATGCATTGAGCCGTGGTTTGGGTGCCGACCTGTTGAGTGCAGGTCTAAGTGCAGCCACCGGCGCAGCTACCGGTTACATCTCTACCCTCGTGGAGATGGGTATCACCGCTATCACCAAACTTATCCAACTCGATGCCCAGAACAAGAAAGAGTGGCAGGAGATGGTGAAGGAGGAGAGCGAGCTAATCATCACTATGGGTACGATCGCTGACCTGAACGACTTCTACAACTGTATGTCGCAGTACGGCCCGATGGACCCGAAGGGCATGCGCTTCAACGGTATAGGTTGCTTGGCTATGGAGGGAGAGGACACCACGTTCTACATCAGCTGCCACATCAACCGCAAGAAGATCGACCGTATCGTTCGTCACTCGAAGTTTGAGCTCGTGATGGATACGTTCATGATCAACCCGTACAAAGCCGGTTTGCCTAACACCGATCTGCCGTTGCTGTTTACATACGCTGACCGCAAATCGTTTGACTTCACGATGAAGATGCGTATGGTATCGTCCTGGATGGACCAGTTGCCTGACCTGCACAAAGATCAGATTCTCGGTGAGTTCATGCTCAACGTGCCGGTTGATTCCACCGAGTTGGACGAGAACAACATGTTCCGCTACATCCGCACCGAGGGCGAGGCTCCGAAGTATGGTCTGGTAGGCGAGAGCTTCATCGTTCCGCGTTCGTACATGCCTCTGCGTGACGAGGATGGCAAGTACACCGAGAGTTGGGGTACAGGCCAGTACAAGATGGAAGTGGAGATTATTGAGGTTTGCGGTACATCTGACGAGTTCAAAAAGAACTGGCGTAAGGACTTCCGCAAACGTAAGAAGATGACCGGCAAGATGTCGAAAGCCGAGCAGGAGATCTTGCAGATCTTCACCAACCAACAGTGGGACAAGCAGGCTAAGCAATGGGTAGCCACAACGCTTAAGGGCCCGTCGACCGTGCTGAACAAACAAGCAGCAAGCTTGGTTGGCTCAAGCTATACCGCTACATCCAAGTAACACCTGCGCTGTTAGGCGAGGCACGATATTGACCGCTCAATGTTACTCCAACTCTTTTGGACATACCTGAAGGTGGGTACATTCACGCTGGGAGGAGGCTACGCAATGTTGCCTCTTATCCAGCGTGAAGTGGTCGATTATCGCAAGTGGATTGATGAGACGGAGTTTCTGAACATGATTGCCTTGGCGCAGTCGGCTCCCGGGCTGATAGCCGTGAACTCCGCTATCTTCATCGGTTACCAAGTAGGCGCGCGACACCAATCCTCAACACGCGGCGGAGTATTGTCTAGGATATATCCGTATTTGGCTGTTTGTTCGGCCGTTATGGGTGCAGTGTTACCGTCATTCGTGATCATCCTGGCCATAGCGATGGTTTTTGCCAATTACAATCATCTGCCCGCCGTAGAGGCGGTGATGAAAGGTGTACGGCCTGCCGTGGTGGCACTGATCGCCGCACCGCTGCTGAGGATGACGCTGAAAGCCAATAATCCCAAACCTTTCCGCGAGGGAGGTCTCCCGTTGCTGTCGTGGGCACTGCTATCAGCCCTGCTGATCTGGCTCGCACACGTCAGTCCCGTTTACATCATTCTAGCCACCATTGTTCTGGCATTGGTGTGCACATGGCTGGGCGAGCATCGCCGTATGCAACACAACAAGGCGGCCAAGTAGCCTGCCGACATTACCGCTATGCTCTACCTGCAATTGTTCATCAGCTTCTTTAAGATAGGTCTGTTCGGCTTCGGCGGCGGACTGGCTATCCTGTCACTCATCCAGCATGAGGTGCTGACATACGGATGGATGACGGAGAAGGAGTTTGTGGACATAGTAGCAATCAGTCAGGTTACTCCGGGACCTATAGGCATCAATTGTGCGACGTATGTCGGCTACACTGCCACGCAATCGGTGTGGGGAAGTGTGCTGGCTACAGGAGCAATGATCCTGCCCGGACTGCTCATCATGCTGGCAGTGTGCAAGGTCTATCAGGTACTGAGTACGCGGTTTGCGGATAACGTGTATTTTCAGAACACTTTGCGTTATCTCCGTTTTGCCGTACTAGGACTGATTGCCGCCGCAGCATTGCTGCTCATCACGCCGGCCACGTTTATTGACCACTACAGCACTATCCTGTTTGCAGCAGTGTTTGTGCTGACTATCCTGCCGCAACTTGTGCGTAGTAAGCAGCCGGCAGTACAACGGACAGTTAATATCCTGTCATATCCCATCCTGCTCATCGTTTTAGCCGGTGTAGCAGGTTATATTATCTACTCATGAAGCGCTTTGCGTACATACTATCGATACTCATCGTATGCAGCCTGATGGTTGTGTACATGCTGTCGCTGCTTGTGCGCAATGGCGAGGTACAGACGGCAGCTGTACGCTGGCTGGCGGCAGAGGTGTCGCAGGCTTTGCATGCCGATATCGATGTTGGGCACGTCGAATACCGGTTCTTCAACACCCTGCATATCAACGATATCTACATCTCTGACCAGCAGGGTGATACACTGGCGTATGTGAGTAGTGCGGATGTGCAGTTGCGCGTGCGCGACTTGTTGCGCAAGAAAGTGTCCGTTCGCAAGATCGTCATCGACAGACCTTACGTCAACCTGCATGACGATAACTACGCTTTTCTCGTTCGGGCGCTGAAGAACCCCGACTCTACGGCAAGAGACTCGCTGCCCGTATCGGTACGGGTGGATGACGTACAGATTACAAATATCCGTGCCCGGTATGACACTCTGCTGCTGACTGATGCTGAGGCACGGATGGCACTCACACGTCTGGATAACGAAGGCGTGGAGGCGAGCATCCGCAAGTTGCAGGGAACGATAATCGATCAGCGTACTGCGGGCGGTCAGCAGCCTAAAACATTATTTACCCTGTGTGCCATGGAAGCGGAGCTTGCTATCGTTGACTCGATGATCGACATGCCGAAGCTGTACGTGCGGTTGCCGCATTCGCAACTCAGCAGCGAGGTGGTACATATCGACCGTGAGTCGTTTGCGCTGCGGCTGTCCGACACGTATATTACCGGCCGCGATCTGGCGTTGTTCGTTCCGCAGGTGCAACGCTTGGACGGTCAGATCGGTCTGACAGGCGCATTGGAGGGCAACAGAGACTCTGTGATGCTGACCGATCTCAGTGCATCGTACAAAGGCACATCGGTCTTCCTCGGTGCTGCCACAGCCTACGACTGGCAGAACTACGACAGTCTGCAACTGCGGGTCGAGTGCCAGGATCTGATGGTGCGGGCTACTATGCTGCAGGATTTTCTGGCGGATGTACTGGATAAACCCTATCAGCTGCCCCAACCCTTGTACCGATTGGGCGAGATGCACTACAAGGGTACATTGGAAGGTCGCTTGCGTGATATGAATCTGCAGGGCAGTTTCCGTACGGCATTGGGCATGATCACCACCAACGGTCACGCGCAGACCAATGCCCAGTTTGACGAGATTGCCTTCAATGGAGCGATAGCCACCAAGCGGTTCCAGTTAGGGCGATTGGTTGGCAACCGTGATCTGGGTGCCATCACGATGAACATGCACGTCAATGGTCATACAGCCCAGAATCATCCTATTCACGGCATGTTCCGCGGTGGCATACAGCAACTCACCTACAAGGGTTACACCTACTCCGATCTGCGTCTGGATGGTCGGTATGACCATGAGGAGATCGAGGGTTCGTTAAGCAGCAATGATCCGAATATCCAACTCTCGCTCAGCGGTTTGGCTGACATGAGCGAGACATCGCCGAACATCAACGTAACGCTCGATCTGCAGCACCTCAGGCTTGATGCACTGAACCTCACTGACAAGCTATCGGACAGTGATATACAGATGAAACTGTACGTCAACTTCTTCGGCACGGAGATCGATCATGTCAACGGTTATCTGGTGATCGACAGTCTGCTGTTTGCCAACAACGGCGACACGCTGCACATGCGCCAGTTCAAGGTCACTGCGGAGTCCGAAGCCAATGACCCGACGCAGCATAACCTGAAGCTCGAATCCGATTATGCGGTCGGACGAATAGCCGGACATTTCCGCTATTCCGAGCTCGGCTCGAGCGTGCAGAAGATGATCGTGCAGTATATCCCTCACTTGTTTGACGCACAGGTTCGCAAGCGCCTGCTGGCTCGTACGGCTACCACCAAAGCCGCGTTCTACCTTTATGCACATGATCTGGATCAGGTGCTCAATGTGCTGCCGACGAATATCTCTCAAAGCGGCAGTCTGACCCTCAAGGGAATGATCGACGAACCGGCACAACACATGCTTGTCAGCGGCGTCATCCCCGAACTGACACTGGGCAAACAGCGTATCAACGATATCATCCTCTCTGCCGATAACCGCGAGGACCGGATTAACCTGCGCACATCGGCACATATCGATCTGCCGGATACGTTGGGCATAGGCGATGCCGATCTGCTGCTCAATGTAATGGCTATGAACGACTCTGTGCTGCTGACCGTCAACCTGAGCAACGATGCCGAGCAGATGTACGGTGGGCAGGTAGGCCTGCTTACGACCTTTGACGAGTATGCCGGCAAACAGCTGATCACGGCTAACGTCATGCCGTCGCAGTTGTATATAGCCAACGCATTGTGGTATGTCGATCCCGCACGCATCACATATACTGTGGCCGACACGGTGTTGCAGGTTGAGCACCTGTGGCTTGGTAACGATGATAAGTTCATCTTCGCCGACGGAGTGGCTTCCACTCATCTGGAGGACTCTATCCATATCCGGATGAAGGATATCGACCTTAGTACGATCATGCATCTCACGCCTGTGCCGGAGTTCACACTCACTGCCCAGGGCCGTATAACCGGCAAGGCTACGTTGTACGGTATCCTGAGCAGTCTGCAACTCAATGCCGATATGCATGTGGCCGATGCCGGGCTGAACGGTAGTCCGATAGGTGACATGGATGCTTGGGCGAAACTGGATAGCAAACGCAAGGCGATAGAGATAGGCGGCGAAGTGATTGACGATGGTCGGCATGTGGCGGATCTCACCGGACTGATCACACCGATGGAGGACAAGACATGGAGTCTACATATCTATCCCGATTCGTTCAATCTCGGGTTCCTCAACCATTGGACAAAATCGTTCCTGCACGACATCAAAGGACGCGGCTCGGGACATGTGCATGTGTTCGGACGGGACAAACTCACATGGGTCACCGCTGAGGCCAAGCCGCACGGCGTGAGTATGGTTGTGCCGTTCACCGGTGTGACGTACTATATATATGACTCGGTATTCATGGACAGCACGTCTATCCGTTTCCCGCATCACACGGTGTATGACAAGGAGAAGCACAAGGTGCGCTTGGATGCTATGGTGCAACATACGAACTTCCGGGACTTCAGCTACGATGTCAACATGTTCGCCGAGAACGCTATCGTCCTCGATCTGCCTAACAGCAGCACGGCTGCGTTCTACGGAAAGGTTTATGGCACGGGTGACGCACGTCTGTTTGGCGATGAGAAGAAAGTTAACCTTGTGGCACATGCCAAGTCCGACAATGGTTCGAACTTCCACCTGAACATCGGCGGACAAAGCAATGCCAAGGAGAACAGTTTCATCACGTTTGTAGATCACAGCGCTCCGAAAGTACTGACGAAGAACCGCGCCAAACGTAATCCCGATAACACCACCAATGTTGACCTCGATCTGTTCGTTTCGGTTGACCAGGGCACGCAGTTCTTTACGCAATTCGGCAACAACAGCGATGATATGCTTCGCGGTCGCGGCGATGGTAGTATGCGCGTTCACCTAATGAACAGCGATTTGCAGTTGCAAGGTACGCTTACCCTCCGTCAGGGTAACCTCAACTATGCGTTGGGTAACATGGTGCACCGTGACTTCAGTATCAGCGACGGATCGAGCATCACATGGCAAGGCGGACCGATGGATATGAATCTTGACGTCACCGCCAAGTACCACGTGGTAGCATCGCTCAAAGACCTGTTTGGCAGTGACCTGTCGTCGCTACAGACCAACCGCACATCCGTGCCAGTGAACTGTGTCATCTATCTCCGGGACAGGATCTCTAATCCGATTCTTTCGTTTGGCATTGAGTTGCCGCAGTCCGACGAGACGGTACAGTCGCAGGTGCGGTCGTTCATCAATAGCGAGGATATGTTGATGCGCGAGGTGCTGTATCTGCTGGTGTTCAACCGGTTCTTTACGCCTGAGTACCTGCGCAGCACGAACACCACCGGTCTAAACGAGACCTACTCGCTGCTGTCATCGACCGTAACGGGACAGATCAATTCGTGGTTGAGCAAACTGACGAACATCGTGACGTTCGGTATAAACTTCCGCACCGACGGCGAGGGCGCAGAGGCATCGCAGGAGTATGAGGCACAGATCTCCGTGCAACCGATCGACGGACTACTGATAAACGGCAATGTCGGTTACCGGCACAATGATCTGAATAACCGCCCTGTGTTCGGCGATCTGGATATAGAGTACGTAATCACTCCCGACGGCATGTTGCGCGTCAAGGGATACACGCATACTGTGGACAAATACTCTCTCCGTCAGGCGAACATGGTCGAGGGTGTAGGTTTCGTCATTAAGCATGATTTCAACTGGGGTGATGCCTCGCGCAATGCCGAGAAAAAACGCAAGCAGAAAGAACAAGGGAAGGCAACAAACGAATAAGCGGTCAGTCAGCCGCAGCTAATCAACCAAGCGATGTTCAAACTCGAATCTCCATATACTCCCACCGGTGACCAACCCGAGGCTATCGCCGCATTGGTCGACGGTATACGTTCCGGCGCCAGAGCCGAGACGCTGCTGGGCGTGACAGGTAGCGGTAAGACATTCACCATAGCGAACGTCATAGCCGAGCTTAACCGACCGACGTTGATTCTCTCGCACAACAAGACACTCGCTGCACAGCTCTATTCGGAGATGAAGATGTTCTTTCCGCACAATGCGGTGGAGTACTTCGTCAGTTATTACGATTACTACCAGCCCGAGGCATATATTCCCTCTACCGACACGTATATAGAGAAAGACCTAAGTATCAATGAGGAGATCGATCGGCTGCGTCTCTCTGCTACGGCTGCACTGCTCTCGGGGCGTAAGGATGTGATTGTTGTCTCGTCCGTCAGTTGTCTGTACGGCATAGGCAGTCCGCAGGATTTCTCGATCAACTGTATCTCTATCCGCTGCGGCCAGCCGATCCAGATGGACGAATTTCTGAAGGCACTCGTGGCGGCGCAGTATATCCGCAATGACCTCGAACTTACCCGTGGCAAGTTCCGCGTCAAGGGTGACACGATTGATATAGCCCTTGCATACGCTGACTATATCATCCGCGTGGAGTTCTTCGGCAACACCATCGACAGCATCGCCTCGCTCGAACTCGTTACGATGAACCTGATCGAGGAGTACGAATACATCAATATCTATCCGGCTACTATATTCTGCACATCGCGCGAGAGCATCGAACGGGCTATCGGTGAAATCAAACGCGACCTTGACGAGCAAATCTCGTTTTTCCACAACGCCGGCATGGAACTCGAGGCCAAGCGTATAGACGAGCGTGTGCATTACGATATCGAGATGATCCAGGAACTCGGTTACTGCTCGGGTGTGGAGAACTACAGCCGTTATTTCGACGGCCGCGAACCCGGCACACCGCCGTACTGCCTGCTTGATTATTTCCCCGACGATATGTTGGTAGTGGTCGATGAGAGTCATGTCACTATCCCGCAGATTCATGCGATGTACGGTGGTGACAAAGCTCGTAAGGACAATCTTGTGCAGTACGGTTTTCGTCTGCCCGCCGCGCGTGACAACCGACCGCTGACCTTTGAGGAGTGGGAAGAGAAAACAGGACAGACGATCTATCTCTCCGCTACGCCGGCGGAATACGAACTCGAGCAGTCCGAAGGTATAGTGGTTGAGCAACTTATCCGGCCTACCGGACTGCTTGATCCCGAGATCGATGTACGTCCTTCGGAACATCAGATCGACGATCTGCTCGAAGAGATTCAGCAACGTGTCGAGCGTGAGGAACGTGTGCTCGTTACCACGCTTACCAAACGTATGGCTGAAGAGCTCGACGATTATCTGCACCAAGCCGGTGTGCGCTCCGCATATATCCATTCCGATGTCGATACCATTGAGCGCATCAAGATAATGGAAGATCTGCGACGCGGAATGTTCGACGTGCTGGTAGGTGTCAATCTGTTGCGCGAGGGGTTAGATCTGCCTGAGGTGTCGCTCGTGGCTATCCTTGATGCTGACAAGGAAGGTTTCCTTCGTGACCGCCGTTCACTCACGCAGACGGCCGGTCGTGCCGCGCGGCACGTCAACGGCAAGGTCATTATGTACGCTGACCGCATCACACACTCCATGCAGCAGACTATCGACGAGACCAACCGCCGACGCGCCATACAGATGGCTTACAACCGCGAACATGGCATCACGCCTACTGCCATCCGCAAGGATATCAATACCGGCGCACTGGCGTCGTTGCACAAGGATGCAGAGAAGGAACGTGAAGTGGTACAGCAACGTATACGCGAGAGTTGGAAGAACGCTCCGTGGCAACAGATGGATGCCCGTCAGTTGCAACGTGCTGCCGATCAGAAACGCAAGCAGATGCTCGCCGCTGCCAAGGATCTCAATTTCGATCTGGCTGCCACACTGCGCGACGAGTTGCTTGAAATGGAGAACCGCATACAAATACTACTGGAATGATAAATGCCTGTCATCAACATATCCACCCGCTGCTCAAGATCGCCGAGTGGCTTGTCACCATCGTGTTTTGCACGCTTGCCGTGTTAGCCATCTGGTACGCACTGCCGTTCAATCATGCTTCAACCGGTGCGTTGTTGGCGTTCCAGGCGCTGCAATCCGTCGGGCTGTTCATCATCCCACCATTCATCGTCGCCTACCTCTGGAGCGAACTACCTTTGCAGCGACTGCACATCAGCCACAATCGCCTTAATGGCCGTATGGTGCTGCTGAGTATCGCTATCATGCTCACGGCTATCCCGCTCATCAACTGCCTTGTGGCGCTCAATGGTATGCTCCGCCTGCCGGAAAGTCTCAGTGGTCTGGAGCAACTCATGCAGCAGATGGAGCAGCAAGCCGAACAGCTCTTGCAGCGGTTCCTCACGTACGGCGACGGCGCATGGTGGGTGCTCCTGCTCAATCTTATCTTGCTGGCTGCACTACCCGCCATAGGCGAAGAACTGACGTTCCGAGGCGTGCTGCAGTCGTTCTTCAGCAACCGGCATGTGGCAGTATGGGTGACGGCTTTCATCTTCTCGTTCATTCATTTTCAGTTCTACGGCTTCATACCGCGACTGCTGTTAGGTGCTGTGTTAGGCTATGCGCTCGTATGGAGCGGACGTATAGGCTACAGCATGATCATGCATGCCACCAACAATGCCCTGTCTGTGCTCGTGTTCTACCTCGGCACGTATGTTTGGCATCTGTCACAAGACACGATTGATGCGCTCGGCACCGGTGACACATGGTGGCTTACAGCCCTCTGTACACCGCTTATGGTGTTCCTGCTGTTCCTCTTCCGCCGAAGTGCGAAAGAGTCATAGATACAAATACTCAAAGTGTACCTGATTTTTTTTGCAAATAATTTGCAAATGTCAAAAATTTTTTGTAACTTTGCAGTCGCGTTTAACAAACGCGAGAAAGACAAACAAATAACCATAAAATACAAACAAACTCATGTCAAAAGTAACTGTAGTAGGCGCAGGTAACGTAGGTGCTACCGCCGCCAATGTGATCGCTGTGAAGAACATCGCCAGCGAAGTAGTGTTGATTGATATCAAGGAAGGCGTAGCTGAAGGCAAAGCCATGGATATCATGCAATCCGCTCAGACCATCGGTTTCTCGACCGTAGTCAAAGGCATCACCAACGACTATAGCCTCACGGCTAACTCCGATGTCGTTGTTATCACATCGGGTCTGCCCCGTAAGCCGGGTATGACACGTGAGGAGCTTATCGGCGTGAATGCCGGAATCGTTAAGAGCGTAGCTTCGCAAGTTCTGCAACATTCGCCTAACGCCATCATCATCGTTGTATCGAATCCGATGGACACAATGGCTTATTTGACCCTGAAAGCCACAGGTCTGTCGCGTAACCGCGTAATCGGCATGGGTGGCGCGCTCGATTCGAGCCGCTTCAAATACTACCTGAGCCAGAAACTCGGTTGCTATGCTCACGATGTTGACGCCTTCGTTATCGGCGGTCACGGTGACACAACGATGATTCCTATGAAGCGCTTTGCCGCTTACCGTGGAATCCCTGTATCGAGCCTGCTGAGCGCTGAAGAGCTTGATGAGGTGGTTAAGGCTACGATGGTCGGTGGTGCTACGCTGACCGGCCTGCTGGGCACATCGGCCTGGATGGCTCCGGGTTCGTCGATTGCATTCATGGTTGACGCTATCATCAATGATCAGAAACGTATGATCCCTGCTTCGGCTAAGCTCGAAGGCGAGTATGGCTATGATGACATCATGATGGGCGTTCCGTGTATCATCGGCAAGAACGGTATCGAGAAGATTGTAGAGCTCGACCTCAACGACGAGGAGAAAGCCCTGTTTAAGTCTTCGCATGACGCTGTGGCTAAGACCACGAATATCCTGCACGAGATCAACGCACTCTGATTGCTCGGCAAATGGTGCTAACAGATGCCGCCCCGCGGCATTCATACTCCATGCTTCCCACCGCAGCTTAAGCTGCGTGGGGAAGTGCATGTGGTAGTACAGAAACTTTGGTCATTGGCAACTAATGGCTAACGGCCAATGTATAAACCAATATATGCAAAAGATTAGGAACATTGCAATTATCGCCCACGTGGACCACGGCAAGACAACGCTGGTGGACAAGATGCTGTACACCTCTAACCTCTTCCGTGACAATCAGGACAAGGGCGAACTGATCCTTGACAACAACGATCTGGAGCGTGAGCGCGGCATAACGATTCTCGCTAAGAACGTTGCTATCGAGTACAAGGGTTACAAGATTAACATCATTGACACTCCGGGGCACGCAGACTTCGGCGGTGAGGTTGAGCGTGTGTTGAACATGGCTGATGGCGTGCTGCTGCTTGTCGATGCCTTCGAAGGCCCAATGCCGCAGACGCGCTTCGTGCTGCAGAAAGCTATCGAACTAAACCTCAAACCGATCGTGGTCATCAACAAAGTCGATAAGCTCAACTGTCGTCCCGACGAGGTGCAGGAAGCCGTGTTCGACCTGATGTGCAACCTCAATGCCTCGGAAGAGCAATTGGATTTCCAGACCATTTACGGTTCGGCGAAGAACGGCTGGATGTCCACCGATTGGCGTCAGCCGACGAAGGATATCACTGCCTTGATGGATGCCATCATCGAGTATATCCCTGAGCCGGAGGTGCTCGAAGGCACACCGCAGATGCTCATCACCTCGCTGGACTACAATCCCTATGTCGGCCGTATAGCTGTAGGCCGTGTGCACCGCGGTGTACTGCGTGACGGAATGGCTGTGACCCTCGCCAAGAAAGACGGCACGAAGATCCGTACGAAGATCAAGGAACTCCATACGTTCCAAGGTATGGGACACGTCAAGACCGATGAGGTTCGTAGCGGCGATATCTGTGCGCTGATAGGCATAGACGGTTTTGAGATAGGCGACACGATATGTGATATCGAGAATCCCGAGGCACTCGACCCGATAGCCATCGACGAGCCAACGATGTCAATGACCTTCACGATCAACGACAGTCCGTTCTTCGGGCAGGATGGTAAGTTCGTTACCTCTCGGCATATTCAGGAGCGCTTGACACGCGAACTCGAGAAGAACCTTGCCCTGCGTGTGGAAGCCAGCGACCGCGAGTCGGCGTGGAATGTCTACGGTCGGGGTGTGCTGCATCTGTCGGTACTCATCGAGACCATGCGCCGCGAGGGCTACGAGTTGCAGGTTGGCCAGCCGAAGGTGATTATCAAGGAGATCGACGGCGTGAAGTGCGAACCTGTGGAGCAGCTGACAGTAAACACGCCGGAAGAGTGTTCGGGCAAGATCATCGAGTTCGTGACCGTGCACAAAGGCGAGATGACGAAGATGGAACTCGTCAACGACCGTGTGCAACTGGAGTTCACTATTCCTTCGCGCGGTATCATGGGCATGCGTACGTATGTGATGAACGTAAGTGCCGGTGAGGCAATCATGGCGCACCGGTTCCTCGAGTATCAGCCGTACAAGGGTGATATGCCTCACCGCGTCAACGGATCGCTCATAGCTATGGAAGCCGGAACAGCATCGGCTTACGCACTTGACAAACTTCAGGACCGCGGACGGTTCTTCATCGACCCGCAGGAAGAGGTGTATGCCGGACAGGTAGTCGGCGAGAATGCCAAGGAAGATGATATAGTCATCAACGTGACGAAGGCGAAGAACCTGACGAACATGCGTACCAAATCTTCGGATGACAAAGCTGTGCTCGCTCCGCCCGTGCGGTTCTCGCTGGAGGAAGCGCTGGAGTATATCAAGGAAGATGAGTACGTTGAGGTTACACCTCACGCCATGCGAATAAGGAAAATCATTTTGGACGAATTAGAGCGCAAACGCGCAAACAGATAAGATGAAACGCAAGATTGCTATTATAGCAGGTGGCGACAGTTCGGAGCATGATGTATCGCTTCGTTCCGCTGCCAGTATCAAAGGGTGGTTAGATCCTGAACGTTACGATGCAGAGATCGTTGAGCTGCAAGGTGCTGATCTCAAGACTTTGAACCGCATCACAGAGTTTGACTACGCTTACATCACTATCCACGGTACGCCGGGTGAGAACGGTCTGCTGCAAGGATTCCTCGACATGATGCATGTGCCGTACTCATGCTGCGGCGTGCTTGCAGCGGCAATGACTTTCAACAAGTACACCTGCAATCATTATCTCGCACATTTCGGCATACGCATATCCCCGTCGATCCTTTTGCGTAAAGGCGCAGAGCGCCCGACGGCACAACAGATCATTGACGAGGTAGGACTACCTTGTTTCATCAAATCGAATGTTGGTGGCAGTTCGTTCGGCTGCACGAAGGTAAAGAAACTTGAGGATGTTGAGCCGGCTATTGCCGCAGCGTTCCATGAGGGCGATGAGGTGATCTGCGAGGCGTTTATGCAAGGCACAGAGATCACTTGTGGTGTATATAAGACCAAGCAACGCAGCGTAGCACTACCTATCACCGAGGTGGTGACCAGCAACGAGTTCTTCGATTATGACGCCAAGTACAACGGTCAGGTGCAGGAGATCACTCCGGCACGTATTCCCGATGCTACACGCGATGCCGTGCAGGCAATGACGCTGAAGATCTACGACATCCTTGGTTGCAACGGTATTATCCGCACCGATTATATTATCGCGCCTGACGGCACGATTCAACTCCTTGAGGTAAATACCACGCCGGGTATGACCGCCACCTCGTTCATTCCGCAGCAAGTACGTGCCGCAGGCATGGAGATGCGCGATGTGCTCACCGAAATCATTGAGAACCACTATGCTTGATTGTAACGCCGCCATAGCCGTACTGGACTGGAGCCGTGAGCCGCAGGGCTTGTACGCGCCGATAGCTTATGCTCTGTCGTCGGGCGGTAAGCGTCTGAGGATGCAGCTCGTGCTGGTCGGGTGTCGTCTTGTGGGCGGCAACGAACCAGATGCGTTGCCGTTTGCTGAGGCTATCGAGGTGTTTCACAACTTCACGCTGCTGCATGACGATGTGATGGATCGTGCCGACGTGCGTCGAGGTATGCCTACGGTGCATGTCAAGTGGAATGACAATACGGCTATCCTCAGCGGTGACCAGATGCTCATATCTGCTTACCAGCTCTTGGAAGGAGTGCCGGCGCAACACCTGGCCGAACTCCTTCGGCTGTTCACACAGACCGCTACGGAGATCTGCGAAGGGCAGCAGTACGATGTTGATTTTGAGCACCGCGACGATGTGCAGATCAGCGATTATATCGAGATGATTCGCTTGAAGACCTCTGTGCTCCTCGCTGCGGCACTGCAGGGTGGCGCGATCATCGGTGGCGCGAACAAGGCAGAGCAAGAGGCACTGTACAACTATGGTATCCATCTCGGTCTCGCCTTCCAAATCCAGGATGATTTGCTCGACTGCTTCGGCGATCCGAAGACCTTCGGCAAAGC
>DBYS01000018.1 GCA_002310195.1 Bacteroidales bacterium UBA1180
TCGCCCTCGTCGGGGTAGTTAGCCATAGAGTAGGCACGGATAGTCGGTTCGGTGTTCTTCTGTTTGAGTTTGAACAGGCCGAAACGCTCCCATGACGGCAGATAGAGGTCGCCGATGAGGGATTTGTCCATGTCGCGGTTGTAATCGATATCGTACTCGGGGATACGGATCTGTGCGTAGGAGCCCGGTTCGAAGTCCATGTGCTCTCCCGGAGGCAGCTGCACCTTGAACTCCTTGATGAACGTAGCCACGTTCTTGTTCGATATAACCTCGCACTCCCATTCCTTGACGCCGAGCACAGACTCGTCCATCTTGAGCTGGAGGTCGTTCTTGACCTTGACCTGGCATCCGAGGCGCCAGTGGTCTTTCTGCTGCTTGCGCGTGAAGTGAACGGTCTCGGTGGGCAGGATCTCGCCGCCGCCCTCGAGGACTTGGCACTTACATTGTCCGCACGAGCCCTTGCCGCCGCAGGCGGAAGGCAGGTGCACACCGGCTTCGCCGAGTGAGGCGAGGAGCGTGCCACCGGAGGGGATGTTGTACTCCTTGTCGCCGTTGATGGTGACCTTGACGTCACCGCTGGCAACGAGGTACTTCTTGGCAACGAGAAGAATAACGACTAACAGGAGAATAACTCCCAAGAATACCAAAACGGCATATAAGATTGCTGTCATATTCATAGTATTGTCCTCCTATTAGATGTTAAGACCACTGAAGCACATGAACGCCATAGCCATGAGACCGACCACGATGAACGTGATGCCGAGGCCTTGCAAGGGCTTGGGAACATCGTTATACTCCATCTTCTCACGAATACCGGCAAGGCAGCAGATAGCTACGAGCCAGCCGAGACCCGAACCGAGAGCGTAGGCAAACGCGTCGCCGATATTGGCGATGGCTTTCACATTCTCCGGATCGAGCAGAATACGCTGCTGCATGAAGAGCGAACCGCCCATGATGGCGCAGTTCACGGCAATCAGCGGCAGGAAGATACCCAGCGACGCATAGAGCGAAGGACTGAACTTCTCAACAACCATCTCGACGATCTGCACGATAGCCGCGATAACGGCGATGAACAGGATGAACGAGAGGTAACCGAGGTTCAGCGGGTTGAGAACATATACCTGGAGCAGGTAGTTGACAGGCAGGGTGATGAGCAGCACAAACGTAACCGCTACACCCAGACCGAGAGAGGTCTTGACCGTCTTACTTACTGCGAGGTAAGAACACATGCCTAAGAAGAAGGCAAATATCATATTGTCAGCAAAGATCGAGCGGACAAATAAACTCAGAGCGTGTTCCATATTACTTCTCCTCCTTATTTATAGCGCGATGCGCCCAGATGATACCACCAACGATGATCAGCGCCATAGCGGGCATCATCATCATACCGCAGTTCTCGTAGAAGCCTCCGTTGGCAACATACCAGCTTTCGGGAATAATGCGGAAGCCGAGCAGTGTGCCTGCGCCGAAGAGTTCGCGGAAGAATGCGACGATGATCAAGATGGCTGCATAGCCCAGACCGTTACCAAGACCATCGAGGAACGAATCCCATACTTTGTTCGTCATGGCAAACGCCTCGAGACGACCCATGAGGATACAGTTCGTGATGATCAGACCAATATAAACCGACAGCTGCATTGCGACATCGTAAGCGAACGCCTTGAGCACTTCGCTAACGAGCGTAACCAGTGCGGCTACTACTACCAGTTGCACGATGATACGGATACGCATAGGTATCGTATTGCGGAGCAACGAGATAATAACGTTCGACATAGCCACGATGATCGTAACCGCCACGCCCATAACCAGGGCAGGCTTGAGTTGCACGGTCACAGCCAGCGCCGAACATATACCAAGCACCTGCACAACGACAGGGTTGTTGGCATTCAACGGACCCAAGAGGGTCTCTTTCGTTTTCTGAGAAAGTGCCATATCTTACTCCTCCGTTTGATTAGATGTTTGATTTTCTTCGTTTGCTTCTTCTGCCTCGGGCTCAGCAGCCGGCAGATCGTTGAGGAACTCGGCATACTCGGCTAGGTTAGTCTGGAGCATGTCGTTCACACCCGTCGAGGTGATCGTTGCGCCTGACAAGGCGTCCACCTGCTCCTGGCCTTCAGCCATCGTACCGGCCTTGAGCACGGCTACGCTGACCACCTGGCCTTCGGCATTGCGGATATGCTTGCCCTCAAACTGCTGACGGAACGGCAGTTCAACGATCAGCGCACCAAGACCCGGAGTCTCACTCTCGTGGTTGAAGTTTGCACCGTAGATGGTGTTCTTGTCATCATCCAGAGCCAGATAACCGCCAATGCCGCCCCAGAGGCCTGCGCCTTTGAGCTTGAGCACATACTTCGTTGCGCCCTCGATCTCGGCAACATATACGGGGTGACCGTTCACGTCGAGCGTGTCTTTGACGAGCGAGAAGTACAGCGCTGCAGGATCGTCGCAGTTGCTTATATCCTGCTTCAATGCGCCGAGTATCTGCTTTTGCTGGTCGAGCTGGATGTTAGCCTGCTGACGCGGACCAAGCACCTGGCTGACGAGCGCCAGCAGCACAGCTACGATAATCACTACTACCGTAGCATACACAATCGTGTAGGTATTGCTATTCGTATTCATATCGTTAAGCTTTTGCTCGCGCAAGGCGACGGTTAATATTTCTTTGTACTACACAATAGTCAATCAGCGGCGCTACAGCGTTGCCGAGCAGGATAGCGAGCATCATGCCCTCGGGATAACCCGGGTTCAATACGCGCACTACTACAGCCATGAAGCCGATGAGCGCACCGTAGATCCACTTGCCGCAGTCGGTGCGGGCAGCGGTAACAGGATCGGTTGCCATAAACACAGCACCAAACAGGAAGCCGCCGCTAACCAGATGCATGTACCACGGATACTGCGCAACGAGGTTGTCGGCTGCGCCGAACTTATTGAACAGCAGAGCGGTAACGATACCCGTAGCGATGATGCTCAGCATGATTCGCCAGTCAGCTGTGCGGGTGATGAGCAACAGGGCAGCACCCAGCAGGATAGCCCAAACGCAGGTCTCACCCACCGAACCCGGGATCAGACCGTTGGCCATATCCCAGAACGTGACATCAGCCTGCGAGCCCGTAGCGAGCTGCGTGAGCGGGGTAGCACCCGAGAAGCCGTCCACAAGCGTGTGACCGCCGTCCCAGCCCCATGTGCCGCCGGTGCGGATAAACGCCTTGTCGCCCGTCATGTGAGTCGGGTAGGCGAAGAACAGGAACGCACGGGTGATCAGAGCTACGTTGAAGATATTGTAGCCCGTGCCGCCGAACACCTCTTTGGCGAAGATAACGGCGAAAGCAGTAGCTACGGCAACCATCCACAGCGGGGTGTTGATAGGTACGATCAGCGGAATAAGGAAACCGGTTACGAGGAAGCCCTCGGCAATCTCCTCATGTTTCCACTGAGCTACGGTGAACTCGACGCCCAGACCTACAATATAACTAACCAAGATATACGGCAGTACAGCCAGCAGACCGAACCCGAAAGCTTTCCAGAACAGCGCTGCGGTCAAGCCGCCAACGAGCTGCCCGGTAGCAAGCAGGTGCTGATAGCCCACATTGTACATGCCGAAAAGCATACACGGTACGAGTGCCATCACTACGTAGATCATCGTGCGCTTGGAGTCGTTGCCCGCATGGATCTGCGAGCCAAGACGCTTGCCGGTGGTGTTCGGCGTGAAGAGGAAACTCTCAAAGCCGTCGAACAGGGACCAGAATGCGTGCAACTTGCCGCCTTCCTCAAAGTTCGGGCGGAGCTGCTCTTTCAGTTTGTATAGACCCTCAAACATTATTCAATCTCCTGTTTTAAGTTATCCAATGCGGCGCGAACGATAGCCTGCAGCGGCATCTTCGAGGTGCAGACGTACTCGCATACGGCGAAATCTTCGGGTGCAACCTCGTAAGCGCCCAGCGCTTCCATTCGGTCCAAGTTTCCGGCAATCATTGCCTTGATCAGATGCTCGGGGTAGATGTCCATCGGGAACACACGCTCATACTCGCCGCTGACGATGATAGCACGGCGTCCGCCTTTCAGACGGGCGTCCTGCTCTCCCTCGCGCAGGAACGGCGGCATGATCCAGCCCATGAACTCATGGGTCTCCGTGCCTTGAGCGATCACGGTGAACTGGTTGTCGTAAGGGCTGATAGGCTCGTCGAAGTCGATCTGATGACCGCTGAGCGCATTGCCGGCGATGTATCGCGGCTCGACGCCCACCTCGACATTGCACTTCAGCACGCAGCTGGCGGGCATACCCGGCAGCACGTCGTAGTACTTCGGCTCACGAACCAGCGGACCGGTCAGCGCTACGCGCTTGCGCATATCTACGATTCCCTTCAGCAGCAGCGTTCCGATCAGGCGCAGGTCCTGGATGTTGACTGTCCAGACCGTCTCACCCTTGGCGATAGGTGCCACGTGATTGATCTGTACGCCTACGTTGCCTGCAGGGTGGGGACCGTCAACCATGTACAGCGTGCAATCTTTCCACGCAGCACGGCTGCCGGCTTTGATGCCCACATACACCGGTGCGATCGCACTCAGCGCCGTGATAGCTGCCTGAACCTCCGTCTCGTGACCTTGCAGCACAAAGTCGTAATCCGGAGCCAGCGGAGCAGAATCGAACGAGGAGATGAACACGGCTTTCGGAGTCTTGGTCGGCAATGCGATGCAGTCGTACGGACGCTGCTTGATCAGCGCCCACAAGCCCGACTGCAACAGCAGAGCCTTCAGATCCTGCTTCGTGTCAAATGCCTCATACTTCGTCGTGGCGTCCGCCTCAATGTCAATACTCAACACCTTGCGGCGCTCGCCACGTACAATCGCTTTGACCGTACCGCTCACAGGTGAGGTAAACAGCATCTCGGCAAACGTCTTGTCTTGGAAAAGCGGGCTGCCCGCTTTTACCTTGTCGCCTTCATGCACCAGAAGTCTGGGCTTGATTCCGGCGAAATGGTCGGGAACGATATGAAAGACCTCAGGCCGCATGATGCTTCCGCATTCACGCGCTGCCTTGCCGTCCATCTTCACGTCCAAACCACGAGTCAGTTTGATTTGTTGCATGTTAATAGATTATTTATTATTTTGTTTCGTTTTGTTTTCTACACACCAATAGGTTGCGCTCTGCGCACAATCATAAATGTACTCGCGCATGCCCCTCGGCGCGCACTCGCACATAAAAACATACAAAGATAATAAAATTATCTTGAAAATACAAACAAATTGGCGAAAAAAATCTCATTTGCCTAAAAAAAGTAAATATTTATAACAAAACGACAGATAAATTTGCAAATCCGGCATAATTTTCGTATCTTTGTTTGCGGAAAAATGTGCGCGACTACACAAACGCCGCACCCGAAACGATGAAATCGCTGTTTTTGCTCATAGCCCTCTACACGATCACAGGCAAGCAGGCTGTGCCCTCGGGCGATATACCTGCTATTGCGACATGCGCCTACGAGCAGTCCGGCAGCCGTTCGGGACAGATGACCGCCGGCAACGATATCATGCTCACCCTGGGCGGCTACGACGGCATGATGCTGCAGTCCGTGACGCTCGAGATGAAGTCGAACAAATCCGCCGGAGCTGGCGAACTGCTGATGAGCGTGGGCAACTCACTCGTGTGGAACATCACCAACGCCTCGTTCAGCGACAAAACCTGGAATGGCGCCTATACCGACGAATGGGTGAACATATCGCATCCGCTTGGCGGCCTGGTTGTGCCGGACGGAGCGCCTATCGTGCTACACATAACAGCCTCGGCTAACTCGCTGTATCTGCAATCGGTAGCGATCGATTACCAGGCACCGCACGGCGAGACCTACACCGTAGCGTTCAATACCTACTCATCGGAGCGCCTGTCGCCGCTCACCGAAGCATCGCCTAACGCAGGCATCACCCTGCCCGAAGTGCCGGTCAGTGACCCGAAATGGAAGTTCTACGGCTGGGCATCCGAACCGGTGGAAGAGACAACAGCCGCGCCGCAGGTGCATCTGTTCAACACGATCTATCATCCTGACGCCAACTGCACGCTGCATGCCGTGTACAGGCGCGCTACCGAACAGGAAACCTGGTTCCCGACCGATGACCTCACTCTGGGCGATTATGTCATAGCGCTGTACAATCAGCCTACAGGTACGGTATGGTGCGCCACCGGTGCGGTGGAGAGCGGTATGCTCGCTACCGTACGGTTGGATTATTCCGGCGATGAGGGGTGGATGAGTCTGCCGCACTCGATGGGCAGTAGCGAGGCCGTCTATACGCTGGGCATCAGCGGCGATACGCTGACCATCAAGCACAAAGCCACCAAGACCGCCGTAGTGCTTGCTGCAACGGGCAAGTTCGCCAAGTCATCGACTGCCAACAACGCGTGGATCATCTCCGCTTGCGAGACCGATGCGGACGATATGCCGCAGTTCGCGATCTCCGGCACGGCGGGAGAGAAGATGTACTACGTATCGTACTATGTTGACAACGGCACAGGCACGATCTATCTCCGCCCGACCACCGATGCCTCAATGGTGCACAATCTGCTGCTGTTTGCCCTCAGCGACAAGGTGGAGAACCCGGCAGTGTACTCCTCGTACGCTTTCGGCAGCGCAGTGGAGAACATCGGCACCTATACCGGCTATACCTACCGGCTCAATATGGGGCCGTACATACTAACCATCAGCAACGGAAAGAAATATCTGCAAATCAATGAATAGACTAACCCGAACTCTCATAACCGCAGCACTCATGGCTGCTGCATTCGTTCCGTCGCATGCGGATGTGATGCACGACATATTGGACGGCAAGTACAATGTAGCCACGCTGTCCGCCTACGAGCAGGACAGCATCCTCGGCAATCTGCCCGAGCAGCGCTACCGCCTGGATTGCACCGACAAACAGCCGATCTATCGCCGTTCGTATATGGCGAACTACTGGATCGTTGATACGCAAAAGAACACACGCAAACCGCTGAGCGACAAGCCTGTACGTGATGCCGTCATCTCCCCGAACGGGCGGTACATAGCGTTCGTCAAGGCGGACAACAACATCTACCTCCACAAGCTCGATTTCGGTACGGAGGTTGCCGTTACGGCCACTCCCGCCACAACTTGGAACGGCATAGCCGACTGGCTCTATGAGGAGGAATTCGGACTGACCTGCCTGATGGCATTCTCGCCGGACTCCAAGCAACTGGCGTTCATCCGTCTGGAGGACAAGGATGTGCCGGAAACATCGTGGCAGATGATGCTCGGTGACGGTCATCCGCAAACCGTTACGCAGTCCTATCCGCGTGCGGGCGAGAAGAACGCACAGGCTTCCGTGCAGATCTATACTATCTCCACCAAGGATATTCACGAGGCCTCGCTGCCCGAAGCCGATGACCGGTACATACCGCGTATCCGCTGGCGCGAACTGCCAGCACCGAAGAAAGACCAGCCATCCGTTCAGCTGCTTGCTATCCTCACGCTCAACCGTGACCAGAACAAGATGGAGGTCTTTACCTGCAATCCCGCCTCGCTCGTATGCACCTCGCTCTACGAGGAGAGCAGCCGCGAGTACTATGTTGACTACGAACTGTTCGACCAATGGCAGTGGCTCAGCGATGGCCGGTTCATCGTTCTTAGCGAGCGCGAGGACTGGCGAAGCGCATACCTGCACGCAGCAAACGGCCGTTCGCTCCAACGCCTGCCGTTCCCGGCCGATGCGTCCAAGCCTTGCGATATAACCGCTCTGTACGGCTATGACGAGGCATTGCAAACCTTGTATCTGCAAGCCGCACCGACTCCCCGTGAGCGCGTGTGCTACGCGCTGAACATCAAGAAGAATACACTCGCCACTATTGGCGAGTCCCACGGCTGGAACAGTCTGTACCTCGCCAACGACTGCAAGCAGGCGATCCTGGCGCATGAGAGTGACCAGCAGCCTGTAGCCTACACGCTGTGGAGCGCTAAGGCCGGCAATGTGCGCGGTATACAGGACAATGCCAATGTGGCCAAACAGTGGCAGGATCTCCAGCTGCCGGCCAAGCAGTATACCACTATACCTATCGACGGCGCGGAGTTGCAGGCATGCATCTTCTATCCGCGCGCGTTCGACAAGACGAAGAAGTATCCCGTGGTGATGCTTCAGTACAGCGGTCCTGCTTCGCAGCGTGTGACGGACCGTTGGCGCCGCCGTTGGGATTATGGTCTGGCAGATCTTGGCTACGTAGTGGTTATAGCCGATCCGCGCGGCACGGACGCACAGGGTAGGGCGTACCGCAATTACGCGTACATGCAGATGGGGCGCGAAGCCGATGATCAGTTGGCTGTGGCTAAGTGGATATCCGACCAAACATGGTCGGACAGCCATAAGATCTTTATGGCCGGATGGAGTTACGGCGGCTATGAGGTGCTCCGCTGCCTCTGCACCCAACCGCTGCAAGCTGACGGTACGCCGCTGATTGCCAAAGGTATAGCCATCGCGCCCGTGACCGACTGGCGGCTGTACGACAGCGGTTACACCGAGCGGTATATGCGCCGTCCGCAAGTTAATGCCGGCGGATATGACGAGGCTGATCTTACGCACCTGGCTGCCGGACTGAAAGGCGAACTGCTGATCGTTCATGGCAATGCCGACGACAATGTGCATGTGCAGAACACATGGCGGATGGTGGAGGCGCTGATCAATGCCGACAAATCGTACGAGATGCTCGTCTATCCCGACGACAACCACTTCCTGAAGAAAGGAAATCATTATAAGCACTTACATAAACAACTCATAAAATTCCTTGAAAAATGACAAAACAACAAAACAACGCTTCGTTGCGTATCATCACGATCATTGCAATGATGTTCCTCTATGCGATGATCTCGTTTGTTACCAACCTCGCAGCTCCCGTCGGCAAGATCTGGGGCGCCTCGTTCGACGATCCCGCACAGGCCGAGCGAATGGGTATGTTGGGTAACCTGTTCAATTTCCTTGCTTACCTGATCATGGGTATACCGGCAGGTAACATCCTTTCCAAGTACGGCTACAAGAAGACAGCTCTGGCTGCTATCCTGCTGGGCTTCATCGGCATCGCTATCCAATGGCTGAGCGGCGCGGTGGACAGTTTCTATGTTTACCTGTTCGGCGCCTTGCTGGGCGGCTTCTGCGTATGTATGCTCAACACCGTTGTTAATCCGATGCTCAACCTGCTCGGTGGCGGTGGTAACAAAGGTAACCAGTTGAACATGGTGGGCGGTACGCTCAACTCGCTGTCCGGTTCACTCACCCCGATGCTCGTAGGTGCTATTATCGGTCAGAGTCTGGAAGGTAAGGAGATTGACGATGTCAACGTCGTTCTGTACATCGCAATGGCTGTATTTGCCGTTATCTACTTCATCATCCGTATCACTCCGATTGCCGAGCCCGAAGGCGCAGGTCAGCAGGTTACGTACGAGCGCAGCCCGTGGTCGTTCCGTCACTTGACGCTGGGCGTGATTGCCATCTTCTTCTATGTAGGCGTTGAGGTAGGTATTCCTGCTACGTTGATCTCGTATCTGACACCTAAGGTAGGTTTTGCTGCTGCAGGCCTTATAGCCGGCCGCTACTGGATTCTGATGCTTATCGGCCGATTCATCGGTTCGACTATCGGTGGCAAGGTCAGCAGTAAGACGATGATAACCTGTGTGGCCTGCGCGGCTATCGCTCTGATGGTTGCAGCTATGCTCATCGGTGACAACATCATGGCCAAGACGTTTGTTCAGGGTGCAGTTATCGAAGTGCCGTTGGCATCCACGCTGCTCGTGCTCTGCGGTTTGTGCACATCGGTTATGTGGACGTCGATCTTCAACCTCGCTACCGAGGGATTGGGCAAATATACTGCCAAAGCATCGGGAATCTTCATGATGATGGTTGTAGGCGGTGGCATCGTACCGTATATCCAGAGTGTGATTGCAGCCCACAACTGCCTGCTCAGTTACATCGTGCCTATCATCGGCGTGGCGTTCATCCTGTTCTATGCCCTGATCGGTTCGAAGAACGTGAACACGGACATCAAGGTGGACTAATCACTGTCTATCCGTAAGACCAAACAAAAAGGAGTAGCCGATTGGGTTACTCCTTTTTATATCCGTTCGTCCTTGTCAGAACTCCGATGTGAAGTGGAATCGGATGTGCTTGTAGTCCTGTTGCGCCATCTGCAGCACGTACGCACTGTCGGCCATGAACACATCGCGGCCGTCCTTGTCAAACGCCATGTACTGCGGTTTGCGCTTCTTAAACATCTCCAGTTCTGCTTCATCGTCACTCTCCAGCCAGCAGGCTTTGTACATCTGCAGCGATTCCCAACGGCACTTGGCCTGATACTCATGCTCCAAACGATATTGGATGACTTCGAATTGCAGTTGTCCCACCGTCCCGATGATCTTGCGGCCATTGAGTTGGCTGACAAAGAGTTGTGCTACACCTTCGTCCATGAGCTGGCTGATACCTTTCTCCAGTTGCTTCTGCTTCATCGGGTCGGCGTTCTCGATATACTTGAACATCTCCGGCGAGAACGAAGGCAGCCCCTTGAAGTGCAGCTGCTCGCCGCCGGTCAGCGTGTCACCGATCTTGAAGTTACCCGTATCCGGCAATCCGACTATGTCGCCTGCGAACGCCTCATCCACAGTCTCCTTACGTTGCGCCATAAAGCAGGTTGGCGAACTGAACCGCATCTGCTGGCCTTTGCGTACGTGTGTGTAATAGGTGTTGCGCTCGAACTTGCCCGAGCAGATCTTGAAGAACGCAATGCACGAGCGGTGGTTAGGGTCCATGTTGGCGTGGATCTTGAAGCAGAATCCTGTGAACTTGTCCTCCATCGGACTCACCTCACGTTCCTCGGCTACAACCGGCCGTGGCGAGGGAGCGATATGCACAAAGCACTCCAACAGCTCTTTCACACCGAAAGTGTTCAGCGCCGAACCGAAGAACACCGGCGCCAGTTCGCCTGCCAGGTAGGCATCCTTGCTGAACGGGTCATACACGCCCTCGATCATCTCCAGATCCTCGCAGAGCTTGGCTGCATCGCTATCGCCTACAAGCGCGGCGATTTGCGGATCGGTAACGTCCTCAAACTGAATGGATTCGGTTACGTGGGTCTTGTCGGGCTGATAGAGATCGAGCGTCTGTTGGAAGATGTTATACACGCCTTTGAAGCGTTGCCCGCTATTAATCGGCCAACTGAGCGGACGCACTTTGATGCCGAGTTCGGCTTCAACCTCATCGAGCAGATCGAACGGGTCTTTGCCTTCGCGGTCCATCTTGTTGATGAATACCATTACGGGCGTCTTCCTCATACGGCAGACCTGCATCAGACGGCGTGTTTGCGTCTCTACACCTTTGGCGGCGTCGATCACGATGATCACGCTGTCCACAGCTGTCAGCGTGCGGAACGTATCTTCGGCAAAGTCCTGGTGACCCGGGGTGTCGAGGATATTGATATGGTAGGTTGTGCCGGTTTCGTTGCGGTAGGATGGGGTATAATCGAATCCCATGACGGAAGTGGCAACACTGATACCGCGCTGCTTCTCGATCTCCATCCAGTCGGAGGTGGCGGTCTTGCGAATCTTGTTGCTCTTGACTGCTCCGGCTACGTGAATAGCGCCGCCGTAAAGCAGAAGTTTCTCGGTCAAAGTGGTCTTACCGGCATCCGGGTGCGAGATGATGGCAAACGTCCTGCGACGTAATATTTCTTGTTGATCGGCGTTGGATAACATGTTCGAATTGGCTAATTTGGCGCAAAGTTACAAAAAAATGTTGAATTTTGCAAAAAAAGTGCGGTTAGCGTTTGCATATTCAAAAAAAAGTTTGTACCTTTGTAAACAGTATGTGCGGATTTACAAAACAAACCCAATTATACATTAACATTAAATCTATTCGATTATGAGAAAAATTCTCTCTTTAATGATGGCAGCATTCTTTAGTGTTGGAATGTTTGCCGCAGGCACGGCGACGACTGTGTATTACACAGCCGGTGCTGATGTTATCGGTACGTACACTGTCAAGTTGAACGTCCACATGGGCTGCAACGACGGCGACGACTGGAAGCAGTACGACATGTCGAAGACTGACAAAACGTACGGTTCTGACCCGATCTACAAAGCTGAGTTCACTGATTACTGGAACGGCCTTTGCACGATTCAATTCCAACTCTACGATGGAAGCACGTGGAAATCTCAGGACGAGGTGTTCAATGGTTCGTGGCACGGAGTGGATGGCTACAACGGCAAGATGTACGTCCACAGCTCGAAAGAATGGGTTGAAGCTGATTCGCAACCTGGTGATTGTACAATCGGTAGCCAACCGTTCCTCGGATGTGACGGCGGAGCGAGTGCTTATGCCAATACGTTCAAGGTTTGTGCTCCAACCGGTGTAAATGTTGTGAATGTTCAGACTCCGGGTGGTAAAGAGCCGAGTATCTACGTCAACTTCCCTGCTGCTCCTATCACAGCATGCTCGCTGGGTGAGGGTAATTACGATGTACAAGGTGCAGGCCTCTTCCTGCATTGCGCTGCATTCGTACAGGAACTGACCGATGTAACCGTTACTGCCAACAATGTGGAGTACGCAATTAAGGTTTATCGCAAACCGAACTACTACCTCACCGGCACCGCTGCTTTCGGTAGCTGGAATTTGTCAAAGGCTCTGCCGTTCTTCGGCGACAGCATTGTTGTTGACCTTGCTGTAGGTGAACACCAGTTCAAGGTGCTCCCGCAGAACGACAAGTGGGACGGAGCAATGGGTTATGCCGCAGTTAACGCTGAGTGCTCATCCGACGGTGTAGGTTCATCTAACGACGGCAACGTGAAGGTAACATTAGAGGAAGCAGGCAAGTTGAAAATCAAAGTAGCTGATGGCAAACTCTGCGTAATCGGCAAGTTCAAAACCGAAACACCGCAACCGACAGTCAACTATTATCTGGTCGGCTCGTTCAACGATTGGAAGCTCGAGACCGCTGAGGCAATGGTTGGCGACAGTATCGTTCGTGAGTTTGAGGCCGGTAGTGTTGAGTTCAAGGTGCTGCCGCAAAAAACGAATTGGGATAATGCCAAGGGCTTTGCCGCAGTTAACGCCGAGTGCTCGTCCGACGGACTGAGCGGCAACAATGGCGACAATGTGATCTTTACGCTGAAGGAAAAAGGCAATGTGAAGATCAAGGTCGTAGAAGGCAAGCTTTGCATCACAGGTCCGTTCTATGTTCCCGAACCGCAACCGGAGATTAACTACTATCTAGTCGGTACCATGAACAACTGGAGCGTTGAGAACGCTATACCTCTGGTAGGCGACAGCTTGGTGGCTAATGTCGAAGCAGGCAAGTACGAGTGCAAGATTATTCCGAAGAATCTGGCACAAGACTGGTCGAATGCTCTAGGCTTTGCAGCTGTTAATGCCGAGTGCTCGTCGGAAGGAATAACCGAAGGCGAGAACAGCAATATCGTTGTAGAACTCAAAGAGAAGGCTGACATCAAGATCAAGGTTGTAGAAGGCAAACTCTGCATCACAGGTCCGTTCGCTGTACCCGCAGCACCGACGCTGGTTAACGGTTTCTACCTGATCGGTCAGAAAGGTTGGGCTGTAGCTGATCTTTCAGCAGAACTGCTGTTTACCGCTAATCCTGACAAAGAGAACGAGTATCAACTGAACGTAACTCTGAAAGAGGACGAAGGCATCAAGGTTGTCAAGGTCGAGAACGATGTTATTAAGACATGGTATCCGGATGGCGAAGGCAACGAGTATAAGGTTGACAAGAACCACGCAGGTGCAAAGACCATCTACTTCCAAGAGCTTTATAATGAGGCGTGGAAGGACTTTGGCGGTCACATCTACATCGAGGCTAACCCTGCCGATGGCATCAGCAATATGACCAATGGCATGAATGCTCAGAAGTTCATCGAGAACGGACAACTGTTCATTCGGGTAAACGGTACGATTTACTCTGTAGTAGGACAGGCAAAATAAGCAAAATCGTTAAAAAATATGGCTTGCCGAGAGGTGAGCCATATTTTTTTGCCCAAATGTTTGCATTTATGCAAAAATTTTTGTATCTTTGTGCTCAAATTGCGTAACATGCGATTCTTGTAACGAAAATAATCGTATAACTCTATGAAATCTATCTCTTATATCGGTTGTGATGACCAGACGTTAGACCTGTTTGAGGGGCAGTATGCTTTGCCCGACGGCATGTGTTATAACTCGTATCTGCTGTGTGCGGACAAAGTGGCAGTGCTTGATACGATCGACCCGCGCTGCACCGACGAGTGGCTGAACAAATTGGAGAAATCCCTGATGGGCAGAAAGCCGGATTACCTGGTAGTGCATCACATGGAGCCTGATCACTCGGGCAGTATAGCACAATTCGTGAAGGTGTATCCCGATGTGCAGATCGTTTGCTCGAAGATTGCCGGGAATATGCTTCGCCAGTTCGGAGTGGAGTACAGCAATGTTCTGATCGTGAAAGAGGGCGATGTGCTTGACCTTGGCGGACTGTCGCTGCGCTTCATAGCCGCGCCTATGATCCACTGGCCTGAGGTGCTGATGAGTTATTGTGAGGAAGAGAAAGTGCTGTTCTCTGCCGATGCGTTCGGCAAGTTCGGCGTGTATGATGCCGATGCCGACGATTGGGCATGTGAGGCACGGCGGTACTATTTCAATATAGTAGGCAAGTACGGCGTGCAGGTACAGGCAGTGCTCAAGAAAGTTTCACCACTGGCTATCAACAGTATCGCTCCGTTGCACGGTCCTGTGCTTGAGGGCGAGAAGATGGCCGAGGCATTGCGGCTCTATACGATCTGGAGCGCTTACGGCGTGGAGACCGAAGGCGTGTTCGTTGTGTCGGCATCAATCCATGGTAACACATTACGGGCAGCGGAATATATAGCCGATGAACTGCGCGCAAAAGGCATCAAGGTGGCATTCACCGATCTCACGCGTGACGATATGGCCGAGGCTGTTGAGGATGCGTTCCGTTACGGAAAGATGATCCTTTGCGCCTGTACGTACGATGGCGATCTGTTCCCGCCGATGCACACGTTCCTGCACAAGTTGCAACTGAAGGGCTATCGCGACCGTCGTGCGGCACTCGTGGAGAACGGCTCGTGGGCTCCTGCAGCAGCCAAGGTAATGCGCGGTATGCTTGAGGCAATGACAAACGTTGAAGTGCTTGAGCCCGTAGTAACTCTGCGAGGCTGTATGAAGGACGCTGACAAACCCGCAATAGCCGAACTGCTTAACGCAATGTAACGGCATATCAGTTTATCGATATAACCATTTAACAAAATATACTACCATGAACTTTACCCAACAAGACCTCGAGCAACTCAGTGCTCGCGGAATCTCCGTTCAGAAGGCGGAAGAGCAATTGAAGTGTTTCCAGACGGGCTTTCCTGTACTGGATATCGTTGAACCGGCTGCGCTTCACAAGGGCGTAATCAGTCCGTCGGTAGCCGAGCGTAAGGAGTATATTGCCGCTTGGCAGCAGTATCTGGCCGAGGGACACAAAGTGCTGAAGTTCGTTCCGGCCTCCGGTGCCGCTTCACGAATGTTCAAGAATCTGTTTGAGTACCTCGACAATGGGGTAGAGACCCCGTTCATTCGCGAGTTCCTCGACAATATCTCGAAGTTTGCCTTTGGCAAACAACTTGCCGGCAAGGATGGTCAGGATGCAGTGCGTTTCCTATTGAAAGACATGAACTACGGCAATCTGCCGAAAGGTTTGCTGCTGTTCCACTCGTATCGCGACGGTGCACGCACGCCGGCATTGGAGCACATGGTGGAGGGCGCATTGTACGCAGCATCGAACGGCGAGGTAAACATCCATTTCACCGTTTCGCACGATCATCTGCCACTGTTCCGCAAGCATATTGCTGACAACTTGCAGAAACTGGAAGCAAAGTACGGCGTACGCTTCAATATATCGTTCTCCGAGCAGAAACCGTCAACTGACACGTTGGCTGCCAATCCTGATGGCACACCGTTCCGTACGACTGATGGCAAGCTGTTGTTCCGTCCGGGTGGTCACGGCGCGCTCATCGAGAACTTGAACGAGCAAGATGCTGATATTGTATTCATCAAGAATATCGATAATGTTGTTCCTGACCGTCTGAAAGGCTCGACCGTTGAGTTCAAGCAACTGCTTGCAGGTGTGCTTGTAACTGAACAAAAACGTGTGTTCGACCTCTTGCGCAAACCGGGCTTGAGTGCCGAGGAGCGTGAACGCCTGAACCGTCCTATCCGCGTGTGCGGCGTAGTGCGTAACACAGGTGAGCCCGGCGGTGGACCGTTCCGCGTACGTGAGGCTGACGGCTCGATCAGCAACCAGATCCTTGAGTCCGTACAGATCCCTGACAAAGAGCTGATGGCTAAGTCGAAGTACTTCAATCCGGTTGACCTTGTTTGCGCTATCAAGGACTATGAGGGCAAACCGTTTGATCTGCTCAAGTTCGTTGACCCCAAGACCGGTTTCATCTCGCAGAAATCGAAGGACGGCCGCGACTTGCAGGCATTGGAGTTGCCGGGACTCTGGAACGGAGCAATGTCGAAGTGGAACACGATCTTCGTTGAAGTGCCTGTATCGACCTTCAACCCGGTGAAGACCGTTAATGACCTGCTTCGTGAGCAGCATCAGTAAAATCGCAAATGATTGAATTATAAATGAAAAAGGGCTTTTTCTTCGACATGGACGGCGTGCTGTTCGACTCTCTGCCCAATCATGCGCGGGCGTGGGAGATCGTGATGGCACGTCACGGATTGCATTTTACCAAGGAGGATTGTTACCGTCAGGAAGGCTGCACAAGTCGTGATGTGATTCTGAACGCCTACAAGCAGCAGATGCCTGACAAACAGGTTACGCTGGAGGAGGTGGAGGCTTTCTACCACGAGAAAGGTGAGAAGTTCGTCGAACTTGGCGGAGCGCATCCTATGGCAGGCGCTTATGAGGTGCTGAAGGCTATACAGTCAATGCCTGATACACAGATCTGGCTCGTGACGGGTAGTGCACAATTGACCTTGCTTGATCAATTGAACAGCGCTTTTCCGGGAATTTTTGTTCGCGAACGGATGATCACGGCATTTGAGTGCCCGCACGGCAAACCGCGTCCTGAACCGTACTTGAAAGCGTGGGAGAAGAGCGGTCTGCCGAAGGAAGAATGTTGCGTGATTGAGAACGCGCCGCTTGGTCTGCAAGCAGCCAGAGCTGCTGATCTGTTTACGGTGATTGTGAACACAGGCCCGCTCGGCTATGATGATTTCGCTCCGTGGAAACCCGACGCTTTCCTGTCAGACATGAAAGCCCTGTTGGATTATCTGCCTAACTTGAGAAAGTAGCAGTGTCGCAAGCATAATAAGAAACGCAACCGTTAGGCTGCGTTTCTTGTTGTATGCAGGGTGGGTTATTGCACCACTGCGAGGTTATCTTGCAACTGCTCGACACTGCTGGCACCGACGAGAACAGAGGTGACGCCCTGCTGCTCGAGTATCCATCCTAAAGCACGTTGGGCCGTACTAATCTTCCGTTCAGCGGCTTCGACACGCACGGCAGCTACCTTGGCGCGCACCTCATCGGTCAGTTGCTCGGCGCGGAGGAATTTGCCCTTTGCCATACGCGAGTCGGCAGGTATACCGTTGATATATCGGTCGGTAAGCAGACCTTGCGCGAGCGGCGAGAAAGCGATATAACCGATGCCTTTCTCCTTGCAGAATTGGAGCAAGCCGTTGTCTATATGCTCCGTCCATAGACGGTTGAGTTTGCCCTGGTAGATGAGCAGGGGCACATCGCGTGCGGCAAGGTACTCATAGCCTTTGCGGAGCTGTTCGAGCGGCCAGTTGGAGATGCCTACATATAATGCTTTGCCCGCGCGCACGATATCCACGAGTGCTTGCAGCGTCTCCTCGATAGGCGTGTTCGGATCGTAACGATGACTGTAGAACAGGTCAACATAATCCAGATGCATGCGGCGGAGACTCTGGTCAAGGCTGGACATGAGGTACTTGCGCGAACCGCCGTTGCCGTAAGGCCCCGGCCACATGTCGTAACCGGCTTTGGTGGAGATGAACAGCTCGTCGCGATACGGACGGAAACTATCGTCCATCAGTCTGCCCATCGTTTCCTCGGCGCTGCCATATACCGGGCCGTAGTTGTTAGCAAGATCGAAGTGCGTGATGCCGTGATCGAAAGCGTAGTGCGTAATAGCACGGCTGCGCTCGTAGGGGTCAATACTGCCGAAATTGTGCCACATGCCGAGACTGAGCTTAGGCAGGATCACTCCGCTATGGCCGCAATAGGTGTACATCTGCTGATTGTCGTAGCGGCTGTCTGCTGCTTTGTAGAGTTCTTTTGTTTCCATAGTATAGTTGTTTTAATAGATTGGCACAATCGTTCGCGGAACGCGTTTGGTGATCTGCTTGGGTGTGAGCGGCTGCACATCTTTCGTTTGGAGCGTAGTGACACGCTGCGTGGCGCGAATCTTAAGTGGGATCGTGTCTTTCGACTCAATCGTGCCGTGCCCGTTTGGCTTGGGATCTTTGCGCTTGCCGATGATCGTGGCATCCGCTTTCAGGTTCTTCTCAAGAGGGTAGAGGTGCTCTCCGCGCTCCTGATAAATAGTGTTCAGACTGATATCGCCATGCACCTTACGGATGCGGTATTGTTCAATCTGTTTCTCGCCCATGTTCAGCAGATTGAGCATCTGCATCTCATGGGGTTTGACTTTGTGGCCGAACGGGATGTTCAGCTCGATATGTGCGCGCTCGGCAAACCGCAGCACACGCAGATCGTCGGAACGAAGAATATAATGACGCTTCATCCGGTAGATGAAGATGCCCATGATGTTCTGGTTCTCGGTATAGGTCAGTACCGTCTCGCCTTCGTTCTCGCTGCCGACTTGCCAATGGCTGACATCTTTCATTGTGTTGGCAAAATCATAGACTATATTACCCATACTCCAGAGCGTCTTGTGTACCACTACTCCTGAGTCGATGGCAGTAGCCGCCTTGCGCATTTGCGGGTGTATGGCCTCCAAGTCATTGCCTGCATAGATGTTGTCGGCAAGGCTGCGAATGGATGCGTCAAAAAAGCGCTTGCAGTGTTCGCCTGCGAATTGCACCTCGTCTGTCGGTGTTGTGCCGCGCTTGCCTGTGCGCTGATCTTTGACGATCGGCCCCTGTTGCGGCAAGACAACCACATGGGCAATCATCTGCTCCATGCCCCACGGCTCATCCTCGGCATCCATGCGTACATCGCTGACGATGCGATAGCCTGTAACGGTGAGCGGGAAGTCGGTTTGCATCTGCTGATAGACCGCAGCCAGTAATTCTTGCATCCGCTTGCGTTTGTTCTTTTGCTTGCCGGGCTTGGCGGCGATGACAACCTCCTCCAAATGTATAGGTTGCTCCTTGAGCACGATAGTTGTTGTATCGGAATGCAGTTCGCTGAGCAGGAGAATCTGCTTCTCATAACCGATGAACGAGACGATCAGTTCGCTGAAGATCGGCAGGTCGGTCTCTAACCGGAATAGACCGTTGTTGCCCGTAGCCGTACCTATGACAGGATTGTCGGCCATATACACCGTTGCATAGCTGATGGGTGCACCTTTGTCATCCACCACGCGACCGATATACTCCGCAGCAAAACTCTCTGCTGTTAGGCAGAGTGCAATCAGCAAGTATGTCAGACGTGTTCGCATTATCTGAAATGATGGTTGAAACCTATAGACAGCAGCTCTTTGAACTGAATGTGTTGCGGTTCGTCGGATTTGACGGTCGAGTCAAACCGCGGGTGCAGCGTCAGGTGTGCCGAGAGGAACCGGTTGATGATGAAGTCGCACTCAATCTGCCAGTCGAATTCCACTTGACGGTAGTTGGTGTAGAAGTAGAGCAGGGTATATAACTCAATCTCTCGCAACGGTTTGTACTTGGCTTCGATGCGTACCGAACTACCGAACTCCGACAGGGTCTTTTGTCCCTTGTCGATACCGAACGCCGTGACATCCACCCGGTTGGAGTCGCTGATGGCAGCGTGAACGAGTTTGTATGTAGCGGGTGAGAAGTTGATGGTCACCCAATCGACAGGCTTGTAATCCAAGCCGGCGCTGATGTTGAACCGGATAGGTGTCATAAAGCCTGACTTAAGCTGGTTGCTGTTCACCTTCCACGAGGGCAGAAGAGTGGTCTGGAAGTCCAATGCGGCGGATACCAACAGTTTCTCCTGATAAACCTGATAACCGGCCTTGGAATAGATCTTGAACTGGTCATCGGTTACATTGATTTTGTGGATTGTGTCGGCCTTGCCGGTATAAGACATACCCATGCGCCACTCACCGGTGTTCTCCCAAACGAAGTTATCCTGTTTGTACTTGATGTTTCCCTTAAGGATGGTGAGCATGGCCAGGCTGGAGTTGCCGCCTTTGTACCAGTTCGGGGAAATATAGTTCTGCGTGAACTGAATGAGCGTGCGTGCCTCCTTGAACCACGGCGAATACTGCTGACGAATGGCGCGGCGTATATCCGCCTTGTCTTCCTCGACATCAGGCACTATATGCTTTTCGATGCGGATATCCTGAATCTCTGTCTGCACGCCGATCTCATGTGCCATCTGTTGCGTCTCCTGACGGATTGTTTCGATGCGCAGCGAGTCGATATACAATGAGTCACGTCGCAGCTGTTCCTGCATTGCCAATAGCCGTTCACGTGCTTCCTGGCTATCCATCTGTGTGCTATCGAGGGCTGCAAGGGAGTCGGCTATTTGCCGGCTTTGCTTGGCTATCAACTCCAGGAGCATCGCATCATCGTTGAACTGAACGGTCTGCTGTGCGTCTTGCAGGCGAAGTGTGTCGGTATACTGGTGCATGACGACGATCGTATCTTCGGCTGACAGATGTGTTGCCCAGCCGAGAAGCAGATATACTATGAGCAGTATATGCCGTTTAGTCATCAGCTGTATCAGGGTTAAGCGGACGACGATACGCGCGGATCACGAGCCATAGACCGAAAATGATGAACGGTATGCTGAGCAGTTGACCCATGTTGAGCAGATGACCGGCTTCAAAGAGTTCTTGATCGTTCTTGATGAACTCCAACAGGAAACGTGTAACAAACACGATGAGCAGGAATGTGCCGATCAACAATCCCTCGCGGCGGTATGCTTTGCAGTAGCGATACATACATTTTGTGACGAGCAGTGCTACAATGCAGTAGAGCATCTCATAGATCTGCGTCGGATGGCAGGGAACTGTTTCCCCGTTACGGACGAAGATGAATCCCCACGGCAGGTCAGTCGGGCCGCCGTAGATCTCCGAGTTCATCAGATTGCCCAAACGGATGAGCGTGGCTGTTACGCCTACACCGATACAGAGTCTGTCAAGGATCCAGATCATCGAGGTGTGGAACTTAGGCTCCTTGCTGAAATGCTTGCGGTTGAGCAGCCACGCAGCGATGATCAGACCGATCGCTCCGCCGTGTGACGAAAGGCCTCCTTCCCAGATCTTCAGCAGATAGAACGGATGCTCGATGTACGGGTTACGATAGACGAATGTCCAACCGAAGATCTGTATGGGCTCGGTGCTGATATCCATGGCTCGGCAGTACGAAGCCATATACGGCAGAGTGACGTCGTGCCACTCATAGAACCAGCAGTGGCCTATACGGGCACCGATAATCACGCCCAGAGCCATCCACAGGAAGATCTTGTCCGGCCAGTCTTCAGGGCAGCGCTCATGTTTGTAGAGCTTGGCCTGAATCAAGTACGCCAAATACAATCCTAATGCCCACAGCAGTCCGTACCAGCGGATCTCCAGACTGCCTAAGTGGAATAGGATAGGGTCAACATTCCATGTTATATACAATAAGTTGTGCATTATTTGTTAGTGTTAGTCAATTGTCAATTATCTGCCCGGGGGCGGTCCCATGGGCGGCATGCCTCCTCTGCCGGGCGCACCCGGTGTTTGCCCGTTCTCAATCATCTCTTGCATGTGCGCAGCACGACCTGTAGCTTTCATGCCGCCCATCATGTTCAGCTTGTAGGTGAAGGATAGCATCACGTACGTGCCCAAAGCGTTGTATTCCTTGTATTGTACGTAGTTCTCACCAACGATCTGTACGATGTTCTTCTTTTGATTCAGCAGGTCGTAGGCCTTGAGTGTCAGCGTGGCGTTCGCCCATGTTTTGGCTACTGAGGCATTGAGTATAACCTCGTTCGGGTCATCAAAGCCGTAACCGTAACGTGCTGTATAACCGCAATCAGCACCAATTGTCCACTGCTTGGGCAGATTGAAGTTGATGTCGCCGGTTACTGACCAGTTAAACACATTGCTCAGCGTATTTGCGCTCATGTTGTTCTGCGTACGGCTGTAGTTGAATGAACCTACAACGCCAACATCTACCAGATCATGCGTCAAGCGCAGCGTCAGATTTTCGCTCACTTGCAGGTTGCCGGTCAGAGACTTGTCGCCGAGCACAAGGTTGTTGGCCTCAATCATCTCCGCAATCTCAGCAGCCGTGTGTTCGCGCGAGATATAGCTGACGCGCTGGTTGTAACTGATATTTGTGCGCGTGTTGAACTGCATCATCTTGTTCGCGAACGGCGTGTTGAACATCAGGTTTGCGCCCACGTTGTACGGCACGTCCTGTGCGTTCACGGTCTGCTGATAGCGCTTGCCGGTCTCGTCGTATATTGTGTTGCCTACCAGTGCATCCTTGGTCAAGTTGCCCTGAATACCTGCCATCAAGCTCCAGAAATGATCTTGGTTGAAGGTGGAGTACATCAGTCGCAGACGATGGTTGAATGCCGGGTTTAGACCGAGGTTACCAACCGTTTCGTACATAGCGTCAGAGTTGTTGCGCACAGGTTCCAGTTGTTGTATCGTAGGCTGTTGCGTTGTGCCGTTGTAGCGGATACGTGCGAACTTCTTCTTGCCGAAATTGTACCGGAAGTTCACGTTCGGTGAGAAGTTGAACACATTCAGCAATGTGTCGCGTTGGAGCACGTACGACTCAGGTGAACCGTAGTAGGTGCGCGAACGGGTCTGCGAGAGCACTCCTTTCAATCCGGCAGTGAGGGTGAACTTCTCGTGTTGCCATTGGTAGTTTGCCTCGATCTGTTCGGTGTAGAAGTCGTTGAGCAGATGATTGCTGTAGTCGTTGTTGTACGTTGTGTCCGATTCGCCTATATCGTATTGGTCTTTGCGCGAATTGCGGTTGTTACCGCTCACGAGTGCCGCTATCTCCAACAGATGCTCTTTCTTGTACAACGGCTCAATGTACGATGCGCGCAAGCTGTAGCCGACGGATGTATTGCCGCTGTTGGTGTACTGGTAGACCAGTATACTGTCGCCCAGATTATCGAATGCACGGGTGTCGGTATGGCCTTTGTTGTTACTAATATTGGCATTGCCGGTCAGCGTCAGTTTGCGTCCGGGCTTGAGAAACGAGTGGGTGTAGATGATCTGAAGTTTACCCGTTATGTCCTGGCTCGTGCTACTGCGCGTCTGATTACCGTCACTGATAATCGTTGTATCTGAGTCGTCGGTGTATTGGCCGTTGACATAGCTGTTCTCGGAGTACTGAATAGAGTTGGTGTACCCGAATTGCGGTTGAATCAAAATCTTGTTAGCGCTGTCAATCTCGTACTCCATCTCAAGCCTGACGCTCAGATCCCATGTGTTCGACAATGTGCTGTCCTTCTGGTTCTGCAGGTAGTTCGCCCCCTTGGAGTAGGAGTCTTTCTTTGATAACCCTTTGGTGTAGTTCGACGAATGCGCAAACTGTCCATCACCGCCAAGTAACATCCCCGGCACACTACCGCTGACGTCGATGTTCGTGTTCACGCCGATGTTCTCTGCCCATGTTATACCCTGATTGTTTGTTCCCCAGCTGCCGCGCCCGCGACCCATACGTATCTCATTGGTGTTGTTGGCGTTGCCTACAACGGTTGTCTGGCTGTTGTTCGACAGGATATTCATGAACAGCCCTGCCGAGTAGCGGAAGTCGTTCTCGAAGAAGTGCCTTGTGCGTTGGCCGGCTGTAGCGCCGAACTCCGGATTACCATAGTTGAACCACTTGCCGTCGTCGGTCACAAGGTCAGCACCCAAGCCGCCATTGAAGTTGCCGAACAATCCCTGCTTGCGATCTTTTTTGAGCGTAAGGTTGATCACGCGGGATGTCTCGTCGTCATCAAAACCGGTCATCTTCGATGTCTCACTCTTCTCGTCGAGCACCTGGATCTTCTCGATCATGTCGGCGGGGATATTCTTTGTAGCGGTCTGAACATCGTCGCCGAAGAACTTCTTGCCATCTACGCGCACGGCTTTGATGGTCTCGCCGTTGACGGTCACATTGCCTTCCTTGTCAACCTGCACGCCTGACATCTTCTTCAGCAGATCTTCGACCACTGCGGTCTCTTCCATCTTGTAGGCGTTGGTGTTGTACTCGATTGTATCACCTTTGACGGTCATCTCCGCAGCGTGGCCTCTTACGTCGATCTCTGCCAACGCCTGCACATCTTCAACCATACTGAGCTTGCCCATCTCGCGGATCATCTTATCGTCCGTCAGTTCAACGGGAATGATGCGCGTGCGATAACCCAACGATGAAAGAACGAGTTTGTACTTGCCCGGCTTGAGTTTCATGAAGTAGAAGAATCCTTCCATGTCTGTCTGGGCACCGTTAACCATAGTAGAATCCGCACCGGAGTAGGTGAACAGCTGTATGGCCACCATCTCCATGATCTGCCCTGTCTGGCTATCCACTACGGTGCCTTGTATACTACCGGTCTGCTGCGCGTACAGCTCGAGGCTGCAGAGTAGCGCAATCAACAAAATCGTCCGTTTCATAGTTGTGATGGTTTATATTGTCAGTTAAGTGTGGTTGACGCCGTTATAAGTTGATCTTCCAGTCTTTCGGGTACTTGACCGTATATCCGAGCACAATCTGCTTGCTCTCGCCCGGAGCAAGGGTCAGTTGGTAGGTCAATATGCCTGTCTGTTTGTTCTCGGTGGTGGCAGGTGTGTTCTTGTCGCCTACGCTCACCTGAATCTCTTTGGCTGAGCTGACGGGATACTGGTCGGTCAGGGTAAGAGTGACAGCCTCCTTCTTGTCATTACGTACGGTTGTGGTATAGGTGTACGACACTTGCTTGGTATTACCGCTGATCTTGCTGTTCTGAGCGGTCAGTTCGCGTTTGATCTTCACCTGCGGATCATCGCCGAGCGTGAGGCGCACACGTGCATCGTTGTTGTTGGCGGCCAGACGGCTCTCGCCGTAGTATGTGCCGTTGTACGTGATGTTAGCAATGCCGTCGGGCAGATTCAATGCACTCCAATCGTTGATGTATGCAACCAGATATGCGTTCTGATCGACGCGCGGTGCGGTGTAGTAAGCGTACGTCACATCATCGATCTGCTTTTCCAGCAGGGCGATCATCTGCTCCTTGCCGTTGCCTGCGATGGTGTAGGGAAGATTGATGGCGTACTCTACTGATATTGCCTGCTCGGTTGTTTCGACATAGTTGCCTATGTTCGATACTGCCATCTCTTCTTCCTCCATCGGAGCAGCATCTGCCATCGGTGCAGCAGCGAGCATGACAGTCTTGGCAGCATAGACGCCGCGGGTGCGTGTCACTTGTTGCTGCAGCCACCATGTGCTCAGTTCAGGTGCTTCGTTCGTGCGTGACGGACTGCCCGTGGAGAGCGTCAGCCGTGCCTGTTCCCAGTCAAGACCGGTCGTTTGGCTCACATGTGCTTTCATCAGCAGGGTGACAGGTGCCTGCAGCGAGGCAATATTCAGGTCGTAAGTTGTATGCCACGATGCGCGCGGGGTGAAATACTTCAGTGCAGCGTTGATCGTCTGTTTCTTAGGCGAATTGACCTGCAGAGTCACTATGCCCGACTTGCCGACCTTCAGTCCGCCGTTCTCACGAATCTGCTGTTGAAGGGCTTTGATGCGTTTGTCCAGTTCGCTCTTCTCGGCTTTGGTAGCATCGAGCTGCTTGGCCAGATCGAGAGCGTTCGTGCGGTAGTACTGCAGGTTCTTGTCAATCAATGCGGTTGTTACGCCGGTGTTGGCGGTGAGCGTGCTGTTAACGCCGGTCTGCAGCAGGGCTTGCATCTGCGTGATGGTGTTGATTCGCCGCTCGGCGTCTGCCAGGGCGTTCTGTGCGATCTTCAGGCTATCCTCAAGGGCGGCAGTGTTCATCCGACGCTTGTCGGCACTCAGATAATCGGTAGAGAATGCGTACTGCTGAACGATCACTCCGCCGCCGAGGGCGATCTGCAGACTCTTCTCATTGATATACGGCGACAGGCCCTCAATTACTACGGTGTTATCGCCGGCTTGCAGCGGGAAAGACACTTTCTGTGCCAACTCGGCACCGCTGGTAAAGACTGTTACGTGCTCAATCTTAGCCGTGTAGGGCGCAGCCCAAAGGCAGATGCTGCTCAGCATCGCTATACATACAATACTCAATCTTTTCATAACTGTAAATTTTTGGTGTTTTTCCCAATCGTTGCAATAACCGTGCCAGACGGCTAAATCCTCATGTACTCCGCATAGGTGTAAGGGTAGGGATTGCGTTCGTCGGCATCGTGGTGCTCGGCAGCGGTCTGTTGCCATATTGCAGGTTCGATAACCGGGAAGAACGTATCTGCGTCATCCCAGGTGTGGTGAATGTGCGTTATGTAGAGTTTGTCGGCAATCTCCATAAACTGGCGATAGACCATCCCTCCGCCGATGATGAACGCTTCTTCGCCGGCATCCACGTGTTTGAGCGCTTCGGGGATTGAACGCACAACGATGGCTTGCGGGTCATCGAACGCCGGATTGTCACTGATCACGATGTTCTTGCGGTTTGGCAACGGGTGCTTGGGCAGCGACAGATAGGTGCGCTCACCCATGATTACCGTGTGGCCGGAGGTTACTTGCTTAAAATGCTGCAAGTCAGCCGGCATGTGGCACAACAGACCTCCCTGCTTGCCAATTGCGTAATTCTCTGCTATAGCTACAATAATTGAAATCATACGGCTACTACTCCCGCTATATGCGGATGGGGGTTATAATCGGTTAGTGTAAAGTCCTCGTACTTGAAATCAAAGATTGACTTCACGTCGGGGTTGATCAGCATCTTCGGCAGCGGTCGCGGCTCACGCGTGAGTTGCAGTTTTACTTGCTCCAGATGGTTCAGGTAGATGTGCGCATCGCCAAAGGTGTGCACAAAGTCACCGCATTCGAGCCCTGTGACCTGTGCCATCATCTGCAGCAGCAAGGCGTAGGAGGCGATGTTGAACGGCACGCCGAGGAAAATATCCGCACTGCGCTGGTAGAGTTGCAGCGACAGTTTGCCGTCTGCCACATAGAACTGAAACAACGTGTGGCACGGCGGCAGAGCCATCGAGTTTACCTCTGCCACGTTCCATGCACTGACAAGCAAGCGCCGTGAGTCGGGCGTCTTGCGGATCATATCCACCACCTGACTGATCTGGTCGATCGTGCCGCCTTTGTAGTCCGGCCACGAACGCCACTGATGACCATATACAGGCCCCAGATCGCCGTTCTCGTCGGCCCACTCGTTCCATATACGTACGCCGTGTTCTTGCAGGTAGCGGACGTTGGTATCGCCCTGCAGGAACCATAGCAGTTCGTAGATGATTGACTTCAGGTGCAGTTTCTTTGTGGTCAGTAAAGGGAATCCGTCTGCCATGTGGAAACGCATCTGATGGCCGAATACGCTGATTGTGCCTGTGCCCGTGCGGTCGGTCTTTTGCACGCCCTCATCGAGCACGCGTTGGCAAAGTTCTAAATATTGTTTCATGTTTATTCTTTTAGCGTTAGCGGTCTAATACAACTTATACGTTGTTCTAAGTACCTTGAACTCTGTGCGACGGTTGATCTGGTTGCAGATCTCTTGCTGATCACTGTTCAAACCCGTAATAAACTCTTCTGTTAGTTCCTGATCAACAGGTATGAACTTATACTTCTCGTGCAAGGCTGCATCGGCCACCACTGGTTTCTCCTCGCCGTAACCGACGGGTGTTAGACGTTCACGTTCGATGCCGTGACTGATCAGGTAGTTCACTACGCTCTGCGCACGTTTGGCCGACAGTTCTTTGTTCGCTGCGTCGTTGCCTATATAGTCGGTATGTGCCGACAGTTCGATGGTGATGTTCGGATTGTCGTTCAGCAGTTTGACCAGGGCGGCGAGACCTGTCTCCGAAGCGGGTGTCAAGTCCCATTTGCCAAACTCGTAGAAGATATTGTCCATCGTTACGGGCTTGCTGATCGGCGATAGGGTAAAGTCCTGTGTATAGGTCTTGCTGTCCTTCAGTCCGATAGTGTTCAGTTCTTGCTTCTGATTCAGGTAACCGCGTGCCGTGCCGAGCATGACGTACTTTGTGTCCTTCTGCAACTTGATCTTATATGTGCCGTCACGGCGTACCTGCAACTTGGTGTTTGTTCCGTTGTTGCCTACCATACGGATTGACGCATCGGCTATCGGATCGCCATTGTTGTCAACTACCGTGCCTTCGACTATAAACTCCATCTCCGGCAGAACGAAGCTATACAACTTGTCGAAACCCTTGCGGTCGCCTCTGTTCGACGAGAAGAATCCTTGCTCGCCTTCCGAGGCAAAGGTGATACCGAAATCATCGCCGTTGGTGTTGAACGGTGCGCCCATGTTATATACTGTCCAGCCCATGCCGGACGTGCTGTCGATGACCGCGGTATCCCGTTCGGCTTTGAAGATGTCCAGACCGCCGTAACCCGGATGACCGGTGGATGAGAAGTACAGCACGCCGTTGTTGCGAATCGTAGGGTAGAGTTCCTCGCCCGAGGTGTTGATTTGCGGCCCGAGGTTCACCGGTGCTGACCATTGTGTACCATCGTACTCGGCAAACCATATATCCTTGCCGCCATAGCCGCCTGGAGCGTCAGAAACGAAATACAGTGTGTCGCCGCTTGCGTTCAGTGCCGGATGACCGCAGGTGATACTGCTGTCCTTGAACAACGTCAGCTCTTGCGGTTCGCTCCATTGGCCTGAGGCGCGCGTTGAGGTGTAGATCTTTGCTCCCAGATCCTGTCCGTTTACCGGACGGGAGAAGGTGAGGTACATCGTTTTGCCGTCCTTGCTGAAACAGCACACACCCATCTCGGCGGGCATTGCCTTGCCGTTGGATGTGCTGTCGTTCTCGGCTTGCTCGCTCGAACTGTCGGTATCATACAAGCCGTCCGCAAGTTCTATATCTTCCCATTTACCCGAGGCGTTCTTGCGTGCGGAGTAGATGCGGAACAACTGCTGTCCGGTCACCGGACTTGGTCGCTGGATCTTCTTCTCCTTGGCTTTGGTGCGCTCCTGTCGGTTCGATGTGAACATCAGCGCATCATTGTTTTCTCCGACGAATGCGGGCGCGAAGGTTGAAGCGCGCTTTGCTGCGAAATCCTTCGCTACCTGAATCTTGTAGCGCGAGGGTGTTTTCTTCCACTCGGCTACTTGCTGGCAGGCATATACGCCGGCTTGAGCGCGATAGTGATCGGGCTGCCACTCGAGGAACGTCCGGAAGGCTTTTTCCGCCTCGCGGTACTTACCCTGATACATCTGTGCTTCGGCGTAACGCAAGTAAACGGTGCTGTCCTGGTACTTCAGCTTGATGGCGTTGTTGTACGCGCTTACTGCTTTCGGATCGTTCAGTATGCGCAGACACTCGCCCTGACGGAAACTGACATGTGCTTTCAGTTCGCGGTCTTTCTTGCTGTTCAACCGGTTGTAACACTGCTTGTAGATTTGTGCCGCGTCGTAATACTCGCCGATGTCAAATTTCTTGTCGGCTTTCTTTACGCGCTTCTGCACGCTGCACGAACACAGCAATGCCAATGTGCATACTATGAATATCTTGAAATATCTCACACTAATTATGGTGTCAACCACGTTTGGTTGACTAAATGAGTTCATGTATAATCAGTCCGCTGCGGAGTTTCGGTTCGAACCATGTGGTCTTGGGCGGCATGATGTTTCCGCTGTCGGCGATGTCGATGATCTGCTGCATCGTTACGGGGTAGAGCGCCAGTGCCATAGCCATCTCGCCGCTATCCACGCGGTCTTGCAGTTCCTTCAGACCACGTATGCCGCCAACGAAATCGATACGTTTGTCCGAACGCAGGTCTTTGATGCCCAGCAGCTTATCCAGAATCAGATTGCTCGAAACAGTTACATCCAGTACGCCAATCGGATCATCGGTATAGGTGTCGGGCTTGGCGGTGAGTTTGTACCAGCGGCCACCTACATACAATGCAAACGTATGCAATGCCTCCGGACGATAGATCGCCGTACCTTTGTCCTCAACGATGAAGTTCTCCTCCAACTTATGCAAGAACTCCGCAGGTGTCATGCCGTTCAGGTCGCGCACCACGCGGTTATAATCCATCACGTGCAACTGATTGTCGGGGAAGCAGACCGCGAGGAAGTAATTGTACTCCTCGTTGCCGGTGTGGTTCGGGTTCTGCAGTTTCTTCTCGTTGCCTACGAGTGCCGCGGCAGCCGAACGGTGATGGCCATCAGCGATGTACATAGCCGGAATGTCGCCTACGATGCGTGTGATTGTAGCTATGATAGCCGCGTCGTCAATCACCCAGAACGTGTGACGGAAGCCGTCAAGATCCGATACGAAGTCATACTCCGGCTCAGTGCTCGTCACGCGGGCAACGATGGCATCCAGATCCGAGCGGTGAGGGTAGGCAAAGAACACCGGTTCGATGTTCGCGTTGTTGACGCGCACATGTTTCATCCGGTCTTCCTCCTTGTCACGGCGTGTGAGCTCATGTTTCTTGATGCGCCCTTCCATATAATCCTCCACCCACGCAGCCACAACAAGGCCGTACTGTGTACGACCGTCCATGGTTTGGGCATAGACGTAGTATTTCTCTTCCTTGTCCTGCACCAGCCAGCCTTTCTGTTTGAATAACTTGAACTGCTCCGCGGCTTTCTCATATACCCGCGGATCATGCTCATCGGTACCCGGTTCGAAATTGATCTCCGGCTTGATGATATGATACAGCGACATCGGGTTACCCGCTGCCTCTTGGCGTGCCTCATCGCTGTCCAGCACGTCATACGGACGACTGCTCACCTGTTTGGCAAGCGCCTTGGGAGGACGTATCCCCCTGAACGGTTTGATTCGCATAACTTCAGATTGTTCTGTTATTTTCCATTATAATAGGGGTCCCCGACGCAACCTGACAAGGTTGTGGTGGGGAGAGCGGAGGCAATAGTGCGCTCTATGTCGCAGCGCGGCATCATTTAGCACTATTTGCCGAACGCGCCGGCATCTGGCATGAGCCGTTGAACTGTGCGTTCGGCTCAACGATCAGGGTTTGGGTCTGTACTTCGCCTTTGATCTTGCCTGTCGAGCGCAGTGCCAGCGTCTGGCTGTTAGTGATCTTGCCGTCGAGCATACCCATGATCTCGGCGTTCTGGCAGGTTACCGTACCTTTGATCAGACCTTTCTCGCCGATCACAACCTTGCCTGCGCACTGCATTTCGCCTTCCACCGTACCGTCGATACGGATATCGCCATCGGCGATGATTGTACCGATGATCTTACTGCCGGACGTGATTGCATTGTACATCGTTCCGGACTGTTGTGTTTGATTTGCCATATTTGTTTTGAATAGATTAAACATTGGGTTGATTTGGCCGTTTTTCTTTAATGATTTTGCACACGCATACATGCGCCGTGGCAGCGCGCGCACATTAACTCGCTACAAAGGTACGAAAATTATCCCACATTTGCAAATTTTTCACGCATAAATTTGCATAATTCAGTTTTTTTTCGTACCTTTGCAGGGCAAATAACCAAATATTATGGCAGACGACAAGAAAATCATCTTCTCGATGGTTGGCGTGAGCAAAACCATTCAGCAGAACCAGAAACGTATTCTGAACAACATCTACCTCAGCTTCTTCTACGGAGCCAAAATCGGTATTATCGGTTTGAACGGCGCGGGTAAATCCACGCTGCTGAAGATCATAGCCGGAATCGACAAGAACTACCAAGGCGAGGTCGTTTTCTCGCCGGGATACTCGGTCGGCTATCTGGAGCAAGATCCGCAGCTTGACCCGACGAAGACCGTCCGCGAGTGCGTTCAGGAAGGTGTGCAGCCTATTATGGATATGCTGCGCGAGTACGACGAGATCAACATGGCGTTTGCCGAACCCGATGCGGATTTCGACAAGCTGTTAGCCCGTCAGGCCGAGCTTCAGGATAAGCTTGATGCAGCCGATGCGTGGAACATCGACCAGCGCTTGGACCGCGCGATGGATGCGCTGCGTTGCCCGGCAGACGATGAGAATGTGCAGCATCTGTCCGGCGGTGAACGCCGCCGTGTGGCATTGTGCCGTCTGCTATTGCAACAACCTGACGTGCTGCTTCTGGACGAGCCGACTAACCATTTGGATGCCGAGAGTATCGACTGGCTTGAGCAGCACCTGCACCAGTATCCCGGCACGGTGATCTGCATCACCCACGACCGCTATTTCCTCGACAATGTAGCCGGTTGGATTCTCGAGCTCGATCGCGGCGAAGGTATACCTTGGAAAGGCAATTACTCCTCATGGCTCGAGCAGAAAACCACCCGCATGGCCATGGAGGAGAAGCAGGCCAGCAAGCGCCGCAAGACTCTGGAGCGCGAGTTGGAGTGGGTGAGAATGGCGCCCAAAGCCCGTCAGGCCAAGTCCAAAGCCCGTCTGGGAGCGTACGACAGGATGCTGAACGAAGAACAGAAGGAACGCGAGGAGAAGCTCGAGATCTTTATCCCCAACGGTCCGCGTCTGGGCAACAAGGTCATCAACGCCGAAGGCGTGAGCAAGGCATTTGGCGACAAACTGCTGATGGAGGATCTGAACTTCATGCTTCCGCCTAACGGCATAGTAGGAATCATCGGTCCGAACGGTGCCGGCAAGACGACCCTGTTCCGCATGATCATGGGTATGGAGAAGCCCGACAAAGGCACGTTCGCCGTAGGCGAGACGGTTAAGGTCGGCTATGTTGATCAGGTGCACTCGAACATCGACCCGAACAAAACCGTGTATGAGACTATCGCCAATGGCACGGAGTTCATCCGTGTCGGCGGCCGCGAGATCAATGCCCGCGCGTATTTGAGCCGCTTCAACTTCACCGGTGCTGACCAGGAGAAGAAGTGCGGCGTGCTGTCCGGCGGTGAGCGCAACCGTCTGCATCTGGCGCTGACTCTGAAGAGCGAGGCCAACGTCCTCTTGCTCGACGAGCCGACGAACGATATCGATGTCAACACATTGCGTGCGCTGGAGGAAGGTCTGGAGAACTTCGCCGGTTGCGCGGTGGTTATCAGCCACGACCGCTGGTTCCTGGACCGTATATGCACGCATATCCTTGCCTTTGAGGGCGACAGCAAGGTTTATTGGTTTGAGGGCGATTACAGCGATTACGAGGCCAACAAGAAGATGCGTCTGGGCGAAGATGCCCTGACACCCAAGCGCATCCACTATAAGAAACTCGTCTGATCTCCCGCAAAATGAAAACCTGTCCCACACGTGAGGGCAGCCAAAGATAACCAACTAAAACAATACCTATATGAACCAGAACATTTTGAAACGGGTAAGCATCGTCTTTGGGGCGATGATGGCGGTTATGTTAAGTTCATGCGAGTCACCTATAGGTGAGGCATCGCTGGTAGAGGGGGCATGGATGGTCAAGACATGTACGTCGGACAAAAGCGTCAGTGCTGACCAGCAGGGAAATACGCACTTGAATGACAATGAATATACATACACCTATAAGGATAAGGAACTGGCATGGCTGTTCTATCAGGGATATATCAGTTGGTGGAGCGGTTATGAAGACAACGGGAATGATTTATGGAGCCCATGGGCTGGAGACATGAGTATCAAGTACACTGTGGAAGGAGAAGGAAAGAATTTGGTGATCGTTACCGAGACTCGAAGCACCATTCCCGGGGCAAGTGGAACACCATCCGTCTTGCGCTACAAGGTGGAAAAACTGACATCCAAGGAGATGACCCTTTCTTGTAATGAAGAAATGTACGTGTCTGATCTGAAGAGTACTGTGGATGTGCATGTTACTTATACCTTTGTGCGGGAACAATCGCTGATGGATTTTGTGAATGCTTACATCAAGTGGGAAAAAGAAAATAATGGCTCGTCCGAATAAGAAACGTATATGAACGCGAGGCGGAGAGGCATGTTTCTTATTCTTGCAAAAGGTATCCGGGGGATTACGAGGGTGGTGAACGCAACCGTCTATTCTTTGCCATGACACCCAAGCGCATTCACTACAAGAAATTAGTGTAGTTTTTTCATCAAACTGACGAAGTTTTTTCATACATTACGTTGTATGCTGTTTTGATTCATTCACTACACATCCTCTTACCGTCTTTTCAACACCTTTTCTCGACAAAAAGTCGGTAACGACACGGCAACGACACGGTAACGACACGGCAACGGACGCGACTTTCGTCCTACTGACTTCGCTCCGACCCGCTATTTATCCATCGACCATTTTTGGGCGATCATTTTAACAGCCATCGACCATTTTTGGGCGACATAATCTACTACCACTATGGCAAAAGCAGAATTAGACATCTTACTCGACAAACTCAGCGGTCGTCTCACGGGCGACAGCAAGTTCTATTCTTCTCACCGATACGGTGAGACGGTTATCAGCAACTATCCCTTGCATAAAGACCCTAACTCCATCACGCCTCGTCAGCGCGAACTGAATGCTTCTTTTGGCGAAACATCCAGGCAGGCCAAACTTGAACTCGCCGATCCCGAACGACAAGCCTATTGGCAGAACTTGTACAACCGCTACAAGCGCCTTGCCAATCAGAACCTTGCCAAGGCCAACCGGCAGTTCTTCGGTACTGCTCCTGACGGCCAACCGTCTGTTCCCGCTGACAAATACTACAAAACCCTCCGTGGCTTCGTCATCGCCCAACTGAAGCTCCCGCGTCCGTAAGCCGCGACATTTGGTTGTATATGTAGGTTACGGCATTTTGGTCGTATATAACGCTTGATTATTTGTGTAATCAAATAATTTCTTCAAATATTTGCAAATCTCAAATATTTTTTGTACCTTTGTAGGCAGAAAGGAGAAACACCATGAATAATCTCATTTACAGCCCCCTTGACAGGAAGCCTTTACCGGAAGTAGCTGATCTGGCGCAGCCCCCAAGACCTCTATCCCGAATATTGTTTTGATTAAGAGTTGCAGAATATATTATGAGACAAAATTTTAGAGCAAGAAATAAGGCAATTGGGCGACTAATGTGCCAGAATGCGAAGAAGGAAAGAATAGTACTTAGAATAGGTGCTATTTCTCTCATATATGCACTAGCATCAAATCTGCTCAAGCAAGACTCGCTTTTGCCTTTTTCAAACAACGTTCTTTATGCACTATCTTCTCTAGATGAAACTTTTAGAAACTGCTGCTATGGATTAGTCGCCGGTATAGCATTTTATTTGTCGAACGATTTTTACAAGAACGCATATCAAAAGGTTGATATATACAATGATATGTATCCTAATTTATATAGGTTGTGGTTAAAAACATATCAATTAATTCTTGCTATCAATAATCATAAATTAGACCGATCGCTTAGTAATGATGAACTGCATTCTTCAATCATCACCAACCTATGCAGGCAGCATGATAAAGAAGAAGATGGAGAAGAAGATAATGTTGGAGAAGAAGATAATGTTGTTCGCAAAACTACTCAGGAAATATTAGCAAACGATTTGCATTTGTTATATGTAATGTGGTTAGATATTTTTAAAGACAAAAAGAAATTTTTGGAGACGTATGGTCATGTGATTGAAAGGGAAGAGTATTCTAAGTTTAACGATAAGGAATTGGATATTATGGTAGAACGGTTAAAAGGTTATATACCTGAAGATGAGCAAATAAGACATGGTATGTATATCACAATAAGGGATTATGACATCCAACGTGCTATCCATCTTATTTTAACATTCAAAACAGATTTAGCCTTGATGGTCAATAAATATGCTATAAATTATTACGATAACCAAAGAGGCATTAGAAAAGATGCTTTTTAATGTGTGTGCATTTATTTCGCGCCAAACGAATGAATATACAAACAAATTAAATCAATACAGTTATGAAAAAGTTATTATCATTAACATTACTAACACTTGCAATTATTTCATGCAACACGCCTAAGGATTCTTATCAATTCCTTGACGAAGAACACAAATCTTTTTATATAAATGGTGTGTCGGCTATTGAGGGCTATAACGCTGTCGTAAAGAGCCTTGAAGAAATCGGATTTCAAATGGGTGAAGTTAATGAAGTGGATTTATCCGTTTTTAATAAAGGTGTCACTTATTATGCAGTGCTGAGAAGTACACGTCCATTTACTCGGCATGAATATAATCAATTGACAAATGGATTGTTCATAAATTTACCATCTGGAGATGCTATTTATGAAGAAGTGAATAGTAATGGTTGTGGGGTCTATCTATCATGGTATAAAAGTGGTATGATAGAAAAAGTTACTATCCAAGCAAGTCGAACAGAAATAGAGGAAGATGCTATTGAAATTAATAAGAGATTGGTGAATATCTTCCCTTATTCTAAAGTTAGCAATTCAAGAATGGGCTACTTGACTTACTATAATGATTATGGAGTTGAAGTCTACTATACAAATGATTATTTCTTGAGCATAGAAAAAAAATAGGTGACTCGCCAATATCTATACTGAGGACATGTCTATGTGTCCTTTGAAGTCATGACCAACGAAGAATTCATACAAAAGGCAAAAGCCGTTCATGGGGATAAGTATGATTATTCCAAGGTGGAGTATGTAAATAGCAAAACAAAAGTTTGCATTGTATGTCCTAAACACGGAGAGTTCTGGCAGGTGCCTAATTCCCATTTGCGTGGAATAGGTTGTTCAAAGTGTGGTAAGGAACGTATGGCGAAATCAATGACAAACACCAGGGATGATTTCATTAAAAAGGCCATACAAGTTCATGGAGAAAAATACGATTATTCAAAAGTACAATATTCTACTTCTAATACTAAAGTCTGCATAATTTGCAAAGAGCACGGAGAATTCTGGCAGCGCCCATACGCTCACATTCAAGGTGCGGGCTGTCCGCAATGTGGCATATTAAAAATTAAAAAGAAACTCTCATACTCATTTAACGACTTTTTGTCTTTGGCAAAACAAGTCCATAGGGATAAGTATGATTATTCACAAGCAAAATATATTAACTATAATACAAAAATTTGCATAGTATGCCCGAAGCATGGTGAATTTTGGCAGAAACCAGCTGATCATATACAGGGACAAGGGTGTCCACAATGTGGAGGAAATGTCAAGTCAACTTTAGAAGGTTTTATTGAAAAGGCAAGGCAAATTCATGGAGACAAGTATGACTATTCAAAAGTTGTCTATATAAATAATAAGACCAAGGTTTGTTTGATTTGTCCGGAGCATGGCGAGTTTTGGCAAATTCCAAATTCTCATTTAAGAGGTGGCGGTTGTCCTATTTGTGCCCAACAAGAGAGAATCCGAGGTACAAAAGATACTTTGCAAGATTTCATAATCAAAGCAAAACAAGTCCATGGAGATAAATACGATTATTCAAAAGTACATTACGTTAATAGTGGAACAGAAGTTTGTATTATCTGTCCTGAACATGGTAAGTTTTGGCAGAAGCCTGTAAACCACATCCAAGGAAGTGGATGCTTAAAATGTGGTGGCCGATTCATCCTTGATGAAGAGTCGTTTTATGAAGGTGCTCGTACATTTCATGGGGATAAATACGATTATAGTAAAGTCGTTTTTCGTGGCTCTGCGCATAAAGTATGTATTATATGCCCAAAACACGGGAAGTTCTGGCAATTACCTGCTACCCACGCTCATTTAGGGAAAGGATGCCCAAAATGTAGTTTTGAAGATAGAGTTGAGGGACGCAAGATACCATCTGAAAATGTTCTTCAGGAAGCCAGGAAATATACGTACCTTAAAGATTTTGTAAAAGGTAAACCATCGCTATATAGCATAGCTCTTTCGCGAAAATTAGATCTTAGTTTTTTACAAAGGGAGCGTCATTCGGATTATACCTATGAAGAAGTAATGGCAATTGCTAGGTCTTGTAGATACGCAAGCGAATTTGAACGTAAGCATGGAGGTGCTTACAATCGAGCAAAAGTCATGGGATGGTATAATGATATCACATGGTTTGAAATTCCAGAACAATATAAAGGTGACTTAGGAGTGAATAATCATGTTGTATACGCATACGAGGATGTAGGGGCACATGTGGTATACGTAGGATTGACAAACAATTTAGTAAGGAGACATAGAGAGCACTCACACCCGCATAAACATAAGAAGAATAGTCCAGTATATGAATATTTTGTGTCAAAAGGTGTTGAAGTACCAGAACCAAAAATATTGACAGAAAATTTGACCCCGTTAGAAAGCAGAGAGATTGAAGATAACTGGTTACAGCGATACAAAGAAGAAGGCTGGAATATGATCAATACTGCCAAAACAGGTCGTGTTTCGGGTTCTATAGGTTCTTATACAAGGATATGGACGATAGAGGCTATAAGAGCAGAAGCTGCAAAATATAAAACAAGAAAAGAATTCTCGGATGGTTCACCATCGGCATATTCGACTGCATATACTAAAGGTATTTTGGACGATTTAGGCTTAATTGATGAGCATCCATCTAAACGACCTGTTCGGAATATTGAAACAGGGGAAGTTTTTCCTTCTCTTTTGGCTGCGGGAAAGAAATATGGCGTAAGTCCAGATTACATTAGTTGGGCTGCGCAGGGTAAGAGAGAGTCATATGCCGGCTACCATTGGGAGTTCGTAAAAAAATAAACAAATTCACACAACATAGTACGTGTATATGCCTTTATACAAATTTGCTTTCCCTATATATAACGCAGTTTTTGCTGAAAAGAATTTATCTTTTCAAGTCGGGGATGTTTCTTTCATAAAGAAATCCGATTTGGCTAAAGAGTCGTTTTTTATCAAAGAAGACAAATTTCACTTGAGCGAGAATCATATTTTTGCTGTCGTTAATGTGTGTGGGAATGAGTCTTACGCAAAGAATCGTGCGTATGACAAGTGCTGTTTTGCAACAGACATATTCAAGATTTGTTCAGACCTATATCATAACAACTTCTTCAATCCCAAGAAATGGCAATTTGACATTGACAATGGTTTTGTCATTCAAGGAAACTCTTATTTCTTTTACAAGGAATTAGATTCAAGTAGTCAAGAAATCTACCATACAAGTTTCCACGCTGACAGATACAACACTTCTATTGATCTTGTTGTATTAGAAAGTGTTTCTAAATGGAATATCAAGGATTTCGAATATTTGTATGATAAAGTCTATTCAAATGACGCAAAAAGCATTCATAAGGTGCTTAAAAGAGCATGCCATGTATATAGTCAGTCGTTCTCTATAAACAATCTATATGAAAGAGTTGTCTTATTGTGTACTGTTCTTGATACATTAGCTACAAATGAGCGGGTTGGAAAAGTCCCACAGCTAAAAAAGAATGTGCCTGTTTTGGTATTGAAGTACGACAGATTGAGCGAACGATTAAAAGAATTTATTGCACGCATTTATGACATCCGCAGCGCCTATATTCACAATGCTGAGGAATTAGATGTCTCAGAAAATGATGTGGATAAACTTGAAAAGATAGTTTATAGAGTTATTATACAAATGATTCGCAATTCTTCTAAATATAAAAGTACGGAAGAAATATGTGTGGCTATAGATAAAGATAGGTTCGAATCAATTACACATAATTTACCAGACATCTACATATAAACAACAGTCAAAATATGGCAAACAGAAATTGGCATTGGCAAGAACGAGGAACGGCGTGGAAAGGCGTCGGCATATACCATGTCACGTTAACCGTGCCAAGCCGTGAGCCGTTATTAGGAAAACTCGTTATCCCCGATAATGACCCCAAGCAAGCGAGAGTGGAGAGAACTGAGATGGGAAATGCATTAGTGGACAAGTTACTAAACCACCCTTCATACTATCCGGAGGTTCGCATTTTGCAGTTTTGCCTAATGCCTGATCATCTGCATGCTATTTTGCATGTTACGCGTCCGATGGATAAAACATTTAATACGGTTGTTCGCAGCTTATGGCAAGGAGCGAAGAAGTTAGGTCGGGCGTATTCATTATCAATTCATTACTCTTCGTCAATTAGTCCCGAATCCGATTCGGGGTTAACAAACGAAGATGACAAGACACCATTTCCAATCTTTACGGAGCGTCCATTTATCCGCCCGTTGTCGCGACGAGGGCAGTTACAGACGATGATTCGCTATGTTCAGATGAACCCTCAGCGCCTTGCTACCAAGCGGCTGATGCCGGAGTATTTCCGAGTACAGGAGGGGATAGAGATCGCCGGGCGTATGTACTGCGGTGTTGGCAATGCGGAATTGTTGCAAAGAGCGGAATATATGCCCGTTCATGTGCGCCGTGCGATGGTAGAGGAAGCAGAGCATGGAGATAATAAGCGGCTGCGCGATTATATGAACGGCTGCGTGATCGCGGCAAGGAACGGGGCAGTAATGGTGTCGCCGTTCATCTCGCCGAATGAGAAAGAAGTGATGGAGGTGTTACTCAAAGAAGGCTTGACTTTCATCTATATAGCCGATAACGGATTTCGGGATTATTACAAACCGCAAGACAGCCTGTTTGACGCAGTAGCGAAAAAGCAGGTACTCATTCTAAGCCCGTGGGACTATGACCCGCACAAAAAACATGTCAGCCGCGCTGAATGCGTTGAGATGAATAAAATGGCTGAAGAAATATGCGGAACTGCTACAGTGGCAACCTCTCCAGTGCCTTAAGTGTGAGGCGTGAAAGGGCATAGTTGTCCAGATCGGTCCATGAGACAGCGATTGTGTCGGGCACGGCGGGAAGATTGTCAACCGGCACAATGAAGAACCGCGCATGCAGGCGCTGGTGGCTGAGGATATGGGTGAGAGGCGGCAGGGAATTAATTTTTGATTTTTGATTTTTCGCCGTGCCGGCTATTTTTGATTTTTGATATTCCTGCCAGGCGGACTCGGTGGGATGTTCGATCAGAGGGAACTCGTAGAGATGCTGCCAGATATCCTTGTCGCGGCGCTGATGAATGAGGGTTTTGCGCTCAGGCGTGATATACACTGTATATGAGAACCAGCGGTCACGGAGCTTGGGACGGGGCTTGCGTACAGGCAGCAGATCGACTGTGCCGGCAGCGTGTGCGCGGCAGTAGAAACGGATAGGACAAGCCTCGCAATCGGGTGCAGATGGCAAGCAATGCAAAGCACCGAACTCCATGATAGCCGAGTTGAACAGGCGCGGATGGTCGCGATCCAGCAGCTGTTCTGCCAGATGGTGGAAATACTTCTTGCCGGCCGAGGTATCGAACGGCAGATCGCAGTCGAACAAGCGCGCGAGCACACGATAGACATTGCCGTCAAGTGCGGGATAAGGTGCATCGAAAGCAAACGATGCGATGGCACCGGCCGTATAATCACCAACGCCCGGCAGAGCACGGAGGGCTTCAAAAGTGGCAGGGAAACGGGCATGATTATCAGCCGCGTCCGGCTGATACACTATCATCTTGGCGGCCTTGTGGAGATTGCGTGCACGGGAGTAGTAGCCGAGGCCCTGCCAGAGACGAAGCACCTCATCCTCATCGGCGGCAGCGAGCAGATCGACTGTCGGGAAGGTTTGAACGAAGCGATGGTAGTAATCCATACCCTGAGCGACACGCGTCTGCTGAAGGATGACCTCGGACAGCCAAATATAGTACGGATCAGTGGTCTCCCGCCAAGGCAGTACACGGTGGCTAACTGCGTACCAATCATAGAGTAAGCGATAGAAATCCTGACTGAAAAATGACATATTTTGGCTGATTTTGTAAAATAATGGTGCAAAGTTACATAAAAAATATGAAAAAACGAATTTTTTTCGTCATTTTCTTTTGAATATCAAATATTTTTTGTAACTTTGCAATCCATTTCGCGCTTTTTGGGTGCGGAAGCGACAAAATAAGTCAAAAAATGTAAAACTAAATAAATCTAAAACAATTATGACAAAAGCTGATTTAGTAAGACAAGTGGCTCGCGAGACAGGGTATGACAAAGCCACGATTCTGAATGTGCTTGAGGCAACTATGGAAGGTATCAAGAAGAATGTTGCTGCCGGTGAGAATGTTTATGTTCGTGGTTTCGGAAGTTTCATCACGAAAGTACGTGCCGAGAAGGTAGCACGTAACATTACGAAGAATACCTCGATAGTCGTTCCCGAGCACAAGATTCCCGCATTCAAGCCCGCTCACGAGTTCGTAGATCAAGTACGGAAGTAATAGAAACAAACAATTAAATAACTAACTATTATGCCAAACGGAAAGAAGCATAAGAGACACAAGATGTCCACGCACAAACGTAAAAAACGTTTGCGTAAGAATCGTCATAAGCATAAGTAAATGGCGATGAGCTTTGCAAGTTAATGCCCTGCTTCAGCGGAAGCAGGGCATTGCAAGGTAAAACGGGGAATGTCTCCCCGAGGGAATAATCCCGCAAAACAATATTTGATGTACTGTAATCATGAAAAGCGAATTGATTATTGACGTACATCCGGACGAGATAGCGATAGCGCTGACGGAAGATGACCGCTTGCAAGAGATCCGTCGCGAGAAGCGAAACGTAGATACCTTTGCCGTAGGCAATATCTACTACGGCCGCGTAAAGAAGGTCATGCCGGCGCTGAATGCTGTGTTCGTGGATGTAGGTTATGAGAAAGATGCTTTTCTACACTACTTGGATTTAGGTTCAAATTTTCTTACTCTCCAGAAATTTATCTCCCGCACGGTAAGTGACCGCCGTCGAATCCCCTCGATGCGTAGCGTCGAGAAGCAGCCTGAGTGCGGCAAAGACGGCCAGATAGGCGACTATCTGAAAGTAGGAGATACACTATTGGTACAAGTCACCAAAGAACCCATCAACACCAAAGGTCCGCGTCTGACGGCCGAAGTATCGCTCGCCGGACGAAACATGGTACTGATGCCGATGGGCGACAAGGTGATGGTAAGCAACAAGATTCGCCGGGACAGTGAGCGCAACAAACTGCGCAAGATGGTGCAACAAGTCCGTCCGCAAGGCTACGGAGTGATCGTACGCACCGTGGCAGAAGGAGCCAGTCTGGAAGACCTCGACTCCGAACTGAATATCCTCGTGCGAAAATGGGAAGACGCACTACGCCTGCTGCAAACCAAGCAACCCGTGTGCCTGATCTGCGAAGAGATAGGCCGCACAACGGGCATCATCCGTGACCTGTTCTCTCCGGAGTTCAACACCATACAGGTCAACGATTCAGCGGTGTACGACGAAGTAAGAGAATATGTGGAACTCATCTCTCCGGACAGCGCCAAGATAGTCAAGCTCTATACGGGCGACCAGCCGATCTTCGACCGCTACGATATAACTCGTCAGCTCAAGACCGGATTAGGCCGTACAGTAGGATTCAAGAACGGCGGCTATCTGATCATCGACAAGACCGAGGCATTGTTCTCGATCGACGTCAACAGCGGCTCGAAAAAGGTATATGACGACCAGGAAGAGAATGCTTTCCACTATAACATGCTGGCAGCCGAAGAACTGGCACACCAACTCCGATTGCGCGATATAGGCGGAATCATCATCGTCGATTTTATCGACATGGATTCCAAAGACCACCAACAGCAACTGTACGAGTACATGCGCAAGTTGATGTCTCGCGACCGAGCCCGCCACAACATTCTGCCTCTCAGTAAGTTCGGACTGATGCAGATCACCCGCCAGCGCGTACGTCCAGCCGTAGAAATGGATGTGACGGAGGTTTGTCCGACATGTCACGGCAAGGGACGCATACAGAGTTCCATCAACTTTACGGAACAACTGGAGCAAGAGATTGACCTGATGTACCGCCTTTATGGTAAAGGAATGCGCTTGCATGTGCATCCGTACGTATATGCGTACGCATGCAACGGTCTGCTGAGCCTCAAGCGCCGCTGGTGGTGGCGTAACGGCATTACGCTGCAAGAGAACCAAGGCCTCGGCATGCTGGAGTATCACTTCTACAACGCCAAAGGCATGGAACTGAGCCGTCCGGAAACGGAAGCTGGCAACGACAACAAGATCGAGCGCGCCCTGCGTGCCGATGCCAATCCGCAACCGCAACAACAGCAGCCTAAGAAGCAGAAGCAGCAGAATCAACCGCAACAACAGCCAAAACAGCAGCAACAGCAGCCCAAGCAACAACCGCAACAGCCTAAGCAGCAAAAACCTGTAGAGGCCAAGCCGGTAGAGCAGAAGCCTGTTGAACAAAAGCCTGTTGAGGCCAAGCCCGCTGAGGTTAAGTCTGCCGAGCAGAAGCCGAAAGCCCGCCGTTCACGCAAGAAAGCTGAGCCGAAGCCAGTTGCCGAAGCCAAGCCGCAAGTAGAGCAGAAGCCCGCTGAGGTCAAACCGCAGCCGGAGCCAAAGCAAGAGCCGAAGCCTCAAACAGAGGCCAAGCCCAAAACAAAGCGTGCGCCGCGGAAGAAAGCTGCCAAGCCGGCCGAGTCTGAACCTGTAAAGGAAGTAAAACAGGAACAAAAAAAGGTTGAGAAGCCTGCCGCCAAGGCAGCGCCTCAGGCTGAGAAACCTGCCAAACCGAAACGAACACGTCAGCCGCGTAAGAAACAAGCTGACACGAAGGGTAATGAAAATGCCCAAATCCAATAAGTAGAAAAGCGAAAAAAGGCTGTCACCGAGTGTGGCAGCCTTTTTTTGTGGTCATAATCTGAAATCAGTCGAGGGCAGTGAGGATAACGAACTCCCACGGATTGAGACGGCGGCTGTACGAAGCCTCGAGAGCGATCAGATTGCCGTCGAAGTCAGCATAGTTGCCTGTAAACGCATCGATTTCCACGGTTACATCCTGCGGCTCGCCACTCATGTTGATAAGGCTGATCACAGTGTTCGTCTTCTTGCAGCAGGGCAGGAATGCCTCGCGTACGCAGGCAAAGACCTTGTCGTTGTTCGGATTGAGACGCATCATCGGTGCACCGAGTTCGGGCGAGCGGAGAGCGGGATTAGCTTCGCGCAAGTCGTTCAGACGCTTGTAGAGCGGGCGCATCGGGCTATTGTCGTCGCGGTCGATGCAATCCTTCTCAAAGAACGCCAGACGATGATGATTGCCGTACTCCTGACCGGTGTAGATCAGCGGCATACCCGGTACGATGTACGTGAATGCTGTCATAGCCTGAACGGCCTTGCCCATACGCTCATACTCGTCGCCCGACCAGGAGTTTTCGTCGTGGTTGGTGATGAAGTTCATGCGGATAGCGTAATCCTCAACGGTGGTGTCAGCCTTGGCGAAATAATCCCAGAGGTCCTGCACGCTGTTCTTGCCCTGTGCAACGCCGTTCATCAGGTGATGGAGTGTCCAGCCGTAATACATGTCGAAGGCCGTCTCGCAGAGCTCGAAAGCTTTGTCCTCATCCTCAGCAAGTGTGAACATGTCCGGATGGGTTTGACGGAGTTCGGCCATTGCATCGTTCCAGAAGTCTGTGGGTACCTCGCCGGCTACATCGCAACGGAAGCCGTCGATGCCGATCTCGTCCATCCAGAAGTGCATAGCTTCCTTCATGGCGGCACGCATATCCTCGTTCTCATAGTTGAGTTTGCTGATATCCGTCCAGTCGTACTGAACCATCAGATTGCCATTCTCATCGCGGTAATGCCAGCCGTCGATCTTCGTCCACTCGCTGTCCGGAGCAGTATGGTTAGCCACCCAGTCGAGGATAACCTTCATGCCCAGTTCGTGTGCTTTGGCCAGGAAATGTTCGAAATCCTCGCGCGTACCGAACTCGGGGTTGAAATCACAATAATCGATGATGCTGTAATAGCTGCCGAGCGATCCTTTGCGTGTGAGCTTGCCGATAGGCTGCAGCGGCATCATCCAGATGATATCCACGCCCATTTCTTTGAGTTTGGGCAGTTCGTCCTCTGCTGCACGGAACGTGCCTTCGGGCGTGAGTTGGCGTGTGTTCAGCTCGAAGATCGTAGCATCGTATGCGAACTTCGGATGCTTGAGAGGTTGCTGTTCTTGCTTGGCGCATGATGCCAAGGTTAACAAAGCCAGCAGAAAAATGGTCATTCGTTTCATAAGCATTGGAATATAAGGTTATTATTCAATATTGTAAGTCAAGTTTTTGCGGTTGATCGTTACGGTCACTTTCTCGCCCATATATGTGCGCGTATAAATCCACTCGTCGGGCGTGCAGCTGATAGTTTGCAGATCGCCGTAGAGTAGGGGCATTGAGCTGCGCCGCATGCGTATGAGTTTCTGTACGTCGGCTCGCATGGTTTGCTCCTGTTCGTTGAGGCCGTCGAAGCGCATCATCATACGGTTGTCGGGATCATTGGCTCCAACCTCGCCGTACTCGTCGCCCTGATAGATGCACGGCACGCCCGGGAGCGTGAAGTTGATGACCTCCTGGAGCATGGCTTTGCGGTACGCTATGTTTGCGTCACCTATGCCTACCGTACGTGTCCAGCCGGCTTCTTTGCCATCCTCGTCCGGACGGATTGCACCGCCTGCGAGTGAGGCTATGCGAACCTGATCATGGTTGCCGCTGATGTTACCCATCGTGTGGTGTGCGCCATAGGCAGCCATCGACTCTTTGACTATACGCTCCAGATCTGTCATGGGAAACTTGGTGTCAATCACCGACTCGCGTATGCCGTAGTACTCGTTGAAGTCAAACTGTGCGTTGAGCATACCGGTCTTGACGTACATACTGATCAGTTCGGGCGAACCGTAGGTCTCGCCGATCATCCAGATATGTCTGCCCGGGAATCGCGTAGCCATCTTGTGTCCAAGCAGCCGCCAGTATGCTTCGGGTATATGCTTGCAGGCATCGTGACGGAAACCGTCGAACGGGAAATTCTCCAGCCAGAACAGCGCTGTGTCGGTCATTGCCTCGCACACTTCCGGTTGTTCCAAATCCAGCGAAGGGATATGCACGTCGAACCAAGTGGTCAGTCGCGCCTCGTCCCACAGCTCAAAGTTCCGGCGTCCGTCGGGCAGAATACTGTCGGTGATCCACTCGGGATGCTGCTGAATAACCGGCGAATTGATATGCAGATGGTTGGCAACATAATCGAGTACAACATGCAGATTGTGGGCATGTGCGGCGTCCAGCATCTCACGCAGTTCGTCGGACGTGCCGAAACGGTGATCGACCTTGTTGTTGTATATCGGCCAGTAGCCGTGATAGCCAGAGAACTTCGTGTAAGTCTTGGTCGGGTCGTACTTGTTGCCGTTCTTGAACGGATAGCGTCCCCATGCGTCGGTCGGGTTCTGCGTGATAGGCGACACCCAGATTGTGGTGATGCCGAGATCCTCAAAGAACCCGCTGTTGATTTTGTCGGTTATACCCTTGATATCGCCGCCCTGATAATCGACTATAGGCAGCACCTCGGGATCGTTCAGCGGCTCGTCGTTGGCAGTGTTTCCGTTGTAGAAGCGGTCGATCATCAGCGAATAGAGCACTTGCGTCTGATCGTCGTTGAGCGAGAGCTGAGCGGCATCGGTCACAACCTTGCCGTCCTGAAGCGGGATGAGCACATCGTTCAGACGATTGGCGAGACTGGCAGCATACAGGCGGATGAACGAACGGCCTTTCGGGCAGTCGGGGATGCGCAATGTGGCAATCTCGTCGCCCTCGCCGCGCTCGATAAGCTCGGGCGCAAGCAGTTGGTCGCCCAAGTAAGCATGAACGCGGTAGTTCCCCTCGGCCGGCAGACTAAACAGGATCGTCGAATCCGTGCAACCGACGGTTGTCAGACCTGTCTTGAACGGCAGGTTGGGCAGGATAGGGATGTCGTAACGGGCGCTGCTGTCAACATAGATCGTCAGTGTGGACAGACTGTTGTCGCCGCGCAGATCGAACTCCAGCGTGGTGTAGTTTGTAGCCGAGTAAGTCATGTCGGTCTCGATGGTCAGTTGCTCGTCGCCGTTGAGCGCGGGCAGATAATCCGTCAGCCATATGTGCTGCACGCCGCCGGTGTAATGAACCGGCATGATCGGGTTAACGACAGGGCTGTCGGAGCAAGCCGTGCGGGATTGTTTGCCACCGCAGGCGCTGAAGCAGAACAGCGCTACAAGGGATAAGAAAAGAGTAGTGTGTTTCATATTTGAGAATTGTGTTTTCGTGGTGTGCGCAAACCTTTGCGTTGCAAAGTTACGATTTTTTTTGCATATATGCAAATACAAGCCGCACTTTTTTGCAAAATTGAACAAAATTTATTAACTTTGCAGCGATTTAGCCGATAAATACACTTGTAAAAATCAAAAATCAAAAATATGACGAAATCATTCATCTTCCCCGGTCAGGGCAGTCAGTTCATAGGTATGGGCAAAGACCTGTACGACAATTTTCCCGCAGCGCGCGAGCTCTTTGAGCGTGCAAACGAGTTGCTTGGTTTCCGCATCACGGATGTAATGTTTGAGGGCACAGACGATGAGTTGCGTGCCACGCGCGTGACGCAACCTGCTGTGTTTCTGCACTCTGTGGCGGCGTTTATGGTCAACACCATCGAGCAGCCGCAGATGGTAGCCGGTCACAGTCTGGGCGAGTTCTCTGCCCTGGTGGCTTGCGGTGCACTCCGATTTGATGACGCGTTGCTGCTTGTAAGTGCCCGCGCCGAAGCGATGCAGCGTGCCTGCGAGCTGCAGCCGGGAACGATGGCGGCTGTTCTCGGCATGGAGGATGATAAGGTGGAAGAAATCTGCCGCAGTATATCCGACGATATCGTTGTGGCGGCTAACTTCAACTGTCCGGGGCAGGTGGTTATATCCGGCACAGTGAGCGGCATTGATGAGGCTATACCTCTGCTGAAAGAAGCCGGTGCAAGGCGCGCCATCAAGATCCCTGTAGGCGGTGCATTCCACTCGCCGCTGATGCAGCCTGCCGCCGAGGATCTGGGCAAGGCTATCGAGCGTACGGCGTTCCATAAGCCGATATGTCCTATCTATCAGAATGTCTGCGCCTTACCGCAAACCGAACCGGAAGTTATACGCAAGAATCTGCTCATGCAGCTCACCTCGCCTGTACGTTGGACGCAGTCCGTACAGCAGATGATTGCCGACGGGGCAGAGGCGTTCTACGAGTTCGGTCCCGGCGATGTATTGAAGAACTTAATCCGCAAAATCAACCCCGAAGTCGCCGTAGGCTAACTCTTGACTCTTGACATTCCACACTCAGCTACATAAGTCCATCCTCAAGATCGCCATCCCGTCCATCTTGGCGAACATCACCATCCCGCTGGTCGGGCTGGTGGACATGATTATTGCCGGACATATATCCAGTGCATGGGCTATCGGCGGCATAGCTGTCGGAACGATGCTGTTCGACATGCTCTATGGCTGCTTTGGCTTTTTGCGCGTCAGTATGTCCGGCTTGACGGCACAGGCCTACGGTGCGGGTGACAGTCAGGAATGCGGACGTCTGTTTGCCCGCTCGTCGGTTCTTGCATTGGGCGGAGCGCTGATTATATGGCTGTTACAGACCGTGTATCTGGAGGCTGTACTGTATGTGCTGCCATGCACGCAGGAGGTTGCGGATTTTGCGCGTGCGTACTTTAAGATTCGCGTATGGGCAGCGCCCGCAACGCTGATGCTCATGACCTGCAAGGGCTTCTTCATCGGCATGCAGGACGGCACACGCGCCATGGTGGCCGATCTGGTGGTCAACGGCGTGAATATGCTGGCCTCATACGTACTAGCTGTACATACGCCGTTAGGTGCTGTAGGTGTGGCTTGGGGCACGCTCATCGCCCAGTGGACAGGGCTCGGTGTAGCGCTCACGATGATCGCTGTGCGGTACAATAAGAACTTTCAGTTTTCAATCTTCGACATTCGGTTCGATAAGCGCTTTTTCCGCCTCAATACCGATTTGTTCGTCCGCTCGCTGTGCTTCATCGTGGTGTATGTGGGCTGGACGGCCATCAGCAGCGGCTATGGTGATGTCGAACTGGCTGCGTCATCGCTGATGATGAAGCTGTTCATGCTCTTCTCGTTCTTCATTGACGGCTTTGCTTATGCCGGTGAAGCATTAGTTGGGAAGACTATCGGCGAAGTCGGTTGCGACCAATTGCGCACCCATCCTACTGGAACAGAATCTTCATATTTTCAAATTCTTAAATCTCCAAATAATCCTTTGATTAAGGTATTATTTGCCTGGGGTACGGGAGTAGGGCTGCTGTTCAGTCTGTTGTACGGGCTGTTTCCCAATGCCCTGTTTGCCTCACTCACCACGGATCAGGAGGTGGTCAGCACGATGCACCGATACATAGGCTGGCTGATCGCAATGCCCATGGTCAGTATGCTTGCGTTCATGTGGGACGGCATCTATGCCGGTGCCACCCGCGGCAAGGAGATCCGCAACGCCATGCTCTGGGCAGCGTTCGCATTTGCAGCAACGTACGGTGTACTGGTTCATCTGCCCGCATGGCCGGGTGCGCAGTCGGTCGCAACCGGTATGCATGTCGTATATGCTGCATACTTCGCTCATCTCGTAGCTCGCGTCATCTACCTTACGGCCAAATTTAGATAAAAATTGAAGATTTTTATTCTCTTTGACAAAAAAATGCACAAAAAATTTGCAAATGTGCATTTTTTTTTGTACCTTTGTATCGGTTTGCGCGGGTTATGCCTTTTTGCGCGCGCAATATGTAAATGAAAACACACATTCTTTCGCACTGCAAATAATCTAAAAATCAAATACAATGAATCTATCCGAATTAACCGACAAGATCTACGCTGAGGGCGTAGAAAAAGGTAAAGAACAAGCCTCTGCTATCGTAGCTCAGGCCGAACAACAGGCTGCAGATATCATTGCTGCTGCCGAGAAGAAAGCTGCCCAAACCCTTGATGCTGCCAAAGCTGCCGCTGCCGAGCTGGACAAGAACACCCGCTCGGAGCTCAAGCTTTATGCCGAGCAATCGGTTAACGCCATCAAGACAGAGGTGACTAACCTGCTCACCGACAAACTCGCTGCCGATAGCGTGAAAGCTGCTACGGCTGATCCGAAGTTCATGCAGAAGATTATCGCCGATCTCGTTGCCGAACTCGCCAAGGGTGGTGACGTAGTGATCGAGGCCAAGGACGCAGAGGCGCTGAAGAAGTACTTCGCTGCCAATGCCAAGACTCTGCTGAACAAAGGCGTAGAAATCAAAGAAGTGAAGGGCATCAAAACATCTTTTGCCATCGCACCGAAAGACGGCGGCTACAAGCTTGCCTTCGGTGACGACGAGTTCGTTGCTTATTTCAAGGAGTTCCTCCGTCCGCAATTGATTGAACTGCTTTTCTAATATGGGTTACGAATACTTAATAGCGGGCTTTGAGGACATTGCGCTCAACGAACCTGTTCAGACCTCCGAACAGAAGCTTCTCGAGCTCTTGGACGAGCAGCTGTCGGCCTCTGACAAGGAGTTGCTGGCATTGCTTCGCCGCAAGAACGATGACGAGGCTGTTCTGGCGTTGCTCGAAGATGATGCCGTGCTTGACCGCAAAGCGGAACTGAGTCTCAGTGACGAGGATTTCCGTACGCAGTTGCTGTACGAGCAGGGTCTGAAGTGCAAGAACAAGTTCGTGCGTGACTGGTTCGCCTACAACATGGACGTCAACAACGTGCTGGCTGCTGCCGTAGCCATCAAGCACGGGATGGATGTGCAGAAAGTGATCGTGGGCGACAACGATGTAGCGCAAGAGCTTCGCAAAGGCGGCTCGCTCGGCAAGAACGCCCGTCTCGCAGCACTCGTGCCTGACCTCAAAGAGGTGGCGGAGCTGGCTGAGATTGGTGATCTGCTCGAACGCGAGAAACATATTGATGCACTGCGCTGGCAGTGGCTCGAGGAGCGTACCTTGTTTGAGGTGTTCAATATCGAGGCCGTGCTCGCGTACTACCTGAAAGCTGCCATCCTCCATCGTTGGGACAACCTGACGGTAGAGCAGGGTGAACAAGTGTTCCGTGCAATGGTAGCGGATATGAAAAAAGGTGTTAACCTTTAATCGTGCCCTTTAGGGCTAAGAAAAAAGGTGTTAACCTTTAATCGTGCCCTTTAGGGCTAAGAAAAAAGGAATAAACCTTTAATCGTGCCCTTTAGGGCTAAGAAAAAAGGAATAAAATTAGATTAAAGATATGACAACAGGAAAAGTAAAAGGTATCATCGCTAACCTCGTTACCGTAGGAGTAGATGGTCCTGTATCACAAAACGAGATCTGCTACATTCACATCGGCGATGTGAAACTGATGGCAGAGGTAATTAAGGTTACCGGCGACAACGTGTTTGTTCAGGTGTTTGAATCGACGCGTGGTCTGAAGGTCGGTGACCTCGTTGAGTTCACCGGTCACATGTTGGAGGTGACGCTTGGTCCCGGTCTGCTCAGCCGTAACTACGACGGCTTGCAGAACGACCTCGACAAGCTGACCGGCGTGTTCCTCAAGCGAGGCGAGTACAGCTTCCCGCTTGATGAGGACAAGCTCTGGGCGTTCAAGCCGCTGGCTAAGGTCGGCGACAAGGTTGAAGCCGCTTCGTGGCTGGGTGAGGTCGATGAGAACCATCAGCCCCACAAGATCATGGTTCCGTTCGTATTCGAAGGCGAGTACACCGTCAAATCCATCGTTAAGGAAGGCGAGTACAAGATCGGTGACACAATCGCCGTGCTTCTTGACGCTGACGGCAATGAGAAGAAGGTGACGATGATCCAGAAGTGGCCGGTAAAGAAAGCTATCATGGCTTACAAATCCAAACCGCGTCCCTTCAAGCTCCTTGAGACTGGCGTTCGTACCATCGATACGGCCAACCCGATCTGCGAGGGCGGTACAGGTTTCATCCCCGGACCGTTCGGTACAGGTAAGACCGTGCTTCAGCACGCTATATCGAAGCAGGCCGAGGCAGATATAGTTGTTATCGCTGCCTGCGGTGAGCGTGCCAACGAGGTGGTGGAGACCTTTACCGAGTTCCCCGAGCTTGATGACCCGCACACCGGCCGCAAGCTCATGGAGCGTACGATCATCATCGCCAACACGTCGAACATGCCTGTGGCTTCGCGTGAGGCATCCGTTTATACATCCATGACTATCGCCGAGTATTACCGCTCGATGGGCCTGCGTGTGCTGCTGATGGCTGACTCGACATCACGTTGGGCGCAGGCACTCCGTGAGATGTCCAACCGTATGGAGGAGCTCCCCGGACAGGATGCTTTCCCGATGGACCTCTCCGCTATCATCGGTGCGTTCTACGCACGCGCGGGGTACGTGTACCTTAATAATGGCGCTACAGGTTCGGTTACGTTCCTCGGCACGGTTTCTCCGGCCGGCGGTAACCTCAAGGAGCCTGTAACCGAAGGCACGAAGAAAGTGGCCCGTTGCTTCTACGCACTCGAGCAGGCTCGTGCCGACCGCAAGCGTTACCCGGCTGTGAACCCGATAGACTCGTACTCGAAGTATATTGAGTATCCTGAGTTTGCCGATTATATCACCAAGCGTATCAACGCCGAGTGGCTGGGCAAGGTCAATGATATGAAGACCTATCTGCAGCGCGGTAAGGAAATTCAGGAGCAGATCAACATCCTCGGTGATGACGGCGTACCTGTAGATTATCACGAGAACTTCTGGAAATCCGAAGTTATCGACTTCGTTATCCTGCAGCAAGACGCATTCGACAAGATCGATGCCGTCTGCCCGCTGGAGCGTCAGGAGTATATGCTTGACCTGGTAATGGATATCTGCAAGCACGACTATGAGTTCGACAACTTCCTGGACGTAAGCGAATACTTCAAGCGCGTGATTAACCTGTGCAAACAGATGAACTATAGTGAGTTCAAATCCGAGCAGTTTGAGGATTACCGCAAGAAACTTGCCGACCTCTTGGCTGAAAAGCAGATTGCTTAAATGGCTAAATGCTTAAATCAATCGTAAATGGTAAACGAATAAATTGTAAATATCATGGCTAAAGCATTTCAAAAGATATATACCCAGATTACTGCCATCACCAAGGCTACTTGTTCCCTCAAAGCCAGTGGAGTAGGTAACGACGAGTTGGCAACGGTCAACGGCAAGCTGGCGCAGGTGGTAAAGATCATGGGCGACAATGTTACGCTGCAGGTGTTTGAGGGTACCGAAGGTATTCCTACCAACGCCGAAGTGGTGTTCCTCGGCAAAGCTCCGTCGCTGAAAGTGAGTGATCAGCTCGCAGGCCGATTCTTCAACGCCTACGGCGATCCTATCGACGGCGGTCCGGATATCGAGGGCAAGGAAATAGAGATCGGTGGTCCGTCGGTGAACCCTGTTCGCCGTAAACAACCGTCTGAACTCATTGCAACGGGTATAGCAGGTATTGACCTGAACAATACGCTCGTTTCCGGTCAGAAGATTCCTTTCTTCGCCGATCCTGACCAGCCGTACAACCAGGTTATGGCCAACGTGGCGCTGCGTGCACAGGCTGACAAGATCATCCTCGGCGGTATGGGTCTGACTAACGACGACTACCTGTATTTCAAGAACGTGTTCAACAACGCCGGCGTGCTGGATCGTATAGTCAGCTTCGTCAACACAACGGAGAACCCCGCTGTGGAGCGACTGCTCGTGCCGGATATGGCATTGGCTGCTGCCGAGTATTTCGCAGTAGAAAAACACCAGAAAGTGCTTGTTCTGCTCACCGATATGACGCTCTATGCCGACGCACTGGCTATCGTAAGTAACCGTATGGATCAGATTCCATCGAAGGATTCTATGCCGGGTTCGCTCTATTCCGATCTGGCCAAGATCTACGAGAAAGCCGTTCAGTTCCCCGAGCAGGCCGGTGGCGGTTCGATCACTATCATCGCCGTTACAACGCTCTCCGGTGGCGATATCACCCACGCTATTCCTGACAACACGGGATATATCACCGAGGGTCAGCTCTATCTGCGCCGTGACTCGGATATCGGTAAGGTTATTGTCGATCCGTTCCGCTCGCTGTCGCGACTCAAACAGCTCGTTGCCGGCAAGAAGACCCGCGAGGATCATCCGCAGGTAATGAACGCTGCCGTACGTCTGTACGCCGATGCAGCTAACGCCAAAACCAAACAGGAGAACGGCTTCGACCTGACGAACTACGACGAGCGCTGTCTCGCGTTTGCTAAGGACTACTCGTCGAAGATCCTGGCTATCGATGTCAATATCAATACCACCGAGATGCTCGATATAGCTTGGGAACTCTTTGCTAAGCACTTCAAACCCGAAGAGGTGAACATCAAGCAGGTATTTGTTGACAAGTACTGGGTTAAATAAATTGGGAGTTGAAAGTTTGATAGTTGAGAGAAGTTACTCTAAACACTAAACTTTTACGAAATGGCAATAAGTTATCAATTCAATAAAACATCGCTGCAAGCATTGGAGAAGAATCTGAAGATGCGCCAGCGGACACTTCCGACCCTTCAGAACAAGGAGAGCGCCCTGCGCCTCGAAGTGAAGAAGGCGAAAGCCGAGATCAAAGAGCTCGACGAGGAAGTCAACCGCCGTATCAAGGATTACGATCAGATGCTCGCGCTTTGGGGTGAGTTCGATACGTCACTCATTCATGTGGATGATGTGCGTATGTCCATCCGAAAGATCGCAGGCGTGCGTGTGCCGGTGCTGGACGAGGTGGTGTATTCCACCAAGGAGTTCAGCCTGTTCTCGTCGCCTAAGTGGTTCATCGATGGATTCGAGCAGCTCAAAGCCATAGCGGAAGTAGGTATCCGTCAGGAGTTTGTGCGCCGGAAGGTTGATCTGCTTGAGTACGCCCGCAAGAAGACTACTCAGAAGGTGAACTTGTTCGAGAAAGTGCAGATCCCGGGCTACCAGGATGCTATCCGCAAGATCAAGCGATTCATGGAAGACGAGGAGAACCTCTCCAAGTCAAGTCAGAAAATAGTTAAGAGCAAGCGCGAGCGTGAAGCAGCCGCTGAAGCCGCACAAGCTAACGGAAAGGAGGGTGCAGCATGATTGAGTCAATGAAGAAATATACGTTCCTCGTCCTCGCATCGCAGTACGACGCTTTCCTTGAGCGTGTGCGTGAAGTAGGTCTGGTGCATGTCACCCTCAAAGCCGAAGGCTTGGCGGATGACGAACAGCTGCGTCAGACTATCGCCGAGGCCGATGCATTGCAGCGCCTCATCGAGGCCGGTGCACCCGAGCAGCTGCTTAACGAGCGCAATGCTGTTATCGCCAAGATCGAAGCTACGAAGAAGGAAGCTCAACGCATGGCTGTCTGGGGCACGTTCAGTAGCGAACGTATAGCCGAACTTAAGGACGCCGGATATGACCTGCACTTCTTTACTTGCTCCAAGAAGATCTTCCGCGAGGAGTGGGGCAGTATCGTGGCTAACGAAGGCGACACGCTCTATTGCGTGGCTGTCACCAAGCGTCAGGATGATGCTGTCGTTACCCTAGCCGGTGAACCGTTCAGCCTGCCTGACGGATGCATGGAGCAGACGCTTAACGAGCATAGCTCAGCCGAACTGCTCAACGATGTGGAGGCACTCAACGGACTGCTTGCAGCAGCCAATGCACGCATCGAAGCGTGGGGTGCAGCTAACCTTGACGCCAAGCGCGCCGAACTGGCCAACCTGCGCCGAAGTATTGATTGGCAGAAAGTGCAACTGTCTTCGGATGCTGCAGCCGACGGCGCATTGCGTCTGATGGAAGGTTTCTGCCCCACGGAGAAAACCGCTGAACTCAACAAGGTGCTTGACGAACTCGATACGTATTATGAGGTCGAAGATCCTGTTGAGGGCGACGCTACGCCGGTTAAGCTCAACAACAATAAGTTCGCCAAACTCTTTGAGGTCTTTACCGGCATGTACGGTTGGCCTACGTATGGCGAGTTTGACCCGACGCCTATACTTGCGCCGTTCTATCTGCTGTTCTTCTCGCTGTGTATGGGCGATGCCGGTTACGGTATATTGCTCATNNTACGGTATTCTGCTCATCGCGTTCGGCCTGCTTGTGTACTACAAGAAGTTGAACATCGAGATGTTCGAGGGTCTTGGCCCGATCATCACCACGCTCGGTGTGGGTACATTGATCGTAGGCTTCTTCCTCGGCACAGCG
>DBYS01000004.1 GCA_002310195.1 Bacteroidales bacterium UBA1180
ATGCGACTGAACATAATCGCTCCCTTTCTATCAGCTCTCCATAAACGTGTGATAGTACTTTCGTACCGTATCTTTATTAACGTGCAATATATTCCCTATCTTCTTGAATGAAACTCCCTCTGCAAGCAATCCGCTTATCAGTTCTTCCTTCTTGTGTAACTTGTATGTACATTGCCGTGATTGCTTTCCTTTCGGTCTTCCCAATTGCACACCTTCAGCACGTTTTCTTGCCAAAGCTTCTTTCGTCCTTTGACTAATTAGATTTCGTTCTATCTCTGCCGATAAACCGAAAGCAAAAGCTAACACTTTGCTCTGAATATCATCGCCCAGCCGGTAGTTATCTTTGATCGTCCACACGCGACACTCCTTCTTCATACAGATACTCAGTATCTCCATAATCATAAATAGCGACCGTCCAAGTCGAGACAACTCGGAGCAGATAATAACATCCTCTTTCTCTACTTTCTTCAGTAGCACACCTAACTGCCGTTTGTTGTAAGCTTTCGTGCCGGAGATCGTTTCTTCAATCCAACCGCCAATGTGCAGATTATTCACTTTGCAGAACCGTTCAATCTCAAACCGCTGGTTCTCGACCGTCTGCTTGTCAGAACTTACGCGGATATATCCATATATCATACGTTTTTGCTACAAATATGCAAAAACTATCCCAAAACGTATAAAGAACACTTAAAAAGCATAATCCTTTTTATACAAGCCCGCAATCTCCCTTCCCATTTTTTTATACAAGCTGATGATTGACTTGTATAAATTCTAGGTGTTATGGAGTATCAGCTTGTATAAATTCTTGGCATTTCGTACCGTTAGCTTGTATAAAAAAACACTAATGTGTAATTTTTTTTCAAAAAGATTTGCAAAATTCATTTATTTTTGTTACCTCTGCAGCGGATTTGTGTACAATGCAGAAAACACAAGCGGGCTAAATGTGTTTGTTACAGAAAACACAAAAGGCAAAATAATGTTCAATATAAAAGCAAATGGTCGGATTCTTGTATTAACCCGGGTCGCTTAATCCGTTCGCTCGCATAAAAAATCCTTTGTTACCTTTGCAGTCGAAAGTCGGCAGGAAAATGTGTTCTCCCCGCTTTGCACGACGCCTCCAAGAGAATGTAAGTGCAAAACTGCACTTTTCTGACAAAAAAATCCTGCAATGTTTGTAATTGTGGGATTTTTTTTGTAACTTTGCATCCGCAAAGTTCGGATGTATGCCGGTTATACTAAATTCATGCATCCCCAACCGCACAGCTTATGGATCAACGAATAGATTTGCACCACCCCATCACCGTATGCAAAGCGTCGGCCGGAACGGGTAAGACGTTCACGCTGGCTGCGTATTACATCGGGCTGCTGATGAGTGGCGAGAGTTACCAATCGATCCTTGCCATCACGTTCACCAACAAAGCCACGGCCGAGATGAGGGAACGTATATTGACGTACCTGTACGATATATGGCAGGGCACGGCGGATGCTAACTTCATCGCGTCCGTGCGGTCGTTCATGTTCCGCAACCGCGACAAGGGTGACCAGTGGTTCAAAAGCCGTGCGGAGGATTGCTTCAGGCAGATGCTGGCGGATTTCGACAACGTGAAGATCCAGACCATCGACTCGTTTTTGCAGGCACTGCTGAGCGGTCTGGCCGGAATGTTGCACCAGAGTGCCGGACAGGAAACGGAACTGGACACCGATCGCGTGATCACCGAGGCGGTTGACCAGTTGCTCTCCTCAGAGATGACGGACGACGACATCCGGATCATGCGCAACTATCTGAATGTGCGTCTCGATCAAGATGAGAAAGTGTATATACGCGCTAATCTGATCGGTTTGGCCAAAGAGCTGTACAACGAGTCGGTGCAGATGATGGAGGCGAAGGGGCAGATAGTGTTTGACACACAGCGTATAGCCGCACGCCGCGAACGTATAGCCGCCAAGCGTGAGAATAGCTTGGAGATCGTGGGCTTGAGAACTGAATTGGAGCAAAAGTGGCAGGAGCTGAGCAATGCAGGCGAATCCGACCGCAAAGGGGTTAATCAGTCGCTTAACTCCGCGCTGAAGAATATTCGCACCAGCCTTGACGATCCCGGGCAGTTGAAGAAAAGCGACCGTTTTCGCGGATTGACGGACGATGCCTACCAGGCGGCATCGCAAGGAACAGGCGGTTGGGCAAAAGTGCCATCATATATATCCCGACTCGCCGCCGATATGACCGACACGGCTCACCGTTGCCGCGCGTTCTACGCCACGATTGATCTGACCACAGAGCTGAGCCATGAGATGCAGCTGATGAGTTCGCTGCAGCGCGTCATCCAGCGCAACCTGGCGGAGAGCAACAGGGCGCTACTGAGCCGTACGGCAGGCATACTGAACAGCGCCTTGCGTGACGGTGATGCAGATTTCATACTGGAGAAAGCCGGCATCCGTTATCACCACGTGCTGATGGACGAGTTTCAAGACACGAGCAAGCTGCAGTGGAGCGTGGTGGTTAAGCTGCTGCAGGATCTGGTGGCGGGTGAAGGCAACACCCTGCTCATAGTGGGCGACATCAAGCAGTCGATCTATCGCTGGCGTAACGGCGACTGGCATATAATGGACGAGCTGACCAACGAGGAGTCGAACACATTAACCCGCGAGAGACTGAATCCGCGGTTCAGATCGCTACAGAAGAACTTCCGCAGCAGCGAAGAGGTGGTACGATTCAACCTGTCGCTCTTCCAATATGTGACGGATCACTATCCGCAATTCCACGACCAACTGAACGCCGGCGAGCAGGATCTGATCCGCCGCATCTATGACGAAAATTATGATGGGGAAAACTTGGAACCATTCTACCAATCGCAGAAGAAACGAGGCGGATATGTGCGTTTTCGTGCGCTGGAGACCAAAGACGAATGTCTGACGCAGATGTTCGATGCGATGGAGCAATTACTGCGCGACGGTGTGCATCCGGCCGACATGATGGTGCTCGTGCGCAGAGGTGCAGAAGCCCAATGGATCACATCGGAACATGCCTGCCTGAATGAGGAGGATTATCCTAACTTAAGCCAAGCGTCGTTTGTTTCCGCCTCGAGCTTCCAGCTCGATGCCTCCGAGGCGGTGAACACCATCATTGCCGCGCTGCGGCTGGTAGAGAACAGCGATGATCGTATAGCTGCTCATCAGATAGAGTTGGCGGTCGATAAGCCCGGAGCGGTTGACCTGATCCGTAAGCAGATCAGCCGTCGTATGCCGTTGTACGAGGCGGTGTGTGAACTGGTGAAGATCCTGCTGACGGACGATAGCGGACAGTACACGGGGCAGGAAACGGCGTATATCAACGATCTGCTGGACAGGACGCGCGACTATGTGCGGTCATTCGGCAGCGATATCCGTAAGTTCCTGCAGTACTGGGACGATACGATGCACTCGAAATCCATCCCGACGTTTGCATCGGGAGCCATACGGATCATGACAATCCACAAGAGCAAGGGCTTGCAGGCGCAGACGGTGTTCATCCCGTTCTGCAACTGGTCTATGGACGACAGCAAGAGCTCTTCGAAAATTTGGAGCCCCATCGCATCAGAGTTTGACGAAGGCGACGATTACATACCGATCTCCGACAGTTCGATGATGTACGAGTCGGCATACCGGGAGCAATACATGCAGGAGCACATGGATCTGCGTATTGACAGTCTGAACATGCTCTATGTGGCCCTGACGCGCGCTGAGGATAACCTGTTCGTCTTTACGGATTACAAACTGACACAGAAGGGCAAAGCGCCCGGTCACGTAGGCTCGTACCTCGTGGCGTTTGTTGATCAGGATTATGAGGCAGGATCGGTGGTGGTCAAACCCGCTGAGCAGCAGTCGGGAACAGATCAGTCACGGCCGTTCGCCTTCGACGATGTGCCTACCAGACCGGCTGAACTATGGGCCAACAGCGAGCAGGTGCGGTTCGTGCAGTCGCAGGAGGGTGCTCTGTACGCAGATTACGGCGAAGACGCGTACCGCCGTGTAGCACGCATGGAGGAGGGAACGCTATGCCATGAGATATTTGCCAATATCCGCAACGCCGGCGAGTTGGATGCTGTGCTCGACGATTTTGAGACGCGCGGCGAGATTCGCGACAAGACACAACGCGAGGAACTGAGAAAACTGATATCCTCGGCGTGGGAAGGCAATGAGCAGATGCGCAGTTGGTTTGTTGACCCGTGGGAACTCAAACTCGAAACGGGCATCCTGGTCAACGACCGTGAGGTGCGTCCGGACCGGGTGATGATCGACCGGAACACGAACAATGCTATTGTGCTCGACTACAAGTTCGGGCAGTGGAACAAACATTACATCACGCAGGTGCAGCAATATATGGCCACGCTGCGCAATATGGGGCATTCGCAAGTAGAGGGATACTTGTGGTTCGCACGGGAGAACAGACTGATAGAGGTAAAGGATGAAAGGGTGAAAGGGTGATAGGATGAAAGGTTCATTTTTAGAGCAAACGGCTCGCTCCATCGTTGAGCATATCGAATGGAAGCAGTTGAGCAACACTACGCTTGTGTTGCCGTCCCACCGTGCAGGCCTGGTTCTGAAGAACGAACTGATGCGTCTGCAACGGGAGCAGGGGCAGAGCGCCGTCTGGTCGCCTGACGTAAAGACGCTGACCCAATTGCAGGATTCGCTCAGTCCGCTCTATGCCGAGGATGAGCTGTTCACCGTTGTGCGGCTGTACCGCCATTACCGCCGCCTCAATGCGGGGGATACAGACCTTATGCCGCTGGATATGTTCTACGGTTGGGGCAGACAGATGCTGGCGGATTTCACCAATGTGGATGCATCCATGCCGGCTGATAAAGTCGAGAACTTCTTCGCCAACGCCATAGCCGCCAATACGCTGGAGCGGCTGGAACTGGAGCAGGATGTACGCGAGCGCTTGCAAGCCCTGGTGAGTCAGAACCCGCACCACAGCGATGATTCGATCTATCACCGGTATGCGGCTATATGGGATCAACTGTATGAACTGTACAAGGCGCTGCGTCAGGAGATGGCCGCCGAACGCAAAGGCTATGCGGGCATGCGCCAGCGCGCGGTGATCGAGACGTGGGGTAGCGACTATATCCAATCGCAGATAGCCGGCCGGATATATGTGTTCGTGGGGTTCAACTATCTGCTGCCCGTCGAGCGCGAACTGATGGAGAAGCTCCGGGACAGCCGGCAAGCGATGTTCTACTGGGATTATGTTCCGGATTTCCAAACCAACAGCAAGGCTTTCCATTTTGCCCAAATCAACAGCGAACGATTAGGCAACAGCGCGCCCGAGATTCAGGTTGCCAGCCGAACGGAAGAGCCGAAGCAGGTGACCGTACTGGCCTGTTCGTCCCGCGAAGCGCAAGCGCAATACGTACATAGCTGGCTGCAAGCGAACTATACTGCCCACGGACAGAAAGTGGGCGTAGTGATAGGCGATGAGTCGATGCTCGAGTCGGTGATCTACACTATTCCCGCCATCACGCTACCCGGACAGACGGAGTCTGAGCAGGTGAATATAACCAAAGGTTTTCCGTTGCGCAACACGCAGATCTTTGCGCGCGTGTTAGGATGGCTGTACGACAAGGCTCGCGGAGATACCGATCAGGTGGTTACGTCCGCAGTGATCGATGAGCTACTCGCGGCTATTCTGCCCGACAAACAGGATGAAGAACAGTACGATGAACAGGGCGATCAGGATCAGTCGCTCAACTGGAAGGATCTGCTTGTGATCGAGTCGGAGTACCAGGTGCGCAAGATCGTCAACCAGATGCGGTTGCTGATCACCAACGGTCTGGGCGATGTGCCGATCACGTTGCGATTGCTAAGGCTGCTCATGCGCCGCGCGATGGAAACGGTGACAATGCCTTTCCACGGCGAACCGATCACGGATATTCAGGTCATGGGTGTGCTTGAGACCCGTATGATGGATTTCGACAAGCTGCTCATTCTCAATGTAGAGGAAGGCGTCATCCCGCAGCACCAGACCGACAACAGTTTTATCCCGTACTACCTGCGCAAAACGTACTCGATGCAGACGCCCGACGAGAAAGCTACGATCTATGCCTACAACTTCTTCCGCCTGCTCAGTCGTGCCGGTCACTCCACCTTGCTCTACACCACCACCGATGGCGCAGAGAACAGCAAAGGTATGTCGCGGTTCGTCATGCAGATTCTTGTGTCACCAGAGTTCAAGGTGGACAAGCTGGCGCTACGCGAACCGAGCATCGTGCCGGAGATGGATGATGCGCGGTTGGGCACATCAGGTATCTCGCTGCAATCGCTGCTGGAGGAAGGACCCGACGGTGTGTTGCGGCGTATAGGGACCGACTACCCTTATCGTTTGTCGCCCAGTGCACTGAACACCTATATCGAATGTCCGCGCAAGTTCTGCTTGGAATATATACAAGGTTTGCGGGAGGAAGATAAGGAGGACGCTGTGTTCACGCCGGCTGAATTGGGATCATTCGTACATGCTGCGATGGAGCATCTGTACAGGACGCATCTCGGGTGCGACAACAAGCATACAATAACCGTCACATCCGACCGGATTGAGGGAATCAGCGATGACAATCATTTGGCTGAAGCGCTGCAGATGGCCTATAAGGCTATGAATAAGAAGTGGGTGGACAAGCACAAATCCGGTGACCTAACTGACAACGAGCCGGTACCGGATCATTATCTGCCGGAGATGCACAGGAGCGACAACGAGGTGATCATCAGTTTCGTTCGTAATATCCTGGAGCGTGACAAGCAGGATGCAGCTGCAGGATTGCAGATCTGTCTGCTGGAGGCGCCGAGGTACTTCCGAGTGGATGTTGAGGGGGTAGGCACGGTGCAAACAGGCGGCATAATCGACCGATTGGATATCTACGGCCCTGCAGGCGAAGAGACATTGCGCGTGGTGGATTACAAATCCGGCGGATACAATTCGGGGAAACTTTCGGTCAAAGAGGAAGACCTGATGACCAATCCGGACAAGAGCTACGTGCGCCAGACTCTGATGTACAGCCATGCAGTGATGGCGAATGACGAGTCGGACAAACCCTTGCCGATCGAGCCGAACCTGTTCTTCTGCAGCCGCAAACTGACCGGATTGTCCACCACAGTGAGCGTTGGCAAACAATCGATAAAGAACTACCGCGACATACAAGAGTCGTTTCTGAAAGCGCTACGGGAAAAGATGCGCGAGATTCTGACCACTACGGAGTTCCCGCCATGTGATGAGGGCAAGTGCAGCGGATTCTGTCCGTTCCTCGGCACATGCCGAAAATCTGTTACATTCCCAGACTGATTCGCCCGCGGATACCCCAGAGCGGGGTGGTCGGGTCATCACGGTGTGTGAGACGCCAGATGGCGTACACATCAATCAGGCGAAGGATATTGCCTATACCCACGCCGGCTTCGACGTAGGGAATAGTGAGCGGTTGCATACCCTCGGTGAACATGTGCCCTTTGCCCAATCCGCCATAAGCGATCTTGACTTCTACGAGCTCGCGTAGATGCAGGAACCGCACGCCCGGTATGAGATTGAACAGCACGCCCATACCGTTCCAGTCAGCATGCAGGGTAAGGAACTTGTCGGTAGCGTACTGATGGCTGTTCATGAGTGTGAAACGGTAGGAGTCGTACATATATGATTGGTTGCCGTCCATGATCTCCAGCAGCGGGTATGGCACTTTACCGATCACTATACCTGCTGAGGCTACGTACGTCAGGCGTCCGCCTACGGGGAACGATACTTGGTGACGCACGGTGGCATGAAGCTTGGCGTAGAGGTGATAGTTCGTTGCCTGCGAGCTGCCCACGTAGTTGTAACTGCCGATCTCCGCACCGAGGAACAGCGTAGGCATATTGCCGTAGAGGTGAATACGATGTGCCCCAAAATCCGCTACACGCTCATGCCAGCTCAATCGAACTATACCCGTCAGGCTGCAGAAGCGGAACGGGTCAAACGGGTACGGCGGATCGGGAATGATGGCGTTCGTGCGCAGGTCACGTGGGTTGACGTACGACGGGTCGAACCGCCCGACATTCAGGCTGAGCATCGTCTCCACGCCTTCCTGCCAGTCGCTCTCATAGTTCATGAGGAACGCCCGCTTGCGGATAGCGGTGTGCTTGGCGGTGGGATTGGTGAACGGCAGACCGTCGAACAGACCCGTAGTCAGATCCATCTCGTTGGTACCGAAGCCGTTCTCGCGCGGGAGCTTGTCGAACACCGAGGTCTCCGAATAGACGTAGTTGTCCTCGTAGCGCAGCTGCAGCCAGTGCCGGCGCTCGGTAGGCATCATCACGGCTATCTGTCCCATGCCTTTGAATGCTTTGTCTCCCCAGCCGTAGCCGAAGTAGGCATCGAGACTGACGTTCTTCCAGAGTTTTTCGTTCGTATGTAGCGGCAGGGCGAAGTACAGGCCGTGCTGCTTGTTGTAGTGGAAGATGTCGGTGGCTTTGCCTATATCGATTGGTCCGCCTATGGGTATGTATCCGGTGGTGGCGATGGTCAGTCCCCACTTGATGATCTTCACGATAGGCATATCCTCGAGCTTGCTCATCGCTTCCACTGCGCTGGAGTCGGCCACATGGCTGATCGACGGCGTATTGACAGCATCGGTGGCCACATATGTCAAGCCGCGCTCCACAACCATGCTCGGGAACACGTGCGAAGAGTCCGCTTTGATTGCAAAATCCATAGCGAGAGTCAGACGCTCGGACTGGAGGATGTTTTGCTCATCGAACAGCTGCTCGATATGCAAGGCATGTAGATAGTTCAGGTTCACCTCACGCGGCACACGTGCCTCGATGCGGCGTACTGCCCACGTACCGGAATCCACTTCCATCTCGCCGTTGAAGGTCGGGTAATAGCCGTTCTTCGTGCGGTAGTGAAGCAGATAACGCTTGGCGTTCAGACTGTCGGTTGCCGCTATGCTGTCGGCCAGGAAGTAGTCGTAATACACCGTGGCGGATTTGGCCAGCGGACTGACGAACGCCGTGCCGCAGAACGATACGTTGTTGCGGTAGAAGTCGGCATAACTGCCCGTGAGCGACAGGAGTGCCTCATAATCGGTCTCGGTAAAGATGCAGCGCGTCTGTTGCTGCGTGAGCGCTGACAGGTAGCCGTTGTTGAGCTGCGTGTTGCCCGCAGAAATGTATAGCGGCAGGAACATCGAACTGTCCTCGCGGCTGATGATCCCGTCCTTCAGGCTCTTCCACAGGAACCGCTCGAGGTGCTTGGCGCGGATATCGGACAGGTACAGCTGTTTGTGCTCCTCGTAGCGATCGGTGTACTGTCCGCCGAACTGGCGGTCGTTCTGCTGGCTGTTCTTACGCACCAGATCGATGATCCCGATGGCTTCGTTGTCATCAGGCATAACCTGGATCTCCCGCAGCCCTTCAGCCTTCTCCTCCAGCGCCACGTCTATTCCCGACTGCATGCCCGGCATGATCTCGAATCGCTGCTTGCGGTAACCGATAGCCGAGATCACGAGCGTACGTTTCTCCTGCAGATCGGTGCGGATCATGAACAATCCTTCGTCGTTAGTCGCCGTGCCGACCTTCGTACCGCGCAGAACGATGTTCGCCGCAGGGATAGGTTCGCCTGTCGAAGCGTTGTACACCTCGCCGATGATGATCGTCTCTGCAGCCTGTACTCCGGGAACAAGGAGAAGGAAACAAAAACTCAATAGCACTATGTATCGGAAAACTCTCAACTCTAAACAGCCCGGAGGGCGCTAAACACTAAACTATCGATTCGCCGGGTGGTACTTGAGTACGGCCTGCCTGAGGTCTTGTATATCGAGGTGGGTGTAGATCTCCGTGGTGGTAATGCTCTCATGCCCGAGCATCTGTTGTATGAGTCGCAGATCGGCTCCGTTCTGCAGCAGATGGGTGGCAAACGAGTGACGGAGCGTATGCGGAGAGATGGTCTTGCGTATGCCGGCTTCGGCAGCCAGACGCTTGACTATGGTGAAGATCATCGCACGTGTCAGTCCGCGTCCGTAGCGGTTGAGGAACGCATAATCGACATAATCCGGTTTGATGTCCAGCTGCGAACGGTCTTCCAGCCAGTAGCGGAACCATTCGATCGCTACGGGCGAGATCGGTACCAATCGTTGTTTGCTGCCCTTGCCCTCGATGAGCATGTACCCTTCGCTCAGATAGATCCGGCTCAAGCGGAGCGTAGTCAGTTCAGATACACGCAACCCCGAACCGTAAAGCATCTCGATGATCGCGCGGTTGCGGTGACCTTCGGGGGCCGACAGATCGATAGCGGCAATCATCCGGTCGATCTCCTCCAGAGTCAGAACCTCCGGCAGATGCTGATCACGCTTGGGCATCTCCAGCAGCTCCGAAGGGTCTTGGTCGATATAGTTGTGATAGACGAGAAAACGGTAGAAACTGTGTATGCCCGACAGTATCCTTGCCTGCGAACGCGCGTTCTCCACGCTGCCGAGAACCTCCTGCACAAACCGGTGCAGATCGTCGGGCGTGGCGTGAGCGATGTCGATATTGTTCGCCTCGCAGAACGCACGGAGCTTGTCCAGATCCTGCTCGTACGCCAGTACGGAGTTCTCCGACAGACCTTTCTCCAGCTTGAGGTAGGTATGGTACTCTCGTTCGTGGTTCATCGTTCGCGGCGTATAACTGGTAATATATCCCGATAGTGGAACGGGTAGGGCTGACGCAATCCCTTGAGCGAAGCTATACCGTCGAGCACCAGCGTGTCGCCGATGTACGTGACGGTCATCTCACCTTCGGTGATCGGGTACACCTTGTATCCGCTCTCGCCCATCAGCAGCACGTAGCTGCCGCCGTAGTTGCCGTCGTAATCCAGTCCGCGCAGGAAGTGCGACAACTCGGCCACCGAGTCGCTCTCGTAGGTATCGTCGATCAGCAGCGATGAGGCTTTTTCGGCTGACGGTGTGGCGGTGGAGATGAAGATGTCGCCTATATACAGGTTGGTGCCTACACCTTCCATCATCCCCTCCTCGTTCAGTCCGAGACCCTTGGAGTACAGATCCAGACAGATCACATCGTAGGGCACACCCTCCGCCTCATAGAACGCGCCGTAATACTCCAGTTGTCCGGAAGTAAGCAGCGTGTCGAGCGTCTGGTAGGTAATGGGTTTGGACGGAGGATAGCAACCCGTCATACCTGTGACGAGCAGCGTGATAGCCAGTACTATGAATGGGAATTTAAATCTCATATACTCTCTAAACAGCCCGTAGGGCGCTAAACTCTCAACACTTAACTTTCTTTGCCGGAATCCATGCAGCCAGTGCGCCGAGTGCCAGCACTACCGCCAGCACAATCAGCACGTCCGGCAGTTGGATGCTTACGGGGTAGGCTGACAGGACGTAGTTCGTACCGTTGCCGAGCTTGATCACACCGAAGTGCTGCTGCACGGCGCACAGCACAACGCCTGTCACCGTACCGATCAGCGCACCGAAAGCACTGATCAGCCAACCCTCGTACAGGAAGATCCTACGTATCATCGGCTCGTCGGCACCCAGCGTGCTGAGCAGACGTATATCCTCGCTCTTGTCCAGGATGAGCATCGACAGCGAACTGATGATATTGAAGCTGGCGATCAGTAGTATGAACACCAGCAGCAGGGCTGTCAGCCACTTCTCGATCATCTGTATGCGGTAGAAGTCCGCCTGTTGCTCGTAGCGGTTGAGCACCACAAAGTCCGAGCCCAGCGCGGCGCGGATCTGCTTCTGCACCTTGCGCAGCGAAGCTCCGTCGCGCAGCCGCAGCTCGATGGCGGTGGCTTGGGTGTAATCGTAGTCAAACAGCTGTTGTGCCAGAGGCAGGGAGATGATCATGTACGTATCGTCGTACTGCGTCTGATTCACGGCAAATACGCCGGCGATGAAGATCCCCTTGGTGTTGAAGTTCTCGTCCGGCCGGAGCATGTTCACCCGTTCGTGGCGCTTGGGCGCGTATATGTGTACTGGTGAGATAAAGTGCGCACTGATCCCGATCGTGTTCGCCAGTCCTACGCCCATCACGCACCTTTCGAACGCACCGTCCCACACGGCATAGTTGCCGTCGATGATGATGCTGTCGATAGCCGTGAGCTGCTGATAGGTCGTGTCCACACCTTTGAGCAGCGCGGGCACTTGCCGTCCGTGGAACTCGATCAGGGCGGTCTCCTCGATTGTAGGCGCAATGATCGCTATGTCCGGCATGTCGTACAGCGTGAGGATCCGCTCGTCGTCCAGCAATATCTCTTTGCCCTCGGCGGGAGTGATGCGCAGTTCGGCATCCAGCTGCGAGAACATCGCCTCGACCGCTTCGCCAAAACCGTTCATCACGCTCAGCACACAGATCATAGCCGCCGTGACTACTGCCACAGCCAGACACGATATGCCTGATATGATATTGATGGCGTTCTGACGTTTCTTCGCCACCAGGTATCGCCATGCTATGTGCGGCTCGATACGCATCGGTTAATGTTTCAATAATTCATCGATATGCTCCATGCGTTGTATCGTCTCATCGGCAAAGAACCGCAGCTCGGGTATGATCCTGAGCTGATGACGCTCGAGCGTGCCGAGCTGTCCGCGGAAGGCACCGGTCTCGTCGGTGATCCGTTTCATCAGTTCCTGCTCGCGCTGGTCGGGGAAGATGCTCAGATACACGTTTGCCACGCTCAGGTCGGGCGACACGCGCACCTCGCTTACGGAGATCAGCACGTTGCCGATGCTCTTGGCATAACGCAGGAAGATGTCGCTCAGGTCTTTCTGTATGAGCCGGGCGATCTTATGTTGTCGGGTCGATTCCATAATCCTGTTATTTTAACCGAAAATCGGGAAAAGAGCGCAAACTCTTTTCCCTGATTATCTTCGTTTGTTTACACCATCAACTGAATTGATACAGCTGATTGCTGTTTACTTCTTGTGGCGACCTTCGTCGGCTACGGTCAGTTTCTTTCTGCCTTTAGCACGGCGGGCAGCTAATACGCGGCGGCCGTTAGCGGTAGCCATTCTCTCAAGGAAGCCGTGTTTGTTGCGACGCTTGCGTTGCGAGGGTTGAAATGTACGTTTCATTGTTTTGCTTGTTTTGGCCCGAAATAGTCGGGTATGTTATTAACTCGTAATACTTTTAGTCACTTTACGCGAAAAACGGGTTGCAAAGGTACGATAATTTTCTGATTTATGCAAATATTTTGTGCATTTTTTTCAAAAAAGTTGATTTTCATACCCTTTTTCGCACACATTATGTGACAAAACGGGCATACAAACCCCCGCAGACGTGTCATCTGCGGGTATGATTGTATGTGTCAGTGAGTTAGCGAACGCTCGTCAGGTGACGTATATGTTCGTTGAACTCATCTTTCTTCAGCAGTTCCTCGATGGTGAGGTGCATGCGGTAGTTCCAGAAGTGCCTCGGGTTAGCCGGCACGTTGATTCGTTCGCCGTTGGCATCGGGCAGACGCACATCGCCATCCACTGCCAGCCAGTCTTGCAGCGGCAGGATCACCCACATCGCCGGGCTGTACATGTGCTGCATCACGATGAAGTCGGCTATCTCCGGACTCATCACTTGCGGTGCTTCGCCCCACCAGCCCATCTGGTCGTTGTAGAACTTCTGCGTCACGTCGCGATCCTCTTCCCACCATGCGCGCAACGGGTTCGTGTCGTGCGTGCCCGTAGTGCAAACGCTCAGGTACGGCGCATCGGCCGGGTGAGCGAACAGGCGCTTCGGGTCTTTAGGCATACGCTGGATCTCCAGACTCAGGATCTGCAGCTCGTGCATCACTTGCGGTACGCAGTCCGGCACCATACCCAGATCCTCGCCGCAGCAGAGCATACCCGTGGAGTTGATCAGCGTCGGCAGCTTGCGCATAGCGCTCTGACGCCAGAACTCCGTATGACGGCGGAAGAAGTAATCGTTGTAGATCTTCATCAGTATGCGCTTCTGATCGTCGTAGAGCTCGTTGTACGAGTGGCTCTGGTAGATGCTGATGCGCGGATGGAGCAGGTCGGGGTTCTTCTGGTCGCGAACGAACAGCACTTCGCAGTGCAGGTACAGCAGTCCCTCGCGCAGATTGATCGCCTGGTCGCGGTTCATGAACCCGGCGTTGTGGAGCGTATCATCGTCCACCAGTACGGCGTCGAAGTAGTCCTGCACCTTCATCTGGGTGTCGAACTCGTCCTTGAACCAGTAGATGTAATCGTCGTTCGTGTTCAGGAACCGCTGCTTGGCGGTCTCGGTGTCATAGCCGAACACTTCGCCGAGGAAGTTACCGCGTATATACGGCTTGGTCATGCGGTCGATATCCAGGCACACGCCCATGTTCCACAGGTCTTGCGGCGAGTACGGCATAGCCGGCGAGAAGTGTCCGCAGAGTCCCCACACATCGGTCTTGCGCATCTGCCATATACGGAAGAACCCGAGTATATGGTCGATACGGTAAGCGTCGAAGTAATCCTGCATCTTTGTGAAGCGGCGGCGCCACCAGTCGTAGCCGTCCTTGGCCATCTCGTCCCAGTTGTAGGTCGGGAAGCCCCAGTTCTGTCCGCTGATCGAGAAATCGTCGGGCGGTGCACCGGCCGAAGCGTCGAGGTTGAACAGGTTAGGCTCAACGGCTGCATCTACCGAGTCCGGACTGATACCGATAGGTATATCGCCCTTCATTGCTACGCCTATCGAGTGCGCATAAGCCACAGCGTCGCTCAGCTGCTTGTCGGCATGGAACTGCAGGTAGTAGTAGAACCCCGTCTGCTTCTTGTCGCGCTTGGCCAGGAACTTTGCGTACGGCTCCAGCCAGCCTTTGTTCTTCTCGAAGAACGCCTTGAACTCCTCGCTGGCAAAGCATGCATCGCAGTCGGTCTTGTATAGTGCCTCGAAGTACTTCATCTTCTCGTCATATACGCACTGGTAGTCGGCTATCGTCTTCTGGTTGAACTCCTTCTTCGTGGCCTCATATTTCTTCTTCAGCGCAGGCGTCAGGCGACCCATCTTCTCTATATTAATGTATATAGGGTGCAATGCAAACACCGATACGGCGTTGTAAGGATATGAGTCTCTGTTAGTGTGCGTCAGGGTCGTATCGTTGATCGGCAATGTCTGGATCATCTTCTGTCCGGTCAGGGCTGCCCAGTCGGCAAGCTTCTTCAGGTCCTGGAACTCACCTATACCGAACCCGTCCTCGGTCCGCAGGCTGAACACCGGCACAGCCACGCCTGCTCCGCGGAACCGCGGCAGCGTGCGGCGGAACGAACGGTCGTTCACGCGCAGACGCGAACCTTTTTCCGGCAAGCCCCATGCATGACGGTTCTCGCCCCACTCGATGTCGGCGATGTTCCCCGTAGCCAGATCGTAGAGCACGTACTTGTACTCGAACGCATCTACGCCGTTGACCTCGATATCCGCTTTCCAGATCGGGAAATCCGCATCGCTCATCGGCACGTACTTAGCGGTGTCCCAGTTGCCGAGCTGCTTGATCCCGCCGATGATTCCTACGCCCTGCGACGGCAGTATCTGCGGCAGATCAATCGTGAACGTCACGTTTGCCTTGGCGGCTTTCTTCTCTTTCACTGCGGTGTGACGGGCGAACAGCGATTTGAGGAACGCCGTGGTGTAGAACGCTTTTTCATAATCCACTGCCTGCCAGAAGTCGTGCATCACCACTTTCTTGTCCGTGGCGCGGATAGTCAGCTTGCGGTCCAGCCCCGACTCGTAGATGTAACCGCCCTCCTGCAGACGGATAGCGTACTTGTAGATGATCGTTCCGGTCGTGTCCAGCTTCACGGTCGTGGTCCAGAAGTCTTCGCCCTGGCAGGTCAGCTCCAGGGGGTTCTGCTCCGTCCAGCCGCCAACTTGCGAACCGGTCTCCACGATGCAGAGCTCCTGCCCGTACATCGTGCGATAATTGATTTGGAATGTAAGATTCATACGTATGTTGATATTAGATTAGTCGCCAATTCTCCGTTTGGGGCTACAAAGTTAAGCAAAATTTTTGACTTTTGCAAATTTTCGCGACAGAAAAGTCATTTTTTCTGCTTATTTACTTTCTGCGCCGTTTGCTGACCACGCTTCCTACTATCAGCGGCAGGATCGTATTGGTTGTCCACAGCAGCACCATCGCTATCACGGCGCTTGCCGTCACATCCGCGCCGAACGGCTCAAACAGTACGATTGCCCATGCGCCGCGTACGGCCAGCTCTGCCGCGGGGATGTTTGGCGTCACGGTTATCAGCAGCCAGTACAGCGTCATCGTCTTGGCCATCGTCAGCGGATCGAGCATCACGCCGCAGAAAAGCAGCGTCAGCAGCAGTTGCACGATGAACACACTGTATCGCACCAGCGACATCCATGTCAGCACGGCCACATCGCGTATCGTCAGTGCCGCCATGTTGTCGATCAGCATGCGCGACTGCTCGCTCTTCCACTGCCTGTGCTGCAGCTTGCGCATCAGTGCCGGCAGGGCAACCACTGCCACCACTGCACCGGCCAGCACGGGGATGATGCTCCACCATAGCGACTGATCAGTCGTCAACCAGCCGATAGCCGCCGGCAATCCGCATACTACGATCACCATCGTCATCGCATAACCGCCTATCAACCCCAGACAGGTGGCCGTCAGCCAGTGATCGCCCGTGCGGTCGAACAGCAGCGCACGACCCGGGTACTCGCCAATCTTGTACGGCGTTACGAACCCCGCTATAGTGCCGTAATACACTTGCCGTTGCGCCTCGCGGATACTCATCGGCTCGATGTTACGCATCAGGTACTGCCACTTCCACGCCTCCGCCCAGCGGTTGACGGGAAACAGCAGCACGCAGCCTGCCATACACAGCCACTGCCACCACTCGGCCTCGTTGAACTGAGCCAGCAGACCGGCATAATTGTCGTACGTCACGATCTTGTAACCGAGGTAGCCGTACGCGGCCACGATCAGTACGATGTTCAGTATGCGTTTTATCTGCTCGTTGTGCATATATACTCCACTTTGTTTCCCACATCCGCCAGGTAACGCTGGAACGCCTCCTGGCTGATCACTACCGTGCCGCGGCAGTCGTTAGGGTGAAAACTCAGACTTTCGGCATCCTTCAGCCGGCTGTCGAGGAACAGGATCACATGGTGCTCCGCGTCGTTGATCAATCCGAACGGACTGACGCTGCCCGGCTCCAGACCCAGGTAACGCGCCATCCTCTCCGGCGAGGCGAACGACAGCTTGCCCGGCGCACGCAAGCCTTGACTTACCAGCACATCTTTCAGCCAGTGCTCGATGTCATGGATCGCCAGATCATCGTCGCACGGGAAGCAGATCAGGTAATGCTGATCGCCCTTGTGGTTGCGCATGAATATGTTCTTGCAATGTACACTCCCGTCATCTTTCCACCACCGCTTGGCTTCCTCTATCGTCTTGCCTTCGGGGTGGTTGTACGTCGTGAACGGTATGCCGTGCGCCTCCAGGTACCGTAGCACTTTCTCCTGCCGCTCCGACAGTATTTCGTAGTCAATCATGTTCTGTTATTATTTTATTTAGAGTTGTCGGCCACTCTTGGGCGACTACACCGCATTTCGAGAATTCATCGGGGAAAATTCGAGACCTTACCATATGATATCCACAACATAACCACAGGATAACCATAAGATAAAGCCTCTTTTTTGCATTATGTATGCTCGCACTATATATACTATGTATATATAGTATAACTAGCCTACCTGGGCGCCGTTGCGGACGGGGGCGGTGACGGTGGTTACCACGAGCTTGCCGTCGGCATTGACGGCGGAGAGGATCATGCCCTGCGACTCGATACCCATCATCTTGCGCGGCGGGAAGTTGGCGATGAACAGCACCTGTTTGCCCACGAGCACCGACGGATCGGGGTAACTCTGCGCTATGCCGCTGAGGATCGTGCGCCCGCCCATGCCGTCATCGATACGGAACTGCAGCAGGCGGTCGGACTTCTTCACCGGTCCGCACTCCAGCACTGTCCCGACGCGGATGTCCGCCTTGTCGAACTCATTGATGGTAGTAGGCGCCTTGACGGGCACGGGCTGCCAGTTCTTCAATGCCTCGGCCTGCGCTGCGGCTTCATTCTCGGCTTTGATGCGTGCCAGGCGGTCGAGTTGCGCCTGGATAGGCGCGTCGTCGATCTTCTCAAAGAGCAGACTGACCTCGCCGAGCGCGTGACCCTCGGGCAGCAGATCGGTGCGGCCGAGATCCTCCCAGTTGAACGACTGCTGACCTAACATCGTGCGGAGCTTGGCTGACGAGAACGGCAGGAACGGCTCAAAGGCTATAGCGAGGTTAGCGGCAATCTGCAGCGAGAGGTTGAGGATAGTGGCTGTGCGGTCGAGATCGGTCTTGGCGAGTTTCCACGGTTCGGTATCGGCGAGGTACTTGTTGCCGATGCGCGCGAGGTTCATTGCCTCCTTCTGTGCATCGCGGAAACGGAAATCGTTCAACAGCCGCTCCAGTTCGGCTTTGACGTTGCAGAACTCATTGACGGTCTGCCGGTCGTAATCGGTCAGGGCACCCTGTGCGGGCACACGGCCGCCGAAGTACTTGCCGGTGAGCACCAGTGCGCGGTTGACGAAATTGCCGTAGATAGCCACGAGCTCATTGTTGTTCCGCGCCTGGAAGTCCGACCAGGTGAAGTCGTTGTCCTTCGTTTCCGGCGCATTGGCGGTGAGCACATAGCGCAGCACGTCCTGCTTGCCGGGAAAATCGTCGAGGTACTCGTTGAGCCACACCGCCCAGTTGCGCGAGGTGGAGATCTTGTCGCCCTCGAGGTTCAGAAACTCGTTGGACGGCACATTGTCCGGCAGGATATACGACCCGTCGGCCTTGAGCATGGCGGGGAACACGATGCAGTGGAACACGATGTTGTCCTTGCCGATGAAGTGGATGAGCCGCGTGGACTGGTCTTTCCACCAGGTCTCCCAGTTGCCGTACTTCTCCGGCTGTGCGTCGCATAGCTCCTTGGTGTTCGAGATGTACCCGATAGGCGCATCGAACCATACGTACAGTACCTTGCCCTCAGCACCCTCGACGGGCACGGGTATGCCCCAATCCAGGTCGCGGGTCACGGCACGCGGACGCAGACCGCCGTCGAGCCAGGACTTGCACTGCCCATACACGTTCGGACGCCACTCTTTGTGCTGTTCGAGTATCCACTGCTCCAGCCACTGCTGGTACTGATCCAATGGGAGATACCAGTGGGATGTGGGCTTCTTCACGAGCGGGTTGCCGGTCTCGGCATTATAAGGATTGATCAGCTCCTCGGGCGAGAGCGTCGAACCGCACTTCTCGCACTGGTCGCCGTAGGCGCCGAGGCTATGGCAGTGCGGACACTCGCCGCGGATATTACGGTCGGTAAGGAAGTGCCCGGTCTCGGGATCATAGAACTGCTCGGTGGTCTGCTCCACGAACTTGCCCTCGTCGTAGAGCTTGCGGAAATAATCCGACGCAAACTTGTGGTGGATATCCGAAGTGGTGCGCGAGTAGATGTCGAAGCTGATGCCGAAATCGGCGAACGAGCGTTTGATCAGTTGGTGATAGCGGTCAACAACCTGCTGGGTGGTGATCCCTTCCTTGCGTGCGCGGATTGTGACGGGCACACCGTGCTCATCGCTGCCGCATACGAACAGCACCTCCTGCCCCTTCAATCGCATGTAGCGCGCATAGATATCCGCAGGCACATATACGCCTGCAAGGTGTCCGATATGCACAGGGCCGTTGGCGTAAGGCAAGGCCGCTGTGATTAGTGTACGTTTGTAACTCATATATGTTTAGTAATCAGTTGTCAGTATTCAGACTTTGTGTTTCTTCTTCAACTGTTCGGCCAGGGCTTCGAGTTTGACGGTAGCGATCTTGCTGTCCTCAGCTATGCTGATCCGTCCTGTCTCCTCGCTGACCACGATGCACAGCGCATCGGATTTCTCGGCCATACCGAGTGCCGCGCGGTGACGCAGTCCGTAATGCTTGGGTATGCGCCTGTTCTTCGACACGGGCAGGATACATGCCGCCGATTGCAGTCGGCCGTTGCGGATGATCACGGCGCCGTCGTGCAGCGGGGTGTTCTTGAAGAAGATGTTCTCAATCATCCGCGCGGAGATGTCGGCATTGATCGTCTCGCCGGTCTGTTCGTACTCGTCAAGCTCCTGTTCGGCGGCAATCACTATGAGCGCGCCTACCTTGCTCTCAGCCATGTGACCGCACGCGAGCACGATCTGATGGATCTGCTCGTCGGTGAGCAGCGGTTGCTCCTGTTTGTTCTGATGGAACCGTACGATCTGCTGCGCATTGCTCATACGCGAACCAATGCGGCTGAACATACCGCGGATCTCCTCCTGGAAGATCACCACCAGCGCCACGGCACCGGCACTGCCGATGAAGTTGAAGATGGCACCTGTCAGCTCCAAGCGCAGAATGAACGATACGATGAACCACAGGCCCACGTACGCCAATATACCCCAGAACAGGTTCACCGCGCCGGACGTCCGCAACAAACGGTAGGTCTCGAACAGCAGCAACGCTACCAACAGGATATCCACCAGATCTTTGAATCCGAAAAACATATTATTTTACTTTTCGCTGTTAATCAATTGTTTGGTTGCTGCTACATCATGCACGCGCAGGATGGCAGCGTCTTGCTCCAATGCCTTGCGTTCGAGCCGTAGCGTCTCACTCAGGCAGGTCTCGGGCGTCAGTCCCGCGGGCTCGTACGCCATCCGCTTGCGCGATATGCCTGCCAGCACGGGACAGCCTATATGCTGCAGCGCACGGAGGTTATCGAGCAGGCTGAGGCTCTCCTGCACCGATTGGCCGAACCCGAATCCCGGATCGATGATCACGTCGCTCACGCCGCGCCGGTGCAGCTCATCGGTCTGCCGGCTGAAGAACGCCAGGGCGTCGGACAGCAACCGATCGGTTTTGCGCTCATCATTCGTGCGGTTGTACATCAGCACGTACGCCACGCCCGTCTGCGCTGCGAGGGCGAACATCTCATCCGATCCGCCGGACACGTCGTTGATCATCGCCACGCCGTACTCATCCACCGCGCGCCGCGCCACAGCCGGACGGAACGTATCGACCGACAGCGGCACCGATATACCCGTCTGCCGGGCTACCCGCAGCGCCATACTCAGCCGAGCCCACTCATGCTGCTCGTCCGCCAGCTCGCCGGTGCTCGCCTGCACGGCCGGACGGGTGGAACAGGCACCTATATCGATGATGTCAGCGCCTTCGCTCACAGCCCTGAGAAGAGCCGAACGAACAGCCGCCTCATCTCCGGCACGGCTCGCAGCGAAAAAACTGTCGGGCGTGGCATTGATGATAGCCATCACCAGAGGCGTTCTCGCCGCCATCAACCGGCCGCCGAAACGTATAGATTGATCCGTCGGATACATGGCATGATGAAATCAGCATGCAAAGATACGAAAAATTCTTGTGTTTTGCTATTATTTTGTAAAAAATAGTTGTAAAAAATAGCATTTTGCCAAGAAAACGTACATTTTTTACTTTTTTTTGTTAAAAAATTTGTGCAATTTAGAATTTTTTTGTATCTTTGTAGGCTTAATCGTGGGGACAGCCCTCGGCAGTACCCCCGACAGGTATGAAAAATTGGAAAATTTAAGGTATAATTATATCCGAAACAATATGAAAAAAGTAGTGCAATCTGTATTCGTCGTGTGCGTGGCTTTGTTAGCCTTGGTAGGCTGCAAGTCGCGTGAGTTGAACACGCAGTTCTCCAACACGACGGGATGGAACTATTATGATGAAAAAACCACCAATTTCGAGGCTAAGGAAGGTGTAGGCAATGTTGATCCTATCGGCATGGTAGCCATCCAGGGCGGAACATTCGCCATTGGTCAGACCGATGAGTTCGTTACGGCCCCGCGCGACAATGCTCGCCGTTCAGTGACCGTCAGCTCATTCTGGATGGACAAGTATGAGATCACTAACCTCAACTGGCGCGAGTATATGCACTGGCTGGAGATGGTATTCGGCTATGCAGCACCGAAGCTCGTTCAGGAAGCGCTGCCCGACACGCTCGTATGGCGTGACGAGTTGGCTTACAACGAGCCGTATGTGGAGAACTACTTCCGTCACCCTGCCTTCAGTTTCTACCCCGTAGTAGGTATCAACTGGAACCAGGCTATGCAGTACTGCCAGTGGCGTACCGACCGTGTGAACGAGTTGGCGCTGGTGCATGCAGGTGCTATAGAGTTCCCGAACTTCCAGATTCTCCGCGCTTTGGACGAAACCGAACTGGAAGACTGGCGTAACGAAAACCCGGGTTACGAGCCTATAGAGGTGGAAGTAACACGTGGTGAGGACGTGAATATCGAGTATCACGTTCCCTACGAGTGGATCCGTGACAAATTCATCTTCAACACCGAGAAGTATCTTGTTCGCCGCGACTATAATCCCGTCAATCCTGACGCCTCGCGCCGCAGCAAACGTTTCCATGACGCATGGGGCAACGCCCGTAAGGTTGACCGCAGCGACGGAATACTCGTTACCGGTTACCGTCTGCCGACCGAGGCAGAGTGGGAGTTTGCAGCCTTCGCACCTATCGCAGGTACCGACGGTCTGACCATCGAGGGTAAGGTTTATCCGTGGTCGGGCTACCATCCCCGTGACTTGAGTAAGAACAACATGGGTATGATGCAGGCTAACTTCATCCGCGGCAAGGGCGACATGATGGGTGTATCGGGTATGCTCAACGACGGCTACGTGATCACCAATCCTGTTGACGCTTTTGCTCCGAACGATTTCGGCCTGTACAACATGGCCGGCAACGTCAACGAGTGGGTGATGGACGTATATCGTGAGACCACCTACCAGGATGTGACGGAGTACAACTCCTTCCGTGGTAACATCTACAGCCGCGCCAAAAAAGATGATCAGGGCGAGTTCGTGATCAACCCTGTGGGCGGCATCGATGTAGAGTGGACCAGCGAGGACGATAAGCGTGATTACCTCGACGGCGATTTTGCATCGCTCATTCAGACTGACTATCCGCTCGATACACTCGGCGCACTGTTCTTGAAAGGCTTGGCCGCCAACACCGAAGGTAACGGTGCCGGCGACGAAGATGAAGGCGGTGACGAAGAGGAAGAAGGCGACGAGGATGAAGAGGGCGATGAGGGCGAAGATGAAGGCGGTGACGAGGAAGAGGATGCCGGTGGCGATGATGGCGGCGCTCCTGCCGTAGAGAAGAAGATCGACCCGACCGACATCTACGCTCCGAAGATCACCAAGACAACGCACGTGTACAAAGGCGGCTCGTGGAACGACCGCGTGTACTGGCTGCACCCGTCGTCACGCCGTTACCTCGAAGCTAACAAGAGCAAGAGCACGCTCGGCTTCCGTTGCGCAATGTCAACTATCGGCGACCAGATCCCTTCGGGACCGAACACCGGTAAGTAAGTCGCAACGAACAGACTGAAATTTTGTTGCTTGCGTACGTATACGCGGATGCATATACGCGCGTGAGCAATAAATAATGTAGAATAACCCATTAAATTCAAGCAATATGAATTTTCCCGATACAGTTCGTTATACCTCTGAGCACGAGTGGATTCGCGTGGAGGGTGACGAGGCATTTGTAGGTATCACCGATTATGCGCAGTCGGAGTTAGGCGAGATCGTTTTCGTGGACGTCCCGACCGTAGGCGAGCATGTAGCTCAAGGCGAGGTGTTCGGCTCGGTGGAGGCAGTGAAGACAGTCAGTGACCTGAACATGCCTGCCGGCGGTGAGGTGTTGGAGTTGAACGCTGAACTTGAGGACCATCCCGAACTGGTGAACAACGACCCGTACGGAGCAGGTTGGATGATTCGCGTTCGCCTGTCAGACCCGAGCGAGCTCGACAGCCTGATGGATGCCGCGGCATACGAGGCCAGTCTTAACTAACAGCAACACAACCGACAAAGGGTAAGCCTTAGGGTGGCTTACCTTTTTTTATTCGTATTACCAAGAGAACAGACAAACGAGATGACACACAAATACGATTATCTGATCATCGGCGGCGGCGTGGCCGGTATGAGCTTCGCGCTGAAGGTGGCACGTACGCAGAAGTACAGGATCGCCCTGTGCTGCAAGACGACGCTCGACGAGGCGAACACTGCCAAGGCCCAAGGCGGTATAGCATCGGTGACGAACCTGCTGGTCGATGATTTCGACAAGCATATCCACGACACAATGGTAGCCGGCGACTGGATCAGCGATCCGGCAGCCGTGGAGCAGGTAGTGCGCCGTGCACCCGAACAGATACAGGAACTGGTGCAATGGGGCGTGAACTTCGACAAGAACGCCGACGGACAGTACGATCTGCACCGCGAGGGCGGACACTCGGAGTTCCGTATCCTTCACCACGCCGATGATACCGGTGCGGAGATCCAGCGCGGACTGATGGCCGCGGTACGCAACAACCCGTTCATCGATGTGCTGGAGAACCACTTTGCCGTGGAGATCATCACGCAGCACCACCTGGGTATGCGCGTCACGCACCGCACGCCCGACAAGGAGTGCTACGGAGCGTATATCATCGATCCCGAAACAGGCAAGATCGACACCTACCTGAGCCGCATCACACTGATGGCTACTGGCGGCACGGGAGCCGTATATGCCACTACCACCAACCCGAACATCGCTACTGGCGACGGCATAGCTATGGTGCACCGGGCCAAAGGCCTGATCAAGGATATGGAGTTTGTGCAGTTCCATCCTACAGCGCTGTACAACCCCAGCGAGACCCATCCCGCCTACCTGATAACCGAGGCTATGCGAGGTTACGGAGGTATACTCCGGCTGCCTAACGGCGAGGAGTTCATGCAGAAGTACGACGCCCGCCTGTCGCTCGCTCCGCGGGATATAGTGGCCCGCGCTATCGACAATGAGATGAAGATCCACGGTATCGATCATGTGTGCCTCGATGTCACGCACAAGGATGCCGAGCAGACCAAGCACCACTTCCCGAACATCTATGCCAAGTGCCTAAGTATAGGCATCGATATCACCAAGGATTATATACCCGTTGCCCCGTGTGCGCACTACATGTGCGGCGGCATCAAGGTCGATCTCGACGGTCAGTCCACTATCCGCCGATTGTATGCCGTGGGCGAATGCAGCTGCACGGGTCTGCACGGCGGTAACCGATTGGCCAGCAACTCGCTCATCGAAGCCGTGGTCTATGCCGATGCGGCAGCCAAGCACAGCCTGAACATGATCGAGCAGTACGGTTTCAACGAGCAGGTGCCCGACTGGAATGACGAAGGCACGATGTCGAACGAGGAGCAGGTGTTGATATCGCAGGATATGAAAGAGGTGGGACAGATCATGTCCACCTATGTGGGTATAGTTCGCTCCGATCTGCGCTTGCGCCGTGCATGGGAACGGCTCGATCTGCTATATGAGGAGACCGAGGATCTGTTCAAACGCGTGAAGCCGACAAAGGACATCTGCGAACTCAGAAACATGATCAACGTAGGGTATCTCATCACGCGCCACGCTCTGGAGCGCAAGGAGAGCCGCGGATTGCACTACACCATCGATTATCCGCATAACCCCAACGGCAATACGAACGAGGTATGGTAATCGACAGTCTGATAGTTATGTATGCAATCGTTTTACACAGCGTAGTACCCGTACGGAGCGAGCCGCGCGAAGGTGCAGAGCAGGAGACACAGTTGCTGTTCGGCGAGGTGTGCCGCATCACGGAGACCTTGCCCAGGTGGTACAAGATCCGCAACGAGGCTGACGGCGCGGAAGGATTTGTGGATGCTATCATGATATCGCCGATGACGGACGAGGAGTACACGGCCTACACCGCTGCGTTAGCCGCCAGCCATGCGCGCGTCAAACTGCCAATGACCTATGCCGTGAGTGAGAACAACCAACAGACCATCCCCCTGACTCTGGGTACGCGTCTGGCAGGATACAAGGACGGGCAGTTCAGCGTACTGGGCGTATCGTTCCGTATCGACAGCGCTGCCGTGGCTGCCGAGCCGCTGGTGCTCAGCGATACGGCACTGATGCAGGTCATGCGGTTCATGCTGAACACCCCGTACCTCTGGGGCGGCAAGAACGCGCTTGGTATGGATTGTTCGGGCATGACCCAGACGGTGATGAGCCTGTTCGGCGTCAGTCTGCCGCGTAATGCCTCGCAGCAGATCAAGTGCGGCGAAGAGGTCAAGAACCTCAAGCAGGCCAAGGCCGGCGATCTGGTGTTCTTCGATCATGCTGATCCGGTCAGCGAGGGTTCCCTGCCGCACAATTGTGCCGGCGACACGCGCATCACGCATGTAGGTATGCTGCTGGACAGCGAACGGGTGATCCACTGCTCCGGCAGGGTGAAGATCGAGCGCATTGACGAGCGGGGCATACTGAGCACGGAGCGTCAGGGCTACACCCATCACCTGGCAGGAATAAGACGAATGTTATAAAATTGATACAGTTATGAATAAACCCATCTTATCATCCATCATCCTGGCCATCGGTCTGGCGTTGGCAGGACTGTTTGTGTACTGCGGCATTCATCAGATTGCCTCAAAGGATCGCGTTGTGTCGGTCAAAGGCCTGAGCACACGTGACGTACAGGCGGATTTCGTTGTATGGCCGTTGGACTTCTGCGTGCGCGGCAATGATATCAGCGCATTGTACGACGACATGGCACGTATCGAAAAAACCGCCAAGGCGTTCTTCCTCGACAAAGGGTTCAAGGAGAGCGAACTGGCTCGCGGTAACATCTCGATCGACGACAACTGGTCGAGCTACTACGGTGCCCGTCCGGAGTTCCACTACACGCTGCGCACATCGTTTATCATCTCCACGCCCGACATCGATCGCGTGAAGGCTAACCTCGGTTGCCAGAGCGAACTATTGAAGAAAGGTGTGATCCTTCAGTCCTATGAGTGGAACACCGATTTCCAATACAACGGTCTGCCTGATCTCAAGCCCGAGATGGTGCAGGAGGCTACGCAGAACGCCCGCCAAGTGGCTCAGAAGTTCGCCGAAGATGCCCAGTGCCGTCTCGGCAGCATACAGCATGCCAACCAGGGACAGTTCTCCATCGAGTCCGACAACTACCAGCCGTGGATCAAGCACGTGCGCGTCGTAACGACCGTTTCGTACTACCTGAAGTAACAATCTTACCATAGTATGAGCAAGAGATTAGTAATCATCGGTGTACTGGCGTGCGCATGCATGCTCGGTACCGTGCAAGCCGATACGTGCACACCGGTCACGCTGACGTTTCTAAGTGACGGGTTTGGCGACATGACGACCGATGACGGTTCGATATGGAAATGGGACGCATCGTATTCGTGCGCCAAGGCAACCAAGTCCGGCGGAGTGGAGGGACATCTGCTGACGCCTGCACTCAACCTTACAGGGGCAGACGAAGTGACGATTCAGTTCGCACATACCCACAAGTATGCCGGTACTCCGGCAAATGAACTCACGCTGTGGGTAACGGATGACTATAAGGACAATTATGCTGCTTCGGCATGGAAGCAACTGACCATCGATCCGTACGCAACCAACAACGACTGGAAGTTTGTGAATGTGTCGATCAATGTTCCCAGTTCGTATGTAGGCGCAAAAACGGTGTTCTGCTTCCGGTATGTCAGCACCGCTTCCAACTATGCAACATGGGAGATCAAGAACCTGCAGATATCCAGCACGTGCGGAGGGATCAGTGCGCCGCCTGTAGCGCTGCCGAACATCGGTAACGGACGACTGAAAGTATGTGCGCAGAACCTGCAGAACTACTACTTCAACCTCAATTCAGGTCGCGGTAACTACACCCCTGAGGAGTTTGATGCCAAGACCCGCAAGATAGTAGATGCTATGCTCTGGGCGAATGCCGATATCTATGCGTTCTGCGAACTGGAGGCACAGCCGATCATCCTCAAGCAGCTGGCCGACTCGCTCAACCGCCGCACGGACGATAAGCCCTACGTAGCGATCGACGACAATATCGATGAGCAGTGGGATGAAGAGTACGACAATAACCTCAAGTCCGGCTTCATCTATCGTAAGGACAAAGTAAAACCTATCGGACCGAACGAACCTGCCACCACTGCGGCGTACTACAAAAACGTGCTGCGTATTCAGGTGTTCGAAGAGCTGGAGTCGCAGGAGCGGTTAACCGTGTCGATGAGTCACTTCAAGGCTAAAGACAGTTCGGATGATCAAGGTAATGCCAAGCGTGTGACCAACGCCAACCAGCTGCTGCAAGGCATAGGCAACTATGCCCTTGACAAGGATGTGCTGCTGTTGGGTGACTTCAACTGCGAGGTGGGCGAAGAGCCGCTGGAGATCATCATGACCGCCGGCTACGAGGAGCAGCTGCTCAAGTACAATCAGTCGGCATACTCGCATTGCTACGGCGGAGGCGAACTGATTGATCACGTGTTTGCCAACGATCCGATGTCGAAGCAGATCACAGGTGCCGGACTGTTCCATATATCCACCTCGTGTGGCGCTGATGCATCGGCCAATGCCGGTCATCGCTACTCCGATCATGACCCGTATCTGGTGGGCATCAATCTGGTAGCGTCCGAACCTGCCGAGTGTGAAGAGGTCAATGCGTCGTACCTGCCTACGGGTGCTTCCGGCTTGGGGGATATGCGCGCGATCAGCGTTAGCGGCCAGTGGTACTGGCGTTACCAGAGCAGCTACGGTGCTACCTGTCAGGACAAAGGTGGCGAAGATTGGCTGCTGACTCCGACGTACGATCTGAGAAAAGCCGCTTCGGTCAGTCTGTCGTTTGAGCATACGATCGGCTACGCCAACAATATGTCGGAACAGCAGACGTTATGGGTAACGGACAACTTCAGTTCGGTTGAAGACTCCGAGTGGACGCAACTGACTATCCCGACCTACCCGACGGGCACCAACTGGAACTTCGTCAAAGCATCGGTCGATGTGCCGCTGTCGGCAGTGGGTAAGAACACCGTGTTCGGCTTCAAGTACAATGTGCCGGCCGATGCGGCCAACAGTTCGACATGGGAAATCAAGAACCTGCAAGTGAAGGTAACCTGCGACGACGTACATTCTGCATTGGAGAATAATCCTTGCCGTTCAACAGGTATGAAGATGATACGTGACGGACAGCTAATTATTATCCTGCCCGATGGCACACGCTACAACGCCATAGGCGTACGGATGCAGTAAGCACTGCCTACACATAGCGTACAAAACAAAAAGAAGTGACCTTAACGGGTCACTTTCTTTTTCCGTAGAACAAGTGTTTCTTCTCGTTGTTTCGCCAGCCGGCTTGGTACTCATGCTCTACGAAGCATATCCTGACATCAGCCTGGTACTCATGGTCAACGAAGTACACCGTGATATCGGCCTGATAGTCATGCGACACAAAGTACCATCGGCCTTTGTTGCCTTCGGCCTGATAGTCGTGGCTCTCGCGATACACCAAGAGATCGGCCTGATACTCATGATCCACCACATACACCTTGACAGCGGCCTGGTAATCGTGGTCGGTGGAATAGATCTTCTGTGCTTTAGCCGATACGGCGGCTATCATACATAGCGCTACAAGCAGTACGCGCAGGGTGCTTACGTGTTTCATATCTGTAGGGTTTAGCGGGTTAATCGTTGGTACATATAATTGCTGCGGCTGCCTCGGATGCAGATGAGTTGCCCAGGCGCTTTTCGATCTCGGCGTAGCCTTCTCGTATCTGCCGGACATGTTCGCTATCGGTGAGCAGACGGCTGAGCTCATCGCGCACGGATTCAACGGTAAACTCGTACACCAGCAGCTCTTTGATCACCTCTCTGTCCGCCACGATGTTCACCAACGTGAAGTGCGGAATCTGGAACATCACCGGCCGGAAGAACGCCAGCAGATGGCCGAACGCCAGGTGATAGACTGCTACTTGCGGACATCCGAGCAGGGCTGTCTCCAGCGTAGCCGTACCGGAGTTGACAACTGCCGCTTGGGCATGACGAACAGTGGCGTAAGTGTCGCTGCTGAGTTCGACTGTAGGGTAGGCAGCCATGAACTGCTGATAGAACATCGGCTCGATGCCGGGGGCGGTGGTTACCACTACGCGCTGCACGTTCGGGCAGTTCTGTAATGCTTGCATCGTGCCGGCCAGCATCTTAGGCAGGCAGTTCTCTATCTCATGCTTGCGGCTGCCGGGCAGCAGTGCCACATACGGGCTGCTTGCCGACGGCTGATCAGCTGGCACTGACCGTTTGTACGCGGCTATGCCCTCCGCAGTAGGATTGCCTACATACGTACAGTTGTAACCGTACTTGGCGTAGAATTCCGGTTCGAACGGAAAGATGCCGAGTATGTGATGGCAGTACTTGCCGATCTTGTGTACGCGCCAGCGTTTCCACGCCCATATCTTAGGCGGTATATAGTAGGTGACGCGCGTGCGGGGCAGATGCTTGCGGCTGAACGCTGCCATGCGCAGGTTGAACCCCGGATAGTCAATCAGTATCAGATGATCCGGCTGCTCGCTGAGCAGTGCTTGTTCGGCTATGCGGATGTTGCGGCGTATATCGCCCATGTGCGCAATCACCTGCACGTAGCCCATGTACGCCATCTTGCTGTAGTGCTGGTACAGCCGGCAACCGGCCGCTTGCATCTTATCTCCTCCCAAACCGCTGAACGACGCCTCGGCGTCACGCTGACGGATAGCATCGATCAGTCGGGCGGCATGCATGTCACCCGAAGCTTCGCCGGCTATGAGGAAGTACTTTGCCATGGTTAATTATAGCAGAATGATCGCTGCGGCCATGTATGGGATGATTGCCACCAGCACCCCTTTGGCGAGTTTCCACACATTGAGTTCGTACAGCAGGAACATCACCGCCATGTTCGCAAACGTACTGAGCAGCAGCATGCGGCCGATCACGGGTTTGAGCATCTCGAACATCCCTTCCTGCCACAAGTGGTGCAAGCCTATCGTATGTGCGTAGGCGAGGCAGAACAGTGCCGGTAGGATGAGTCCGAGCAGCAGCCCGAGCCAGAAGTTATCCCATTTGCTTGCGTTCATGGATTTATAGCAGCTGGTAAGCCGTCGTGTCGATGGTGGTAGGTGTGATGCTTATGCGGTGGTGCGCCAGTGCGTACTCGTCGGTATCTTCGGCATCGGGTTCATGGTTGACGAATGTGCCCACGAGTGTGTAATAGGTGCGTCCATCGTCGTCGGTGTGCGGCTCCATCTCCTTCTCCCAATGTGCGCGGCACTGACGGGTCCACTGTATGCCTTCGATCGGACCGACGGGGAAATTGACGTTGTAGCATATACCGTACGGCATAGGCTCTTCCAGCAGATGACGGGTGATCTCGGGTATGTACTTCTCTGCTTCCGTGAGATCGATATCCGGCACATGATCGCAGTACGAATAGCCTATAGCCGGTATGCCGTGCTCAGCAGCCACCATGCATGCGCCTATCGTGCCGGAGTAGATGACGTTGATCGAGGCGTTCGAGCCGTGGTTGATACCTGACACGACGAGATCGATCTTACTGTCATCGCCATCGAACAAGGTGTTCAGCGCCAGTTTGATGCAGTCAGCCGGTGTGCCGTTGGTCACGTACACCTCCGCCTGCTCCAGGCCTTCGCCCGGATTGTCGATGCGCGTGAGGTACATCGGTTTTTGCACAGATATACATGCTGCGGCACCGCTACGCGGTCCTTCGGGGGCAAGCACATACACCTTGCCGAAAGGCAGCATCAGGCGGGTGAGCGTGATGATCCCTTTCGTTCCCCAGCCGTCGTCGTTGGTTATGAGGATGTTCATGCTATAGCGTCTTTGATCTGTTGCGCCAGCGCATCGGCCTGCTCAACGGTAGCCGCTTCGCTGTAGATGCGTATGATCGGTTCGGTGTTCGACTTGCGCAGATGAACCCATCCGTCGGCAAAATCGATCTTCACACCGTCGATGGTTGTGATGCGCTCGTTGGCGTACTTTTGTTTGATGCGTTCGAGCAGCGCATCGACATCGATATCCGGCGTGAGGTCGATCCTGTTCTTCGATATGCAGTAGTTCGGGTAGGTCTGGCGGAGCTGACTGACCTTCATGCCGCTGTGTGCCAGATGGCTGAGGAACAGCGCTACGCCTACCAATGCATCGCGGCCGTAGTGGCTGGCGGGATAGATCACGCCGCCGTTGCCCTCGCCGCCTATCACGGCACCGTTCTTGCGCATCAGGGTGGTTACATTCACTTCACCCACGGCCGAAGCCTCGTACGTGCCGCCGTAGCGCTTGGTCACATCCGCCAGGGCGCGCGATGACGAGAGGTTGCTCACGGTGTTACCTGGAGTGTGCTGGAGCACGTAGTCCGCTACGCTGACCAGCGTATATTCCTCGCCGAACATGTCACCGTTCTCGCAGATGAGTGCCAGGCGGTCAACATCCGGATCGACAACGATACCGAGATCAGCCTTGCCTTCGCGCATCAGATCGCTGATCTGCGTCAGGTTCTGCGGGATCGGTTCGGGGTTATGGGCAAAGTGTCCGTCAGGCGTGCAGTTCAGGCGGATAATGTTCTTCACACCCAGTGCTTCGAGCATTGCCGGTATAGCCAGACCGCCAACGGAGTTGACGCAATCGATCGCTACGGTGAAGTTCGCTTTGCGTATAGCCTCTGCATCCACGAGCTTGAGGTTCATTACGTTCTGCACATGGTAGGGCAGGTAATCCTTGTGCTCGATAGCACCCAGACCGTCGATCCCGGCAAACAGGAAATCCTCTTTTTCCGCTATGGCGAGCACCTCTTTGCCCTCGGCGTCCGACAGAAACTCACCGCGCTCGTTCAGCAGCTTGAGTGCGTTCCATTGCATGGGGTTGTGGCTGGCGGTGAGGATGATACCTCCTGCAGCTTGCTCGCCAATGACAGCAAGCTCGGTGGTAGGCGTGGTAGCCAGACCGATGTTCACCACATGGCAACCCATGCCGCTCAGAGTCGCGCTGACCAGCATATCAACCATCTGACCGCTGATACGTGCATCGCGGCCGACGATGATCGTGTTGTTGCCGGGCATTGCCTTACGGCGCTGTGTCGCGTATGCGGCAGTGAAGCGAACGATATCTACGGGATTCAGACCCTCGCCTACGCGACCGCCTATAGTGCCGCGTATGCCGGAAATACTTTTAACTAACATGGTGTTTTAATATCTTGGTATTTGTATTTGCATGTCATAGCCGTAGGGCGTGACGGAGCTCTTCTCGGCATCCAGGCCTTGCTTGCTCGGGCAGATGATCTTGCATGCTGCGCCGGAGTGCTTCATGTACGCAACCGCTACATGCCATCCGACCGGTGCTGTGGTGTAGTCGGTCAGGTAAGCGAACTGAGTGGGGTATGCCTGCTCGGCGGTGGTCATGTAACTGGCCGTGTCGGCTATAGCATCCAGGGTATAACGGGTGTAGCGAACGAGGATCTTGTCGCCCTGCTTGACCGTGTAGCTGTCGTCGCCGGTACGCACCAGATGGAAGTACAGATCGTCGTAACCCGGTACTTTCAGATAATCCTTCTCGCCCCACGATCCGTCTTCGGGCTCCTCGTAAATGACGCGGATGTTCTGCCGCTGCATGAAGTCCTCAATCAACTTGTCCTCAGCCGCACGTTTGGCCGAGTAGCTGTTCTGATTGCAGGAGGTCATTGCTGCCAGCAGCATGATCATGCCGATAATGATGGTATAATGTCTGCTATTCATAATTCAGTTTTATTCTTCTGTCAGTTCAATGTCGATATACGGGCTGCTGTGCCGGGTCAGCCTTGTGCGGATGTTCGTGTACGGGCGGACGAATGCGTTGCCGTTGGTTCCGTACGCGAAGTTCCACGGCACGAGCATGATCACCGTATCTTCGTCCACCATCTCCCGCAACATCAGTTCGTAACTGAACGGTTCGCCTACCGACGGGTCAAACTCGCGTATGGCATCGATGATGAACCGTCCGTTGAGGTCATACACCGTCTCATGGATCAGGCAGCACGTGTCCCTGCCCGGCGCGAGGTTGGGGTAATCAATATGCTCGTCGCTCTTGTGTGTATACCGGTACCACCAGCCGAACTCATGCTGCGCCCAGCGGTGCGTGCTGTCGGCTTTGATGACTGCTATCACCTCGTTCTCCGCTTCGATGGACTTGCGCTGGAGGGCATAGATGTCCAGCAGCTCGGTTGAGTCCTTATCGCCGCCCGTGAACAGGTTGAACGGCCGCCTATGGCAACCCGTAAGGATCACCGCCAGCAATACAACTATATAACTTACTATCCTCTTCAACAACTCAATGTTCTATCTACTCTCCGCCAAGCGGATCAGATACTGTCCGTACGAGGTCTTGCCCATCTCTTCGCCGAGGGCACGGAGCTGCTCGCTGTTGATCCAGCCCTGACGCCATGCGATCTCCTCGATGCAGCTGACGTAGAACCCCTGGCGGTTCTGGATGGTAGCGATGAAGTTACCCGCCTCGATCAGGCTGTCGCAGTTGCCGGTATCGAGCCATGCAAAGCCTCGCGAGAAGAGCTTGACGCTCAGCGTCCCTTCCTCCAGATAGGTCTTGTTAAGGTCAGTGATCTCATACTCGCCGCGCTTCGACGGCTTGAGAGCTGCAGCTTTAGCGGTGACGGTAGCGTCGTAGAAGTACAGTCCGGGCACTGCGTAGTTCGATTTGGGTTCGGCTGGTTTCTCCTCGAGCGAGAGCACATGTCCCTTGCTGTCGAACTCTACTACGCCGTACGCACGCGGATCCATCACCTCGTAGCCGAAGATGCATGCGCCGCCCCGCTTTTCCACCTGCGAAACAGCATCGCGCAGCATACGGCGGAAACCGTGACCGTAGAACAGATTGTCGCCCAGTATGAGGCAGCCGGGTTCACCACCCAGAAACTCCTTGCCCAGAACGAACGCCTGTGCCAAGCCGTTCGGCACGAGTTGTACCTTGTACTCCAGACGCATGCCCAGACGCTTGCCGTCGCCCAGCAGCTCTTCGAACATCGGCAGATCGCGAGGCGTGGAGATGATCAGCACTTCGCGTATGCCTGCCATCATCAACGTCGATAGCGGATAATAGATCATCGGCTTGTCATACACCGGCATGATCTGCTTGCTGATAGCTTTCGATAGCGGGTACAAACGTGTGGCACTGCCGCCTGCTAAAATGATTCCTTTCATATCGTGTGTTGTTAGTTTTCCGAACTTGCCTGCAAAGTTACGAATTTTTTTTGATATTTGCAAATATATTTGATAAATTTATCAAATATTCACTTTTCTGAACCGTCCCACTTGCACGTATATCATGATCGCCGCCACGATGGCTGAGATCGTGTCGCTGGCAGGTATGCTCCACCATACACCCTGTATCGGATCATCGAACATCAGCGGCATAAGCAGTGCCAGCGGGATGAGAAACAGCACCTGACGGGTCAGGCTCAGGAAGATCGATTTGCCGGCCATGCCTATCGAGGTAAAGAAGTTGCCTGCCACCATCTGGAAGCCTACAAGCAGCATCGACGAGGCGAGAATACGCATCGGACGGATGGTCTGCTCCAGCAGCAGCTCATCGTGGGTGAACAGCAGGATCATCCATCGCGGCACGAACTCACCGAGCACGAACACGCAGCCCATCACGATCGTGGCGCATATAGCCGTCAGTTCGAACGCACGCAGCATACGCTCGTACTGGCGTGCTCCGTAGTTGTAGCCCACTATAGGCTGCATACCTTGGTTCAGACCCATCACGATCATTGCAAACACGAATACGAACCGGTTGATCACACCGTACGAAGCCAGGGCCATATCGCCGCCGTACTGCTTGAACTGATTGTTCAGAATGATGATCACGAAGCAGTGCGCGATGTTCATCAGGAACGGCGACAGACCGATAGCCAGTGCACGCTTGGTGATGACTGCATCCAGACGCCATATACCCCGGTGGAAATGAATGATCTCCTTCGGGTTCATGAAGATCATCATTTGCCATACTACGGCTATTGCCTGCGAGAGGATAGTAGCTACAGCTGCGCCGCGTACACCCATATCCAGGCCGAAGATGAAGATCGGGTCAAGCACGATGTTGATGAACACCGCCACGATCGTTGCTACCATCGAGGTCTTCGGGTGCCCCATCGAACGGAGCATACTGTTCAGTCCGTAATAGATGTGCGTCAGGATATTGCCGATCAGTATGATCTCCATGTACTCCCGCGCATACGCTATCGTCGCCTCGCTCGCACCGAAAGCGTACAGGATCGGGTCGAGCCATATCAGACCTATGGCCATCACCAGCGAACCGAGGATAGCGTTGAGCAGGATCACGTTGCCGAGTATGCGTCCGGCGGTGTTGTAATCTTTCTCGCCGAGCTTGATAGCCACGAGCGTGCTTGCACCTACGCCTACCAGTGTGCCGAACGCCGCACAGATGTCCATAAACGGCTTGGCAACCGTCAATCCCGACAGCGCCAGCGGACCGCAACCGTGACCGATGAAGATCGAGTCCACCATGTTGTACAGTGAGGTCGCGGTCATTGCTATGATCCCCGGCAACGCGTACTTCATCAGCAGGGTGCGGATAGACTCCGTACCCAACTCATCGGCTTTCAGTGGTGCTCCGTTGCGACGTGACATGTGCTAACATCCTTTCTGCTGCAAAGTTACAAAAAAAATCCCACATTTGCAAACAATGCGGGACTTTTTTGTCAAAATAGTGCATATTTGCACTTATAGCCTCTTCGAGGCATCGTAGGATTCAATCGTTTTCGATTGGATCAGTACGGTCGTGTCCCCGCGTTGCACGTAGCTGCTGCTGGTCGTCACTGTCCGTGTCACGTTGCAGGAGTTCAGGGCTATCGCCAGCACTCCGGCTAAAC
>DBYS01000009.1:0-128 GCA_002310195.1 Bacteroidales bacterium UBA1180
AAATAATTCATAGTGGTTAGGTTTTTTATGTGTTAAAATTAAAATTTTCAATCAAAAAGTACTAAAATTGCATAATTTATTTGCATATTCGCGAATTTATTAGTACTTTTGTGGTGCAAAATTAGTGC
>DBYS01000009.1:333-42669 GCA_002310195.1 Bacteroidales bacterium UBA1180
TTGGAGAGAATAGCGGATTTCTTTGGAGTGACGATTGACTCCTTATTTAATCGCGCGCACCCGCCCGTAGATATGGAAAACGAGAAGGATGCCGAGAACGGGTATCTGAAGAAGCTGATCAAGTTGCAAGAAACTCAGATGAGCGCATACATGATACTGAACGAGACCAACGATTTTATGCTGGAGCAATTGAAGCGTCGAGTAGCAGAACTGGAGAGTCGGCTGAAGTATTTACAGGCTCATCCGGAAGCAATCTCAGAGTTGCCACCGATGCCTGAGTTCAACATGATCGTGCCGATGGTGGAGAAACAACCAGAAGTGAAAGTCTATACCAATATGACTCCGGAGGAGAAAAAACAGCAGCGGATCCGCAAGAAGTTAGCTAAGAATGCAGAGGCAGAAATCCGTAAAGAGACGCTTCCGGATTGACCAGTTTTGAGGTATTTTTCAAAAAAGCAATCCTAATTTAAAGTTTATGGTCAAAAAATTTGGTCATGTCAAAAATTTGTAGTAATTTTGCACCTTGAAAGCGAGTTAAGACGTGTCAAAATCGTGTCAAGAACTCGCACAAAATCCTAATTTTGAACAAAATCATTGCTGATTTACAGCAAGTTACGAAAATTAACTCAACTGTGGGTTTGTCTGGGTTCGAGTCCTGGTTGAGCAACACGATAAAAGAGGTCATGCGACCTCTTTTGTTTTGTTTATACCGGCTCATTGCGAGTCTTAGATTCTTGTGAGCTTTTCCACGTATCGATGCACCAGATGGGTGGGGAAGCCCATGACGGTAAAGAACGAGCCATTGATCCGGCTGACGGCGATGTAACCGATCCACTCTTGTATGCCGTATGCGCCGGCTTTATCCAGCGGACGGTAACGGCTGACGTAGTAATCGATATCGGCATCGCTGAGTTCGTCGAATGTTACGTCGCAACAATCGACCTCAGTCTCCACCAGCACATCGGATTTTTGATTTCTCGCGAACGTCACTGCCGTATATACCTGATGAGTCTTACCGCTTAGGCTGCGGAGCATCTGCCGGGCGTCCTGTTCGTCGCGAGGTTTGCCCAGCACGCGGCCGTCGAGCCAGACGATCGTGTCGGAGGTGATGAGCAGATCGTCATCACCCAATGTGTGCGTGCGCGTGTACGCCTCCGCCTTCGCGCGCGAAATATATTTAGGTATGTCCCCGCCCATGAGATAGGCCGGGTACGACTCATCGGCATCGATGCTGACCTCCGTATGGGGTATATCCAGACCGGTCAGCAGTTCTCTGCGCCTCGGGGATTGTGAACCTAATATGATGTTCATAGCATACGATTGATCACGAAACTGTACAGCACTCCCATCAGCATTACGAACTTCATTACCGTCTGTGCGGTGCGGTAGTCCGACGATATACGTGCCGACCACAGCAGCCATAGCACACAGGCGATCGGAACGAGCAGCCCGAGGATGATATACCGTGTGTGCAGCGAACTCCACTCGTGCGGGAAAGGTATCACCCACCACGCGAGCCATACGATCAGTCCGGCCATGAGTGCCAGCAGACAGGTCACGATGATCTTCGTCACAGGCTCACCGAGCACGACCGGCAGCGAGTGGCACTCCAGTTCGCGATCGCCCATCTGATCTTGCATGTCCTTGATGATCTCGCGAATGAGCGTAGCGAGGAACGCGAAGCCTGCGAAGCCGCCGACCCACAGATAGATGTCGTGTGGCAGAGTGATATACTCGAGCACGTTGATTCCGTTCACATTGCTGTAGTGCAGTCGCAGCCATGCTACGTTCGCCACGGCAATCAGCAACGGACTCAGAGCCGACACAAAGGCAATGATCAGGTTGCCCACCAAGAACTGACGTTTGTACGACGCCGAGTAGAACCACAGCAGTCCGGGTACGAACACGAAGATTACCGCACTCACCCAGCTGCGCAGGATCCACGAAACCGCGAGGCCGCATACTATACCCGCCGCGGTGAGGATCTGAAACAGCCGCATGGCTTGCTGCTTGCTCACCGAACGGGTGACGATCAGCCGGTCGGGACGGTTGATGGCGTCGATCTTGACGTCGAAATAATCGTTGATCACGTACCCGCCGGCAGCGATGAGCACCGTGGCAACGATCAGCAGCGTCAGCAGCCACCACGGCAACTGCTCACCGAAGTACGCGGCACGGAGAAGGGGTGTCACCACCCACTTCTCCATTACGTATAGCACGATAGCTGTCATCAGCAGATTCTGCCAACGAACGAGCGTGAGGTAATCTCTTGTTCTGTCCATTTAATGCAGTTTAAGTATCGCTCCCGTCCATGCGGGCAGACTGATCCGGAAGGGCACAGACGCCATCAGCGGACCCTCGTGGATCTGACCGGTCAGCAGATCTTCGGCATGCACACTGATCTTCTCGTCCATCTGCAGATAGATGAACGCGTCAGTCGGGATAGTCACGGGCACATCCACCTCATGATCGTCGAAGTTGACAACGATCATGAGCGTCTCCTTTCCGTGCTTGCGGATGAAAGCGTACTGCTTGTGTCGGTTGAACCCTTCGCCCTGTGCGTACTCGAGGTCGTACATCTTACCCTGGCCTATAGCCTGGCTTGATTTGGCTATCTGCAGCAATTTGCAGTAGAATGCCCGGAGCTCGCGCTGCTCGTCGTCCAGACCCGCACCGTCGAACTTACCTTCGTTGGCCCAAGCCTGCATACTGCGTACGCCCCAGTAGTCGAAGATCGTCGTCCGTCCGTCGATGTCGGAGAATCCCTCAGCATCCATTCCTTTCTCGCCGAGTTCCTGACCGCTGTAGATCATCACGGGGTTTGTACCCAGTGTGGCGGCAACGATCATCGCAGGCTCGGCGGCGCGACCACTGCCGCAGAAGAACCCTGAAGCTATACGCTGCTCGTCGTGGTTCTCGAGGAAGTACAGCATGTGGTCAAGTATGTCGCCGGCGGCTTGCCACTGGTAGGTAATGCCGTCAGCCGAGTAATCTCTGCTCGTCACGCCGCGCAGGTAGTCGTACATGCCGACCTTATCGTACAGGTAATCGAAGCCTGCATCGATATAGCGGTGATAGATTGCGGGTTCGTAAATCTCGGCTATGAACTGTACGTTCGGGAACACTGCCCGCACGCGGTGGATAGCCCAATCGAAGAACTCCACGGGAACCATGTGTGCCATATCCACGCGGAAAGCGTCAACGCCCTTGCCTGCCCAGAACAGTAGGATCTCGCACATCTTTCTCCACGTGTCGGGGATAGGATCGAACTGCTTCTCGCCTCCGCCACGGTAATAGACACCGTAGTTCAGCTTGACGGTCTCGTACCAATCGTTGACCGACGGGTGCGCGGTGAAGCAGTCGTTGCCGGTCACGCGGGCGGGGTACTCGTGGTAACCGCCGGTATCGAACGACGGACTGAACGCCTCGCCCGGGATGTAGTAGAAGTTGTTCAGCGGACTGAAAGCCCACTCGCTGTGATCGTTCTGCCCGAGATCATCGACACCCTTCGGGCGGCACGCAGAGTGATACTCGCGCGACACATGGTTGGGCACAAAATCGATGATGACCTTCAGCCCGGCCTTGTGGGTGCGGGCCACAAGCGCCTCAAACTCCGCCATACGTTTGTCCGGATGTACGGCCAGGTCGGGGTCAACGTCGTAGTAATCCGTGATCGCATACGGACTACCGGCTTTGCCCTTGGTGATGCTTGGGGTGTTCAGCTCGGCTGTAGCGTGGCGCAGCACGCCCGTGTACCATACGTGCGTCGCGCCCAGCTCCTGTATGCCCTTCAGTGCCTTCGTGTTGATGCCCGCAAACGTGCCGCAACCGTTGATGGCTTTATCGCCATTGGGTACGCGCACGCTTACGTAGTTGGTGAACCAACGCGGAAAACACTGGTAGATGATTATCTTACTCATGTCACTTAACGAGTGCTGCGGTGTCGCTGGCGATCATCAGCTCTTCGTCGGTCGGGATCACTACAACTTTTACTTTTGAGTCCGGTGTGGATATGACAGCTTCCTTGCCGCGGATAGTGGCGTTGAGCTCCTCATCGACCTTCACGCCCATGAACTCCATGTCGCGGCAAACGGCTGCGCGCATCGAGGCTTGGTTCTCACCCACGCCTGCGGTGAACACGATAATATCCACTCCGCCCATCGCGGCTGCGAACGCGCCTACGTACTTCTTGATCTTATAGTTGTACATATCCGTGGCGAGCTGTGCACGTTTGTTGCCGGCAGCTACAGCTGCTTCCAGGTCACGCATATCCGAGCCTACACCTGATACGCCGGCTACGCCGGACTTCTTATTCAAGAAGTCGGACATCTCGTCGGGACTGAGCCCGAGCTTCTTCTGCAGGAACGTCACTGCGCCGCCATCCACATCACCGCTGCGCGTACCCATCATGATGCCTTCGAGCGGTGTCAGACCCATCGTCGTGTCCATGCACTTGCCGTCCTTAACCGCTGCCAGCGAGCCGCCGTTACCGATGTGGCAGGTGATAATACGCTGCTTCTTGTAGTCTACACCGAGGAACTCGCACACACGTGCGCTCACATAACGGTGACTTGTGCCGTGGAAACCGTAGCGGCGAACGGCATACTTCTCATATACCTCGTACGGCAAGGCGTACATGTAGCTGTATTGGGGCATAGTTTGGTGGAAAGCGGTGTCGAATACACCTACCTGCGGCAGACCCGGCATCAGCTCCTCAACGGCACGTATGCCCTTGAGGTTAGCGGGGTTATGCAGCGGTGCCAGATCGCTCACTTCCTCAAACGCCTTGATTACCTCCGGCGTGATTACTACGGACTTGGCGAACTTCTCGCCGCCATGCACCATACGGTGACCTACGGCATCAATCTCTTTCAGGCTCTTGATCACACCTATCTCGGGGTCGGTGAGCAGGCTGAAGATGAACTTCACGCCCTCAGTATGCTCGGGCATATCGTGCATGATTTGTTTCTTCTCGCCGTTAGCGAGCTTCACCTTCACAAACGCGCCGTCCAGGCCTACGCGCTCTGCGCCGCCGGAGGTCATGACACTCTTGTCGTCCATGTTGTACAACGCATACTTGATGGACGAGCTACCACAATTCAATACTAAGATTTTCATGGTTATATTTTTTGTAGATTAATGATTCGTGTTATAGCAGCCAATGCCGGCTGCGGCTTATTTCATCGCTTGATTGGCTGTGATTACCACCATCTGCACGATGTCTTGCACCTTGCAGCCACGGCTCAGATCATTCACCGGCGCAGCTATGCCTTGCAGGATAGGACCTACAGCATCCGCACCGGAGAAACGCTCCACGAGCTTGTATCCGATGTTTCCAGCCTGCAGGTCCGGGAACACCAGCACGTTGGCGTGACCTGCCACCTTGCTGCCCGGGGCTTTCTTTTCGCCCACGCTCGGTATCAGTGCGGCGTCGGCTTGCAACTCGCCGTCAATCTGCAGATCCGGCGCCAGCTCGCGTGCCATGGCCAATGCGGCGGTCACCTTATCCACATTTTCGTGCTTGGCCGAGCCTTTCGTCGAGAACGAGAGCATGGCTACCCGCGGCTCGATGCCAGCAATGGTGCGGGCGGTCTCCGCCGTCGAAACGGCTATCTGTGCAAGTTCCTCAGCGGTGGGGTTCGGGTTAACGGCGCAGTCGGCGAACAGCAGGAAACCGTCCTCGCCTAGGTGCTTGGCCGGTGTGAACATCAGGAACGCGCCGGACACGATCTTGCAGCCGGGTTTGGTTTTCAGAATCTGGAACGCCGGACGGATCGTGTCGGCTGTCGTGCCGCGTGCTCCGGCCAGCTCGCCGTCAGCATCGCCGGCTTTGATCATTAGGCAGCCGAGGTACAGCGGGTCTTGGGCTTTCCGTTTCGCCTCCTCTTCGGTCATTCCTTTGGCCTTGCGCAGCTCGTACAGCAGATTGGTGTACTCTGCCATCTTCGGCTCGGTCTGCGGGTCAAACAGCGTGGCGCGGTCGATAAACTGGTAGCCTTTCTCCGCGGCCATCTTGCGGATGGTGTCGGGGTTACCGATCAGTGTGAGCTTGGCCAGACCTTGCTCCAAAATAATGTTTGCTGCCTCAAGCGTACGGGGCTCGTCACCCTCGGGCAACACAATGCGCTGCGGATTGCTCTTCGCACGCGCATACATAGCATCTAGTATGTTCATATTCGTAGTGATTGATTAGTCGTGGTGAGTTGAATTCAATACAAAGTTACGAAAATTTATGCAAATATGCAAACACTTTGCACTTTTTTTGCATATTTTGTCACTTTTTTTTGATTTTTCTTGCATATTTCAAAAAATTGTTGTACCTTTGTACCTGATTTGTGCGACATTCGCACCGGGGCTTTGTGCCCTAACATGTAATTTGCAAACTAATTAGTAATGTATATGCGCGTAAAATCTTTACTTCTTATTGCTGCATTGTGCGGTGCTGTTGCTATGGCAACGGCTCAGGAGAAAGCGACAACAGATCCTGAGTTAGGCGTTCACCCGTACAAGGATACCAAGAACATGGCTTGGGAGACCACGGGCTTCTCGCTTATCTTCCACGGCGGTGTAAACGTATGGAACGGTGATTATCCTACCGAACGTTTCAATAACTTCGGTTATCCGTCTGCCGGTTTGAACTTCGAGTACAACTTCTCGCCTATGTGGGGTATCGGCTTGGGCTACACTTTTGCTATGCCTATGGTTAGAACCACCAAGGACGAGGCTTTCTCCAATGAGAACGGTAATGCACTCGCTGTAGCTGCCGGTGACCTTGTCCACAAGGGCATGATGCACCGCGGCCAGGTGTATGTCACCTTCGATGTGATCAACGCTTGGTTTCCGCGTGCCGTCAAAGATATCTTCGGACTGAATGTGTTCGCAGGTATAGGCGGCACGATGTACAAGAACAGCATCTCGTTCCACGACTCTCAGGAGGACGGCGATGCCAAGAAGTACGGGCGTGACGGCAACACCGCTCATGCGCATGACAAGTACGAGACTGTCGGCTACGTGCCCCTCGGCGCTTCGGCTGAGTTCAACGTATCGCGACAGATCGCTCTCGGTGCACGCTTCCAGTATAACATGTTCCTCAACGATTATGTTGACAACCGTTACTTCGATAAGGCCAACAAGCGCAACGACGGTATGTACGACATTGAGCTCTTGCTCCGCTGGAAGATTGCTGCCAAGAAGAAGAACCACGTGATGAATGTATCGTCGCAAGAGGTGCTTGAGGACAAATATTACAATTCGCACCCCAATCGCCGCAAACGTCCGCATGTGGTTGATACGCTCGTCGTTTACCATCGCGATACGATCGTGGTTATTCACCGCGATACGATCGTTTCCGGTGGCGTACAAGAGGCTCCTGCACCTAAGGTAGAGCCTGCACAGCCCAAGCAGGAAGGTCGTTGCGATCTCACGCTCCATCCGGGCTGGGAGTCGGAGGCTACAGCAGTGGTTGTTGAGGGGCAGTCGCTCAGCCGTCTGGCACGCAAGTACTACAAGAACACGTTCTGCTGGGTTTATCTGTGGATCGCCAACCGCTCGGTTGCTCCCGATCCGAACCTGATCCTGCCGAAGTGTGAACTCAAGGTGCCCAAGCTCAATGCTTGCCAGCTCTCGATCACCAAACAGGAAGCCAAGGACATGTGCGCCAGCTACCGCGGCGAGTGAGTGTCACAGGGCGCCGGAGTCCCTCAACACTCCGGGGCCCCCACAGAAAGCATCGCTTTCGCATGGGGGGAGCGGAGGCAATGGCGCGCTTTATGCCGCAGGGCGGCATCCGATAGCACCATTTGCCGAACGCGAGGTCTCATAGCTCAGTTGGTTAGTAGCACCTGACTCATAATCAGGGGGTCCTAGGTTCAAGCCCTAGTGGGACCACAAAAAAGCGGAAGTGTTCACCTCCGCTTTTTTGTTTGCTTTTTGTTCGTATGCCCCGGCTTACGTCTCAGCCTTCAGGGAAACGATCATTTTACTTTTTCGATCTCGGGATCAACGAGGATTCGTCCGCAGAACTCGCAGACGATGATCTTCTTGTGCATACGTATATCGAGTTGGCGCTGTGCGGGAATCTTGCTGTGGCAGCCGCCGCACGAGTCGCGCTCAACGGTAACAACGGCCAGACCGTTGCGTGCATTCTTGCGTATACGCTTGAACGCGGTGAGCAGGCGCTCGTCGATCTGACGCTCCAGATCGGTGGTCTTAAGGATGAGGGTCTCGGTCTGCTCCTTGGTCTCGGCCAGGATAGAGTCGAGATCGGCACGTTTGTTCGTCAGGTCAACCGTACGGTCCTCGATATCCGTGGTGGTCTTGGCCTTATCGGCATGCAGCTGCTCGAGTGCGGCTGTGTGCTCTTTGATGCGCTTCTGGCAAAGCTCGATATCCAGGGTCTGGTACTCAATCTCTTTGCTCAGATTATCGTACTCGCGGTTGTTGCGAACGTTATCCTGCTGCTCTTTGTAGCGCGAGATAGACGCATTATCGTTCTCGATCTGCACACGGCGGTCGCTGATCTTCGTCTCGAGATCTTTGATCTCGTTCTCGATGTTTGTGAGGCGGGTCTTGAGGCCTTCTACCTCGTCGGACATGTCTTTGACCTCCTGCGGCAGCTCGCCGGCCAGGGTACGGAGTTCGTCAATCTTTGAGTTGACGCGCTGCAGCTCGTACAGCACTTTGAGTTTCTGCTCAATGGTGAGCTCTTTTTCTTCTTTTTTCATATTTTGGTTGTTTGTTATAATACGTGTATTGGCGAGGCGTCAGCCTGCGCGATGCGCACATCGACTTTGCCGCGTAGCAGCTCGGCGAAGATGTCGCGTGTGAAGTGCTCTGACACCCAGTGGTCGATATCCACTGCCATGATCAGTCCGGCTGCGGCCTGCATGTCGTGGTACTTCATGTCGGCGGAGAGGTACGTATCTGCTCCGGCGGCAATGGCGTCGGGTATGAACTCCGCTCCTGCGCCTCCGCACAATGCCACACGGCTGACGGTTGGCCGTACAGGTTCGGTGTAGCGGATATACGGTGCGCCGAACACCTGCTCAACCAGCCTAAGCCACGCTGACCAGTGCACGGGTTTGGGTAGGTTACCCGTCACGCCCAGACCGATATTCGGGTCGTCGGGCGAAGGCACGAGTATACGTATCTCCTGCAACCCGAGCTGCTCGGCCATGCGTCCGGATACACCGCGCAGGGCTTTATCGAGGCTCGTATGGGCGGAGTAGATAGCAATGTTGTGGCGTATAGCTTCGGCCACGCAACGTTCCTGCGGCGTTGAGCCGGTTAGGTGTTTGAGCCCGTGAAAAAGCAAAGGATGGTGCGACAAAATCATGTCACAACCTTCCTTCACGGCTTCGGCAACCACGGCTTCCGATACGTCCACCGTAAGCAGTACAGAGTGAATATCCCTGCTGCTGTCGCCAACCTGCAACCCCGAATTGTCCCACTCCTCTTGCTGTCTCCGCGGTGCTACAGATTCTATGATATCAATTATCTGTTCGAGTAACAAATGTCTTTGTTGTTAACCTCTTTTCGTCCCTACGCCTGTCTTCACGCTGCTGGCGGCCGACTTGCTGGTCTTGACGTTCGCCTTAGGCTGTTGGCTCTTGGCTTTGGCAGGCTCCTGGCTCTTCTCGGCTACGGCTTCCTTGCCTTCCTCGTCCTCCTGCAGAGTGAAGTCGGTGAATCCCGCAGCTACGAGCAGGTTGTACCAGGCAATGAGTTTGCGTATGTCGGAGGGATAGACGCGGTCGCGATCGAAGGTAGGCAGAATCTCGGCAAAGAACGCGCGGAGCTCATCGTTGTCCGCTTTCTTGGCATCGAGTTCGATGGGCTTGAACTGGTACTTCTTGCCGGCAGCGTTCAGCACCTCGCTGAGCGATACGTCCTCACCGGTGGTGTACATCGACACTTCGGCAAGCGAAACGATCTTGTCGCGCGAATAGGTAGGCATACGTTTGCCGTCAACGAGCGACTCAACGATCAGCATGTTCGAGCCGCGGCTCAGAAGCTTGTACAAACCCGGCTTTCCGGTGATTGCGAGAATGTTCTTCAACATATATAAACAGTTTTTACGAAATTTCTGCGCAAAGATACGAAAAAATTTGCAAATGTGCAAATCTTTTTGTAACTTTGTACGTTTTTTCTGTGAAAACGGCAAATACAATTACAAAATCGTGACCCAATTGTAGATAATCTTGCGTCTGAAGAGTGAAGTGAATATCAAGAACCGCCGTGCGACGTTCGACTACGAGATCCTGGAGCGTTACACCGCTGGGATTCAGCTGTTCGGCACGGAGATCAAGTCGATCCGCGAGTCGAAGGCGAGCCTTGCCGACTCGTATTGCCAGTTTGTTGGCCGCGAGCTCTTCGCCAAACAGATGCATATAGCGCAGTACCAGTTCGGCAGCTATGCCAACCACGACGTGCTGCGCGACCGCAAGCTCCTGCTCAACCGCCGCGAACTGCGCAAACTGCAGAAGGCAACGAAGGACACAGGCAAGACGATTATTCCGCTGCGGATGTTCGTCAACGACAAAGGCCTGGCCAAGCTCGAGATCGCCTTGTGCCAGGGCAAGCACAGCTACGACAAACGCCAGTCGTTGCGCGAGGCGGATGACAAGAGGGAGATGGAGCGATTGAAGAAATTATAAATTCAAAGATATGAGCAAAGCATTACTGATGATTCTTGACGGCTGGGGAATCGGACACAAAGATACAGCCGACGCAATCTATTGCACATCTACTCCGCACTGGAACAAACTGTTGGCCGATTATCCTAACTCGCAGCTCCAAGCCAGCGGCGAGAACGTAGGTCTGCCTGACGGTCAGATGGGTAACTCCGAGGTCGGTCACCTGAACATCGGCGCGGGCCGGGTCGTATATCAGGACCTGGTGAAGATCAACCGCGCCTGCAAGGACGGCTCGATCCTTCAGAACCCTGAGATCCAGTCGGCTTTCGGCTATGCGCAGCGGACCGGCAAGAACCTGCATATCATGGGTCTGACCAGCGACGGCGGCGTACACAGCTCGCTCGACCATCTGTTCTACCTCTGCGACATCGCCAAGGAGTACGGATTGCAGGGCAAGACCTTCGTTCACTGCTTCATGGACGGCCGTGACACCGACCCGCGTTCGGGTATAGGGTTCATTGATGCCCTCGAGGCTCACCAAGCCAAATCCTGCGGCGAGATCGCCTCTATCTGCGGCCGGTTCTATGCCATGGATCGTGACAAACGCTGGGAGCGTGTACACGAAGCCTACGAGCTGCTCGTCAACGGCCGTGGTGCCGAGTTCGAGAGCATGCACGAAGCTATGCAGGCCAGCTATGACGCTGAGGTCACCGACGAGTTTATCAAGCCTATCGTACACGTGCGCAATGGTAAACCCCTGGCCACGATCGGCGAAGGAGACGTAGTGATCTTCTTCAACTACCGCAACGACCGCGCCAAGGAGATAACCATCGCCCTGACGCAGCAAGACATGCCCGAGCACGGTATGCACACCATCGCCAACTTGCAGTACTACTGTATGACGCCCTACGACAGCACGTTCACCGGCCTGCATATTCTGTTCCCGAAGGAAAATGTAACGAACACTCTCGGCGAGATCGTGTCGAAGGCAGGACTCAAACAGCTGCGTATAGCCGAGACGGAGAAGTTCGCCCACGTTACGTTCTTCTTCTCCGGTGGCCGCGAGGCAGAGTTCGAAAACGAGGACCGCATTCTTATCCCGAGCCCGAAGGTAGCCACCTACGATCTGCAGCCAATGATGTCCGCACCGGAGGTGACCATCGCCCTGCGCGACGCACTGAACAGCCAGAAGTACGACTGTATTATCCTCAACTACGCCAACGGCGATATGGTTGGGCATACCGGCGTGTACAACTCGATCCAGCAGGCGATCACAGCTATCGACATCTGCGTGAACGAGACCGTGGAAGCAGCCCTGCGCAACGACTACGAGATCATTATCATCGCCGATCACGGCAACTGCGATAATGCCATCAATCCTGACGGAACGCCCAACACCGCCCACTCGCTTAACCCCGTGCCGTTCGTGTATGTGAGCAACAATCACAAGGACGCCAAGGTTGACTGCGGTATACTTGCCGACGTAGCACCGTCGATCTGCCACATACTTGGCATCGAGCAACCCGCCGAAATGACCGGACACAATCTGATTAAGAATTGATGAATTGATGGATTGATAAATTATGGCAAAGGAAGTAACGACAAAGAAACTACTCGAAGGGATCATCGAAGGCATCCGCAACCGCAAGGGTGAGCAGATCGTGCAGATCGACCTGCGCAAGATCAAGGAAGCCCCCGTAGAGTATATGATCATCGCCCAAGGCAACAGCAACACCCAGGTAGCCGCCATCGCTGCGGAGGTGGACGATCACGTGCGCACCGTAACGCACGTGCATCCGCTCAACCATGTAGGCGAGGAAGCTGCCGAGTGGATAGCGCTGGACTACGGATCGGTGTTCGTGCATATAATGCAGCGTGCACCCCGTGCGTACTACGATCTGGAGCACCTCTGGGCAGACGGAAAAATAACCGAATTAGAAGACTGATATGAGCGCAAAACGAAAAAACGCCAACCCGCAACCTGACCCCGGTAACCCTAACAACCCGAAGGAACCGAGCAAGTGGGGCAGACTGCTCACGATCCTGTTCTACGTCGTGGCAGTGTTCCTCGTGGCCAGTTGGATGTTCGGCGACAAGGAGTCGCGTACGAAGAAGGAACTCAGTTACACGAAGTTCGCAGCTTACGTGGAGAATAATATGGTGGAGAAAGTGGTGATCTACGACGACAACTCCGCCAAGGCCACCATCCGTCCGATGCATTATGCGGTCGTGTTCGGCGACCAGGATAGCGGCGAGTCGGCCAAGGGACTGATCAAGACCCAGGTGCCCTCCAACGAGGAGGCCGCCAAGTACCTCGACTCCGTCAATGCCGCACGCAAGGAGAAGGGCCTGGCAGCGATCGACGTGACCTACGAGAAGTCGAAGGATTACTGGTATCTGATTCTCGTGAATATCCTGCCGTTCGCCCTGCTGATCCTGTTCTTCGTGTGGATGAGTCGCGGCATAGGCAGCGGCGGAGGCATAGGCGGGATCTTCGGCGTAGGCAAGGCGCAGGCGCAGGTGTTTGACAAAGACAAGCAGCAGAAAGTCACGTTCAAGGACGTGGCCGGACTCGAGGGCGCCAAGCAGGAGGTGGAGGAGATAGTGTCGTTCCTCAAGAACCCCGACAAGTACACCGCCCTGGGCGGCAAGATTCCCAAGGGAGCGCTGCTCGTTGGTCCTCCGGGTACGGGTAAGACCTTGCTGGCCAAAGCCGTGGCAGGCGAGGCCGATGTGCCGTTCCTGTCGATGAGCGGTTCGGACTTTGTGGAAATGTTTGTGGGCGTAGGTGCGAGCCGTGTGCGCGACCTGTTCCGCCAGGCTAAGGAGAAAGCGCCGTGTATCATCTTTATCGACGAGATCGACGCCGTAGGCCGTGCGCGTGGCAAGAACGTGATGACCGGCGGCAACGACGAGCGCGAATCGACGCTCAACCAGCTCTTGACCGAGATGGACGGTTTCGGTACTAACAGCGGCGTAATCATCCTCGCTGCTACCAACCGTGCCGATGTGCTCGACAGCGCACTGCTCCGCGCCGGACGGTTCGACAGGCAGATACATGTCGAACTGCCCGATTTGCAGGAGCGCAAGGAGATCTTCGGCGTGCACCTGAGAGGCATCAAGCTATCGAAGGATGTGGATGTCGATTTTTTGGCCAAGCAGACCCCAGGTTTCAGCGGTGCTGATATAGCTAACGTATGCAACGAGGCGGCACTGATTGCCGCAAGGCATGAGAAGAAGCAGGTGGACAAACAGGACTTCATGGATGCTGTGGATCGTATCATCGGCGGTCTGGAACGCAAGACCAAGATCATGACCCAGGAGGAAAAACGCTCGGTGGCTTACCACGAGGCCGGTCACGCCACTATCTCCTGGCTGCTGCAGTACGCCAATCCGCTGGTTAAGGTCACGATCGTTCCGCGCGGCGTGGCACTCGGTGCGGCGTGGTACCTGCCTGAGGAGCGCCAGCTCACTACGAAGGAGCACATACTCGACGAGCTCTGCTCGCTCCTGGGCGGACGTGCTGCCGAACAGCTGTTCCTCGACCACACATCTACCGGTGCACTCAACGATCTGGAGCGTGCCACCAAGCAGGCCTATGCAATGGTGGCGTACTACGGCATGAGCGACAAGCTCAAGGATGTATCGTATTACGACTCCACCGGACGCTATGAGTACGGCTTCACCAAGCCTTACTCCGAGTCCACTGCCGAGACCATCGACAAGGAGACCGAGGCGATCATTGCCGGGCAGATGAAACGCGCCAAGCAGATCCTGACCGAGCATGCCGACGGGCACCACCAGCTCGCAGAAATGCTCGTGGAGCGTGAGGTGATCACCCATGAGGATGTGGAGCGTGTGCTCGGTCCTCGTCCGTGGAAGAGCCGCGGCGACGAGATCATTGCGGCCAACAGCAAGAACGCCGAACAGCCCGCACAACCCGAAGATCCGGCAGCAAGCGAACAGCCCGCACAACCCGAAGATCCGGCAGCAAGCGAACAACCCGAACAACCCGAAAACACAGACAAAACAGAATAGTCATGAAACGTACACTTCTTATTCTTTCGCTGGCAGCGGTGGCGCTCGTAGCTACGGCCCAGCAACCCGTTTCACTGCCTATCGACAGTGAGATCCGTTACGGTCAGTTGCCTAACGGACTGACGTATTACATCCGTCACAACGAAGAACCCAAGCAGCGCTGCGAGTACCATATAGCGCAGCGTGTGGGTGCTGTACTGGAGGAGGATAACCAGAACGGTCTGGCACACTTCCTCGAGCACATGGCTTTCAACGGCACCGAGCACTTCCCCGGCAAAGGGATCATCAATTACTTCGAGTCGATCGGTGTGAACTTCGGCGGCAACATCAACGCCTACACCTCCATCGACGAGACGGTGTATCGTCTGTCGGACGTGCCTACTATCCGCGAGGGGATCATCGACTCCGCGCTGCTCGTGATGCGCGACTGGAGTTGCGGTCTGCTCCTGCTGGGTGAGGAGATCGACGCCGAGCGCGGTGTGATACGCGAGGAGTGGCGTACGGGTGCTACGGCACAACGCCGCCTGTGGCGCGAGAGCCGCGCTAAGATGTTCCCCAACAGCCAGTACGGCAAGCGCGACATCATTGGCGACACCGCGGTGATCAACAACTTCGAGTACCAGGCGCTGCGCGACTATTACCACAAGTGGTACGGCCCCGACAACCAGGCGATAGTAGTAGTGGGTGATATCGATGTCAATGCTATCGAGAACAAGATCAAGGCGCTGTGGGCTGACGTGCCCGAGCGTGCCAACAGGGGCGAACGGCCGCTGTACTCCGTCGATGACAACGAGGAGCCGATAGTCGCGATCGTTACCGACAAAGAGGCGCAGCAAACGCGCATACAGCTCTACTGGAAGCACCCGCAGACGCCTATCTACATGCAGTGTACGAACATGTCGTACCTGCTTGACCGCTGCCGCGACCTGATCAGCTCGATGCTCGACACACGCTTTGAGGAGGCAGCCATGAAACCCGACGCACCGTTTGTAGGTGCCGGAGCCGGTTACTACGAGCTCGTCAAGCTCCGCGACGCGTTCACCGCGATCTCCGTGGCGAAAGAGGGACGCGAGACAGAGGCTTACCAGGCGCTGCTCTACGAGATCGAGAAGATGCGCCGCTACGGCTTCACCGAGAGCGAACTGGAGGTGGCTAAGGCGAACATGCTGTCGGAGTACGAGAAGTCGTACAACAGCCGCAAGACGCGCCAGAACATCTCGTTTGCACGCGAGTATATCCGTCACTTCGAGGACAACGAGCCTATACCGGGCATCGAGTTTGAGTACGAGTTTGTGCAGCAGATGTTGCCGCTCGTCAATCTGGAGATGATCAACAACATCGCGCAGAAGCAGCTTGTAGGCGACGAGAATATCATTATCTGCATCACCGGTGTGGACAAGGAGACCGTACATATCCCCTCGCCGGAGATGGCTGTGCTGATGCTGCGTGCTATGCCGGAGATGGCTATCGAGGCACCTGTGTCGGAGAAGATTGACCGCCCGCTCGTGGCCAAACTGCCAAAGAAAGGCAAGATCCGCAAGCAGACCTTCAACCTCGCCATGGGTACCACCGAGTGGATACTGAACAACGGTGTGCGTGTCGTATTCAAGAACACCGATTTCCGTCACGACCAGATTAAGATGGAAGCTTTCTCTGAGGGCGGTCTGAGTCTCGTGCCTACGGCCGATCTGCCGTCAGCGGCTATCGCTACGTCGATCGTGCAGATGTCCGGATTGGGTACGTTCAGCTACACCGATCTGCAGAAGGTTCTGGCCGGCAAGCAGGTGCAGGTCAGCCCGGATATCGACGACTATGAGGAGACAGTGAGCGGTACGTCCACCGTGCGTGACCTCGAAACGATGCTTCAGCTCACGTACCTCACGTTCACCTCACCGCGCCGTGACGAGCAGGCTTATCAGACCCTGATGGCTATGCTGCGGAATAACCTCAAGAACAAAGCCAAGAACCCCAAGGCGATCTTCCGCGACTCGCTCTCGCTGTTCTCCACCGATCACTCTGTGCGCACGCTGATCATGAACGAGGAGTTTGCCGACCGTATCGATCTTGACCGCGCTCTCACCCACTACAAAGCACGCTTCGCCAATCCTGCGGACTTCACGTTCGTGTTTGTCGGACAGATCGATCCCAACGACCCACAAACCAAGGAGCTGATCCTGCAGTGGATAGGCGGCCTGAAGTGCAAGGGGAAGAAAGAGCATTTAGTTGACTGGAACGTTCGCCAGCCTGAGGGCGACAACAAGCTGTACTTCCGTCAGCCGATGGCCACGCGTACCGCCACCAACCGCATCGAGTATGCGCTGTACGATACGCCGTACGACATGAGCCGTCGGCTTAACCTGCAGATGGTAGGCCGTGTGCTTGACACACGTTACCTCGAGTCCGTGCGCGAACGTGAGGGCGGTTCCTACGGTGTGGGCGTAGGCGGCGGCATGAAGCAGGTGCCGGTGACCAAGCAGTACCTGATCATTCAGTTCGATACCGATCCCGACAAGCAGGAGCGGATCATGGAGGTAATCAACGAGGAGATACAGACGATCCTGCGGGACGGACCGCTCGCCTCGGATGTGGATAAGGAAAAAGCCTCGATGCTCAAGGATCATGAGGAGAACATGCGTGACAACGACTGGTGGCAAACAGTCATCTATCGTTTCTATCGTTATGGGGAGGATGTGGTTGAGAACTACGTCCGCACCGTGGAAGGTATCACGCAGGAGTCAGTACAGGACGCCCTCCGCACGATCGTCAATGCTAACAACCGCATCGAGGTCGTCATGCTGCCGGAGTAACCAGCTTAGAGCTTAGAGCTTAGAGCTAAGAGTTAAGAGTTAAGAGTTGAGAGCTGCTTGCGAGCACATGATTCGCAGGCGGCTTTCGTCATGTATGATCGCGCGCAGTGCGGCCAGGCCTTGGATGTTCCGCTCGCTGTTCAGCCACAGATGCAGATAGCCGCCCTCGGCGTACTTCTCCATTAGGTGCTCGCGTGTGCGTTGGTAGAGTGTCTGAAAATCGCCGTCCGGGCATGATCCCGCCTGTGCCCGCCGTCAAACGCCTCGTACTGCGTCAGTATAACCCGCTCGATATATTCCTTCAGTTCTTCCATAAGTCTTTCATTTACCAGCGATTGCAGAAGCAATGGCGGGATTTTTTTATTCTGGGTGGTTTGTACGACGTGATGGCGTAGGATACTTTGATGCCCACATCGTACAGTCCGCATCGGCTGACCAGCGGTGCGCCCTGGCGGTTGCCTATCATCACGGGCGTTAGTGAGCGCAGGAGCGGCAGGCCGTCACGCGTATCGCTGAGCATGATCAGGCTGCGGGCATCGCTATAGGTAGGAGTGATCTGCGACAGGCAGTAATCGAAATACACGCCTACAACTACATACGGCCGGCACTTGCGCGACCATATACGCAGCGGCAGGGAGTAGTTGAGTTCCAATGCCAACCACCACTGCACCTTTGGCAGTTCGAGCGTGCCGCTATTGAGCATGTCGAAATCTCGTGAGGCGGCCAACGGATACGAGTCCTCGATGCGGTTGTCGTAGGCGGGATAATAGACCGATAAGGCAGTGTGTTCGGCTGTTTGTTTCCATTTGTCGCCGAACGGCAGTACGGCTTTCGCGCCAGTGTACAGGGTAAAGAAGTCGGTTGCCGAGAAGAACGGTCCGTAGTTCCACGCCAATTGCAGCGGCACGCTTACCGACCACGAGGTGTGCCGTTCGCGCAGGTTGCCGACGGTGTAACTGATCTCCATACGCTGACCGTCCACATCGATCGTGGAGTAGGTGTCCTGATAGCCGTTTGTGCCGAGCGAGGCATTGTGGCAGTCGAGTGTCAGACCTGTGCGGAAACCGATGATATACGGCGAGAGGTAGTTGTAGTACAGATGTCCGCCCGCGTGCAATCCTGCCTGCGATTGTACGTACTCATACTCTCCGCCCCAACCCGCAGCACCGACATGCACGCCGGCTTCGAACTCATGTCCCGCGTACGCGAGCATGGGGAGGGAAAGGAGCAATATGATTAACAGGCGTCTCATAGCACGATCTTCTTGGTAGTCCATACGCGGTCGCCCTGTTGGTAATGGATAATATATACGCCTCGACTCAGGCGGTCTTCACGCACAGGCATACCGTTGCTGTTGTATATGCGCATTATTACCGGCTGCGGCTCGCGTGTGTCGCGGATATCAATGATGTTCGACCAGATGTACGAGCCGTCGTTCATCCACACGAGCAGCTGATACGTGCCGTGGAGCTCGTTCTGTTCGGAGTAATCGTCGGCTGTAGCACCGGGGATAGCTACGCTGTCCTTATACCACTGATAGGTCTGCGCCACGCGGTCGGGGATCAGCGAGTGCAAGGCCGTGTGGTTGACCAGCAGTTGCCAATTGTACTTGTTGACGATCACCGGCCAGAGTCTCTCGCAGCGGAACGTATCGACGGTAAGCGTGTATATAGTGCCGACACAATCCGTCCATCGCGGGTGAGGGATCAGTACTTGGTGCTCGTCGCTGATATCCGCGAAGGTTACCGCTGTGTCGCGGAAGTACCACGTGTATGGCAGCAGAGTGTCGCAGATGTCCAGATGTCCGGTGGCGTACTGTATGGCAGGGCAGCACCGTTCGGTTGTCAGTACGTAGGTCATCAGCACACTGTCCTCGCCGGTGGTGTAGTGAAGCATAACATCCGAGTCGCCGACCTCTTGCCAGAGGATCTCGTGCCACGGGTAAGGCATGAGCGTATCGCAGACGGTTGTGTCGGTTGTTTGCGGCGGATTCAGGCATTTCTTGATCGTCAGCATGAACGGTTCGCTCTCCACGCGGCAGTTATCGCTCTCCACGTTTCCCTCTTCTGCTACTGCAACCTTGTACCATCCGCCATCGGCATCGGCTGTAGCAGCGATGGTCCATAGGCTGTCGGTCGTTCCGGCTACGGGAGCCCATGTGTTTTGGTCGGACGAATGATACCACAGGTAATCCAGCGGTTCCATGAACGCCAGACGGTCGTTCACGCCGTTGCGCACAACAGCGGTGAACTGATGTTCGGCCTCGCGGCAGACAGTATCGTTAGCGGAGATCTGTATGGTCGGGGCACACAGATAAAAATCCAGATCGGTCAAGCTCACCAGCGAATCGTTAGTGACAGTCAGTTCGATAGCAGCGACCTCCGGCGGCACGCCGAAATTGAATCCTGCCTGTCGCCACTCGTCCAGTTCGGTGGAGTCGGCATCATAGCGCTTGAGCTCCTCGCGAGTGACGGCATCGGTCAGCGTGACAACCAGATGGGCATCGGTAGGCAAGGCTGCGTCGGCGATGTTAGCAAGGATGGAGAACTCCGTTCCGACGCAGGTGTTCTCAATAAGCCGTGTGTATGTGGCGGGTCGGCTGCCGCCGAAAGATTCGCGGAAGAGCAATCGTCCGTCCGTGCAGATCGGACAATCGGCACTGACACGCAGGTGGAACGGCTCGCTTACTGCACGGTTATCAGGATCGTTGATATATGCGGCATTAGCGATGACTATTCGATACCAGCCGGAGTCGGCTTCAAGGATGTTGTCGAAGTTCGGGTTAAGCACTTGTCCATTCGGTCCTTGTAGCGGTTGCCAGTTGTTGTCATCGGCAGGGATATCGGGGTCGAGTGTGCTGGTGTAGAACCATTGGTAGGCGATGGGTTCGGTCACTACGCCGTTGTTATCAAACCGCACGTTGAAGCGGTAGTGCCGTCCCTCGCATACGTTGTGCGGCGAGCGGATAGTAACCGGCGGCACGCAATCGATGAACGAGCGAACAGTCAGCTTGAACGGCTCGCTTTCCGAGCGGCAATTGGCACCCTCAATGCTTCCCACGGCAGCCATAGCTACTTTGTACCAACCGGAATCAGTCGGCAGCACTTCGGGCAGAGCAAGCACCGGACTCGTGGCACCGGCGATGGTTGTCCATGTGATGTTGTCCGCTGAGTGCCACCATTTGTACTCAAGCGGCGTGAGTGCTGTGTCCTGATAGGCCGAAATAGCGCGGAGCTCGGTCGGCAGATGGGGACAAACGCTGTCTGTACCTTCGATGCTGACCGGCGGCAAGCACAAGCGCACCTCTATGTCATCCAGCGCGAAATCATCACCAAAACCATCACCCCGCGCATCGTTATAGATGGTCAGTTCGACTGCTTCGACATCTTTGGGCACTGTGAAGTTCATGCCTACGAGTTGCCAGTCGGCGGATTCGGAGAGATTGATGTTCCACACCTTGGTTGTGTCCGGCAGGATGTTTCCGGTCGAACGTTCAGCCAGTATTTGTCCTGTTGCAGGGTTGCGGAGCACAAACTTCAAGCGGGGGTAGATGTACCCGAAGTTATTTTGCAGGTAAGGGATCTGTCCGGCGTATGTCACGTTGGCTACGTATGCGGAGAAAGTCAGGTTAGAACCGGCACACAGTCCATCAATCATTGTGTTGTAGAACGGTGCACCATCGTCGCCACCATCAACCTCGAGGAAATACCCGCGGCTATAATCGCCGAAATGTGTGTGGTCGTCCTGCAAGTGCCATTGTATGCCGTTACGGTAACCTTTCTTCGTGACGATATACATGCTACGTGCCATCACAGTGCCGTTGCTTTGCGCATAACCGCCGTCCATGCCGGGCACAGGCGTTAATCCTATCTCCGGATCGTTTGGGTCGTTGCCGCCGAAATCTTCGCGGAAGAGAAGCACCCCGTCACAGGGCTCTTCTACAGTCGTGCCTTGGGCGGCGATATTAAATGCTGAGGCTTCGCCATTCTGTCCCATTTGCAGTATGTATGCGCTGAAACCCTCTCCCTCGGAGACCAACACGCCTGAACCGCTCGACTCTATGGGGATCTCGTACGATATGTACCCTTCTACGGTCTTTGACTTCACCTTGCTACTTTCTATCGAGTTGAGCTTGCGGCTGTTCAAACGGATGTTCGCTTCGTTGCCGGATTTGGTGGAAACGATCAGTCGTGTATCGTAGGGAGCACCGGTCGAGTTGCTGAACAGGTTCCATCGGGCCTCGCTTGTTGGTTTGTCAATCGGTGCAATCTCCGCCAAAGATGGCCCGCATCCTCTATCCGAAGGATCGTATTTGTCCTTTTCACCTGTGTACGAGTAGCAGGCAACGGGCTTGGAGGTCACCATATACAACGTTTGGAAATCAGTGTTTTCGATGCCGAGACTTGTGGCAATAAATCCTTCACCAAGCGTCCAGCCGTTTATCCATTTCGTGCCGTCGGGGTTGTAGATATCAATCACCGTGTTCTCCTCCGGGGCGACAGGCATGAAGTTCATCCTCTTGAATGCCGAAGATTTGGAGATAACAAACTCCTTACCCCATTGAGTGAGCGGTCGCACTTGTTCCCACGTGTACTCAGCGCAATCCTCATTGGTAGATGTACGCGCGAAGTTGTTGCCCTGGAAGACGGCTATCGGTCTGTCGGAATCGACATACGTGCCGGTGATGGACTGCGTATAATCGACGGGCCGAAACAGAAGTACCTCGTTGGCGGCCATTGTGAATGTAGTAGGCGCATTCAGTATCTGGCCGGTTGTGACACAGGTGAGCGGTGCCTTGGGTGTGACGGTAACCGTCGTGCCGTTTTTTGTGCCGACGAGCGAGAATTGCGAGTATGTCCCTGAGTATGTGTCCTGCGCCGCGATCAATTCGCTCGGCACGCCGTACAGCATGTACCGTGTACCCAACAGATGTTCAGGTAGAATCATACTCGCCGCGCCGGACGAGCTGCCATGAACCGTCACGTTCACAAAGCAGGGGCTCGTGCTGGTGATATGAACGCCACGCAGGGGCATGGAGATGCCAGACAGTAAGATCGTGGTCGAAGTGTTCGCACCAATATGGTGATAGGCGTCCTGAAAACCGCCGCCTGTCATACGCACGTTCGTTTCCTCGATGGTCGATATGCCTATAGCTACGGTGTTGTTCAATTCGTCGGCTGCAAACCGGTTAAGCCAATGATCGAATACCGTGAAATAGAACTCCGTGCCCGCGGCGGAGGTCTGTACCATCTGCGCATGAAGCGGCACGGATGCAATCAACAGTAGCAATATGTGGCAAATATGTTTTTTCAAAGCGGGCAGTGAGTTATGCAATCATTGTAGCGGCGGTGTCGGCGGTACGCGGAGTGATGACCGGAACGAGTATGTATCGAAAGAGTCTCGATGGAGTCTCGATGGAGTTCGTACATTCCCTGTGTGCTTCGCTGAATCACTTTATCTCTTGTCCGGTGACGGTGTAGGTCTTGCCGTGGCGGAGGATGAGCAGTTGGCCGTGGCGGATGAGCTTGGCGGGGACCCCGTTTTCGGGCAGGGGGTGATCAGACTTGACCCATACGTTGTCGGTGGTGGTAGGCATGAACCGGAACGACGCTATCGCTGCTACCGCTGCGCTGCCATCGGTGACGGAGATAGCAGTGACGGGTTTGGACATAAGAAGAGATCCGTCGGTATTGGCGTTCCAGAGCGTAGCGGCAGGGGAGGAGGTGTTCGTGAGTTCGTTGCAGTTCTGATACGGGTACGCCCAACCGCTGCTGTAGGTGTACGATGTCTTGCCGTTAGCTCCGATGATCACGTAGTGCTGCTTATCGCCGGCGTTCAGGTTGTTGCTCATCAGCCAGATCTGCGGACTGTAGTCGATGTGGAACACCACCAGTCCCGCGCCTGGCAACGAAGCGTCCCAGCGCGTCGGTTGTCGGTTCTCGAGGATGTAGTACTCGCTCTGACAGCCATCGTTGCGAATGAGGTACGCCACGGGCTGATCGGCGAGCGCGGGCATGTCGGTGATATCTGTTGTTTCGGTCAGTTCGGTAGGCGTGAGCCACCCCATTAGCCATCGTTCGTGGGCAGAGTATGCGACCGGACAGAACCCGCCTCCGTTGTAACAACCCCGATCCATCAGATCCCACTTGCCGGGCGTACGGTTGTGGTCGTAATCATAGAAGTCCGGGAACCCGAAGCAATGGGAATACTCATGGCAGAGCGTGCCGAACGAGCCGTAGGTGTCGCTATTGGTCAGTTCCTGCACGGCGCAGTAGCAGTCAACGAGATACGTTTTGCCGCCGCTCTCGACCGTTCGTGCGGAGCAGTACGTGCCCTGCTGACGGTCCTTGAGGTGCTCGGTGAGCCACCACTGGTGCGGCCATATAGCATCGTTGCCTCCGCCGAACCCGCCGTAGCTGCTGCCCTTGCCGGCGAAGATGATCAGCAGTTGATTGATGTAGCCGTCGCCGTTCCAGTCGTACAGGCTCCAGTCGATAGAACGCAGCAGGAGCGAATCGACCAGATCCTGGACGAGGTACTGCGAGTTTTCGTCATCCTCGTCCGTGCTTCTGTAGCGCTCACGTTTGCCTACACGTATGTACATCAGATCGAACGTGAGGTTGAGTTGGCCGTAACTCTGGTCGGCGAAGTAGTCGTGGATCGACCCGACGAACGGCGACTCGTTGAGATCCGGTGTGTTGAGGATTGTATTCCAGCGGCTGAGCGTAGCCTGTTCGTCCCCGGCAAACGCCTGATCGGCGAACTCCGCGAGGATAGTGAGTTGATGCCGGTTGCCCGTGAAGTAATCCCCTCCCGGTCCGCGGTCCTGTCCGCCGGCACGATGCAACGCATGGTGCGCACGTAGCGTACCGCGCCGGTCACGCGGCAAGAGCTCCTGCTGCGGTTGTAGCGAGAGGTCCTGTGCCACGGCTACGACAGCCAGCAGCAAAGCGATGATGAGTGACTGATACCTATTCATAAGCCAAATCAGATGTCAAAGAATCCTAATTGCGAGATAGCGGTGAGCATACGTCCGATGTACTCGTCGTCCGGCTCCGTCCATTGGAACCCGAGTCGTAGCAGCACCTGGGAGGTGTAGGCGTTGTTGCGATCGACGATCTGCGTGGGCTGCCCGTGGGCGATGTTCTGGTAAGCGACCATCGTGGTGAGCAGCGAGGCTTTCTGTGGGTCCTGTGCGGCTTGCTGCATTGCATAGCCAAATACTTCCGGTTCAACAAATTGCATCTTCGTACCGAGTTTGTCGAGCACTTGCAGCACATTGCCGAGCAGACGTGTGTGGGTGTTGTATGGCTGGAAGACGGTGCACTCCTTAGGCGTGGTAGCCAGCAGGACGATAGCCCGTGCGGTCTCGTTGATAGGCGAGAACTCCGTAGGCTGGTCGTATTGCTCGTAAGGACAGCAGCCGAGCATGTTGAAGATCTTGATGCGTCCCATATAACTGTTGGTGGAGAAGTTAACCTGGAACTCGCCGTCGTAACTGCGTGCCGCGAGGTTACCCACACGCATGATCTTCGCCCGGAGCCCCTTGGTGGCCACGGCGTCGAGTATCAGCCGGTCGGCAAGGAACTTAGAATGCATGTACTGGTTACCCAGGTACTGGCCGAAGTAGATATTGCGTTCGGTTAGAACCGGAACGGCAGACCCTTCCCCGGCCCTTCCCTCAAGGACACCCCGCTGCGCGTTGCTTGCGGGGACCCCGTTTTCGGGCAGGGAGTGATTAGAAGCAATCCACACGCCGCCGGTGGAGGTGGTGGAGACATGCACAAGTGCCGCGCCTGTAGCCAGACAGAAGTCCACGCAGCGCTGTGCACCGCCGATGTTCACATCCTCGATGTCCGTGCCCTTGGAGAAGTGCTTGACGTTGGCGGCGCAGTTGAAGACGGTATTAACGGGTGAGGGGATGAAAGGATTAACGGGTGAGGGGAATTCGCTCGTTACGTCGCCTTGGACGACGAAGATCCGTGTGCCGAACAGATCGTCGAAGCGGCGGGAGAAGTAGTAGAACAGCAAGTTCCTTACACGCCGTTCGGCATCCGCCTGACTCTTGCCGCGCACGAGGCAGGTGATAGTGTCGGCATCGGAGTCGATAAGCTCCTTGAGCACATGTATGCCGAGGTAACCTGTTGCTCCGGTGAGCAGGACGTTGCCTAACTTTTGCCGTTCGCCCTGCTTGAAGGTCTGCAGGTTGTTGGCTTGCAGCAACTCGTTGATAGCGCTGTAGTCGAAGTCGGTGATCTCATGATCGACAGCCGGTGCGGTCTGCTCGCCTGCGCCACCCTCAACGAGCTGCGCCAGGTCGCGCGGCGTGGGGTGAGCAAACAGATCGGCGTAGGCAATGTGCTTGCCGGCCTTATCGGCTTCGATGATCACACGGGTGACCATAAGCGACGTGCCGCCGAGTTCGAAGAAATTGTCGGTGGCGCCGACCTTTTCGAGCATGAGCACGCCGGCAAAGATATCGGCAAAGAGCTTCTCGGTATCGTTGGCCGGTGCTACGTAGTTATGGTCGTCCGCCTGGATTTTCGGTGCAGGCAGTGCACGTTTATTGACTTTCTGGTTCTGGTTGAGAGGAATCACGTCGATCTGCATCGTAGCGGCCGGCACCATATACGGCGGTTTGCGCTCGCGTATGAACGCATTGAGTGCCGCTACGTCCACCGGCTTGTCGCTCACTACATACGCTGCTATGTACTTGCCGCCGCTCGGGTAATCGAAGGCCTGCACGGTGGCATCTTTGATTCCCTCGAACTGACGGATCACTGCCTCCACTTCTTTGAGCTCGATGCGGAATCCGCGTATCTTAACCTGGCCGTCACGCCGCCCGACGAACTGGATGTTGCCGTCGGGTAAGTACCGCACGACGTCGCCTGTGCGGTAACAGCGGAGAGCGCCTGTGGCGCTGTTTGAAGGTTTGGAAGTTTGAGAGTTTAGGTTGTAGGAAACAAAAGTTTCCTTCGTCTTCTCGGGCAGATTGAGGTAACCGCGACTGACTTGCGGACCGCTGACCCAGAGTTCGCCCGTAGCACCCAGCGGCAGGCGCTGACCGTTGGTGTCCATAATGAACAGTTGGAGATTGTCCAGCGGTCGGCCGATAGGTATATGCTGCTCGTACTCTTGCACGAGGTAGGTGGTGGTAAAGATCGTACACTCCGTAGGTCCATAGCCGTTGTGCAGTTTGTAGTCAGTTGGCGGGTTCAGGGCCGAGAGCGCCTCGCCGCCCACCGACAGATGTAGGAGCGAATGGCACTCGACGTTCGTAGCGAACTGATAGCCGATCTGGGTGGTCATGAACGCGTGGGTGATACCCTCGCTGTCGAAGTACCGTCCGAGTTCCGGCAAGTTAAGCCGCAGATCTTCGGGCACGATGTACACCGCTGCCCCGCAGGTGAGAGCAGGGTAGAGATCCATCATACAAGCATCGAAACCGAACGAGGCATACGCTGCCACCTTGTGGCCTTCGTGCAGGTCGTAGTAACGGTGGTACCAATGGCAGAACGCCACCAGATTGCCGTGCTCGAGCATGACGCCTTTCGGCACGCCGGTGGAGCCGGAGGTGTAGAGGAGGATGAAGAGATCCGAGGGATTTGTGATTGATGGATTGATGGATTGATGAATTGATGATTTGGAGAGTTCTTCGAACTCTGCCTCGGTGAGGAGCATGCAGCTGTTGGCGTCCTGCTGCATATAACTCAGGCGCTCCTCGGGATATGACGGGTCGAGTGGCAGATAGGCGCAACCGGTCTTGAGTACAGCCAGTGCACCCAGCACCATCCACTCGCTGCGCTCGACCTTGATGGCGATCACGTTCGTCGTGGGATTGAGCCCCGCGGCAATGCGGTCGGATATCTCATCGACCTCACGGTAGGTGAAGCGCTTGTCGCGATAGACGAGTGCCAGCGCGTCGGGAGTCTTGGCCACCTGGGCCTTGAAGAGCGAGAGGATCGTTTGCGTATCATCGTACGGCACAGCCGTCTCGTTGAAACTGTCGAGGAGCTTGGCCTGACTATCGTCCATCAGCGAGACGCTACGCAGGGCAGCCTGTTCGCTTGAGGCAAAACCGCGGATAGCGTTGGCAACGGATTGCGCAAGCGATTGCATAAGTTCGCGACTGTAACGGCCGTCGTCGTACTCGATAGCCACGCTCGGCCGTCCGTCCACCTCCACGATGTAGAACGCGATCTTGAACTTAGGCACGTTGAGCTCCATATTCTCGGTCTCGATGAGTTGGCCGCCGACCTTGTACTCGCTGAGCACGCCGAGCTGGTAGGCGAACATGATCTCCGCCGTCAGGTCATAATCCGCAGCGATCTGCGCAAACGGGTAGTTCTCGTGGGCGAGGGTCTGTTCGAACTTTGCTCCGGTCTCGCGTATGAACTCACGGACGGTCTGATCGGTGATCTTCGTGCTGAGCGCGAGGGTGTTGACCAGCATACCCATCGTATTGGCCATCTTCAGGTTGCTGCGGCCGTTGGAGATAGTGGTGATACACAGCTCATCGGCATTGGCGAAACGTGCGAGCGTATAGAACACCGCTGCCAGGGTCACACCTGCCGGAGTGACCTCTGCCGTTTGTGCCAGACGTTCGGCTGCCGGCAGATCGATAGGTGCATATACCTGACCGATCTCGCCGTCCTTGGGGTTAGTGATGTCCGCCGCCAGTTCGGTCACACCTTCGACCTCAGCGAGTTGCGAATGGAAGAACTGTTTGGCAGCGGCGTACTCCTCGCCGGTGACAGCGGCCTGTTCGTCCGCCACAAACTGCGCGTACGAGCACATCTCGCGGTCGATCGTTCCGCCGTCGAGCAGCGTACAGAGCTCGCCAAAGAACACGTCGTACGAAGCTCCGTCGCAAACGAGGTGATGGATGTCGCAATACAGGTACAGTGCCTGCTCCGTGCGCACGATGCTGAACCGGCACAGGAGATCCTTGCTCAGGTTGAACGGCCTTACGAACTCCGCGCGGTAGGCCTCGAGGTCGGATTCTTTCAGTTCACGGGAATCGACTGTCAGCTCTTGATGCTCAACGATCTGCTCCACGCCGGTGTCGTTCGTGCGGAAGTGTACGAACAGTTCGGGGTGGTTAGCGGCCACTTGCAGTACAGCGGCACGCAGCTGCTCGTCGCTGATTGATAGCGGCAGACGCGCACGCATAGGAATGTTGTAGAGCGTGGACGTCGGGTTCTTCATACACTCGAAGTACACACCGGTCTGGGCGTGAGAGAGGGGGTAGGGGGCAAGGGCACTAGGTTCGCTAGGGGCACTAGGCTCACTAGGGGAACTAGGATTGCCGGCTAGCAGGGCGTTGAGGATCTCGTTTTCGATAGTCTGGATATTCGCGCCCTTGATGAGCAGTTTGGCATCGAGTTGCACGCCAAAGCGCTTATAGACCTGCGTGGCCAGTTTGATGGCCGAGATCGAACTGAGGCCTACGTAACGCAGATCGGTGGTGATACCGAAATCGCGGTTGTTGACTATACCTGCCACGATCTCCGCCAGTTGCTCTTCGAGCACATTCATCGGCGCAGCTTCCTTGGCTACCTCTTCCGTTTGGGCTTTGGGTTCGGGCAGCGCACGTTTGTTAACTTTCTGGTTCTGGTTGAGCGGAATAGCGTCGATCTGCATCGTTACGGCAGGCACCATATACGGCGGTTTCTGATCCATGATAAACGCATTGAGCGCCTGGATGTCGATCTTCTGATCGCTGACTATATACGCCGCAATGAACTTGCCGCCGCTCGGGTAGTCGAAGGCCTGCACCGTGGCATCTTTGATTCCCTCGAACTGGCGGATCACCGCCTCTACTTCCTTGAGTTCGATGCGGAAGCCGCGGATCTTCACCTGTCCGTCCTTGCGTCCCACGAACTCTATCTCGCCGTCGTAACGGTAGCGCACCACATCGCCCGTGCGATAGACGCGGTGTCCTTCCCACTCAACGAACGCCTCGGCGGTCTTCTGCGGCTGGTTGAGGTAACCCAGACCGACTTGCGGTCCGGCGATGAGCAGTTCGCCTGAGGCACCCCACGGCACGCGTTGGCCGTACTTGTTGACGACGAACAGCTGCGCCGTGTCGTTGGCGCAACCGATAGGGATATTCGGTTCGTTCTGCTTTACATAGTAGCAGCTGACATACACCGTCGTCTCCGTCGGACCGTAGGCGTTCTGGAATCGGTAGGTAGGCGGATTGAGCGACATGAGTTTCTCGCCGCCGGTGCCCAGATGCTGCAGGCAAGGGATGTCGGGGAAGTTCTGCACGAGTTGCGTGGCCACCTGCGTGGTCATGAAGATGTGTGTGATCTGCTCGCGCAGGATATATTCGTGGATCGCATCGAGGTCAAAACGTATGTCGTCGCCGATCACGTACATCGCCGCGCCGGCCACCATACACCCCCAGAAGTCGCACATGAATGCATCGAACCCGTAGCCTGCGTACGTGGCGTAGCGGCTCTCGTTGGTCAGACCGATACGCTTCGTATGGAACTTACAGAACGTGAGTATGTTCCGCTCGCTGAGCATCACACCTTTCGGCGTGCCGGTCGTGCCGGAAGTATAGAGCAGGATAAACGCGTCGCCACCGTCGTACTGCGCGGCGTCGGCACGCATGAAATCCAGGCGCTCGGCCGGGTACGAGCTGTCCAGCGGCATAGCTGTCATTCCTGCTTTGGCTATAGCGAGCGGCACGATGATCATCTGCTCGTTGCGCGGCACGGAGTAACCTATCACATGCTCGCCGCAACGTTGGGTGTACTGTGGGTCAAGGGTGTCGGACAGCCGATCGACCTCGGCGTAGGTCAGACGTTTGTCGCCTGCCACCACACATATAGCGTCCGGCTGCTCGGCTACGTGCTGCTTGAAGATCTCCACCAGACTGCCTTCTGCTGCCTTAGGGGCTTTGGGGTTACGCTCGTCGAGCCATTGCCGCTGACGGTCGGAGCAATAAGCGATCTCGCTGACCTTGCCGGCTGTGAGCATCGAACGAACGATCATCGTATAGGTCTCAGCCAGTTCGGCGAGGAAGGCCTCGGAGTAATCCGCCGTGCTGTAACTGAGCTTGAGCGAGTACTGTCCGCCCACCTCAAACAGTTCGGCACAGAGTTTCCACCCGGGCGTAGGACGGCGCAGATCGGTGTAGGGCACGAGGGTCTCACCGAGGTGCAGTCCGCGTTTGTCCGCCAGTACGGAGCCCTGGTAAACGAACATCACCTGGTTGCTCAGTCCCAGGTCGCGCACGGCGTCCTGGTAGGCGTAGTACTGGTAACGCTGCGTGAGCTGCAGCTGTTCGTCCATCGTGGTGAGCATGTCGGCAATGGTGGTGTCGGCGGTGGTCTGCATGAACACCGGCAGGGTGTGAACCATCATTGTGATCGACCCCAATGTGCGGCGGTCGCTGCGTCCCCAGAACGCGGTGCAGTACGAGGCGCGCTCCTCGGCACTGTAGGTAGCCAACAGTTGGGCAAACGCCGTCTGCATTATTACGCTCTCCTTCACGCCGAAGCGTTTCTCGATGGCCTGCACATCGTCCTTGCCGAACCCCAATGCAAAATGCTGATAGCGGCTCTCGGCTCTTGACTCTTGGCTCTTAGCTCTCGCCTCGGGTATAGGCAGCGAATCGGTGTCGGCTGCGTCGCAGAACGTACGGGCGTACCACTCACGGGCCTCGCCCATCAGCGTCTCGTCGGCACGCTGTGCCGCTTCCTCGTTGGCGATAGCCGCACCGTCGAGTATCTCGCCGGCAGGGCGCTTGCCGTTGTACAAGCGCTCGATATCACGCAGCAGCAAGGTCACCGAAAAGCCGTCCGCCAGCACGTGATGCAAGTCGATGTAAAGATAATTGATGGATTGATGGATTGATGGATTGATGACTGAGTAGATCTCTGCGCGGTAGAGTTTCTCCCCGTGGACATCCATGGTTTGGGCAAAGGTCTGCTGTACGGCCTTCCATTCGTCCTCATTGAGTTCGCGTATAGGTACGCTGGCTGTTACTTCGCCGCTCTCCACTTCGGGAGTGCCTTCGTCGTTGACGATCACATGACTGAGCAGGTACGGGTGGGCGCACAGGGCGTCCTGCACGGCTTGTTGCAGCCGCCTGAGATCGGCATCCTCCGGCAAGGCGAACAGTACGGGGTTCTGGTAATTATACTCGTCTGATACAGACGTCTCGCAGGCATAATACACGCCTGCCTGCGCCTGACTTAACGGACTTTTCATGGCTCTTAACTAGCGTTAGCGTTAACTCTTAACTCTTGGCTCTTGACTCTTAACTCTTGACTCTTGACTACTCGATCTCGAAGATATTCTTGAATCCGCTCATACGGAAGATGTCGGCTACATCCTCGTTGAGGTTGATGATACGGATCGTGCCGCCTTTGGCTTCGCTCTCGCGCTTGAGCTGCATGAAGAATCGAAGACCGGCGGAGGAGATATACTCCATCTCGCTACAGTCGATCACCAGCGACTGATCGGCGATGCCCAGCACTTGCTGCAGATCGTCAGCCTGTTCGGTTGTGGCGATAGTGTCCAGTTCGCCAATGAGTTGAACGGTCGTCTGTTGTCCGTTCGGTTGAATGATTACTTGCATATTACTGATGATTAATGTTTTTGATGATTGTCAGTTCGTTGATTCCGTCGCGGCGACGGTAACTCAGGTTGTCGGCGATCTGCCTGACCAGCGCTATGCCCAGGCCGCCAATCTGACGTTCGGCTGTGGTAACATCAGTGTCCACCTCGGCTTGCCGCGTCGGGTCGAACGCACCCCCGTTGTCCCGCAGGGTGACTATTAGCTGATGGCTGATAGCTGATGGCTGATGGCTGACTTCCATCTCCATCCAGTCGGCCTCCGAGTAGTTGACGATATTCGCCACCAGCTCTTCGATGGCTATCTGTGTTTTCTTCAGCTCGCGTGGCTGCATACCGGCGCACAGACCGTAGTTGTGCAGCGCGGTGCGGAGCTCAGGCCAATGCTCGATCTTGTTCTCCACACGTATGGTCAGCGGCTGTACCGCGCCGGTCTTGGTGATGGTCATCAGGGTGATGTCGTCCGTGGGCTCGGCTGATCCTATATACCGCTTGATGGCTTCCGGCAGATCGTCGCTGCTCGCTATGATCTCTACCCATCGCTTCATGCCTAACATCTCCCGTGCGCTGTTGCGTGCTTCGGTCACACCGTCGGTATATAGCACCAGGGTCTCACCTTCGCCTAACATACATCCCTGTTCCACAAACTGATACTTGCCGTCGTAACCTAACGGGATGTTCGGCTCCACCTCTAACCTCTCACCTCTAACCAGCCCGGAGGGCGCTAACCTCTTAACTATCGGCACACAGTGCCCCGCATTGCAGTAGAGCAGCTTGCCCGTAGGGATATGCAGGCAGCCGATGAAAGCCGTAACGAAGGTAAACGACGGATTGTTCTCGCTGAGCACGGCATTCATCTCCTGCATGATTTCTTTGGGAGATTTGGCACGTACTCCCGCTGCCCGGAACAGGTTCACCGCCGCACTCATGAACATCGCCGCCGGCACACCTTTGCCGCTCACATCGCCGATGATGAACCACAGCTCATCCTGCTCGCGATGGAAGTCATACAGGTCGCCGCCCACCTCGCGCATCGGCAACAGATCCGCTTCCAACTGCACCCCGTCACCCGCTGATTGCTGACTGCTGACTGCTGACTGCTGCTTTGGCAACATTCCCATCTGTATGTCATGGGCGATCTGCAGCTCTTTTTCGATCACTTTGTTTGCCGTCTCTACGCGGGTGAGCGCATCGTGCTCCTTGCGTATGTGGTGCAGCAGGACACCTATGATCAGTATGCCGGACAACAGTACCGAGATAGTGATCAGACTAGTCCAGGCGATCTCTTCGCGAATGTGGTACTTCGGCACACCGATCACCAGACGCATGTCAGTCGGTTCGAGCACTTTTTCGAACATGATCTTATCACTCGTGTCTGTGCCGTCACCTATCTCCACGATCACCTTGCCGTCGGTGCTGAACAGTTGGCAAATAGCATCCTCGTACGGCAAGATATCTCCCATGACCCGCCGCGTCCAGGCCAGGGTGTAATCCGCACCGGCTATGCCTACCAGATTACCGTGCTCGTCATACGCTTTGCGCGAATGGGTGAATACCGGGTCGGAATGATCGCCGTCGTTGTACGGCAAACTCCAGTGACCACCTTCGTCGCTCTTGAGTGCACCTGTGAACCAGTCGCGGCCGGGAAAATCGATGTTGTTGCCTACGTCATACACGATGATCGAATCCTGACTTGCACGGAACGCACAAGGCGCGAACCACTTGACAGGCTTAGATGAACTGTCAGGCAGGAAAGTGATGTAACAGCTGTACAGATCAGGAAAATGCTTCAGCACGGTAGCCAGCAGCCGGTAGTACTCGTCAGGACTGTCGTCGAACTCCGGAAGGAAACGGACTATATCGTCCGTCGCCTCGTACATGTCATATATCTCGAACACGAAATCCTTCTGCGCCAGCTCCATCTTGTAGGCGATACTGCTCTCCAGTTCTTTCTTTTCGCGACGATACGACACAATGAACTGCACCGTCATCGCTATGATGAGGAACGCTGCACATACTATCGGCAAAGCCTTCTGTTTCATGATCGTGAGCGGTGGCTGTTACTTGTCAATCACGAGGTTCTTAAATTTGGCGTGACGCTTGTCGTCCTGCATCAGCAGGTTCATCTTGAACTGTCCGTCGCGTGCTCCCTCGGCTATACATTGTGCCTTGAACGTCTCGAACGACTCGTGTTGCAACCGGTGGGTGACTGGATCCTTGACGCGGAACGACTCACGTTTGGCTTTGTACTCGATGTTCACCACTTGCAGCACCTCATCCACGCGTTTGGTGAACTGCTCGGCCTGCTCCTGCGTGGTTGTCAGATCCTCGAACTCGTAGTAGAAATGGTAGGCAGAGATCGACAGATCGGCAAAGCCCACGAAGAACTTAACAGGCATCTTCAGCTCTTTCTCGGCCGTACGCACCGCCTCGATGAACTGACGCTCGTGGAGCTTCTCGCCGGTCATCGTAACGATACCGTTGACCTTCTGGATCATGTGAACGGTGGGCGTATTCTCAAAGCACGGACCGACCTCTACCAGATCGTTCATGTTATACCGGTACAGACCTGCGTAGGTGCTCACAAACGGGCAGTAACGCTTGCCTTGCTCCAGCTCGTGCAGCTGCAGGAAACGCGGGTTGGGATTGTCGATATCTTTCTCCTCGATGAACTCGTAGTAGTGCATGTGCGGGAAAAGAACGGTGTTGTTGGTATCGTCAAGCACCAGACCGAAACGGCATTCCGAGGAGAAGTAACCGAACTCCTGGTGAAGCATCTGCTCGGGGAACGAGTCCTTGAACTTGTCGAGGTACACCTTCGTGTTGCCGCACTTCCAGGTGTTCAGGATCTGCATGTCAGGCCAGTAGTGCTTGGGCAGCACCTGGCCGTACTTCGCCTTCAGTGCCCGCAGCTCGTTGGCACGTTCGGGGTTCGGCTTGAGATAGGGTTGGATAGCTGCGCGGATCTCGGGACTGATATTCAGGTCGGCGCGGAGCGTGCCGTGCTCGATGTCGTCGCAGTAGCTGTCGAAGTACTCGTTTACATTGTTCTGCATTTCAACGATCGTCGAGGGGTTGGCGGTCACGATCAGGGTGATGTTCCGCTCGATACCCATACGCATGATGGTGTAGTAGCGTGCCGTGTAGTCGGCTATGGCGAACACCTCCGCCGGCGAGGCGTAGAGCTTCTTGACAAATTTCGGACAGTCGCGCTGCGTCACGCCGCTCACCGAGCCGAACACCGTGCCGTCGGGAGCATACCCCTCGATCACCTTGCCTACGATGCTTACGATCTTGCCCTTATACACCTTCGGGCGGTTCTTGATGAAGTTGAACAGCCAGACCTTGGTCATCTTGCCATACACGGTGTTAAGATACACATCGGTGATCGGTATCCATTTGGGCTCCTTGGTCGTGCCCGAGGTGGTGGCATACATGATAGGTTTGCCGGGGAAGAGGATGTCCGACTCGCCGTTTTTATGACGCTCTACGTACGGACGCAGAGATTCGTACTCCTGTGCGGGAACATACTTCTGATACAGGGCATAGAGTTCCTTGTCGTCCTTGGCGCTCAGGATCTCGCCGAAATGATGTTCGCGGCCATACACCGTGTCTTTGGCGTAGGTAAGTATGCCGCGAAGTGTCTGTTCACTTGTCCGGCGAGGATCACGGCTCGCCGACTTGAGCTTGAGGTACTGAATACCGCCTGCTACACCGAGCAGGAAATTCGGTACAAAGGCATTATTTAGTTTTTCCATGAGATAGTAGATCTTAATGATTTGTGCAAAGATACAATTTTTTTTTGAATTTTGCAAACAATCGCCACAAAATTATGAAATAATTTGCATAAATCAATAATTTTTTGTACTTTTGCACCATGAAAAAACTTTTCCTCTCTGCTTTCGCCCTATTGGCAGCTATTGCGCTGCAAGCGGCCACATATTACCCGTCACGAACCGATTTCCGTGACGAGCAGATCTATTTTCTGCTTCCTACACGGTTCTACGACGGCGATCCGTCGAACAACACCCAGTGCTGGGACAACCAGTCGAAGAACGCCGGCGACCCCGCCTGGCGAGGCGACTTCAAGGGATTGATCGAGAAGATGGATTACATCAAAGCCCTGGGGTTCACCGCTATATGGATCACACCGATCGTGGAGAACGCTTCGGGTTATGATTACCACGGCTACCATGCTCACGACTTCTCGAAGGTGGATCACCGTCATGAGTCGGAAGGCGTGAGTTTTCAGACGGTGATCAACGAGGCGCACAAGCGTGGGATGAAGATCATCCTCGATATTGTGCTCAACCATACGGGTAACTTCGGCGAGGCGAACTTGTGCAAGCTCTTTGAGCGCGACTGGGCTGCCGATCAGTCGTCACCCGACGAGTGTATGATTCCCTATACGCAATCCGAGGGCGGCCGGTTGCCGGACAACTACGCCTCGCTCGCCGGCAGTCAGCAGTACTCTGCACGCCTGTCGCAGATGAAGAACACCACCGGTGTCAATTACGACACCCACAACTACTGGCATCACTACGGCAACTTCAACTGGGACGAACCGAACCGCTGGTTTGCGCAGATAGCAGGCGACTGCGTGGATCTGAACACCGAGAATCCGGCCGTATATAACTACCTCATCCAATGCTACACCACGTTCATCAACATGGGTGTGGACGGTTTCCGTATCGACACCGGCGGACATATACCCCGATTGTCGTTCAACAACGCATTTATTCCGGCATTCATAGCCGCGGGTGAGGCAGCGAAAGACAAACGCGGCGGCACGCCGTTCTATATGTTTGCCGAGGTATGTGCGCGCTACAGCAGCATCCTCTACCGCGAGCATGCCAATCTCTCGCCGTTCTTCTACACCTGGGCGGAGTCGAAGAGTTACGCGTGGGACGACGATCCTACGTCGTGGGATAACCTCACAGAGATGGAAGGCTCGCCCTGTACGTCACATACGAACTGGCAGTCATGCTGGAAGCAGGCAGATGACGATTTCGGCGGTTTATCGGGTCAGCCCACATCTACCAACGCCCTGTTGAGCGGCAACGACTATCACACGCCCGACTACTCGCAAGCTTCCGGGCTGCATGTGATCGACTTTACCGAGCACTGGAACTTCGCCAGCGCTTCCGGTGCGTGGAACATAGCCAAACCGTCGAACGACAAGTACTACAACGACGCGACGTGGAACGTGGTGTATGTCGATTCGCATGACTATGCTCCCGATGAGGTGCAGTTCAACCGATTCTCCAAACCCCAGAGCACTTGGGCGGAAAACCTGAGTCTGATGTACACCCACCGCGGCATCCCGTGCGTGTTCTACGGTTCGGAGGTGGAGTTCCAGAAAGGCAAACGCATCGACGAGGGCACGAACATCGCCCTGCAGAACTCCGGCAGAGCATATTACGGCGGGTACATCAAGGGCGATATAACCACCACTGATTTTGCCGAATACACCGGTGCAACGGGCAATCTTGCCACCTCGCTGTCGCACCCGCTGGCGCAACATATACAGCGCTTGAGCAAGATCCGCATGGCTGTGCCCGCTCTGCGCAAAGGGCAGTACTCGGTGGATGGCTGTTCGGGATCGTTTGCGTTCAAGCGGCGTTATACCGACGATACGACCGACAGTTATGCGCTCATCTGCATCAGCGGCAACGGCACGTTCACAGGCATATTGAACGGCACGTACACCGATTGCGTGACGGGTGATACGAAGACGGTCACCGACGGCAAGCTATCCGTCAGCTGCTCCGGCAAAGGCAACCTGCGCGTGTATGTGCTCTCGACCGACAAGACGCCTGCCCCGGGAAAGATCGGCGAAGACGGCAAGTATATATTCATCGCTTCGGCGAAGAACATCCCCGACCCCGTATGGGACGGGACGGAGATGGAACTGACGGACGATCCGTCGAACCCGGGCGGCGGTGAGGTGACTGAGCCTGTGGCGCCTTGTCTTACCGATGCCGACGAGCGGGCGGTGTTCTTCACCAAGTCAAGCGATTTCGGCAATGCAATCAACTGCTACATCTGGCATACGGGTACGGGCAGCACGGTGCAGGTGTGCGGCGGTTGGCCGGGCAAGAAAGCCATCGCGCTGGGTAATGGCTCGTACAAGTTCGTTGTGCCCGCCGATGCCAAAGAGATTGACGACAGTTGGATGATCATCTGGAACGACGGCAGCGGCACGCAGACGCAGGACCTCAAGTTCCGCAACCAGTACCTCTACACCGGCGCAAACAAAGGAGCAATCCAGCCGACGGAGCTTATTACGGCCATCTGCGAGCAGAACACCGCTGTTGAGGAGGTTACGGCTGCGGCTATAAGTGTGTTTGTGCGCGACGGCGAGATAGTGATCATCGCACCGCAACAAATGCAAGGACAGACGATACCTATCTATACTGCTACGGGACAACTGATCCGCACCGTTACCCTCCATACAAAAGCAAACCGCATCAGCGGTCTGCCGTGCGGTTTGTATCTCGTAGGAGGAAAGAAAATTACCATATAAACGGCACAACTCTATAGCGCACTCGCTGCTTGTACTCCTTGTAGCCTTTCAGTTCGCGCTCAAGCACCTGTTCCTCGTTGCGAATACGCAGGGCGATGATGGGAATATACAGCAGCATTATGACTAACGACCAAGGCGACGCAAGCACCAGGGGCATAGAGAGGAACAGCAGCAATGTGGCAGCATACATCGGATGGCGAACAATGCCGTACAGACCGGTGCTGACTACTTGCTGATCCTTTTGCACTTCAATCGTCCGTGAGAGCCACACGTTTTCGCGCATCACTTCGGCGTACAGGATATAGGCGGCCAGAAAGACGGCCGTAGCCGCATACACTGCCCAATCGGGTAACATGTACCACCCGAAGCGGCGGCTCAGACCCGCAACAACGAACACCGCGATGAACATCAAGCCGCTCAGCGCCACTACCCATTTCTGCTCCTGCTGTTGCTCTTTGGCATCAAGGCGCTTGCGCAGCAAATCCGGCTGGCGGATCATCAACACGATACCTGCAATGAACATCGGCACGAACAGGATGCCGATGAATAGCCACGCCTGCCAAAAGTCAAACGTTCCGGCAGGAAGGAACAGTAGCAGTCCGATCAGCAGCAAACCGAGAGCGAACTTTGTGAGTGCCTGAAAGAATAGTTTGGGTGTCATAATTTGCTGTTTTTAGTCTTCTTTTTCGCTGCCTGTCGGTCGTGTATAGCCGGCAGGAGTAGTAGTCCGGGCGAAGTCGAACAATGCTTTGGGTAAGTGGCAGTAGCCGTCGGGATGTTTGTCCAAGTAATCCTGATGGTACTCGTCGGCAGGGTAGAAGTTCCGCAAAGGACGTTTCTCCACAACCAAAGGTTGCGCGTACTTGCTCTGTTCCTCAGCATATACCTGCTCAATGACCGGCAGGTCTGCCGCGTCCGTATAATAGATGCCTGTGCGGTAACGAGTACCTTCGTCGTGGCCTTGTTTGTTCAAGCTGGTAGGGTCAATAGCCGCGAAGAACATCCGCAGCAGGAACTCGAGCGGCACCTGCGAAGGGGCGTAAACGACATGCACTGTTTCCGCATAACCGGTCGTGTCGGTATAGACCTGCTCGTAGGTCGGGTTGCTCGTTAGTCCGTTGGCAAAACCCACTTCGGTCTCAACCACTCCGGCTATCTGCTTGAAGAAATGCTCCGTGCCCCAGAAACATCCTCCGGCGAAATAGATGTGTTTGGGTGTCATATCAATATACGCGTTTGTTTGCGGTATTCGGCGTAGCCGGGTTTGTTTTGCAGTTGACGTTTCTCCATCAGCGGGATACTGATGCCAAGGAACATAGCAGTCATGGCTATCGCGCCGCCGATGTACATGTCTATGCCGTTCAGAGACGCATACATGAGCCATATTCCCCACCAGAACTGGATCTCGCCGAAGTAGTTAGGATGGCGACCGTGTTTCCACAATCCTACATTGCACACTTTGCCGGGATGAGCGGCACGAAAATCATGGCTCTGCTTGTCAGCAATGAGTTGGATCGTGGCCGACGCAACGCATACAATGCAGCCAAAAATAAGGAGAATAAGGCTGAAGGGGTGAATGGATGAAAGGATGAATGGGGTCTCAAACAGCTTTAATCCCGGCAGCATAGCGGCGAACACCACCAACGTAGGCATCATGTTCAGCCCGAAGAGGTTGATGGTATGGAACACTAACGGATGCCGGCTGCGGTACTTGGTGTATCGCCAGTCTTCGTGAGCGATGCCTTTGAACGTGATCGCCCAGTTGCGCGTGAGCCGCCAACCCCAGTACCACGAAGCCACAAGCAGCAGGATCACCGGCAGCGACCATACGCCCGTATAGATCGCCCACAGCAGGAACGCCACCGGCGGAAAGACGCTCCAATAGGGGTCATAGACCGACACATTTTCGTAGAGTAACCCGAACACCCAAACAACAATTGTTGCCAGCACGTCGGCCAAGAGCAACGCCCATACAGGCTGCATAGCCTGCGCTGTCAACCAGGCGAACAGCAGCCAACCGGCCACACCGGCCAGCGCGTAAATGGCGACAATCAGCGCCACGCTACACCATTTGGAATAATCTCGTTTCATAGTAGTTTAAATAACCTTGTTTGTGACAATTTGGGTGCAAAGGTACAAAAAAAATCCCACATATACAAATTTATGCGGGACTTTCTTTCAATTTTTATTTTGGATGCCAGATGAGCCAAGTCGCGCCAAATCCCAAAAAAGCGTAGTTCTTCGGAAAGGACATAATAGGCCCGGAGTTATAGATATTAAATCCCGCATACGCATCCAGTTGCACACGCGGATGGACAGCATAGGTAATGCCGAAATCTAAGTTGATATGGCAATGCGTGTAAGTCTTGCCGGTATTCAAATCAATGGCATCGGGATCGAAGAGATTGAAACTCTCAATGAATAGCCCCAAGTGGTTGGTCGGTTCAAAATTCACGCTCAACGACGCAAAGATATCCGGAACAGGAGCCCATTCGTTCCATTGCACACCCACGTCATAGCCGAACGACAACCACTCCGTGATCTCATTCTCAAACAATAGGTCCACCGAACCGGATAGAGGAAGATCTTTTGCCAATGAATTGGAAATCGGTAGGCCGAGATTGCATAACACGGCTGCACGCGGTATCCATGCTTTGTCGAGCGAACCGCCATGATGGTCCCACAGCAGGATCTTGGCGCCTACCTCCAACGGAGCAAGTATGTAGAGATGCTCATCCGGAGTCGTAGGGTCGATATCGGGATGATCAAGGACCATCATAGTACCGGTGTATTCCAGTCGCAACTCGACACGTTTATGCAGACCAAAACGGAAGAGTGTGGTCGGCATGGTTAATAGGTGCGTTCCCAATGTATGCAAACACTCGATGCCTGTTTCACACTGGATAAAACCCTTGTTCAATACTTCTGAACCTGTTCCTTCACCCGGCCGGTCAGCACTCAACCAAATCTCATTTTGCTCTACATCGTGATGCTCGTCATGGTCTTTGAATGTCCACACGCTATCCGGCAGAAGATTATTCGCCTGCACGCCTGTGGCCAACACAGAGATCAGTAATATGATAAGAAACCTGGTCATTACATTTATAGTATTTATAATCCACACATTGTTTGGTACAGTCCGGGCACAAATGAGGTTGCCACAATCTGTGCCGCTGTCGCCAAGTCAATCAGCGCGTGGCCAACCATGATAGGCAGCGGATTGCGCTTACGGTAATAATACCAGCAGAGGATGAGCGTCAACGGCAGAAACGACAAAAAACGATATATGATGTATCTGCCGTCTAACAACGTCTGCATTTTATCGTCTTTTGGTATGCCAGACGTTCGTCACCTGAAAGTAAATAAATGATTCCGCAATAGTTAAATCCGTGTTTGAGGATGTTGTGCTGCATGATACGATTGTCATGATGCGTATCTACGCGGAGCGTACGTGTCCGTTCAAAAGCCCATTCGAGCACACTATCCCATATCCCATGCACGTCCGGCAGGCTCGCCAAACGATGGATAACGTAGTACGGTTCATCATTCAGCCACGCACCTTCATAGATCTTTTCGTATGTCGGTTCCGGAGCAGGCAGAAAGGCAAAGTATGCTACCACCCTATTCTCTTCTTCTACTACAAATCCGCCATGCCGCTCAATGTCCGCAGTTGTCGCCTTTTCTGATGGATAACCGTTTATCCATTGGTTCACGTTACCCGAAGCGTGCATCATCTCCC
>DBYS01000009.1:42737-43151 GCA_002310195.1 Bacteroidales bacterium UBA1180
TCACTTACTTCTAATGGTACATAGTTAATCAAGTCCTGCGGAGCGAGGCGGAGTTGCATGCCGCGCTGACCGGCAGAGACGTAAATCTTCTCATGCAGCAGACACGTCTCGTCGATGTACGACGGAAACGGCTTTTTCATCCCTATCGGACAACAACCGCCACGGATATAACCGGTGAGCGGTAGCAGTTCTTTCTGCGGAATCGGNNATCGGTTTGCAGGACTTATTGCCACTAGCACGAGCTGCTTTTTTCAAGTCCACCTCACACGCACCCGGCACAACACATACGAAATGCTTGGTCTTATCGCCCTCCAGCACGATAGTCTTGAAGACGGCATCCACATCCTCACCTAACTGTTCCGCCACGTGCGTAGCACTCAGATCGGAATCATCCACCTCGTACTCAATCAACTC
>DBYS01000009.1:43235-45734 GCA_002310195.1 Bacteroidales bacterium UBA1180
AGCCGCGGACGGTGATATCCTTGGGAGCAAACGCTTGACTGCGCGAAGTTCGTCGTCTCAAAATCTATGGCTACAAAGTTATCCATTGATCTTCAAAAATCGATACATTTGACTTTTTACCTTTCTTGATTATTTCTGCCCAAATATATAGTTGTGAGTGTTGCTCACGAGTTGAATACCTGTAGCACTCGGTTATTCTTGTTTATCAAAAGGTAATGTCGGCAACTCAAACCTATCGAAATCGGATTCGAAAAGGCGGTCTTGTATAACGCGGTATTTCTCGAACTCCGTTTCGGCAAACTCTTTGGCTTGTTCGGCAGAGACAGACCCTGCGTCTGAAAGAATCGGTCGTTCGGTGGTATCCAAGAACTTGTCAATACGCTTTGCCCAGTCTTCCATTGTCATAGGGATATGCCGTTTAGCCATATCTTCGGCAACCTCCAGAAAACCATTGACGATACGCCCCATGGATTCCAATTCCATCTCTTTAAGATAGTTCTTCGCCACACTCACATCGGGTTTGAGAATCTTTCCATTAGGTGCATGTTCCCATGTAGTTAAGCCCATGTGCTCCTTTTCCGCATCTGCACGCTCAATGATGAGTTCTGCAGCCGTATGTCCATGGACAGCATAGTGCATCTTGTTCTGCACTTTCGCGAAGAACTCGCGCGTAGTGGGCGCGTCGCGGTTATAGTCGATAGCCGTTGCGTAGATGTCGGTGAGTTTTTGATAGAAACGTCGCTCGGAGAGCCTGATCTCTCGAATCTCAGCTAACAGGTACTCGAAGTAATCCTCGCTAATGAACGCACCGTTCTCCATGCGTTTCTTGTCGATGACATAGCCGCGTATAGCAAACTGCCGCAACACGGCTGTACACCACTGCCTGAACTGGGTCGCCCTCCGAGAGTTAACGCGGTAGCCGACGGCAATAATAGCATCGAGATTATAGAAATCAACGCTACGCTTGATGTTCCGTACACCTTCTTGTTGAACTATTTCCATTTTGGAAACAGTTGCCGCTTCTAACAATTCTCCGGACTCATAAATGTTTTGTAAATGCTTGCTGATAGCAGGTACGTTTACATCAAATAGAGTAGATATCGCTTTCTGCGTTGCCCAGATGGTCTCGTCTTTGTAGAAGACTTGTACACCTTGCGCTTTGTCTTCGGCTTGGAAGATCAAGAACTCAGCCGTGGAGTTGCGTATTTGTAGTTGTTTGGACATATATTTGATAATCTGTTATCCGTTGTGTTTTGTGTCAATAGATTAATGTTCTTATATACCCCTCCATATATAAGTCAAAAAAGAGTCCGAATCTATCACTTCAAAAGCAACTTTTTTTCTATTAGTTCGTAATTGGTGGAACGGCCGCCCTCATCAGTCTTGCGGAGAATGCCTTTTTCTATCAAGGATTGTATGTCACGCAGCGCTGTGTCTTGCGAGCAATGATTGATCTTGGCGTATTTCTGCGTAGTCAGTTTGCCTTCGAAACCATCCCATAGCCGATTGATGATTTTCCGTTGCCGTTCGTTCAGTTCTGTCTCTTTGTGTTCGCTCCAGAAAGATGCTTTCTGCAGTACTCGGTCGGTTGTCTGCAACGAAAAGAGCAGTGCATTATGCAATGTTTTTACAAACCATAGTAACCAAAGCGTGATATCTATTGAGCCTTTCTGGGCTTGTTCCAACGCATCGTAATACTCCTTGCGCTGCTTCATTATCTCTGCCGAAAGGCTATAGAAACGCCGGCTGCTGTTGTCCGCACGTGCAAGCATCATCTCGGTAATGGTGCGCGCCATGCGTCCGTTGCCATCATCAAAAGGATGGATTGTTACGAACCATAAATGTGCTATAGCCGCACGCAGTATCGGGTCAGTGTCCTTCGGGGTGTTGCACCATACGGTGAATTGTTCCATCATTGCCGGAACCATATCGCTTGACGGAGCTACAAAATGCACTTTCTCTTTGCCCATAGGTCCGCTAACCACTTGCATCGGTTTGTCTCCAACACGCCAGTTAGCAACCGTTATCTTGTAGCCGTCGCTATAACCGGTCGGGAAGAAAGCGGCATGCCATCCAAACATCCGTTCCGCAGTAAGTGGAGCCGCAAATGCTTGTGTGGCCTGCATCATCGCATTCACCACCCCTTCGGTATAATGGTCACTTCGCTCATTGCCCGCCGTTTCTAATCCCAGATGCCGTGCAACGCTGCTTCGTACGCTATCGGCATTCAGCGTCACACCTTCTATCTGGGATGAACCAATGATCTCCTGTGTGACGGCTTCCACCTGTTGCGCAAGGCCTTCAAAGCCCAGCGCAGACATGCGTCCCAGCAACTGCCCTTGCAAGGTGTGTACTTCGCCTAAAGGTAATAGCAGCGCATCGGCATCCCATTCGAAACGGGGAAACCTGTCATTTTGCCATAGATAAACGGTATTCATAGTGTATTTGTTTTCTATATCTTGCAACAAAAATCGTGCCTAATCTCCGCACTTTTGCGGC
>DBYS01000010.1 GCA_002310195.1 Bacteroidales bacterium UBA1180
AAAAATCCTCGTTAATTGTTGACTGAAAAGTATGAAGGTTCGTGCAAGTCGAGTGTAAGTTTACTTACGCTACTCGACGAAGCCGAAGCTCCAGAAGATAAACGTAGTTTAGCTTATGAAACCGGAAACGTTGCTTCAACTCATCACGGCCGCAGTGCTCTCGATTGGGGGATTGATTCTCCTGTTCTGCGGCGTCTATATCGACCCCAAGGGCGAAATCCACGAGACGCTACTGGTTGCCTTCGGTGAGGCAGCAACGTTCGCCGGATCTTATCCGGCATACTCATAGCAGTAATCGTGGCGCTGGCATTCACTGCCTGCAAAGCCACCCGTACCGTTACTTCGACTGCCACGTACACCGAGGTAACCGATTCCTCCAAAGTCACCACCACGATCTCCATCAAGACCGTCGAGGACTACCAAGGTATCAAGAAATAGGTCTTATTGCGTAAATCTGCACTTTTTCTGCAAAAAAGTCTCACATTACTTGCATATGTGAGATTTTTTTTGTACCTTTGTGGGCGAAAGACGCGAAAGAATTACGTCAACATATTTCACTCTATGCCATGAAACGACTTCACTACGCACTCACTCTTGCGCTGCTCACTGCCTCGTACACCTGTCAGGCAGGATGGAATGTTCCCGTCACAAACTTTGCCGTAGCGGACTATGCTGCAGGTACGCAGAACTGGCAGCTCGTAACCACCTCCAACAACTGGCTCTATGCCGCCAACAACTACGGATTGCTCGAGTACGACGGTTCGCAATGGCGCGTGTATGGCATGTACTACGGCAACCTGCCGCGAAGCATCGCCAAGCTTGACGACAGGGCGATCTTCATCGGCGCAACGAACGATATAGGCGTGTTCACTCCTACTACAAAAGGTGGCATGCACTATACGTCATTCATTACCGACGGCAATGCTATCGAAGCGAACTTCGGCGAGGTGTGGGACATCGAGTTTGTGAACCGGCAAGTGTACTTCTTTGCCCGCCACCGGATCATCACAGCCGCCGTGGCCAACAGTGCTAACCTCGACAGCATAGCGCTAACCGATATCCGTACAGTGAGCACCGACAGCCGGATCTTCTGCGCCGAGGAGATAGGCGGAGCGATATACGTCGGCACCGACGACGGCCTCTACCTGCTCTCAGGCACACGCATGAACCGCATACACGGTTCGGATATCCTCCGCGGCTACGAGGTGCGATGCATACAGGCGCTCGACGACACACGGCTGCTCATCGCTACTGATCTGGGCGGACTGTACCTCTACGACGGCTCGCGTATAACGTCCTTCCGTACCGACGCCGACGCCTTCCTGCGCAAAAACCAGCTATACACCTTCGCCATACGCGGCGATGTGATTGCCCTCGGCACCGTGCTGCAGGGCATAGTGGTGATGGACACCCGGGGAAAGAACTGCCGGTACATATCCCGCAAGGACGGATTGCAGAACAACACGATCCTGTCCATGACCTTCGACAGCCGCGCTAACCTCTGGGTGGGGCTCGACCAGGGCATCGATTATGTGCAGCTCGCCTCCACACGCCAGTACCTGAGCGACGAGCAGACGAACTTCGGTGCAGGCTACGCCGCCCTGCGCGTGCAGGAGCGTGGCGGCACGCGTTACTACTACGGCACGAACCAGGCACTGTACACCAAGACCGATCCGGCACAGCCGCTGCAGCTCGTGGAGGGCAGCATGGGGCAGGTGTGGAGCCTGAGCGAGATCGACGGCACGGTGTACTGCTGCCACAACCGCGGCCTATTCGTAGCCAGCGGCGCAAGCGTGCAACCGATCTGTACCGACGAGGGGTTCTGGAAAGTGCAGCGTCTGCCCGACGGACGCATACTCGCCGGCAGCTATTCGGGCTTCCGTGTGATCGAGCCGTCCGCAGCCGGCCGGCACTGGCAGACGACCAAGGTCAAAGGATTTGACGACACCGCCTTCCGCTGGCAGGTGGATGCCACGGGTGCTATATGGGCAGTGGGTGTCTCGGGCGTGGTGTACCTGACATGGCAGGACCCGACCACACTCACCCGACGCTCCGTGCAGCCCTACAACGCCGCACACGACTGGCTGAACATCAGCCGTCTGGGCGAGAAGATACTGATCACCAGCCTCGATTACTGCCGCGTAGTCAATCCCGACGGCATGCTCCGCCGCGACACCGCGCTGTTTGCTCAACTCGGCGGCGAGACGTATTATGCGCTGACGATGCAGGACAGCGAGGGAAACATCCTGTACGTACGTGACGGCACCTTATATATCCGCGCACGCGAGAGTTCCTCGGCCGCACTCGCTCCCGCGCGGCCGCTATACAGCGGCGAAACCGATTTCATCGGCGGTTTTGAGAATGTGTATCCCACCGTAGGCGGTTACGTGGTAGGCACCCTGCAGGGGTTCTGCCTGCTCAAGCCGTCGGCCGGCGAGGGCAGGGCAGGTTCGCAACTATACCTGCGCGAACTGAGCCTCGTCAATCACGACGGCGAGATCGTGTATGGCGAATCACTGGGCGAAAGCCGGCAGCCGGCAACGATATGCGAACTGCCGTACGACAGCTACGCCCTGCGGTTCAGTTGCGCGATCAACCGCACACCGGCCGGCAACACCCAGTACGCCTTCCGCCTGCAGCCGCGGGACAAAGAGTTCACGCCGATGAGCAGCCGTGCGTACTACGAGTGCTCGTCGCTGGAGCAGGGTAGGTACACCCTGCAGGTGGTGTGCCGCACAGCGCAGGAGAATATGCCGCCCGAGCAGATCACACGCTCATGGACCTTCACCATCCGTCCGCCGTGGTACCGCACATGGTGGGCACGTACGCTGCTCGTACTGCTGATCCTGTTCTGGCTGCTCGGCATAGGGTACATCATCTATGTGATGGCCGACCGCTCGAAGCGCAAGACCCTGCACGAGCAGCAGCTGCGAATTCTGCACCTCGAGAACGATCGTACGCAGTATCGCCTCGACTCCAAGAGCCGCGAACTGACGCGAATCTTGCACGAGGAGGCCAACCGCCAGGAGGAGATCATAGCCGTGACCGACAGCGTGGACAAGACGCTGCGCGACCTGCAAGCACATAACCTCAAGAAAGTGGAGGAACGCCTGCTGTCACTGCGCGAGCGGCTGATGCAAGAGCGCGACGACAGCATCGACTGGCAGCGGTTTGAGGAGAACTTCGACGAGGTCAATGCCGGATTCTGCAAGCACTTGACCGAACGCTACCCGTGGATGAGCAAACAGGAGCGCAAACTATGCGTATATATCCGCATGGGTATGCTCACCAAGGAGATGGCTCCGCTGCTCGGATTGAGCACCCGCGGCGTGGAGATGATGCGCTATCGTATGCGTTGCAAGATGGAGCTTGACCCGCAGGCAAACCTCAAAGATTACCTCACTAAAATTACGTCAAATACCTAAAATCGCCGAAAAACAATTTCACAAGATTACACTCGCAGAGGAATAAATTTGGAATTATAAATAAATTTATGTACCTTTGCACTCGAAATCATGAAATACACTCAACTCAAAAATCGATATTCTACATGAAAAAACTAATCATCATTCTTTCCCTGATGTTTGCAGCGGTTGGCATGCACGCTCAGATCACCGGTGTGGTGATGGCTGAGGGTGAGCCCGATCCCGTGATTGGCGCAAACATCATGGTCAAGGGTACGACCAACGGTACGATCACCGACTTTGACGGCAACTTCACGTTGCAAGCCAACGCGGGTGATGTGCTGGTCGTTTCGTACATGGGATACAAATCCCAAGAGGTCAAGGCCACAGCCGCTCCGATGCGTATCACGCTCGTTGCCGACAACGTGATGCTCGAGGAGGTCGTAGCCGTCGGTTATGGTACGATGAAGAAGTCAGACCTCACAGGTGCCGTAGCATCCGTCAAAGCAGAGGATTTACAGAAGACTCCTCTTGCAACGGTTGACCAAGCCTTGCAAGGCAGGGCAGCCGGTGTGACAGTTAATGCTAATTCCGGTCAGCCCGGTGCAGCAGCTGAGGTGCGTATCCGCGGTATCGGATCGGTCAAGTCTGACTCGAAGCCAATTTACGTAGTGGATGGTGTAGTGCTGAAAGACATCAACTTCCTTACGCCCTCGGATATTGCTTCGATGGAGATTATGAAAGACGCTTCTTCCACCGCGATTTATGGTAGTCAAGCCGCAAACGGCGTGATCCTTATTACTACCAAATCCGGCAGCAAAGATCGCCTGGCGGGTATCAGTTTCAATGCTTACTGGGGGTTGCAGAGTCGCTGGAAGAAACTTGACGTTATGAACGCTATGGATCAGGCTGAGACTGAGGTTCTGATGGCAGGTGGCGCAAAGGCTATCGGAAACTGGAACAAAGGCTTTGCCAACTGGTGGACGAAAACCAATAACGCAGGCGGCAAGAATCCCTATTATCCCGTTAATTTCGATTATGCAGCTTATGCAGCAACCGGTGGTACCGACTGGCAGGATGAGGTGTTCCACAACAACGCTCTTGTGCACAACTATAGTCTCTCGGTAGACGGCGGCGGTGAATGGGGATCGTATATGTTCAGTGCCAGCTATTTCAATCAAGACGGAACCTTGTGGGGAAGTAATTATGAGCGCTTGACGCTGCGTGTGAATACAAAGTTTAACGTACGCAAGTGGCTGAAGATTGGCGAGAACCTGTCATTTGCAACCAGCAGTTCGCGCAACGCGATGAACAATAACGCTTCTCCGCAAGCATCGGTTCTTTCTGCCGCTTTGGCAATGGCTCCCTGGGATCCCGTGTACTATCCTGAAGATGCAGTCAACGGCTTAGGTGAAAAGATTGGCGGCCAACCTTCTGCCGCGTCGAACTTTACGAACGTGGTCAACCCGATGTCAATGATCTACAACACCGAACCGATGAACAAGGTTCAGCGTTGGGTGGGGGATATATTCATTGAGATAACGCCGGTTAAAGGACTGACTATCCGTCCGTCGTTGAGCATGGATCTAAGCAATAATATGGATCGTACGTTCAACTATGCATACCGCTACTCCAATGCCGACTATCGCGAGCACAACTCCGTAGGAGCGAACATGGCACGCTATATGACCCTTACGAACGATAATGTGATTACCTATTCTCGTGATATAGAGAAGCACAGTTTCTCGATCATGGCAGGTGAGACCATGCAACAATATAGTTACTACGGTCTCGGCGCAGGCGGTCAGGATATTGTGAACATCGATCCGAAGAACTGGTATGTATTTAATACCAAAAAGGACTCAACGCGTACCGAGGGTGACGGCGTAGCACAGACGAGACGACTCTCGTTCTTCACGCGTCTGCACTATAGTTATGACAACCGTTATATCGCCACCTTCAACTTCCGTGCCGACGCATCGTCGAAGTTCAAGAAGAGCGAAAAAGGCGTGTGGGGTTACTTCCCGTCAATGGCACTCGCGTGGCGTATCAACCAAGAGTCGTTCATGGAAAACACCTCAAGTTATATGGACAACCTCAAACTCCGTTTCGGTTGGGGACAAGTAGGTAACGATCAGGTGGACGAATCGGCGTTCGTACAGTCGATTGAAACGCCCGGACCATATTTCGTCGGGTATATCTTAGGCGACCAATTGGTGCCCGGTGCCGCTGTGCTGACGCTGGTGAACGAGAATGGACGTTGGGAGACCAACGAGCAATGGAATCTCGGCCTGGACTTCGGATTCTGGAACGGCAAGTTGAGCGGTACTTTGGAGGGATATATCCGCGATACGAAGGACGCTATCCTATCGGTCAACGCACCGGCTCATGTGGGAAACCACTGGGCAATGTCCGCCAACCTTGGTACAGTGCGTAACATGGGTATCGAGTTGACTCTCGGTCACCAGAACAAAGTCGGTGATTTCGAGTATGGTATCAACGGAAATATCTCCTTCGCAAAAAACAAAGTAACTCACATGAACGGTGGTAGTCCCGATTATGGCGATCGTACCAAGACGGACGAAGGACTACCTGTCCGTTCGTTCTGGGGATATAAGTATTTAGGCGTATATATGTCTGATGCAGAGGCAGCTGCACACCTGCCGAACTCCACTAACGTGGTGAATGAAGGTGACTCAAAGTATGAGGATGTCAATGGTGACGGCAAGATCGACGAGAATGATTGCATGGTAATCGGAAACCCGTTCCCGTGGTTGACAGGCGCGTTGACGTTCAATTTAGGTTGGAAAGGAATCGACTTCTGCGTCAATTTCCAAGGCGTTTACGGCAACCAGATCTACAATGCGCTCCGCGAGCGTTTGGAAGGCACCGGACAAACGGCAACACTGAGTACCGCGATGAAGGATGTGCACATCTACTACAATGCAGACAAGCGCGAGGCTATGGAAGATGCCGGTATCGACTGGAGAGGTTATATGGATCGCTATGCCGGTTCTATACCTAATCCGCATGGTAACTCGCTCAATGCTGCAAACTCTTCACGTTTCGTTGAGGATGGTGCGTATCTGCGTCTGAAAGAGTTGACACTTGGCTACACATTGCCGCAGAAGTATAGTAAGAAGGCATACATTGAGCGCCTGCGCGTGTACTTCACGGCAAGCAATCTGCTTACACTGACCAAGTATTCGGGTTATGACCCCGAAGTCGGTGGTGGTGTGGATTACGGCAATTATCCGCAGAGCCGTACATTTATGTTTGGTATCAACTGTGACTTTTAATTAGGAGGACACGAATATGAAAAAATCATTTTATAATATCCTGTTGACTCTTTGCCTATTTGGATTCTCTGCATGTGATTGGGTGGCTGAACCGACACCGGGTGTTTCGCAGCTGACCGATTATTTCGTTTCCGGACAGGCTTGTATATATAATGTCAATTCCAATTATGTGCCGATGGCTTGGGAGTTCAATAACACCTACTATAGCGAGTGGTTCATTGGTGACATTATGTCTGATGATGCTCTCAAAGGCGGGCAGAATATATCCGACATGGCGGCATCTTACGAGTTGGAAAACTTCAAATCCAATGCGGATAATGAGATTGCTGAAGAGTTTTTCAAGGCTCAATACGAAGGCATAGCGCGTTGCAACCTATCGCTTGCCTATATACCAGAGGTGCCATGTGACTCTGATATGAATGAGTCCCTGAAGCAACGTTTGTTAGGCGAATGCTATTTCTTGCGTGCGTACTATTACTTCCGCTTGGTACGTACATACGGTGGTGTTCCTATCACGCTGAAAATCGAGAATGATGACAGTCAATGGAATCTTGCTCGCTCGACTGCAGATGAGGTGTATGCTCAGATTATCTCTGATCTGGAGAATGCTGAATCGCGTTTGTGGAACAAGAGCGAAACAGGCGGTGCCGACCTCGGTCGTGCCACCAAGGGTGCTGCACAAGCTATGCTCATGAAGGTCTATATGTACATGCATGATTATGCCAAAGCTAAGCAGTGGGGCGACAAATTCCTCACTGATCAGGCTGCGCAGTATAGTCTGGTAGCAGATTTCGCAAGCAACTTCACGCTCGCAGGCGAGAATAATGCTGAGTCGATTTTCGAGATTCAGTATGCCAACGAGGCCACGTCCGACTACGGCACCGGTAACGGTTCGACCCGCGGTACGTTTACGCAAGTGCTAACCCGTTCGCGTTCAACGAACATGGGTGATGAAGGTTGGGGATTCGACAAACCGACACATAACCTCTATAACGAATATGAGGCAGGTGATCCGCGCCGCGATGCAACAATCATTCTATTGGACGCAGAGCATCTTGGCGACCAGGATACCTATCTTGGAACTTCGTACCTGAATCGCAAAACCGGTTTGTATAATGCCGACGGTACCGGTTACACGGTTAAGAATGCGCACAACACCCGCGGCGTGCTCAATAACAAGCAGTATCGCTTGGCAGACTTCTATCTGTTATACGCAGAGGCATGCTTGGAGACAAGCGATAATGCAACCGCTACAACTTACCTCAACAAGGTGCGTACGCGCGTCGGATTACCTACGTATCCGGGATACACGTTCAAGGTGAATGGGGTAGAACTCAGTTCGCCTACCTTACAAGAGGCTATCCGTCACGAGCGCCGCATGGAACTTGCGATGGAAGGTCATCGTTGGTTCGATCTTGTGCGCTGGGGCGTAGCATACGAGGTTATGACCGCCTATATGGCACAAGAAAGCGATGAGGCGAAAGCCGAGATGCAACCTTTCCGGAAAGGTGTGCACGAACTCCTGCCGATTCCGAACAAGCAGCGCCAACTCAATAGCCTGCTGGATCAAAATCCGGGATACTAATATTGCAGCGTAATTCATTACGATAAGTTAACCCTTTTTATTAACTAAAATTCATTAAAAACATGAAGAAATTTTTTGCAATCGCATTGGCTGCCTTGACACTGGTGGCATGCGGAGACAAGAACAAGCCTCAGACGGAAACGCTGAAGCTCAATGAGTCAGAAATTTCTGTTGCTGTTGACGCAACGTTCCAACTGACTGCTAATCTGGACGTAACATGGGCATCGTCGAACGAGGCTATTGCCACAGTTGCCAATGGTTTGGTTAAGGGTATCGCTGCCGGCGAGGCAAACATCACTGCTACCAGCCAAGACGGCCAAAAGGCTATTTGCAAGGTTACTGTAACCGGTGGTCAAATTACACCTCCGACCCCCAGTAGCCCCTATGCAGAGTTTGCTCAACTGAACGGTTCGGCTTACTATGTATTCTTCCTGCAGGCTGGTGCAACCGAGTACCTCGGCAACAAGGTTATCTACAACTTCGGACCGAACGACAACGCAGGCCAAGGTTCACGTTGGCTCTATGTTTGGGAGAACACGTTCACAGGTGGTACAGGCGTAGGTACTGATCCGTTTGATCAGGCTGAAGGCTGGACAGCTCTGGTTCAGGGCTCAGTAGGATGGGCAGGCATGGGCCTGTGCGTCGCTATCAATGATGCCAACAACACATCCGGTGAGGGTGCTGCTGAAGATCTTGCTGCTCTGGATGCGATCCGCAACAACATTACCGATTATGACGCGTGGTATCTGGCTGTGGCTTTGAAGAATGCAACGCCCAGTGCAGGATACGAGTTCAAACTGATTGGTAGTAATGTAGATGGCACAGAGTCTGGCAACGGTGCTATAACTATCGCTCCTGCTGCTACCGGTGAGTGGGTATATAAGGAGTACAAACTCTCTGATATCGCAGGTCTGGAGTTTGGCCCGTTCAACAAGAACGGTTCGAACATCCTGACTATTGTGGCTAATCCTTACATGACCGGTACACAGATTGACCTCGGTTACGCATTCTTGTACAAGAAGTAAACCGTAAATATCGGGTCGGTGGGACTGATTATCCCACCGGCTCTCTATAAACTAAATCAATGATAGTATGAAAAATCTATTATCAATCTCCTTAATCAATGTAATGGTAATGCTGTCGCTGGCAGCGTGTGGGGAACGTAACAATCCAACTGAAATCGAGGATTCCAACGATTTTGCCTATATACAAGGCAAGAGCGCGAAACGCGGAGTCAGTTTCTCGTGGCAGATGGACGAGGACTTTGCCCTCCTCGGTCCTGCCGTGTCGTGGAGTTATAACTGGGCAAACACTCCGGCGGCATCGCAGGAGAATATGTATCAGCAATATGGTATTCAGTTTGTGCCTATGTGCTGGAACAACAATTATTCTGCTGATAATATTGCTGCTTATTATGCTGCTCACACCGACAAGCAGAACTACCTGCTGGGCTACAACGAGCCGAACTTGACCGATCAGGCGAACATGACCCCGACGCAGGCTGCTGCCAACTGGGAAGATCTGGTAATACTGGCAAAGAACAATAATGCTCGCCTCATTTCTCCGGCCATGAACTGGGGAACACTTTCGGGCTACAGCAATGGTGTGCAATGGTTGCAGGAATTCTTCACAAAGGTTAACCCCGATGATATATATGGCATAGCTGTTCATATCTACATGAATGCTGCCAAAGCGACTTTGGGCGATCTGCAGCGATACAAAGTCTTTGGCAAGCCTCTGTGGTTGACGGAATTCTGTGCATGGGACGGGTGCTCCAGTTCAGCGGCACAATGCCAGTTCATGGCGCAATGTATCAACTCCCTGGAGCAGGATCCAGACTTGGAGCGCTACGCATGGTTCATCCCACGCTGGAATCAAGCAACCGAATCTGCACCGTTCATGCAACTGATTACCAAAACCAAACCGTACGAGTTAACAGAACGCGGTAAGTTGTTCGTCAATATGTCCACGTTTGACAAGAATGCGGTGTATCCCTGTGGCAAACGTATACCGGCGGAACACTATCGTGCATGTAGTGTGGATGATAACTACGCATCACCTCTTGTGTCGCTCTGTACCGATGTTAACGGAATCTTGCAGATTGATGGCCTATCGCTGAACCAATGGATGGATTATCAGATTGATGTGCTGAAAGGTGTCAAACATTTCAATATCCGTTATGCTGCCACCCGTGATTCGGAGATTACAATCTATAAGGTGAGCGAAAGCGGAGACGAAAAAGAATTGCTGGCTGTCGAATTGCCAACAACAGGCGCAAAAGATGCATGGGCAACATTGACTGTTGATTTTACACCTGCGGAAGGAAAACAAGTGCTTCGTATTAAATGTACGAAGGGTTTGCCCCGTATCAATTGGTTCAAACTTAATTAAACTATACAACTATGAAAAAACTCTACACCCTTCTTCTCGCAATGGCTGTCATGCCGCTGATGGCACAAATCACCATTGATGACTTTGAAAACAATCCCAGAACATGGGAAAATGTGTCCTGTTCATCAGGTATTACTAATAATTCTCATCAAGAAGGTCTAAACCTTAGTTGCAAATGCCTACAACTCGTTCGCACGCCGGGCTGTGACAACTGGTCGGGTGCACTGACGCGGTTTGCAACGCCTTACAGCGGTTATAAGTATTTGCACGCGCTCATGTATCGTAATAATACCGGTCAACCAAACGTCAAGGTTACTGACAATGGTGCGAATCTTGACATAACACCAACGACCACTATTGTGGCTAATCAGTGGCAAGATGTAGTGTTCGACATCAGTGCCATGAGTTCAATTGACTTCGTGTTCTTCATGGCAGACCGCAATGACTTGACAGAAGATGCAGTGGTGCTGATAGATGATATCATCCTCAGCAACGATGCTACACCGCGCAATGCGCCTAACACTGCTTGTGAGACGACGGAGCAGCCGGTTGGTGAGGACGGTTACCAACTCGTATGGAACGCGGATTTCGTGACCGACCAACTGCCCGCATGCTGGAACATTGAGGTCAATGGCGACGGCGGAGGCAACAACGAGCTGCAGTACTACTGCGCGAAAGGTGTGTCACTCGGCAAAGATCCGAAGGAAGGCAAGCACTGTCTGATCCTGACGGCTACGAAAGAAGATTATAACGGCAAGAAGTGTACCTCCGGCCGCGTGAATACCAAGGGTAAGATGTATTACACCTTCGGCAAGATCGAGGCACGTATCATGTTCCCGAACACAGCCAACGGTCTATGGCCGGCATTCTGGCAGATGGGTAACAACTTCGATCAGGTAGGTTGGCCCAAATGCGGCGAGACGGATATCATCGAGCTCGGACATCAGAATGCGTTCAGCAAAGGCACGCAGGACCGTTACTTCAACGGCGCGATGCACGTGGGCAGACGATGGGACGCCGTGTGGAGCGAGGCGAACTCGGTAACATGGTCGTATTCGGTAACAGAATCCTTCCATGTGCTGACGATGATCTGGACACCCACATCCATCGATATGTACATGGATATCGACAGAAATCCGAATCCCTACTTCCACGCCAATCTTGAGCCGAACGACGATGCCGACTACGACCGCAGCGTGATATTCGGCAAGCCGAACTTCCTGATTGCTAACCTGGCTATCGGCGGCAACTTCCCCGGCATATTTGACATCGACAAGATCACCGCTCTGGCTGACGGTCCGCGGTCGATGTACATCGACTGGATACGCATCTACCAGCGTGGCGACGCCGGTGAGTCGTTTGTGAGCAACGTAGCCAGCGAGGAGATTGAGCTCGACCCGACAGCCGTGGAGGACACTCGCGCCGAGCAGCAAATGGAGAAGATTTGCATCGACGGCAAGATCTATATCCGTCACGCCGGTGCGCTGTACGACATATTAGGCAACCAAATACGTTAATCCACTATATATGAAACGCTACACCTATATCATCGCATGTGCGCTTATGCTCGCGGGCTGCGGGGCTAAACAGGGCTACACCCTTGTATGGGAAGACAACTTCGATGCACCGGAGCTCAATACCGCCTGGTGGAACATCGACGATAACGCCCGCGGTGGCGGCAACGCCGAGTTGCAGTACTATGCTCCGAAGAACGTGACGATAGAGCGTCACCCTGTCAGCGGCGAGTCGTGCCTGGTGCTCAACGCACAGCGCGAGGATTACTACTACACCACGATGGATGACGAGCGCGGCTACCGGCCGTGTACGTCGGCACGCCTGAACACGCAGGACAAAGTGACCGTGGAGTACGGTCGTGTAGAGGCACGCATCGCGTTCCCCAAGACGGCTGACGGTCTATGGCCGGCGTTCTGGATGCTGGGCAACAACCTTGCCACCGATCTGGGCGACGACGACTCAGTGGATGATCTGGCGGCAGTGCTGGCAGGGCAGGGCAGAGTGCTCTGGCCCAAGTGCGGCGAGATAGATATATGCGAGATGGGACACAAGAACGGCATTGTCGCCGGTACACAAGACCGCTACTTCAATGGTGCATGTCACTGGGGGGAGACTTGGAACAACGGTGCGTATCCTAACTCCGGCAAGTTCCATACCTGGGATTATCCGTTGCAAGGTGACTTCCATCTGTTCACCATGGACTGGACAGAGGACTCGATAGCGATGTACCTGGATCTGGACCGATATCCCGAGGCCGAGCCGTACTTTGCACTATCGCTGCGTGAGAAAGGTATCAACGAGCCCGGCAACTACTTCAACCACCCGTTCTATCTGGTGCTGAACCTGTCGGTAGGCGGATTCTTCCCCGACATGCCGAACCCCGAGAAATATTCTGACGTAATCAGCGCCTCGTTGCTCGAACCTGTAACCGCCCTGCCAAAGGACGGCACACCGGTGAAGATGTACGTGGATTACATACGAGTCTATCGTAAGAACTAGATATCCTAGGATCCTAGGTACCTAGGGCCCTAGTAAAAATCACTATAACCATGAAACTCTCAATAAAAGAAAAATTAGGCTACAGTCTCGGTGATACCGCGTCACACTTTGTGTGGGACCTTGTAGGCTTTTGGTTACTGATCTTCTACACCGACATCTACGGCCTTTCGCCCGCATTGGCCGGTGTGATCATGTTCGTAGGCAGTATATGGGATGCGATAATGGATCCCGTGGTAGGTATCATATCCGACCGTACGACCTCGCGCTGGGGTAAGTTCCGTCCGTACCTGCTCTTCGGCTCCGTGCCGTACGCTATCCTTGCCGTACTGGCATTCACTACGCCGGAGTTCGGCTTGAACGGTAAGTTCGCCTACGCCCTGATCACCTGTCTGCTGCTGCGTACGGCGTACGCGTTTGTCAACCTGCCGTACAGTTCGCTCTCGGCCGTGATGACCGACGATTCGAACGAGCGTGCCGGACTGAACACCTACCGCTTCATTGCGGCGTACATCGGTCAGTTCATCGTAACCGGTGCAGCGCTCTACCTCGTGAAGTGGCTCGGTGCGATTGGTAACGACGGCGTAGTGAACCAGGCACAAGGCTACCAGTACACGGTCGGTCTGTTCGGCATACTGAGTATAGCGTTCTTCCTGATCGCTTTCGGCACGACACGTGAGCGTGTGCCGCAACCCGAGAAGCAGGACAGCAACGTGTGGAAAGACTTCAAGTACCTATTCATGAACAAGGCGTGGATCGTGCTGACCTGTGTGGGCATCGTATCGTTCATCATGTTCGCTATGCAGAACGCTGCCATCGCCTACTACTTCAAGTATTACATCCATGATGCCGAGAATGTGCAACTGTTCAATGTGCTCGGTACGATAGCGCTGATCGTTGCTCTGCCGGCCTCCAAGCCGCTGGCCAAACGCTTCGGCAACAAGATGGTGTATATCATGTCGAGCATCGTGTCGGGTGTGTTCTTTGCCCTGATCTTCGTTGCCGGCGACAATCTGCCGCTCGTATATACATTCAATATCCTGGCCAAGATGGCGTATGCGCCGGCTGTGCCGCTGCTGTGGACGATGCTGGCCGACGTGGCGGATTTCGGCGAGTGGAAGTTCAACCGCCGGACAACAGGCCTCTGCTTCTCCGCCTCGGTGCTCGCGCAGAAACTCGGTTGGGCTATCGGTGCTGCCGCTGCAGGCTGGTTGCTGAGCGTGACGCACTTCGTGGCGAACGCCGATATACAGAGTGACACGGCAATGATGGGTATCCGTCTGCTCGTGAGCGTCATTCCGGGTGTGCTGTATGCTTCGTGTGCACTGGTGATGATGTTCTACAACCTCGACACCGCCACCATGCAGCAGATGAAGGACGAACTGGAAGCACGCCGCAATCAATAAATTAGGACAACTATGGTACAAGGCAACTATATAACCATCGACGGCGAGAAGTACTACGAGATCAGTGGCTACGACCGGATGCAGCCGTTCTTCATCTCGCTGGCATCGGATACCGACCTCTGGATGTACCTGTCATCCACGGGCGGCCTGACCTGCGGACGCCGCAGTCCGGACTTCGCGCTCTTCCCGTACTACACCGACGACAAGATTACCCAGAACTACACGTTCACTGGTCCGCGTACGCTCGTGCGCGTACCTAATGAGGATAGCACGCTCGTATGGGAACCGTTTGGCATCAACAACGATGCGCTCTATCGCATTGAGCGCCGTATAAGCAAGTCGGTGACGGGCAACAAGATCATCTTCAGCGAGAAGAACCTTACCTTAGGGCTGCTGTTCAGCTACAGCTGGCAACCGGCTGACCGCTTCGGCTGGGTGCGTCGCGCGTCGATACAGAACATCGGCAGCAAGCCTTGCCGAGTCGAACTGATCGACGGCTTGCAGAACATCCTGCCTTCGGGCGTTAACCGCCAGACGCAGAACGTATATTCGACGCTCGTGGACGGTTACAAGAAGACCGAGCAGATTAAGGGCACAAAGCTCGTGCTCTACCGCATGGAAGCGATCATGGTCGATAAGGCCGAGCCCAGCGAGAGCCTGACCTGCAACACCGTATATAGCTTCGGCAGCGAGGAGATGGATGTATTGACCTCGTCGATGCAACTTGATGCTTTCCGTCACGGCGGCAATGTGACAGCTGAACCGGAGTCGAAGGGTGTACAGGGTGCGTATCTGTTGCATGGCACGATTGAGCTTGAGCCGCACGCTCAGCGCGAATGGTCGTTTGTGATGGATGTGGAGAAAGATGCCTGCGACATCCACGCCATGCTCCGCGAGATTGCTAATCCTGATCACAAGCAGGTGGTGCTCGAGGCGCTGCAGGCCACTACGGCTAACCTGCGTGCAATCGTTGCGCACAACGACGGCGTACAGCAGACCGGCGACGAAGCCCAGGACGCACGGCACTTCGCCAATGTGCTGTTCAACACGATGCGTGGCGGATACTATGCCGACGATTATACTATTCACGCAGCGGATTTTGCCAACCATGTGCGGATCTTCAACACAGCACTGTACGAGCAATACAAACCGATGCTCAGTTCGCTGCCCGAGCAGATGAAACGTGGCGAACTTGAGGAGCGGATCATCGACTGCATGGATCATCAGTTGCACCGCCTGTATATGGAGTACTTGCCGCTGACATTCTCGCGTCGCCATGGCGATCCGTCGCGTCCGTGGAACAGCTTCGATATCCGCGTGCGTGACAAACAGGGCAAACCGCTCATAGCCTATCAGGGCAACTGGCGGGACATATTCCAGAACTGGGAGGCACTGTCGGCCTCGTATCCCGACTATATCAATGCCATCATTGCCAAGTTCCTCAACGCCACTACGGCAGACGGTTACAACCCTTACCGCATCACTTCCGAAGGTATCGACTGGGAGGTGATCAACCCTGATGACCCGTGGTCGAACATCGGCTACTGGGGTGACCATCAGATCATATACTTGAGCAAACTCATCGAGCTCAGCCAGGCTCATGATCCCCGTGCGCTCGTCGAGATGTTAAGCATGCGCGAGTATGCCTTCGCAGCTGTGCCGTATCGCATCAAAGCATACGAAGAGATTGTGGCTGACCCGAAGAACACCATTCGGTTTGATAATAAGGCGCACGAAGCAATCCTGGCACGACTGGCAAGTTACGGCCAGGATGCACGACTGATGCCCGGCAAGGACGGCCAGCCGATGCTCGTGACGGGGGCAGAGAAGCTGCTGATCCCGTTGCTCGCCAAGCTCTCGAACCACATACCTTGTGCAGGTATATGGATGAACACGCTCCGTCCCGAATGGAACGATGCTAACAATGCGCTGGTAGGTAACGGCGCATCGATGGTGACGGTATGCTATATCCACCGCTATATGCAAGTGCTGCGCGAGCTATTCAACGAAGCAGGCGATGCAACCTACGCCGTGCATGTCGAGGTGGTTGAACTCATACGGGGATTGATGGACGCCATGATCACGTTCGTGCAAGACGGCCAGACGACCAAGTTGCCCGAACAGTACATCCGTGCCTACACCGATGCAGTCGGCAAGGCAGGGGAGAAGTACCGCGAGGCGGCATACAAGGGCTTCAGTGGCAAGCAGGTAGAACTGGAAGCATCGCTGGTCAGCACGTTCCTTGACGACATGTCGAAGTTGACTGAACTGTCGATCGCCACCAACAAACGCGAGGACGGCCTGTACAACGCCTACAATCTGGTTAAGTTCACCGACAAGAGCCTGGAGATCACTCGGCTGTACGAGATGCTCGAAGGGCAGGTAGCTGTGCTCTCGGCACGGATCCTTGACGGCAAGCAGGCGGCTGACCTGCTGGACGCGATGCGGCAGTCGGGACTCTACCGCGCTGACCAGCAGAGTTACATGCTTTATCCGGCTCGTCGTCGTCCGGCGTTCCTGGAGATGAACAACCTGCCGGCTGAAGCCACAGAGCTGCCGGTGGTACAGAAGTACCTCGGCACGATCCTCAAGCAGGACTGCGACGGCGGCATCCATTTCGACGCCAAGTACCGTAATGCCAACAACCTGCCGGACGAGCTCAAAGACCTGTACGAACAGGTGTTCCACCACCACGCCTTCACCGGCCGAAGCGGCACGTTCTACAAGTACGAAGGTCTGGGTTCGATCTACTGGCACATGGTCAGCAAGTTGCTGCTGGCAGTAGGCGAGAACATTGCCATGTATCCCGACAAGCGCCTGATGGCTCACTACCGCGCGATCAAGGAGGGCTTAGGATTGCACAAGTCGCCCGAGCAGTACGGTTCGTTCCCGTTCGACGCATACAGCCACACGCCGGCTATGGCAGGCGTACAGCAGCCGGGTATGACCGGTCAGGTCAAGGAGGATATACTCTCCCGCTGGTTTGAGTTGGGCATAGTGGTGCGTGACGGCGCGATACATATCAACCCGCTGATGCTCCGCGAGTCGGACTTCCGGGACGGACAGCTGTCGTTCACCTACTGCGGTACGCGATTCGTATATCACCTGTCGGACCAATCCGAAGGACTGGATATACCTGCCGACACAGCAGCACATATCTTTTCCCGCGACGGCCAAGTGAAACAGATTAACGTAAACATAGCCCTATGAAACATCAACTGATTATCGCCGCCACGATGCTCGCGCTGACGAGTTGTGGCCGCGTAAGCACCACCGAAGTGCGCCTCACGAGCGAGGCTGGCGACAAGTACGCCCTCAAGGAAAACATATCCTTCCGCAAAGGCCAGGCACCGATGCCGCTTGTGATCATCAACACCGCTGACGAGCGTCAGACCATCGACGGCTTCGGTGCGTCGATCACCGAGAGTTCGGCCTTCGTGCTGGCATGTCTCACGCCTGAGCAGCGCGCGATGGTTATAGGCGAGCTGTTTGGCGAGAATGGTTCGAACTTCTCCGCCACGCGTACGGTGATCGGTTCGAGCGACTTCACATTGCAGGGACATTACTCCTACGACGATGTGCCCGGTGACAAAGATCTGGAGCACTTCAGCATAGCCGTTCATCAGGACGGCTGGCGGCAGGCCGCTTATCCGCAGATCAAGGACGAGCAGTTTGATATGTACCAGTTCATCCGCGAGGTAGCCGCTCTCAAGGCGGAGCAGGCTGACCCCACATGGCGGCTCATGGGTTCGCCGTGGACATCACCCGCGTGGATGAAGGACAACAATCTGTATTTCGATCATCAGAACCGTCGTGGCGGTGCGTTGCTGCCGGAGTACTACGATGCGTTTGCACGGTACTTTGCACGTTACCTGCAGGCTTACCGCGAGGCCGGGGTGGAGTTCTGGGCTGTAACGCCGGAGAATGAGCCGATGGGCAACGACGGATCGTGGGAGAGCATGGATCTGACGCCTGACGCCGAGGCGGAGTTCATAGGCAAGCACCTTGGGCCGACACTGGCCAAGGATTTTCCGGACGTGAAGATCTTCTGCTTCGACCAGAATACCTTCGAGGCCGACCGTTATACAGCAGCCGTGTATGACCGCAACCCCGACGCCAATCGTTACACTGCCGGTACGGCGCTGCACTGGTACGGATCGACAATCTCCTGTTTCCCCGAGGTGCTTGACTCGCTGCACGCGCTCTATCCGGATAAGATACTGATGCACACCGAGGGCTGTGTGGATAACCTCGGCCGCCCCGGCTGGCCGGGTGTATCGGATTATGCCGGTTACCAAGAATCCGGCTGGTTCAACAACGACGCTTTCTGGTGGGGCGCAAACGCCACCGACTGGGCGTACTCCACACCCTGGTGGCCGGAGCTGCACCCGAAGTACTCGCCCGTACACCGTTATGCGCAGTACATCATCGACGGCATCAACCACTGGATGACAGGATATATTGACTGGAACTGTGTGCTGGACTCCATAGGCGGCCCGACGCATGTGCTCAACCACTGCGGTGCGCAGGTGATGGTTGATTACCTGAACGACATCATCTACTTCACACCGTACCACTACGCGTTCCGTCACTTCTCGCGCAGTATGCGTCCGGGTGACATCGCTCTGGGTGTGAGTCAGGTTGCCGGTAATTCCGACTTGCACGTTTGCGCGGTGAAGAAACAAGGAGGCGGCTATGCAGTCAATATGCTTAATAAGGCTAAGGAGCCTTGCTCGTTCAACCTGCAGCTGGGTGAGTACTTTGCAACCATCCACCTGCCCGCAAACTGCGTCGAGACAATCGAGGTCGCCTTGCCGGAGTAACTAATTGCATTTACCTGACTAATCAATCATATTAACCCTTAAAACATTAACAACAATGAAAAAACTAACACTTTTAACTGCGCTATTATGCGCGAGCCTGTTTGCTTTCGCTGCCGAGCCCGAGAACTATGCGTTGGCAAGCAACGGTTCAACTGCAACAGCCAGTTCCGGTAATGCTGCTTTGGCTATTGACGGTAACGAAGGAACACGTTGGGAATCTGCAACTACCGATGACGAGACGTGGACAGTCAACATGGGACAGCAGCGTACCTTCAACATGGTTCGTATCCTTTGGGAAGGAGCTTATGCTAAAGAGTTCACTATCAAGTATTCTGCTGATGGTGAAAACTGGACAATGTTCCACGATGAAACGAACCTTGCTTCTGCAGGTTGGCAGACCATCTACAAGGAGGCATCCGTTACCGGACAGTACATTCAGTATCATGGAACAAAGCGAGCTACCCAGTGGGCGCAATCGTTCTATGAGTTCCAAGTAATGCAGGGCGAGGCACCGAAGGAAAACATCGCCAAGGGCAAAACCATCGTTGCAAGTTCGGGTGGACAGAATGACCCGGCTCGCGTTTTGGACGGTAATGGATCGTCTGAATGGCAGGGTTCCGTTTCGGGAGGAACCGACGGTGATGAAACAAGCCGTACCTACGATGCATGGTTCGTTGTGGACCTTGGTGCGTATTATGATATCAACAAGGTGGTCGTGACTTTTGAGGGCGCATGCTCGCAAGAGTATCACATTGACTTCTCTGCTGATAATACCGAATGGAAGTTGGGCTACGACTTCAAGGGTAATGCCGGTGTGAATGGCCACTCGGATTATATCACTGACCTGCAGAACAATTCCAAAGTGCGTTATGTCCGCTTCTGGAGCACGAAAGCTGCCACGCAGTGGGGCATGAAAGTGTTTGAGTTTGAGGTGTATGGCGACGCATGGGTTGACTCCGGCGATACAGAGGCTCCTGTTATGGTTAGTGCTTCGCTCGACAGCAAGGCTTGGAACAAAGCCGTACTTGCTGTTTCGGCTACTGACAATCATGAGGTTGCCAAGTACCACCTCGTGGATGCTACCAATGCTATTGACGCCCAGGCTAATCCTGCCGACGGTAAGGTTACTCTCACAGGCCTCAAGGCTTCCACCGAGTACAATGTAGTTGTTACGGCCATTGATGCTGCCGGCAATGAGTCTGCAAATAGCAAGACTGTCAGCTTCACCACCGAAGTTTATTCCGCCGCTCCTCAGGCTGCAGCAACGGCTCCTACATGGCCTGCGGCACAAGTGAAAGCCATCTATTCGCCCACCTACAATGCTGATTGTGGCTTTGGCGAGTGGGGTAGCGGTACGGTGTATAGCCAGGATACTTATGGCAAGAAATATGTCCTTGGAGGAGGCGGATATTTCGGCTTGGTGGATTTCTCGCTGAACTGTATCAATATGGAGAAACTGCATTTTGATATCTGGATTGATGCGGATGCTTCCATTCGCGTCGTTCCTATCTGGGGTGGCACAGAGCAAGGCGTAGTAGTTCAACTCAAGGGCCAGCAGTGGAACAGCATTGATATCGACAAAGAGCAATATACGATTATCAACGATTGGACCAATATCTACCAGGTTAAAATCGACCAGGCTTCCAATCTTACCTTCTGGATTGGCAATGCGTTCTTCTATCGCACAACTGCACTAGTTGATAACGAGAAGCCGACCAACGTAACGGCTGCTAAAGCTTCGGAAAGTTACTTCTCCGTTGTGCTGGCTGTATCGGCTAAGGACAACAGCGGTGCGGTTAACTTCGTTGTTAAGAACGGCGAGGCAGAGGTGGCTACCGGTGCTGCTGCCAGCGACGCTACGGCTAATATCACGGTTCCTAACCTCAAGCCAAACACAGAGTACACCTTCTCTGTTATTGCTAAGGATGATGCCGGCAATGCTGCCGATGCTGTGGCTGTATCTGCCAAGACGCTTGCCGCACCTGCTCCTGCTCCTACGCCCGACCTCAAGGGCAAGGTCGTGGCTTCTGCTTTCTGCGATGTAGCGGCAAGCAACCCGGCTATCAAGATTGGCGAGTGGGGACAATCTACCCAGGCTTTAGTAGCTGAACTCGCAGAGGGTGATCATGTATACTACTGCTCGAACTTCAACTATCTCGGTTGGGAGTTCACGCCGGCTATCGATGCTACCGACATGGAATACGTGCATCTGGATATCTTCGCTCCGGAACTGACGGGTATATCATTTACCCCGATTAGCCCGGGTAAGGAGAAACCGACGGCACAGACCCTTACCGCTGGACAGTGGACATCGTTGGATATAGCTCTGACTGTATATGAGTCTGCAGGTATTGAATGGAACAATGTGTACCAGTGCAAGTTCGACGCTCCGGTGGGTGATGGCAAGGTGCTCTTCATCGACAATGTTTACTTCTATAAGGCTGACGAAAACACAGCTCTGGACAACACTGTAGAGGCTAACGTAGCTACGAAGGTGCTCCGCAATGGTCAACTGTTCATCATCCGTGACGGACAGATCTACACCATCCAAGGCGCTATCGTTCGCTAAAACACAAGGCATAGGCAGTTGGTTCTGCCTATGCTTACAAATAAATCCCTAAATACAACTATTATGAAAAAACATCTACTTCTGTCAGCGCTCTTATGCGCAAGTATGTTTGCTTTCGCCATTGAGTCAGAGTATTGTGGCGAAGTAATGCTTCCTGGCGATAGTCGCGAGGCTGCGTTCTCATGGGAAACGAACGAGGCTGGTGAGGTCATTATTACCATAACTGAGACACTCGGTGGAACATTGGAGTCAACCCACTTCCGCGGCAATGGTATAAATATCGACAAGATCAAAATTGGGGAGCAACGAGAGGATGCCGCCGACTATTTCACGCTCGCGTGCGGGGGCAAACCCACCATCACCCTCACGCCCAAGCAAGGTGGCAAGACGATTGAGCAGGGCACGAAGATCTATGTCGAGAACCAAATCATCGAGTACGCCACCAGCCAGGATGGCAACGCTTGGCCGACACTCACATTTATCTATACCTACGGAGGCGTATGCTCCGCTGAGCCTGTGCTCACGCGTATCAACCTCTCTGCTCCCATAGCGTTTGCTAAGGTAGGCGAGGCTATTACGCTCAATGTCGCACCGGTTGACCAGATGGGCCGACTGATGGACGTCACCGTCGATCTTACCGTCAGCCCCGCCGATGCAGGTGGCTTCAATGGCAATGTCTATACTCCCGCCAAGGTCGGAGCAGCTACTATCACTGCCAAGGCCGGCGATGTAACCGCCACCATCAATGTCTATGGCGTGGAAAGTGATAACCTTGCTCTCAACAAACCCTGCGAAGCCGGCTATGAGCCCGCTAACCAAGATGAGCTCTCCACCAAGGCCAACGATGGCAAGACCAACACACAATGGGTAACCTATGCCGACCAGAAACCTGACGTTGAGTGGTGGATCGTGGACCTCGGTGACCAGTACAGCATCTCTGCAGTAGATGTGCTCTGGGGTGACCCGACATCCACCAAGTATATCATCCAGCTTCGCGACGAAGCTCCCTCGGAGGCCGACAAAGCCAACGATGATGCCTGGGAGACCATCGCCACACGCGAGGGTGTAACCATCAACAGCGAGCAGTTCATCACGGTGCGCGGCCACGGACGATATCTCCGTCTCCACTCACTGGCTAAGTCCTCGAACTTCTTCCGCCTCAAAGAGGTGCGCGTGTTCGGCTCGGAGTGGGTGCCTGTGGATGATACCGAGAAACCCGTCATGGTTGCTGCTACGCTCGAGAGCAAATCTGCCAAGAACGCTATCATCAATGTGTCTGCTACCGACGATGTGCTCATCAAGGCTTTCCACGTCGTAGATGCCTCCAAGGGCATTGATCAGCGCTTGGTTGATACCGACGGCAAGATCACTATCAGCCCGCTTACTCCTGCTACAGCGTATAACTTCACCATAACCGTGTTTGATGCCGCAGGCAAGGAGAGTGACAACAGCATCGTTGTGCCAGTGACCACCGACGATATCATTCCTCTCGTCAGCGCACCTGTGCCTCAGTGGCCGGCTAAGCAGGTCAAGAGCATCTATAGCGATGCTTACAAGTTCGCACCTGCTTCGCTCAACAGCTACAACGAGGGCTGGTGGCAGAACCCAAGGCTCAAAGAGGAAACTATCGATAGCGACCACTTCCTCCACTACGACCTCTATCAAGCCGGTATGATTGGCGCACAGTTCGCCGAGCTACCGGTGATGACCATGGAGAAGATGCATATCGATCTGTATGCCTCCGTTCCGGGCTCGGTCACCTTCCGCTGGATAACCATGGGTGACCCCGATGAGGTCAACACTGTTCGCAAAACCCTCAAACTCGACGGCGGCAAGTGGAACTCGTTCGACTTCGACCTCAAGGATTTTGGCAATCACAACTGGGCACGACTCTTCCAGTTCTCCATCGAGAACTACGAAGCCGGCGGCTTGGTAGGCGAGCACCTGTCAGTGGATAATATCTACCTCTATCGTACCACCGAACTCGTTGATAACGATGCCCCGACTAATGTCACAGTGACTAAAGTGTCCGAAGGTGTGTTCTCTGCCGTATTGGCTATCTCCGCCGAGGATAACAGCGGAGCCGTCAATTTCGCCGTCATGAATGGCGACAAGGAGCTTGCTACCTCCGGTGCAGCCAGCGGCACGAAGGTCAATGTCAATGTGCCTAATCTCATCCCGGGCACAGAGTACAATCTCTCTGTCATCGCTACTGATGATGCCGACAACGCTGCAGAGCCTGTATCTATAGCCGTCACAACGCAAGCAGGACCCGCTCCTGCACCCGTGCCTGTACTCGATGGCAAACCGGCTGTACCTGTCTTCTGCGATGCTATGGATGGCAATCCGTACATCAATATCGGCAACTGGGCGCAAACAACACAGGCGCAGGTTGGACTGCTTGCCGAGGGTGACCATGTGTACTACGGAACGAACTTCAACTACCTCGGTTGGGAGCTCTCGCCGTCGGTGGATGCTACGGACATGAATATGCTGCATGCGGACTTCTACACCACCGAGCTGACATCCATCCAGCTCACACCTATTTCCCCGAACCACGAGGGTATCTGTACCGTTCAACTCAAATCCGGCGTATGGACATCGGCGGATATACGTCTGAGCACCTTAGCTGCGGCGAATATTGACTGGAGCAATATCTTCCAGTTCAAGTTCATGGAGGCTACGCCGGCAGGCAAGTCATTGTTCATCGACAATGTCTATTTCTACCGTACCGACGAAGCTGCTGTCCCGCACACCGCTGCCATAGCGCCTGCATCGAAATTCATCGACAACGGCTCGCTGTACATTCTTCGCGACGGTGTAGTTTACACCATCCAAGGTGCAGTAGTGCGCTAATCCTTCACTCCCCGGCACAACAGTAGTGTCGGGGACACCGAAGGCGCAGGCGGTTGGTAGCCACCTGCGCTTACCAAAACAATTAAATCAACTAAGTCATGAAAAAATCTGTACTTCTCACTCTCGCTCTAGTAGCAGCGACCCTGTTGGCTTCGGCTAAGCAATATTGTCACGAACCTCTCACACAAGGTAACAACACCATCTACCTGACGTGCGAGCTATTGAGTAGCACCTATACAATGACCATTGAGGCCGATGTGGATTTGGCGGGTTTGGGTGGCTCGTTTATGCATCTGAATGGAACAGAGGTACATGACCTGCGAGAGTTCCTGACCATAGCGCCCGACAAGAAGTCGATGACGATAGCCTTTGCATCATCAACCGCGCCGAACTTCTATACTCCGCTGTATGTGATGATGCCGGGTGAGGTTAATTTTGGTATGCTCACAGATGTAGAGTGGGGATTGTGCTCCATCGATGATACTGAATATACCATCACCGTGGTTCAACCTGCAGAAGGAGGCACCATCAGTGCCAGTCTGCAGAAAGCCACCTACGGTACACAAGTTACCCTAACCGCCACACCCAACGAGGGTAAGCAGTTATATAAGTGGCTGGTGACGGATGCAGAGGACAATGAGGTGAGTGTGAACAAGGGTAAATTCAACATGCCTGCATCGAATGTGACGGTTACCGCTACATTCCGCGACGAACTGCACCTAATACCCGCCACATTCTCCGGCAAGTCGCAGGTAGCAGGCGCAAACTTCACGTGGAGCGTGACGCGCAATGTTGACCAGACGCTAACCTTTGCCATCAGTTGGGATAAGGCGCTTGAGGGAACAGTGCCGCAAGTGTGCATCAATGATGTATTTATGAATATGCATCAGCAAGGGCAGAGTGCTACATATACCACCAGCGATACTTATGAGGATGGAACAGAACTGCCGTTCTTCTTCTACGTAGCATATACAGGTGATGCGGCACGAATTGATGTAAGTTACACCGTAGGTGAGACTAATGACCCGAATCAAGGTTCGGCAGTGGAAAATGCTCAAACAGAAAGTGCGACAAGCAAGGTGATGATTGACGGACAGCTGCTGATTATTCGTGATGGCGTGGTTTATACCATCCAGGGTGCACAAGTCCGCTAATCTGCAACAAGGCATAGGCGGTTGATTACCGCTTATGCTTACAAATCAAGTAAGAAATAATAATTAAAAACAATGTATATCATGAAAAAAAGATTAACAATTTTCCTCGCACTTATTTGCATGAGTGTGATGGGGTGGGCAACGCAGTATTGCCATGAAGCCATGACTCTCAGTGGTGGAGCTACTATTTATTTGTCGTGCACATCGCCGTCAGCTGGTAATTACCAAATTGTTATAGAAGGTACTAACCTTGCCGGCTTGGGTGGATCTTTCTTTAATCCAGGAACTGTGGATTTGAGGAATACCATAACGACAAGCACCTCTACACGCATTGTGTGTGATATAGAGGCAGCGTCTGCTCCGTCGCTCTACACACCACTTTATGTGCTGTGCCCGGGTGAACAGAACATAGGGTGGCCGAATGATGTAGAATGGGGAGAGTGTGCAGGTGGTGACCCGGATCCTGACCCCGATCCGGATCCTACACCTGAACCCGATCCTAACTCCTATACGGCAGGTGGTCACACTATTACTTTGGATGCCTCGTATGTGGATGACATCTATACGCTTGTTATTTCTTCTACTGATAACATGGAAGGTTTGGGCGGAAGTTTCTGGAATGTAAATGGTGTAGGCGCAGATATGCGTACTAATTCCGGTACAAGTTCATACACCGTAAGTGGAGACAAGAAGACTATTACTTGTCAAGTTCAGTCGTCCAGCGCACCAAATATCTATACTCCGTTGTATGTGCTGATGCCGGGTGAGGTTAACTTTGGCTCCGTAACTTTGAACTGGGAGGATCGCACGCCGATTAATTCAGAGTATTGTAACTATCAAGGTTCTGAGACACACCAGGATGATCACTATTTCGCAATCACTTTTGAGACTGATGCAAGCGGAAATGTAGTTATTACAATAGGTGACGGTACGGGTGCAGGTGCTTGCTCATTCCGCAATGGTGGTTTTGAGGGAGGTAATAATGGCTTGGACAACTTTGTCGTGAGTGATGATGATTTTGCAACCACTACTCCTGCCACTGACTATTTTACTGTCACTCGTCCTACTGATGGCGATTTGCAGTATATACTCACCAAAACGGCTGACCTTCCTGCTAACGCCAAGATCAAACACTTGAGTGCAGGTGCTATTGCATGGCGGGAAGCTGGTGCAGACAGATGGTGCTTCCCTGAGTTTATCTATACTTATGGCGGAACATGTAATCAGCTGGATGCTCCGACAAACGTATCTATTGATGCAAATAATGTTATTACGTTTGATGCAGTAAGTGGTGCTGATAGTTATACAGCATACGTATCTTTGAATGGCGTTCAGAAATACTCGCAAGTTGTTGTTTCGGGCGATGAATTGACATTTGTTCCTCTGGTGGATGGCGCTTATGATGTAACCGTAGTTGCAAGCGGTTCAGGCAAGACAGATTCCGATCCTTCTGCAGCTTTTGTTTGGAATCTGGAAGCGGTTGAGATTGTTTTAGGCAATTCGGAATACTGCGAGCGCATTATGCAAACGGGTACCAATACCGAGGCTGCATTTACATGGGAAACAGATGGTAGCGGTAATATAGTAATTACCATTGCAGAGACTCTTGGTGGTGCCGCTGATGCCGCTCATTTCCGAGGCAATGCTTTAGCATTGGGTAACTTTAAGGTAGGTGCAGGTCAAGCGGCAGGCTCTAATTATTTTAGCCATCCGGGCACAACGACCAGTAACCAGCTTGTCCTTACTGTAACAAATGCTCCGGCTCTGGGTGAAAAGATATACTATCACGGAACTGTGGAATATGCCACTAGCTTGGATGGTAATGCTTGGCCAACACTTGATTTTGAGTGGACTTACGGTACGGTTTGTTCCGGTAAGGCTGTTTCGGCAATCGTAAACAATAATACAATGGGTTCGGCGGTAGTAAAAGTTGGTGAAGATGAAGTAACATCTGTAGATGAAGGCACTGAAGTAACCTTTATCGCTACTTCTGCTGATCCTGCTCTCTATCGCTTTGTCAACTGGACAAAAGGCGGTGTAGAGGTTTCGACTTCTGCAACCTATGCAGTAACCATTACTGAGACAACAAACCTTGTAGCTAACTTTGATTATATTCGCGAGACATATTGCCATGCAGAAATCAATTCGGTTCAGAACAAGAAATTGTACCTGACACTGGGTTCTATCGGTGGTGGTCAATACCAAATCAAGATTGAGGGCTCGGAAGAAGCTCAACTTACTGCTTTGACGAATGCTAACTATACCATCAACTGGGTTACTACTACGATAGAAGATGGTGACAAGAAGATGTCCGGTCAAGATGTACCGTTTAATAATGCTCGCTGGGCATTTGATGCAAGCGGTTATGGATCTGCAACGGCTGTATTCGGTATCTCGGAAGGTAAGACCTGGGAAGATATCCATGTATGGAATCATGCAATCTACTTCAACTCACCGAATGGTGAGATCGGTTATACTGGATTCCCTGATCGTTATCACATTGATTGGGAAGCTACTTGTATCGATCCCGAGGCTCCGGTAATTGCCAAGGCTGAGGCTGAGGTGCTGAATGAGTCGTCTGTTCGTTTAACCATTCAGGCTACCGACAACTGGGAGGGTATATTGACCTATACTATCTCACGTGCAGGCGCGGATGATATAGTTTCAAACCACGCAAGTGGTGAGGAATTCACACAGGATGTAGATGGTCTGACTGCCGGCACGGAATATACCTTCACGGTAACCGTTAGCGATGGTGTAAACGACGCGAGCCAAAACATCGTAGTTACTCCTATCGCAGATAACGTAAAACCGGTTATGGGTGAGGCTTCGTTGGAAAGTAAGACTTGGAACAGCGCAATCATCAATGTTGCCGCTACCGATAACAAGGGTGTAGCTGCTTATTACGTGGTAGAGAAAGACGCTGATTATGTTGCTACGGAAGGCAAGATTACCATTGAGGGTCTGACCGCTGCAACAGCTTATACCTTCAATATCAAGGCTAAAGATGCTGCCGGCAATATCTCTGACAATTCTGCTGAGGTTGTATTCACAACCGATGCACACTCGTTGGTTCCGGCAACCGCAGCTCCGGTTCCTCCTGCTCGTGAGGATAGATGGGTGCGCCCAATCTATAGTGATGCATATACTTCCATATTGGAGCACGATTTCGCATTGTCCAATTGGGGTTCTAAGGCCGGTACACGAGAGCAAGTTGCCGATGATAATTATTTGCTATATGACTTCTCAGAAGGTGGTAATGCTATTGTATGGGGAGAGAATAATGCAGGAGCAAATGCTATTGTTGCTATCGAAGGCAAGAATGCGGGTGGTGACGGTGATAATACCGGTGTTGATGCAAGTGCAATGGAATACCTGCATGTGGATATCTGGTCAAATGCCTCATCAGCCAACGTAGAAGTGCGTATTAATGATAACATGTTAGCTCGCGTCAACCTGACAGGTTCAGGTTGGCAGCAGTTTGATTTGCCGTTGAGCGAGCATGTTGAAAACATTAATCCGACAAGCGTACGTTGGATGAAGTTCACCAATATCTCCGATGCCGACCATATAGCAATTGATAATGCTTATTTCTGGCGCGAACCGGTGGCTGCTGACGAAAGTGCTCCCTCAAACGTAAGGGCTACGGCCATATATACCGACCTGTATTCGGTGCTGATAGAGTTGTCTGCTACTGAAAATAACGATGATATCTCTTATTCAATCAAATTGGGTGATGTTGTCAAAGCTGTAGGTGTCGGCAAATCAGACGTGGCAGCAACCATTCGTGTAGCCGGTTTGACACCGAACACGAATTATACATTCGCTGTTGTGGCTACGGATGTATCCGATAATTCCGCAGCGCCGGTTAATGTGACAGTTCGCACTAAGGCTTTGCCTGCACCTGCACCTGCACCCGTAATCAGAGAGGCATCGGTGAGGGCATTGTATTCGAATGCATATACGCCTGTATGTACTGTAACCAATTATTGCGAGAACTGGTGGCAGGCAGCGACATTGCATAATGATATAACACTCGGCGAGAACGATAACGTACTTTACTACGACAATATTCCGGCTTCAAGCGCTTTTGGCTGGAGTTTCGCTTTGCCGAAGATTGATGCTGCCGGCTTCCAGAAACTGCATTTTGATATCTATCCGATGAAATCCGGTACAATTGAACTATATCCTGTCAAAGAAGCAGGAGGCGAGTATCCGCGCGCATCACAAACACTTGTTGCTGAAACGTGGAATGAAGTTGTTCTGGATTTCACCAACGAAACGATTGAAGATATATTCAAGCAACTCGGTTTTAGAAATTATAGCAACCTTGGTGCATTCTTCATTGATAATGTATATTTCTTCAAGACCGAAGAGGCAACACTTGATCAAGATGCAACAACTCCGGATGCACTCAACGCTCTCAATGGCGCTATTGCAAATGTTGAGATTTCGCGTACTCTGTTAGCCAACGGTAACTTCAAGACTCTATGCTTGCCGTTCTCGATGAACGCAGAGCAGATTGCCGAAACATTCGGCGATTGCGAGATACTGATGCTCACAGGAGGACGAATGAAAACAGAGACGGATATATACGTTCAATACTCGCCTGTCAATGAGATTGTTGCCGGTAAGCCGTACTTGATGACAGTTCAAAGTGACGTTACAGGATTGAACTTTGATGCTGTTGTGATCAATAGTTCGACTGATAACAACGAGGTCGAGGTTGATTTGGGAGACGGCAAGTCAATCAGCATGCTTGGTACGTTCGTTAAGAAGTCTCTTACTGATGATGGTCTCTACTATTTGGATACAGACGGTTATCTCCACTCAGTAAGTGCGTACGGCGAAGAAAATGGCGGCGCAGCCGTTACTATTCCGGCATTCCGTTGCTACTATCAGTTCAATGGATTTGGCGGCAACAATGCTCCTATTCGTGCACGCGTCGTTCGCACAACAGACGTTGTAACAGACTGTGAGGATATAGTTAACGCTCCTGTTGCTATCAAGCAACTCCGCGACAGACAACTGTTCATCCTCCGTGACGGAAATCGTTATACAGTGACCGGTCTCCGCGTAGAGTAGGATAGAGATGATAGACAATGTTTAACTATAAAAATGATTAAAACAATGAAAGCTACATATCAATCTCCGCAAACAGCGTGTATAGTATTTACGCTTGATAGCAATGTCCTGCAAACTGTATCCGGTGGTGGACCTGGAATCGTTCCGGGTGGCGGTAGCGGAATAGGTGAATAATCAACCCGATGCCAATAAAGAACATGAGCCTTTCCCGTGTGGGAGAGGCTCATGTCGTATTATCCAATGAAATTGTCGGCTATTGTTGACTAGTAATAGTCATCAGTCCGGGAACTCCATGAGGTAGGCCTTGATGAACGCATCGATATCGCCGTCCATCACGGCGTTGACGTTCGAGGTCTGGTAGTTGGTGCGGTGATCCTTCACGCGGCGATCGTCGAACACATACGAGCGGATCTGGCTGCCCCATTCAATCTTCTTCTTGCCGGCCTCGACCTTTGCCTGTGCCTGACGGCGTTTCTCAAGCTCCAACTCATAGAGTTGGCTGCGCAGGTGACGCAGGGCGTTTTCCCTGTTCTTCGGCTGGTCGCGCGTCTCGGTGTTCTCAATCACTATCTCGTCCGGCTGGCCGGTGAGCGGGTTGGTGAACTTATAATGCAGACGCACACCTGACTCAACCTTGTTGACGTTCTGACCGCCTGCACCCGATGAACGGAAAGTATCCCAACTCAATCCTGCGGGATCGACGGTAATCTCTATCGAGTCGTCGATCAGGGGCACAACGAACACTGATGCAAAGCTCGTCATGCGTTTGCCCTGGGCATTGTACGGGCTGACACGCACGAGGCGGTGTACGCCATTCTCGCTCTTTAGGTAACCGTACGCCATGTCGCCTTCGATATTGAACGTGACGGTCTTGATGCCCGCTTCGTCACCCTCCTGCAGGTTGGCTATGGTCACCTTGTAGTCGTGCTTCTCGCAGTAGCGCTGGTACATGCGCATCAGCTGTTCAGCCCAGTCTTGCGCCTCGGTGCCGCCTGCTCCGGCTACGATCTTCAGCACGGCCGGCATAGAATCCTCCTCGTGCGAGAGCATATTCTTCATCTCCAGGTCTTCGACCTCGCGCATGGCATGTGCGTACGCGTCGTCGACCTCTTGCTCAGTCACCAGTTCCTCCTTGTAATAGTCAAACGCGAGCTCAAGCTCTGCCGTAGCGGCACGTACGCCCTCGTAACCTTCTATCCAACGGCGCAGGCTCTTGACCTTACGCATCTGTGCCTCGGCGGCCTTGGCATCCTCCCAGAATCCCGGAGCCTGCGTGTGCAGTTCTTCCTCCTCAAGTTGGATGCGTTTCTCGTCAATGGCCAGGTATGCCTTGAGCTTGTCGGCGCGTTGTTGTACGTCTTTGAGTTGTTCGATTGTTATCATAGATATATGTGTTAGGCCAGCCATGGCAGGCTGACGGCATTCATTAATTATCCATTCAGGTAGTTCTTGGGTTTGTGGTGCTTTACAACCAGCAGTAGCATCAGCCGGTAGAAGCACAGTATCTCGATCGGAAACAGATACATGTACGTCGCAATGAGCGGCTTAGGCAGCACCAGCGGCACCATGAGTATCACCATGTAATATACGGCGCGGAACAGCGTCTTGCTCTGTTCGGTAGGTATGAGTTTGCGCATCACGGGGAAGCGGTAGCGCGGCATCGAGAACCGCTCGAGCCAGTTCACCATCGGGAACGACAGCCAGAGCATCAGTATAGCCCAGCCGTCGATGCGGTAGAGTAGCATGAACGGCAGGTAACGCGAGAACACCAGCAGCGAGTAGAGCCAAACGTTGTACTTGCTCCGCCAGTTGTTGTAGATCCAGAACACCACGAGCATACAGATGATGCAAGCGCGTACGAACCATATATGCCGGCTATCGATTGTATGCCACTGTCTGTTCAGCAGCACCAGCAGTCCTATTGCTTGCGCGGCGTAGAACAGGCGCACAAGTACGATCACCCACATGTACTGCTTGAAGTGCCGGAAGTTCGGCTCATACAGCCTTATGGCCGGTTGCTGTTCGCGGCGGATGGCTACGGTGTCGTTGAAGATGTACCCGAGTTCGTACAGCGAGAACACGGCCATCAGCACCAGCGCGTAGTTTACGGCAAACTGCCACCATACGCCATCGAATGTCAGCCACGAGTAGAACGCCGTAGGCATGATGTAGATCAGCATCCACGACAGCAGTTTCCACACCGTACCGAGCCGTACGGCATAGTAGTAGCCGAACGGGATGTAGAACACCGCGTTCGGTATATGCTCGCGCGCATAGCGGGCTCTAATATCGTCGTTCGGTTGCATCGATGAAGGTAACGTTAATGTCGCGTGGCAGGATCTTCTGCCAACGCTCGCGGTTGTTGTATGTTATTACGGTTGCACTTTTGGCATGACGGATGAGTTCGATATCCGTCAAGTTGTCGGTGATGATGTCGTAGTCGTTGTAGAGCGTTAACACTTCCTGTTTGTCCGGCAGGGAGTGATACGCCTTGGCGCCTATGTGCCGGGCAACAGTCTTAGCAATGATATCCATCGTATGCGAGACGAGCACGACCGGTTTGCCCTGTATCATTTGCCACACGGGTTCGATCTTGCGAGGAACGAGGTAGTCGGTGTAGAACCGCTCTGCCCGTGCCGCTTGTTCTTCCTCAGGCAATTGCCGGAACCTGCGAATAGCCCGACTGCGTACTATATCGCAGCCGAAGAGCTTGAACAGCAGCGAGTTGAGACGATTCCCACGGATATGCAGGAAGTCGTACGTCGTGTTGGAGTAGAATAGCGTCCAGCAGATGTCAACCAATATGTAGCGTTCGTTAGTCATGTATGAGCGACATTAATATCAGTTCGAACTGCGCAGCCTGGTATTGGCGCGTGAATAGTTGCCGTTGCTGTTCGTTCACTGCCTGGCGGGTGTAGCCGTTCTGCTGCCACTCGCGGTACTTATCCGTGATAAACGTCTTGACCTGTTCGGCCGTTGTAGCAGCCACGCCGGCGTTCGTATCGCGTATGACCGCTGCCAGGCACTCCTCGTCGGAGCGTACGCACAGCACAGGTTTCTCCACGCCCAGCGCCTCGAAGAACTTAGTGGTCATTATACCGTGTGCACCGCTGGTAGCGGCTGTGTTGCTCAGCACGAGCAGCACGGATGCACTGCGCAGTATATTCGGCACATCCTGCGTCGGCACATAACCGCGGTAATCCATCAGTTGCTCCACGCCGTACTGCTGCGCCAGTTGCTGTATGCGCTGCCGGCCGATGTCGTTGGTGTACCACACGACGCGCAGCGGCAGATTGATCTCGCGTAGCGCCTCAAGCAGTAGTGTAGGGTCCTGCATCGGTTGCTCATATACGCGCCCGACGTAGGTGAGGGTGAACTGCTTAGCAGGTCGGTTCTGCGGGTAGTACGATTGCTCGTCAAAGCCGTTGTAGATGAGCGATACATGATTGTTCAGTTGCTGCAGGAAGGTCTGATGCCACGGCGACACGCAACTCAGCGAGTCAGCCTGGCGGAGCACCTTGTTTCTGCGGCGGATATTCACATTGCTGTACCAGCGTCGCAAGGGGCGTAGCCACCACTGCCGGTGACTCTGGTACTGTGCGTTGGGTGCCTGCTCGTCGATATCGCGTAGATCGACATGCAGCGGCAGCCGTCTCTCCCGGGCTATATCCAGCGCGGCACGCAGCGGGAATGTCGAAAACGTGCAGCACAGCACCAGATCGTACTGCTGCCCACGGATGGCGCGCCTCACTTGCCGCGAGAAGTACCGGTTGCGCCAGTCTGTAAGTAAGGAAGCAATGCTCTTTACAGCCCACTCGGCGAACGAGCGGGTGCGGTACACCGTGATCTCATGAATAGGGTAGTTATGCTCAAACGGCAGCGGCTCGCCTCGTTCGGTATAGAGGTCGATATGCCAGCCTTGTTCGCTCAGGTAGTCGCACAGGCAGCGCACCCTCGGCGTGTAAGCCGGCGAGGTGAACGGGTCGCACAGTATGAGCAGACGTGGGGTCATCGGGTAAGTAAGTCGAGGATCTGCGGATAGAGCGAACGGTGGTAGGTGCTTGGGTTGATATTGCTGTTATGCCACAGCAGGCACAACTCGCCGTTGTGCTGACGGACCTTATCGATCAGTCGCTGGCAGCAGTAGTATGCCTCGTCCTCCGTCAGGTTCATGTAGTTGGCGTTGCTGAGCGTCACGTCCATCACGGTCAGCGGATGCAGCAGCAGATCAGTGAGTTGCATACGCTCCGGGTCAATCCAGAGCACCGAACGTGAGGTCTGCAGACGGAAGCCTGCGCGGTCGGCGAAGCCCATCGTGTAATCGTCGGTTATACCGAGCTCCACGAGCTTGCGCATGTTCTCAATCGAGCAGTTCAGGTAATGCGAGCGGTGGATGTTCAGCTCGTCTTTTCGTCCGCTGCGGTGCTCGATGCTGCCTACGCCGTAGTACGAACTGTGCCAGCCGATCATCACCTTGTTCCACTCCAGGAACTTGCGCAACTGCCGCGCGTCATGACTCTTGTGGTTATACTGCGGGTAGTCGTAACCCTTGCCGAACGAGTGCTTGACGAAGAATATGCTCTCAGCCAGCGGCACACGCTTATCCTGCTCCACCAGCCACGGGAACGTGTAGGCGGGGTCATTCTCGATGTCCTGCCACGAACGAAGCACCTGCCGCCATTCGCCGCGCCAGATGCCGCCTAAGGCACCGCGCAGGTGACGGTAATTGGCGATGGTATCGATGTCGTGCGTGAGGTAGATATGCGCAAATCCCGACGGTGGCAACGGCAATCCTGTGAACTTCATCAGCAGACGGGCATACTCGTCGAGCATCGGTACCATCAGTCTGTTGCGCTTACCCAGGATAGAGTAGGCGGCAGCGAAGCGGCCGTGCTCGTCACGACGGGTGTTGATCACTTCCTCGGCACGGGAGATGAAGAAGAACGTGTTGTAAATCAGGTCGGTACGTATCACGTACGTCACCTTATCCGAATCGCTATCCGGCAACCATTCTTCCGCCCGCGGGGTAGTCAGTTCGGGCAATACGATGTCCTTGCCCAAGTGTCCGTTGGGCACAATCACCACCTTGTACTTAGGCCACGCACGCTCGTCATCGGTATAACCGATGTTATGCGCTTCGTCAGCATTGCCGTACAACAGCCATGTTTTGATGTAATTAACGATCTCTTCCATATCTTTTAGCATTCAGCGCTCAGCAATCAGTTTTCAGCTATTTCCGCCAGTTGCTCGCTCAGTATCTCCCACTCATACATCCGCTGCTCGAGCGAGCGCTTGAGGCGGTTGTACTTCTCGAAGTTCTCCGGCGACTGGCCTTCAACCTCGGCGAGTATCTGTTCGATATCGAGTATCTGCTGCTCCAGATGGCTTATATCTTCCTCGGCCTGACTGACGGCTTTCTGCGCCTTGCGGAGCTCTGCCGCTTTGGCTTTCTGCGCCGCATAATCCGCTGCGCCGGTGCTCAGACCCGCTCCCTGCCCCTCCCTCATAGGGCGGGGAGTCGTTACTCTCTCCCTTTCGATGGGAGAGCCGGAGAGAGGTCTTAATGCCAGATCAATCGCTTTGTCGGCATCGGTTATGCGCGTGGCGCGCTTGTACTGCAGCCAGTCGTAGATGCCGCCCAGATGTTCGCGCACCTTGCCACCGCCAAACTCATAGACCTTGCTCACGATGCCATCGAGAAAATCGCGGTCGTGGCTGACGAGTATAACTGTGCCGTCGAAGGCCTGCAACGCTTCCTTGAGCACATCCTTGCTGCGCATGTCCAGGTGGTTGGTTGGCTCATCGAGTATGAGCAGGTTAACCGGTTCCAGCAGTAGGCGGATCATTGCCAATCGGCTGCGCTCGCCGCCGGAGAGGACCTTCACGCGTTTGTCAATCGCCTCGCCGCCGAACATGAACGCACCCAGTATGTCCTTGATGCGCGTACGGATGTCACCTACAGCCACGCGATCGATGGTGTCGAACACCGTCAGTTCGCCGTCGAGCAGTGACGCCTGGTTCTGCGCAAAGTATCCGATCTTGACGTTATGCCCGATCTTCAGCGTGCCGGTGTAGTCCGTCAGTTCGTTCATGATACAACGAACGAGTGTCGTTTTGCCCTCGCCGTTCTTGCCCACGAACGCCACTTTCTCCCCGCGGCGGATGGTGAACGTGACATGATCGAACACCACGTGATTGCCAAAGGCTTTGCGCACATCGTCTGCTATAACGGGAAAGTCTCCGCTGCGCGGCGCTGGTGGGAACTTCATCCTGAGGCGGCTGTTGTCTTCCAGATCCACCTCCAGACGCTCGAGTTTGTTGAGCTGCTTGATGCGGCTCTGTACCTGCACGCTCTTAGTAGCTTTGTAGCGGAAGCGCTCGATGAACTCCTCGGTGTCGCGGATCATCTTCTGCTGGTTCTCGTAGGCGCGTACCTGTTGCTCATGACGTTCCTGCCGGAGCGTGACGAACTGCGAGTAGGGTACGTTGTAGTCGTAGATCCTGCCCAGCGAGATCTCGATCGTCCGGGTAGTGACATTATCGATGAACGCACGGTCGTGGCTGACGATGATCGCTGCGCACGGTGCTGATTGTATCCAATCCTCGAGCCACTGGATCGACTCGATGTCCAGGTGGTTAGTAGGCTCGTCGAGTAGCAGCAGATCGGGCTGCTGCAGTAGGATCTTCGCCAGTTCGATTCGCATCCGCCAACCGCCACTGAACTCGCTGCACGGCCTATCGAAATCCGTGCGCTCAAAGCCCAGACCTGTCAGTACGCGTTCCATCTGTCCGACCGACTTCGGGTCATCTTTGTCGCGCACAGTGTCCACTTCCTCGCGCAGCGTCGTGCCCTCGTTGTGAACCATCTGTTGCGGCAAGTAACCGATACGCATATCAGCGTCACGGCTGATATGTCCGCTTGTGGGTGTCTCTTCGCCAGCTATCAGGCGGAGCAGGGTAGTCTTGCCCGCACCGTTCTTGCCAACCAGCGCTATGCGGTCACGGCGGTTAACAAGGAACGTGATCCCCGCCAATACCGGCTGGGAGTTGTACTCCTTGACTATGTTCTCAACGCTTAGAGCCAATTCTTCAATGCTTTGCCTGTATAACTCTGCTCGCAGGCCATCACCTGCTCGGGTGTACCTTCCACTACGATCCTGCCGCCCTGGCTGCCTCCTTCGGGACCCAGATCGATAATATGATCGGCAGCCATGATCAGCGTGGGGTTATGCTCAATCACCACCACCGTATGACCCTTGCTGATCAGCCGCTCCAGTGCGTTGAGGAGCACGAGTACATCCTGATGGTGCAGACCGGTGGTCGGCTCGTCGAAGATGAACATCGTAGGACGGCTGTTCTCCTGCGCCAGGTACGACGCCAGCTTCACGCGCTGGCTCTCGCCGCCGGAGAGTGTACTGCTTGACTGACCGAGCTTGACGTAACCAATACCTACGTCCTGCAGCGGCTTGAGCAATTTGACTACCTTCGGGCAACCGTATTCACCGAAAAACTCGATGGCTTCGTCAACGGTCAATTCGAGAATATCGTAGATGTTCTTGCCGCCGAACATTACCTCCAGCACCTCTTGCTTGTAGCGCTTGCCGTGGCAGTGCTCGCACTCCATGACTATATCGGCCATGAACTGCATCTCGATTGTTATCGTGCCTTCGCCCTGGCACTCTTCGCAGCGTCCGCCCGGGGTGTTGAACGAGAAGTGTGCCGGTGTGAAGCCCATCTGCTTCGAGGCTTGCTGATCGGCGAAGATCCGACGGATCTCGTCGAAGGCTTTCATGTATGTGACGGGGTTCGAACGCGAAGATTTGCTGAGCGGGTTCTGGTCAACGAACTCCACATCCTTGAGCAGATGCATGCTTCCGCGCAGACTGCCATAATCGCCCGTGTGCTCGGCAGCTACGCCGCCGTAGTGCTTCTTAAGGGCAGGGTAGAGAACCTTGCTCACCAGCGACGATTTGCCGCTGCCGGATACGCCGGTGATAACTGTAAGCACGCCAAGCGGGAACTTGACGTTGATATTTTGCAGGTTGTTCTCGGCAGCACCGACAATCTCAATATAGTTGCTCCAGTGGCGGCGTTGGGGCGGAATGACCGAGGGGAACTCCTGTAGTCGTGGTTTGCCCACGTAAGTGATCTCACCGCCATGACTGCCGGCTTTCGGGCCGATCTCGATCATGTGATCGGCGGCCATCATTATATCCTCGTCGTGCTCAACGACTACGATTGTGTTGCCAAGGTCGCGCAACTCATGCAGCACATGTATCAGTCGCTGGGTGTCGCGCGCATGCAGGCCTATTGACGGTTCGTCGAGCACGTAGAGCGAGCCTACAAGACTGCTGCCCAGAGATTTGGCGAGGTTGATGCGCTGACTCTCGCCGCCCGATAGGCTCGATGCCATGCGGTTGAGCGAGAGGTAACTCAGTCCCACATCCTCCATGAATTGCAGTCGGCTGCGGATCTCCGTCAGCAGTTCGCTCATGCCGACCAGATGACTGTCGCCGCCGGCTTGCAGCGCCTCGAGTTGGGTGATCCACTCCATGACTTCGCTTACGGGCAAAGCGGCGACATCGGTTATTCGTTTGCCACCAACCCACACATACTCTGCTTCGCGACGCAGACGCATACCGCGGCAGTCGGGACAGGTGGTTTTGCCTTTGAAGCGGGCGAGCATAACTCGGTACTGAATCTTGCTGAACTGCTCCTTTTCCAGCATACGGAAGAAGTCGTTCAGCCCGTGGAAATACTCGTTACCCGTCCAGATTAGCTGTTTCTGTTCGGTGGTTAGGGCGTAGAACGGTGTATGAATAGGGAAGCCGAACTCTGCGGCGTGGTAGATCAGCTGGTCGCGCCAGGCACTCATCTTCGGTCCGCGCCAGCATGCTATGGCATCCTCGTAAATGCTCTTCGACTTGTCGGGCACCACCAGATCAACATCAATGCCAATGATGCTGCCGAAGCCGTTGCAGGTAGGGCATGCGCCCAGAGGATTGTTGAAGTTGAACAGGTGCTCTGTGGGCTCTACAAACTGTATGCCGTCGGCCTCGAAGCGCTCGGAGAAGTGCACCATCTGTGCGCCGGTTGCCGCCGGCTCTTCCGTGCGCAGTACGCACTCACCTTTGCCCTCGAAGAACGCCGTCTGTACGGAGTCGGCAAAGCGGTTAGCCGTCGCCTGCTCACCATCAGCCACGATGCGATCGACCAGCAGATAGACGTTAGGCAGATCGCTGATCAGATCGGCACTCAGGCTGCTGCTCAGACGGAGAATGTCCGCGCTGCCGTCGCTCAGCACATGCAGCAGACGCGAGTAACCCTCGCTCAGCAGTGCTTCCAGCGGGCGGTCACCCAGTGCGGACAGCAGCATCACGCGCGTGCCGTGAGGCAGTGAACGCAGGTAACTGAGCACATCCGCTACGCTGTGACGTTTTACCTCCTTACCGCTTACGGGCGAGATTGTTGCGCCTGCACGTGCGAAGAGGAGCTTGAGGTAATCGTAGATCTCTGTAACGGTGCCAACGGTCGAACGCGGGTTACGCGAACTGACTTTCTGCTCGATGGCGATGGCCGGAGGTATGCCCTCGATGGCATCCACGTCAGGTTTTTGCATGCGTCCGAGGAACTGCCTGGTATATGCACTCAGGCTCTCCACGTATCGGCGCTGACCTTCTGCATACAAGGTGTCGAACGCCAGCGACGACTTGCCGCTGCCGCTCACGCCGGTAACCACAACCATCTTTCCGCGCGGTATATCCACGCTCACGTTTTTTAGGTTGTTCGTCCGTGCCCCTTCAATATGGATTACTCCCTCGGCCAATTACTTCAAATATTTGTCGCTGAGCCGCTTGAGCAGTGCGGCTGTCTCGGGATCGTTCGGGTTCTTCAGCTCGTCCGGCAGTTTCGGCACACGCAACTGCGTGCCCGGCAGTACCTGGTTGGGGTTAGTCAGTTTGTCGCGGTTAGCCTCGTAGATGAACACCCAATAGGCTTTTTCGCCGTAACGCTTCTTGGCTATCCATGCAAGCCGGCTGTCGTCGGTGACGGTCTCCACGGGCTGAAACTCCGTGAATGTCCGCTTGCTGTCGTCGAACATATCAGGTTTAGCATTAGCGGCGGTAGCGGTGGTGGCTGCAGGCTCTGCTACCTGCGGCTCGACGGTTTGCGGCTCTTGACTTGCGTCCGCCGGTTTGGTTGCTTGCGGTGTTTCCGGCACAGTCGGTATCACGGCCTCTGTGGCGGTAGGCGCGGGCTTGGCCGGTTCGGTGTTCACCCGCTGTTCAATGCCGGCACGCATACCCTCTGCCCAACTTACTATCTGATGACGCAGCACGAAGTACGCGATGATCAGCAGCATAGCAAATACGCCGATGGTGATCAGTCCTGTCAGCCACGGATTGAACGGCTTTTTGGGTTTCTTCTTCTGTTCCGGCTTGGGCTCGGCTGCTTCCGGCTGCGGTTCAGCAGGCGCAGGCTCCGGTTCAACCGCCGCGGGTTCAACCGCTGCAGGTTCTGCTGCCGCAGATTCAACTGCTGCGGGTTCAGCCGGTGTAGGCTCGGGTTCAGCGGCTATTGGGGCTTCCCCAGCCACCGGCTGACCAGCCACGGACTCCATTGCGCTGAGTTCGCTCAGTATATCCTTGATCTCTTCGGCTTGTTCGCCAAGTTTGCGGATGGGATCGATGGGTTCGTCAGTTTTCTTGCCGGCTGCTGCACCGCGTGCTGTGCCTGCGGTGAACACGATCTTCTTGTACCCGGCTATGGTGAACCGTTCGCCGGTAGCAACGTTCACGCTTTCACGTGCAGGCACATCCTGCAACTTGAACGATCCCAGACCGTTGACTGTCACGCTGCCATCTTTCTGCAATCCTTCCTGTATGCTGCCAATCAAGGCATTGAGGAAGTCGTCGGCAACCTTCTCACTTACTCCGCCTTGTGCACTCAGCGCACGGCGCAGCGATACGAATGTCAAATGTTCTGCCATAACTGATTACTGATTTACAGCGTTCTTCAGGCGCGGGTTGGCCTTGAATGTCCACACATCCTTAGCGGGGATCTCTGTCTTCTTGCCATTACGCGGGTTAGTAACGGTGCGTGCCTGGTGCGCGCGTACCTCGAGCGAACCGAAATGTTGGATCTTCACGTCGCCGCCATTTTTGAGCGTTTCGGTGATGATCTGTACGGTCTGATGCAGCAACTGTTCGGTTGCCTGCTTGGTCAGTGCCGCATGTTGCGACACGGATTGTATTAGGTCTTTGTTTGTCATAGTCTTCCAAACAGGTCTACTCCTTCGTAGCCTGTGATTGTGATGTCATAGAACTCCCCGATAGCCAGTGCATCGGCTTGGATCAGCACTTCGCAATCCACCTCCGGCGAGTCGGCTTGGGTGCGTCCGATGTAGTAGTCACCTTCCTTGCGGTCGATGATTACCCGCTGAATGGTGCCTACTTTCTGTTCGCTCTTGTCGGCGGCGATCTGTTCCTGCAAGAGCATCAACTCGTCGAGCCGTTGCTGCTTGACGGAGTCGGGGATATCGTCCTTGTAATGATTGGCGGCGTATGTGCCTTCCTCCTCGCTATAGGCGAAAGCACCCATCCGGTCGAAGCGCTGGCGTTGAACCCACGCCTTGAGTGCCTCAAAGTCCTCGTCCGTCTCTCCGGGGTGACCGACCATCAGCGTTGTGCGCAGCGTTATACCGGGTACCTCGCGGCGTATGCGGTCGAGTAGGGCATCCTGCTCTGCGGCTGTTATGTGCCGGCGCATGAGGCTGAGCATGTGATCGGTGCAGTGCTGGAGGGCGATGTCCATGTACTTGCAGATGTTAGCATGGCGCGCCATGACGGGTAGTATGTCGTACGGAAAATCCGTAGGGTAGGCATAGTGCAAACGGATCCACTGCACACCTTCGATCGCTGCCATCCGGTCGATGAGTTCGGCCAGACGGTGTTCGTTGTACAGATCGAGTCCGTACGACGACAGGTCTTGAGCGATCACGTTCAGCTCTTTCACGCCCTGGCTGACCAGCCAGCGCACTTCGTCGAGTATCTCGTCCATCGGGCGTGAGCGGTGCCGGCCGGTGATGAGCGGAATAGCGCAGTATGAGCAGAAGCGGTTGCAGCCCTCGCTGATCTTTACGTATGTATAATGCGCGGGTGTGGTGAGTGTGCGCTCGTAGGTTTGACACACTGGGCCTTTGCCGGAAAAGCCATTCACTGGCTTTTGGATCTCGGCCAGGCGCTCCACGAGCGCATCGTAGTCGAACTTGCCGTACCAGCCGTCAACTTCGGGGATTTCGTCGGTAAGTTCTTGCATATACCGCTGACTGAGGCAGCCCATTACGTACAGGCGGCGGAGCTTGCGCTGTTTCTTGCGCTCCACCATCTCCAGAATCATGCGGATGCTCTCCTCTTTAGCATCGCCTATGAATCCGCAAGTGTTGATGATTGCTATCTCGCCTTGCGGGTTCGGAGCATCGTGTATGCAGGTAAAACCTGCACACTCCAGCCGCCTCATCACGCGCTCTGCGTCAACGAGGTTCTTTGAGCAACCCAAGGTGATTATGTCGATCTCGGACTTATGCATGCAATGCATCTTCGCAAATTAAGCCCACAAAGTTACAAAAAAATTCCCACATTTGCAAGAATTTTCGATATTTTCTGCCGATTGTTGTGAATTTTGTCGGATTTGTGGCATATATTTGTATTTTTCAAAAAATTGTTGTAACTTTGTATGCTCGCAAACTGAATAGGATGTATCGGCCTGTAGTTGTATTCATAGCCTGTTGCATGCTGGCAGTCTCCGTATGGGCTGACGACAGTTTGCCCGTTATTGAGGTAAAGGCTGACCGAACAACGATTTATCCCCAGCGCATGGATCTGACGGGGGAGGAATCGTTGCTGGATGTACTGCAGATGGTACCTGATCTGATGATTGCCGGCTATGAGGAACTGATTGACGACTATAATCTCCGCATCGACAACTGTCCGCTCAACGGCGACGTGCGGCTGATACTCAGTCAGATGAAAGCCAAGGATATAGCCAAGATCCAGGTTTGCGACAACACGGGTGTGGCCAAGGGTACCGTAGGCATGAGCAATGTGCTGGATATCAACATGATGATGCCTGATACCGTGAAAGGCTTCGTGGAAGCACAAGGAGGTTTTGGCCGGGATCTGGAAGGTGTTGCCGCGGCGAATGTGCTGTACGGCAGCCGGCGTACCGATCTCTATGCCAATGCGTCGTACCGCTATCAGCAGCCATACGAGAAGAGCAATGCGCACAAGGAGTATGTGTCGCTGCACATGACTAACCGATTTGATGACCGCAACAAACTACTGACCTATCTTACCCAGCAGTACCTGGCTACGCCCGACGAATACTCGCGGAAGGTAATGGGGCGCGCGCGGTACTTCCATACGTTCAACGAAGCGGGCACGGAGCTGCTGCTGGTAGGCGGCTATCAGTATGCTTCCGATCCGGTGTACTCCAACCAGTTGCCGCTGTTCATCGTGGAGCTGAATACGCCATTGCCGGCCAAGGGACTGTCGATGATGCTGGGCGTGGAGGGCGATTATCTGATGACCCGGCTGAAGGGAACAGGCAGGCATTGGGATGTGTTTAATCACGACATCTATCTACAGTTTACCTACAGTCTGCCGCGGTGGCGGTTCACGGTGGGTAACCGTGTGATGTTCTACAACTACCGGCTAATGGAAACCGGCGCAGTGCAGAAGCATTCCGATATCCGTAACAACACGAATGCCTGTGTGATCTGCGTGCCCAGCAGCCGGCATCAGATCCAGTTGGGTTACTACCGCAAGTACATCAATCCTGCCTATCAGACGCTGTTTGCGGATGCCGGAACGCTTACCGACGAGCAGTGGGCGATGACCAAGGGACTGCTGGAGGAACGGGATATCAACCAGATCAAGCTGTCGTACGCCTATACCCGGCAACGGCTGACGGTGCAGACGGATGCCAGCTACTACTTCATTGCCGGCGACGAGGATTATACCGCACTGGGTGCGTCGGCATATTGGCGAACGAACTGGGTGACACTGACCGGCGGAACGAATATCTACATCGCTCCAAGCCGGGTGTTTGCGTCGCTGCGGGTTGCTCCTACCGCCTATCTTCCCCGCAACTGGCAGATAGGACTGCAGCTCGTGTATTACACCCCGCAATCACCCATGCGCTATCTGTACGGCACACCGGTTTACGGCTGCCTGTCGGTGAACAAGCAGATAGGCGATTATCTGAGTCTGGGCGTTGACTGGCATGATATGTTCGATTCGTTCTGCAGTGCGGCCAAGGTAAACAGACATGCGGCACATATCAGGGTGCAATATCGATTCTGACGAAATAATACGTATTGCGTATGACAAGCATAGAACTGAATATGATCCAAACAGCCGGCATCGGTGCATTAGCCCTGATGGTCGGCATGATACTGACGCGCAAGATCTCGTTTTTGCAGCGCTTCTGTATCCCGTCGCCGGTTAGCGGCGGAATTATCTTCTCATTGATCGGTTTGGCGCTGTATGGCTGGTTCGATGTAGAGCTGTCGTTCGACGGCACGCTACGGGATGTGTTTATGCTCGCGTTCTTTACCAGCGTGGGCTTCCAGTGCGACATGAAGGTTATAAAGCAGGGTGGCAAAGCTTTGGCGATCATGTTGGTTTTGCTCGTGCTGATCATCGCGCTGCAGAACCTCATGCCGATGGGTATAACGCGATTACTGAATGTTGACCCGCTGATTGGCATAGCGGCAGGCAGTGTGTCGATGACGGGCGGTCACGGCACAGCCGGCGGTTTTGCCGGGGTGCTTGAGCAGATGGGTTTGTCCGGCGCCGGTACAATAGGCATGTCCGCCGCTACATTCGGACTGATAGCCGGTTCGATGGTTGGCGGTCCGCTAGCGGAGTTTATTATCCGAAAGAAACTGACGCACGAGCAGATGCAGCCGCAAGATGAGGCTATTGACCCTGCGATGGCGGGTATAGAGAGCGATGAGGCTTCGCCCGAAGGGCGAGCACAGCGCATGAGTTCGAAGGAACAGGAGTTTCAGCAGTATGCCAAGGCGAGCTACTGGATCGTTCTGGCTATGGGTGGTGGCACCTTGCTGAGCTGGTTGCTTGCCAAGACCGGCGTTACGTTTCCCGCCTATTTCGGAGCGTTGATCTTAGCCGCAATCCTGCGCAATACGATAGGGTTCGTCCGCTATAGGGAAAACGGCGAGTGGGTGAGGGGCGACAAACTGCTGGATATAGAGCGCATAACCAGTGTGGGCAATATATGCCTATCGATGTTCCTCGGCATAGCCATGATCTCCCTGCGTCTGTGGGAGCTGCAGAGCCTTGCTCTGCCGCTGATCGTTATTCTTGTATCCCAGGTACTGATGATGGCGCTGTTTGTGTACTTCGTTGCGTTCCCTCTGTTAGGCCGCAATTACGATGCCGCCGTGCTTTGTGCCGGTATATGCGGTTTTGGGCTTGGCGCCACGCCCAATGCGATGGCTAACATGAGTGCCGTGTGCTACAAGTACCACTACACCGTCAAACCCTTCCTGATTGTGCCGATCATCGGTGCGATGTTCGCCGACCTGATTAACACCGCCATCATCACGCTCTTCCTGAATATGTTGTAGCGACTTCTACGGGCCTTATATAACATCAGGAAGGTTAATTGAAGAGGGCTTTTTGACAGGCAAAATACGACAAAAAGTATATAATACTACGTATTATATAGTATAAGGTAACAAAAGTAAAAAAGAGGCCGTTATCCTATGGTTATCATTTGGATATCTTATGGATATCATTTGGTGCGGTCTCGATCCGTGGCCGGTGGGGGCTCGAAACGCTTGAGATATTGTTCCAGGGGGGATGAGTAGGCAATATATTACGTATAGGATCCCATCTCTATTCTTTTTAGTAAAGTATAGCCAAATCTTTTAACAAAAATACGAGAAATCCTTTAATTTGTTGCTCAAAAATTTGCATAAGTCATTTATTTTTTTGTATCTTTGCAGCGGATTTGTCGGACAAATATGAAGTTCTTCTGCGGATTTGGCTGACAAATATGAAATAGAAGTTCGATTTTGCCATTAAATAAAATCGTATATGTATATGATTTTCTGCGACAACTCTGGTCGGGAAAATTGTTCTGACTGAAAACGAGCGGCTCGATGAGTCGCTCGTTTTCTCTGGTTATTACTCGCGAAAATACCTATTTCACTTCCTGGCCTTGGACGGTGTAGGCCTTGTCGCCACGAAGGATGAAGACTTTTCCGTCGTGGAGCACCTTGGTGGTTGGCGTGTTGTCGGATAGGATGTCTGCTACTCCTGTGCCACCTGTAGTATTGAAGGCGATGGTCTTCTTGTCCAGCGTTGTGCCGTTGCTGTCTTTGGAGGTGAGTGTCAGCTCGTAGGCTGTACCTTCCTCCAGGCCGGTTACCGTGAACGAGAAGCCCGTAGCCTGCGTCTGTTCGACTGCACCATTGCGCGACGGAGCATTGAATGCAATCTCTGTGAGTTGGCCGTTGCTGTTGAAGATCAACGTGCAGATAACATTGCCTTGCTTATCTTTGATAACCATCTCGTAGGTCTCTGCGCCATTGACGGTCGGCCAAGCAACGGTTGCGGTTGTCTCACTGGGCGTGACTTGTACGCTGGTGGTCTCTGTCGTTGCAGCGCCAATCGGACGGACATCATACATGCCCCAGAAATCATGCATCTTGTAGGTGTTGAGGTAATTTGCAGGAACATAGATGATTGTGCTATATGGCATACTCTTGGGGAAAGAACCGTCATCAAAGTATGCACTAGCAATTGTAGCAGTCGGTGGTCTCATGCTATAGCATGTGATTGTCTCGATAGAGTTGCAGTCTGCAAATGCGCGAGCTTCAATAACTTTTACCGATGTTCCAAAAAGAATATTCTTCATGGAACAACCGTTGAAAGCATTACCCCCAATGTTTGTGACGCTATTGGGAATAATTACATTTTCTTGAGGTTCACCATTTATGGAAAGTTGGTATTCTGATGAAATCTGGGTGGGAGACCACGATTTATTGCACCATTCTTCTATGGTGCCGGTGAAATTAATAGAAGCAATTCTGCAACCATAGAAAGCATCACCTCCAATGCTTGTGACGCTATTGGGAATCGTCACAGAGGTCAAACTGCTGCAATCACCGAAAGCATATTCTCCAATGCTTGTGACGCTTTCGCCGATAATGTACTCTTTAACCTGTGAGTCAAAAAGGCTTCCAATATTTGACCAAATGAAGAATCCAGAAACATTTATTTTCGAATACTTCTGACTTACAATAGCATTTGAGTTTAAGGTCACCGAGGTCAAACTGCTGCATTTGTAGAAAGCAGCATATCCAATGCTTGTGACGCTATTGGGAATCGTCACAGAGGTCAAACCGCTGCAACCATAGAAAGCATAGCTTCCAATGCTTGTGACACTATTGGGGATAACAATATCGCCTGTAGCTGCAGCGGAACAACCAAGCAGAGTTGTCTTTGTATCATCGCTATATACAAGATAGCCATCAACATATCCGTTGACACACTTTGCGCCCCATGGCGAACCGGTTGCCGTGCCGGAATAGATTATGTTGTTTACACCATTGAAAGCATAATCTCCAATGCTTGTAACACTATTAGGAATCGTCACAGAGGTCAAACTGCTGCAATTTTGGAATGCGTTACTTGCAATGCTAGTGACGCTATTGGGAATAACGTACTCCCCTTGCATGCCACCAGGACATTGAATGAGTGTGGTTTGCTGCTTGTTGAACAAAACTCCGTCTTTTGAACTATAATTCGGGTTATCATCAGCTACATTAATAGATGTCAAACTGCTGCAATTAGAGAAAGCACTATTTCCAATGCTAGTGACGCTATTGGGAATCGTCACAGAGGTCAAGCTGCTGCAATAAGAGAAAGCATAATCTCCAATGCTTGTGATGCTATTGGGAATCGTAGTATTTTGACAACCGACAATTAGCGTATTAGTGGAAGTCTCGATAATAGCATTACAATTGTTACGACTATCATATACTGTGTTTCCTGCTTCTACGGACAATGAGGTCAAACTGCTGCATTTGTAGAAAGCCTCCTTTCCAATGCTTGT
>DBYS01000021.1:0-2993 GCA_002310195.1 Bacteroidales bacterium UBA1180
GCTCACCCGAGAGTTACGACTCGGGAATAAATAAAGACATAGCTTCCAATCTGACTTCAACCATCGTTGAGGCCAGATTGTTGGCGCGGAATAGCGAAACAAAAAAAATCTACAGATATGAGTCTTATTGAGAACGTAAAAGAATCGTACAACGAGATGGTTCACAAAGTTAGTTGGCCGTCTTACAAGGAACTGACCCAAAGCGCAGCACTGGTGCTGGTCGCTTCCATTATCCTTGCGCTGGTCGTATGGGCTATGGATTGGTGCTTTGAAGAGTTGATGACGATGATCTACAAGGCTTTCTGATCTTCGTAATTGCGAATGGTGAATTAAAAATTACGAATTGCGATGGCAGAGAACAATTACAAATGGTACGTGCTCCGCGCGATAGGCGGCAAGGAGAACAAGGTGAAAGAGTATATCGAAGGCGCCCTGGTCACCTCCAGCCTGTTCAAGGAGTATGTTTCGCAAGTCCTGTTACCCACTGAGAAGGTGGTGAGCCAGAAGAACGGCAAGCGTACAGTCAAGGATCGCAACAAGCTGCCGGGATACGTCCTGGTGGAGTGCAACCTGACCGATGAGTGCTACCCGCTTCTGCGCAACATCCCCAACGTCCTCGGATTCCTGACCGAACCCGCCAAAATGCGTCCGAAGCCTGTTTCGCAGGAAGAGATCAACGCAATAGTCGGCGACATCGATGACGAAGCCATAGCAGCCGAGATGAACGAAACGTTCGTAGTAGGCGAAAAGGTGAAAGTGACCGACGGTCCGTTCAACGGATTCAACGGCGTGATCAGCGAGGTGATGCAGGATAAGCACAAACTTAAGGTTATCGTTACGATTTTTGACCGTCAAACTCCTTTGGAGCTTGGATTCAATCAAGTAGAGATAGAGTAGAAGGCATTGTTACGGGCCGCTTGACTACTCAATAGTTTTCATTATTAACCTGCAAGAGAACTCAACTTCGTAACATCTCCAACCCCCGAAAAAGATTGTTCCAACAATGTTTTTCGGAGAGCGGAGGCAATCAGGCGCTTAATGGCGCAGCGCGCCATCCGGAAGCCTGATTTGCCGAACGCGAGTTCGCCCGTATTGCAAAAACTATTAACACAACAACAATTATGGCTAAAGAAATTGCCGGATTCATTAAACTTCAGATCAAGGGTGGCGCTGCCAACCCTGCACCTCCGGTAGGACCTGCACTGGGTTCGAAGGGCGTGAACATCATGGAGTTTTGCAAACAATTCAATGCCAGAACTCAGGACAAAGCAGGTAAGGTATTGCCTGTTGTGATCACTGTGTATGCAGACAAGTCGTTCGACTTCATCGTTAAGACTCCTCCTGTAGCTGTTCAGCTGCTCGAGGCTGCCAAGGTGAAGAGCGGCTCGGCTCAACCTAACCGTCAGAAGGTAGCATCTATCACTGCCGAGCAGTGCCGTCAGATTGCCGAGGACAAGATGGTTGACCTCAACTGCTTCACCGTGGAGAGCGCTGAGAAGATGGTACGCGGTACAGCGCGTAGTATGGGTATTACCGTTAAATAATTAAAACTTCAATCATTATGGCAAAATTGACAAAGAATCAAAGACTTGCTGCTGAGAAGATTGAAGCAGGTAAAGTCTATACAATCGCGGAAGCTGCCGCATTGGTAAAAGAGATCACAACTACAAAGTTTGACGCTTCGGTAGATATCGACGTTCGTCTGGGCGTTGACCCCCGTAAGGCCAATCAGATGGTTCGTGGCGTGGTAAGCCTGCCCAACGGAACGGGTAAGGTCGTTCGCGTACTCGCACTCTGTACGGCTGACCAGGAGGCTGCTGCCAAAGAGGCCGGTGCAGACTATGTAGGCCTGGATGAGTACATCGAGAAAATCAAAGGTGGTTGGACTGATGTTGACGTCATCATCACTATGCCGCAAATCATGGGTAAGATCGGTGCCCTCGGCCGTATCCTCGGTCCGCGTGGTTTGATGCCTAACCCCAAGAGCGGTACAGTAACGATGGACGTAGCCAAGGCAGTTAAGGAAGTAAAGCAAGGTAAGATTGACTTCAAGGTGGATAAGTTCGGTATCCTGCATACCTCTATCGGTAAGGTCAGCTTCACTCCGGAGCAGATCGCCGAGAACGCACGCGAGTTTATCGACACCGTTATCAAGCTCAAACCGGCTGTTGCCAAAGGCGAGTACATCAAGAGCGTTTATCTTTCCAGCACTATGAGTCAAGGTATCAAGGTTGATCCGAAATCGTTCTAACTATTAAACATTGCGAAAGTATGAAGAAAGAAGATAAGAACCTCGTGATAGCCTCCCTTGAGGAGCAATTGGCTCAATACCCTCATTTCTATATTACGAATATCGAGGGGCTGAATGCTGAGAAGACCAGCGACCTGCGCCGCAAATGCTTCAAAAGCGACATCAAGCTTGTAGTAGCCAAGAATACCCTGCTGCAGAAAGCTCTTGAGAACAAGGGCGTTGACGCACAGATCTTCGAGGCACTGAAGGGTAACACCGCACTCATGCTCACCGCTACCGGTAACGCTCCTGCCAAACTGATTAAGGAGTTCACCAAAGGCGACAAGAGCGAGATGCCGAAGCCTTACCTGAAGGCAGCTTATGTCGAGGAGACCGTTTACGTAGGTGCACAGAACCTGGAGTTCCTCGCTACAATCAAATCGAAGAACGAACTTATCGCAGAGCTTGTTGCCTTGCTGCAATCGCCTGCAAAGAACGTTGTTTCCGCCCTGCAGAGTGGCGCCGGTACACTTCACGGTGTGCTGCAAACACTCGGCGAGCGAGCTGAGTAAGCATCAGCAATGCACCGGTCAGCGCCGAGTGGCGTGACGGATGCAAACAAATCAATTAACATTAAAAAAATAACACATTAAATATTTACAACAATGGCAGATCTGAAAGCTTTTGCTGAACAATTGGTTAACCTTACGGTTAAGGAAGTTAACGAGCTCGCTCAAATTCTGAAGGACGAGTATGGTATTGA
>DBYS01000021.1:3124-4900 GCA_002310195.1 Bacteroidales bacterium UBA1180
GTCTTGGCCTGAAAGAGGCTAAGGATATCGTTGACGCTGCTCCCGCAGCCGTTAAGGAAGGTGTAGACAAAGCTACCGCTGAGGCCCTGAAGAAGGCTCTCGAGGAGGTAGGTGCTGAGGTAGAACTCAAGTAATACACCCGCCTGACCGATTAGGTAGGTTTAGTCCCTCGTGTGGGGACTAAACCTTTTTCGCTGAAATAATGGAATGTAAAAATTCGTTAATATCGGCGAAAAATATAAATGGATTGTTAAATTCCGTTAAAAAACAAATAAACCATTTTCCAATGGCATCTACCAACACAACAAAGAGGGTCAACTTTTCTGCTATGCAACAGCAGATGCCTTATCCTGACTTTCTTGAAATCCAATTAAAGTCCTTCCACGATTTCTTCCAAATGAATTCAACGCCCGAGCAGCGTCGGAAGGAAGGGCTGTTCCGCGTATTTCAGGAGAACTTCCCGATTACCGATACGCGTAACAACTTCACGCTCGAATTTCTGGACTACTATGTTGATCCGCCCCGTTACACCGAACAGGAGTGCATCAAGCGCGGATTGACCTATAGCGTTCCACTGAAGGCCAAACTCAGCCTGACTTGCAGCGATCCTGATCACGAGGATTTTGATGCTGTAGTACAGGATGTTTATCTGGGTACTATCCCTTACATGACCGAAAAGGGTACGTTCGTTATCAACGGCGCCGAGCGTGTCGTTGTGAGCCAGTTGCACCGTTCGCCGGGTGTATTTTTCGGCACGAGCATGCACAGCAACGGTACGAAACTCTATTCGGCACGAATCATTCCGTTCCGCGGCTCGTGGATCGAGTTTGCGACGGACATTAACAATGTGATGTATGCTTACATTGACCGCAAGAAGAAGTTGCCGGTAACAACTCTTCTGCGTGCCATCGGTTTCGAGAGCGATAAGGATATCCTTGACTGCTTCAACCTCGCCGAGGAGATGAAGGTTACGCCTTCGAATAAGGAGGCGATGATAGGCCGTCGTCTGGCAGGTAACGTAATGAAGACCTGGACCGAGGATTTCGTTGACGAGGATACCGCCGAGGTGGTAACCATCGAGCGTAACGAGGTCGTTATCGAACGTGAGACGGAGATCGATGAAGAGGTATATGAGCGTATTGTGGAGTCCGGCACGAAGAACGTGCTGCTGCACAAAGAGGAGAACAACGAGAGCGATTATTCGATCCTGTTCAATACCTTGCAGAAGGATCCCGCCCGTTCGGAGAAAGAGGCTGTGCTGTACATCTACCGCCAGATTCGTAACGCCGAGCCTGCTGATGATGCAACGGCTCGCGAAACGATCATGAATCTGTTCTTCTCCGACAAACGTTATGACTTGGGTGAGGTAGGCCGTTACCGTATCAACCACAAGTTGAACATGAACATCCCGATGGAGACACGTGTGCTGACCAAGGAGGATATGATTGAGATTATCAAGTTCCTCGTCCAGCTCATCAACTCCAACGCCGAGGTTGATGATATCGACCACCTCTCGAACCGCCGTGTACGTACCGTAGGTGAGCAGATCTACAACCAGTTCGGCATAGGCCTGGCCCGTATGGCCCGTACTATCCGTGAGCGAATGAACGTTCGCGACACCGAGGTGTTCACCCCGACCGATCTAATCAACGCCAAGGCTATATCCAGCGTGATCAACTCGTACTTCGGTACGAACGCGCTGAGCCAGTTTATGGATCAGCAGAACCCGCTGGCCGAGATCACTCACAAGCGCCGTATGTCGGCCCTTGGCCCCGG
>DBYS01000021.1:4977-25328 GCA_002310195.1 Bacteroidales bacterium UBA1180
ACATCGGTCTGATCTCTTCGCTCTGTATCTATGCGAAGATCAATGATCTCGGCTTCATCGAGACGCCGTACCGTAAGGCTAAGGACGGCGTGGTTGATCTGAACAACGATAATGTCGTTTACCTCAGCGCCGAGGACGAGGAGTCGAACTATGTTGCACAAGGTAACGCGCCGCTCGACGAGAACGGTCACTTTATCCGCAAGAAGGTTAAAGCACGTCACCTTGACGACTTCCCCGTTGTACCGCCCGAGCAGATCAACCTCATGGACGTTGCTCCGTGCCAGATCGCTTCTATCGCTGCCGCACTCATTCCGTTCCTTGAGCACGATGATGCCCACCGTGCACTTATGGGATCGAACATGATGCGCCAGGCAGTACCTCTGTTGCGCAACGAAGCACCGATTGTCGGTACGGGTATCGAAGAGCAGTTGGCTAACGATAGCCGCACACAGATCGTGGCCGAAGGTGACGGCGTGGTAACGTATGTAGATGCCAGCGTTATCAAAGTTCACTACGACCGCTCGGAGGAAGAGGAGTTCATCAGCTTCGTTTCCTCGGAGAAGGAGTACAAGCTGCCGAAGTTCGAGAAGACCAACCAGAATACCACCATCGACCTGCGTCCGGTTGTTCGCAAGGGCGACCATGTAACCAAAGGTCAACTCCTGACCGAAGGTTACGCAATCGAAGGCGGCGAGCTGGCACTCGGCAAGAACCTGATGGTTGCTTACATTCCTTGGAAAGGTTATAACTACGAGGATGCTATCGTGCTGAGCGAACGTATGGTTCGCGAGGACATGTTCACTTCGGTTCACGTAGTAGAGCAGCTGCTTGACGTACGTGAGACGAAACGTGGCCTGGAGGAGTTCACGGCGGATATCCCGAACGTGAGCGACGACACCACAAAGGATCTCGATGAGAACGGTATCGTTCGTATCGGTGCATCGATCAAGCCGGGTGATATCATCATTGGTAAGATCACGCCGAAGGGCGAGAGCGATCCGTCGCCGGAGGAGAAGTTGCTGAAGGCTATCTTCGGTGACAAGGCCGGTGATGTCAAGGACGCTTCACTCAAGGCTTCGCCGTCGCTCGATGGTGTGGTTATTGAGAAGAAACTGTACATGCGCGCACAAAAGGACCGCAAGGCCAAGATGGCGGACAAGGAGTTGCTGCTCAAGATGGATACGAAGTTCGAGGCTCAGGCCGACGAGCTGAAGACTATCCTCGTTGACAAGCTCACTCTGCTCCTCAAGAACTTGACCAGCAACGGTGTGAAGGATATCGTTGATACTGATCTCGTTCCGAAGGGCCAACCGTTCACGCGTGAGTACCTTGAGGGTATTGATTATGCAACCGTTCTTCTGGACAACTGGACAAACGACGAGTACAAGAACGATCTTGTACGCCGTTGCATTCTCAACTACCTGACCAAGTACAAGGAGATGGAGGCTGAACTCAAACGCGAGCGTTTCAACCTCACCATCGGCGACGAACTGCCGACGGGTATCCAACAGCAGGCCAAGGTCTATATCGCCAAGCGTCGTAAGATCCGCGTAGGTGACAAGATGGCCGGTCGCCACGGTAACAAGGGTATCGTCAGCAAGATCGTTCGCGTTGAGGACATGCCGTTCCTCGCCGACGGAACGCCGGTGGATATCGTTCTGAACCCGATGGGTGTGCCTTCGCGTATNNCGTATGAACATCGGTCAGATCTTTGAGGCTGTCCTCGGCTGGGCAGGCCGCGAGTTGGGCGTGAAGTTTGCTACGCCGATCTTCGACGGCTGCTCGCTGCAGGAGCTTGACGAGTGGACTGACAAGGCAGGCCTGCCGCGTGCCGGCAAGACACAGCTTTATGACGGTGAGACCGGCGAGCCGTTCGATCAGATGGCAACTGTCGGTGTGACCTACTTCATGAAGCTCGGCCACATGGTTGACGACAAGATGCACGCCCGTTCGATTGGCCCGTACAGCTTGATCACCCAGCAGCCGTTGGGCGGTAAAGCACAGTTCGGTGGCCAGCGTTTCGGTGAGATGGAGGTTTGGGCGCTCGAAGCACACGGCGCCGCACACACGCTCCAGGAGATCTTGACCGTCAAGTCCGACGACGTGATGGGACGTGCACGTACCTACGAGGCTATCGTCAAGGGCGAGACCTTCCCGACACCGGGTATACCCGAGTCTCTGAACGTGCTGCTGCATGAGTTGCAAGGTTTGGCTTTATCAATTACACTTGAATAATTAAATTGACGAATTATGGCTTTAAGACAAGATAATAAGAAATCCGGCTTCACCAAGATCACTATTGGTCTGGCATCGCCGGAAGAGATCATGAACATCTCCAGTGGTGAGGTGCTCAAGCCCGAGACTATCAACTACCGTACCTACAAGCCGGAGCGTGATGGTCTGTTCTGCGAGCGTATTTTCGGTCCGACGAAAGATTACGAGTGTAACTGTGGCAAGTACAAACGTATCCGTTACAAAGGTATCGTCTGCGAGCGTTGCGGTGTGGAGGTTACGGAGAAGAAGGTACGTCGTGAGCGTATGGGGCACATCAAACTGTGTGTACCCGTAGCACATATCTGGTACCTGCGTTCGCTGCCTTCGAAGATTGCTGCTCTGCTCGGCGTTCCGACCAAGAAACTTGAGGCTGTCATCTATTACGAGAAGTACATCGTTGTACAAGCCGGTGCGATGAATGGCCAGGAGTTCAATAGCGATCGCGATATCATTGAGGACAAGATCCTGCTTGACGAGGACGAACTTGCAACTATCATGAGCCGTCTGCCCGAAGGTAACCGCGAACTGGACGACGCTGATCCCGACAAGTTCATCGCCAAGATGGGTGCTGAGGCTATCTATGACCTATTGGCCAAGATCAACCTCGACGAACTGGCAGACGAACTCCGTCACCGCGCTGATACCGACAGCTCCAACCAGCGTAAGCAGGAGGCTCTCAAGCGCCTGCAAGTGGTTGAGGCCTTCCGTGCCGCACAGGGCAGGAACCGTCCGGAGTGGATGATCCTGAAGGTTATTCCCGTTACTCCGCCGGAGCTCCGTCCGCTCGTTCCGCTGGATGGTGGACGTTTTGCCACATCCGATCTGAACGACCTCTATCGTCGTGTGATCATCCGTAACAACCGTCTGCGCCGTCTCATCGAGATCAAAGCTCCGGAAGTTATTCTGCGCAACGAGAAACGTATGCTCCAAGAGGCTGTGGACAGCTTGTTCGACAATAGTCGCAAGACCACGGCTATCAAGAGCGAAGCCAACCGTCCGCTGAAGTCTCTCTCTGACTCGCTGAAGGGCAAGCAGGGACGTTTCCGTCAGAACTTGCTCGGTAAACGTGTGGACTTCTCCGCCCGTTCGGTTATCGTCGTTGGTCCTGAGCTGAAGATGCACGAGTGTGGTCTGCCCAAGGAGATGGCAGCCGAGCTGTATAAGCCGTTTATCATCCGCAAACTCATCGAGCGCGGCATAGTGAAGACGGTTAAGTCGGCTAAGAAGATCATTGACCGTCGTGATCCGGTAATCTTCGAGATTCTGGAACACGTGATGGAAGGTCACCCCGTATTGCTCAACCGTGCACCGACACTGCACCGTCACGGTATTCTGGCGTTCCAGCCGCGAATGATTGAGGGTAAGGCTATCCAGTTGCACCCGCTGTCTTGCGCAGGTTTCAACGCTGACTTCGACGGTGATCAGATGGCCGTGCACCTCCCGCTGAGCAACGAGGCTATCCTTGAGGCACAGCTGTTGATGCTCGGTTCGCACAACATCCTCGATCCGGCTAACGGCAATCCTATCACCGTTCCTTCGCAGGACATGATCCTTGGTCTGTATTACATCACCAAGGAGCGTGCCGGCGTCAAGGGCGAAGGATTGACGTTCTACAGCGAAGAGGAGTGCACCATCGCCATGAACGAGGGTAGAGTGGATCTCCATGCCAAGGTGCGCGTGCGCATCAAGGAAATGGTTGACGGCCAGCTCATCCAGCATATAATCGACACCACTCCCGGTCGCGTGATGGTTAACCAGTACATGCCGAAGGAGATCGGTTTCCAGAACATGGTACTCAAGAAGAGTGCGGTCAAGAACATCATCTCCAAGGTCATCAAGACCTGTGGTGTGGCTCGTACTGCCAAGTTCCTTGACGATATCAAGGACCTCGGTTACTACATGGCCTTCAAGGGTGGTTTGAGCTTCAACCTCAACGATATTCTTATCCCTGAGGAGCGTGCCGACCTGATTGCCAAGGGTAATGCCGAAGTTGAGGCTATCACCGAGAGTTACAACTTCGGTGAGATGTCTGACGACGAGCGTTACAACAAGGTAGTTGACACGTGGGGACGTATCGATAACGAGGTGACGGATATTCTGATGAAGCACATGCAGGAGGCTGACCAAGGCTTCAACTCCGTATATATGATGATGGACTCCGGAGCCCGCGGTAACAAGCAGCAGATCAAGCAGTTAGCCGGTATCCGTGGCTTGATGGGTAAACCCCAGAAAGCCGGTTCGACCGACACACGTACCTCTATCGAGAACCCTGTGCTCGCTAACTTCAAGGAGGGTATGTCCGTGCAGGAGTACTTCATCTCTACCCACGGTGNNCGTAAGGGTCTGGCCGATACCGCATTGAAGACTGCCGACGCCGGTTATCTGACTCGTCGTCTGGTGGACGTATCGCACGATATGATCATCACCGAGGAGGACTGCGGTACGCTTCGTGGCCTGGTGGCACGTGCCATCAAGCAGAACGACACCGTTGTAGCTACGCTCTCGCAGCGTATACTCGGCCGTGTAAGTGTGCACGACATCTTCGATGAGGACGGTGTACTGATCGTTGCTGCCGGCGAAGAGATTCGCGAGGGCGCGTGCGACGCTATCGAGCGTGCCGGTATCGAAGAAGTTGAGATCCGTTCGGTGCTTACCTGCGAAGCCAAGCACGGCTTGTGCGCCAAGTGCTACGGCCGTAACCTGGCTACACGACTCATGGTGCAGAAAGGCGAGGCTGTTGGCGTGATTGCCGCACAGGCTATCGGCGAGCCGGGTACACAGTTGACACTGCGTACCTTCCACTCCGGTGGTCTGGCTGGCGGTGCAACGGCTGAGAGTACATATTCGTTGCCGCACGCAGGCGTTGTGGAAATCGAGGATATACGTACTATCACCACCGAGGCTGGTGACGTGATTGTTGTCAGCCGTCTGAATGAGCTTCAACTCAAGGACGAAAAGACCGGTGTGGTGCTGACTACCTTCAATATTCCTTACGCTTCGAAGCTCTTCATCGAACCTGGTCAGAAGTACGAAAAGGGTACACTTGTTTGCGAGTGGGATCCGTACAAGGCTTCACTTGTTATTGAGCAGAATGGTACGTTGCGTTATCAGGATGTGATAGAAGGTGTGACTTGCAAGAGTGAGACCGACGAGCAGACCGGTAAGCGTGAGGTAAGCATCACCGATACCAAGGATAAGACCAAGATGCCTACGGCTAACATCGTTGACAAGGAGGGTAATATCATCCGTTCGTACAACTTGCCTGTTAAGGCTGTGCTTGTACACAACGATGGCGAGGAGGTTAAGGTCGGCGACCTGCTGTTCACCAACACCCGTTCGTTCGGCTCGGCAGGTGATATCACCGGCGGTCTGCCGCGTGTAACGGAGCTCTTCGAGGCACGTAACCCGTCTAACCCGGCAATCGTTGCCGAAATCGACGGTGAGATTAGCTTCGGCAAGATCAAACGTGGTCAACGCGAACTGACGATCACCTCCAAACTTGGAGAGACTAAGTCTTACCTCATTCCGCTGTCAAAGCAGATTCTCGTACAGGAAGGCGACTACGTACGCGCCGGTGTACCTCTGTCGGATGGAGCTATCACTCCTGAGGACATCCTTTCTATCAAGGGACCGACGGCTGTACAGGATTATATCGTCAATGAGGCACAGAACGTCTATCGTATGCAGGGCGTAGAAATCAACGACAAGCACTTCGAGATTATTGTTCGCCAGATGATGCGCAAGGTGGAGATCATCGATGCCGGTGATACCCGATTCCTGGACAACCAGGTGGTTGACAAGCGCGACTTCATCGAGGAGAACGATCGTATCTGGGGCAAGAAGGTTGTTGAGAATGCCGGTGACAGTGAGGTGCTCCGCGAGGGACAAATCATCACCGCACGCCGTCTGCACGACGAGAACTCAACGCTCCGCCGCAAGGATAAGAAGCTTGTCCAGGTTCGCGACGCCAAGAGTGCTACGGCTAAGCAGATCCTGTTAGGTATCACCCGTGCCGCTTTGGGTACGAAGTCGTTCATCTCGGCTGCATCCTTCCAGGAGACAACCAAGGTGCTCAACGAGTCCGCTATCCAGGGCAAGGTGGATAACCTCGAGGGTATGAAGGAGAACGTGATTTGCGGTAACCTCATCCCGGCAGGTACAGGTCTGCGCGAGTTCAGCAAGCTGGTGGTTCATAACTCTGCGGAGTATGCCGCCATGCAGGCTGCTCGTCTGGCACAGGAGTACGATACATCCGCTCCGATGCGTGACTACTAATCCAAGCGTACGCTTAGATGGTTAAAATGCAGGTCGTCATGGCCTGCATTTTAACCAATATCATTACCCATGACCAATATCTTCCGCTCACCGATGGTTCGCAATGCCGGCAAACTGCTGTCGGCCAATGTCATCGCCCAGGCGATAGGCATCCTTGTCTATCCGCTGCTGACGCGTATGTACGCGCCGGAAGATTTTGCGTTACTCAGTTTGTTTACCAGCATCGCCGGTGTGCTGGTGCTTGTTGCTACGGCGGAGTACCAGTATGCCATCGTCTTGCCCAAATCGGATGAGCATGCACGTGCGCTGGCGCATGTGTGTGTCCTGCTGTTGCTGGCTATGACGGCACTGATCTGTCTGTCATTGCCTTTCGCCGCACCGATTGCTGCAATGTTCAAAGCGCCGGCGTTGGCAACGTACTGGTGGATGATGCCGCTGTCGGTGTTGGGGCTTGGCTTGTGGAATATACTCAACTATTGGTATATCCGCCGCAGGGCATTCACCCGCGCCAGCGGTTATCAGATCACGCAGAGCGTATTCTCTGCATCGGGTAAGATCGGTCTGGGTGCTTTAGGATGGCTGCAGGGAGGAATGATCGCAGCTACGGTCTTTGCTCCGCTGTTGTCGTTGCTCATCAACGGTGCGTTGGCGTGGCGCAAGTATCTTAGTGAGTTGCTGCATCCTTGCCGCTGCGACATGCGGTTTGTGGCGCGCGAATATGCCAATTTCCCTAAGTTCAACTTGCCTCGTGCGTTGGTCAACTCCGTAGGATTGGCTTTGCCTGTGTGGCTCTTGACGCCGCATTTCGGTTTGGCGGAGGTCGGTCAGTTGTCGTTGGCTATGATGGCGGCATTCGTTCCGCTGAACATCATCGCTCGCGCATGTTACCAGGTGCTCTATCAGCGTGTGGCGGAGTTGGTGCAGCGCCGTCAGTCTATCGCACGCGTTCTATGGCGTTTCAGCCTGTGGATGGCAGTCGCTTTTCTTATTGGTTTGACGGCGGTATATATCTTTGTTCCCCAACTTGTTACGTTCATCTTCGGTGCCGAATGGCTCGAAGCGGCTGATATCATTCGTGCGCTGTATCCGTATATAGTACTTACGCCTATTTGTGGCTCCGTATGCTTCCTGTCCGACGTGTTTGCCAAGCAAAAAACCGCTCTCTGGATGGAGACCGGTTATGTGGCTGCCTTGGCGCTTGCGTTGCTTGTAGGCATTCATACCAATGATTTCATCCGCACCGTTGCGCTCTTTGCATGGGTGCGTTGTGCGTACCTTGCTGCTCAGCTGTTGTGGTATGTCGCTCTTTCGCGGAATTATAACCGCACGCTTTCGTAAATCTGTTTGAGTTCTGCGCCTACCGAGGCAAACGAATACTGCAATCCCGCCTTGCGAATAGCATCGCGGTCGTAGCCGTTGTAGTGGTCAAGCATGGCATTCATCGCTTGCGCCAGTTCCTCGTCATTTCCCGGACTGACAAGCATTCCGTTTGTCTCGTTCACCATCTCGGGTATGCCGCCTACGCGTGTGGCAATGATCGGTACGCCTTTGGCGAGACTCTCGGATAGTACAACCGGCGCATTCTCGTAGTTCGACGGCAGAACGAATGCATCCGCCTTATCAAACTCATCGGACACCTGCTGTGGCGTCAGTTCGCCTGTCCAGCGAAGTAAGCCGTCGGGAATATTCAATCCGTCTGCGTATGCACGAACATCCTGATAATCAATGCCTGTGCCTACCAGCACAAGTTGCCAGTCTTGGCGTTGTTCTGACAGTATCTTTGCTGCCCGAAGCAGACCTTTCACGTTCTTTGCCCGCTCGTCAAAGCATGACACATGCAGCAGTGTCTTTTTTTGTGTTGCCGTGATATCGTGATGTCGTGAAGTCCTACTCTCGTAGAAGAACTCGTCCACCACATTGTTGATCTTCCGGCAGCTGTTGTTCTCCAGTCCGCAGGCCTTCATTGCTTCTGCCAGTCGGTTGCTCACGCATAGCAGCATACTTGCTTGCCGAACGATCTTTGCGTATAGCCGCCGCTTGGCTGCCGGCATCTGCATGTACATCCCGTTTTCGGGCAGATAACCGCTCCAGTGCTCAACGATGATGTACGGTATGCCGTACTTCCGCCATAGCCGGTAGGCCAGCACGCCTTGCTTTTGCACAACATTCAGTTGTACTACGTCCGGCAGACCCCATTCGCGCTTCAGTGTCCGCCACTGACGCCAAGTGTCTGCCCAGCCTTGCGAATAGATGACGCGCACATCCACACCTTGTGCCCGCACAGCCTCCACATGTTTCTGCACGAACAATCCAGCCATTGCGTCCCGCTCCGACGGATACCACGGTGTAAGATATAGCACTTTCATCATCAATAGTTTACCTAAAAGTTCCTCTTCGCTTTCCAGTCATTTGCTGCCAGCAGCAGTGCGAACGATGGGAGATATAACTTCTTCACACTTTGATAGTTAACGGCTTTCGATCCGAACTGGCGGTAATGGTTTGCAATGCCCTCGTCATCATTGCCGCCTTCGAAGTCAAACTGCAATCCTTTCTCTTTCGCCAGGCGGATCGCCTCATCTGCCAACCGCGCTGAAGCACCGGTCTTTGCTGCCGATGGCAGATATGCGGGAATCAGATAGTACAGATATTGCTTGTCCCACACTACGAATGCTGCCGCCAACGTCTGACTGTTGCCTGCTGCCGGCTGATCGCCATTGCTTACTCGAATGAACGCGCATTGCTCCACGCGGCGCGCTTTGCGCTCAAGCACCAGCAGGAACTCACGCGAGTAGGACAGTTTCTTTCCCCGCTCGTCCATGCACGCCGTGTGGAAGCGGTAGAACTCCTCCGCCGTCATGTCGTAATCGACACTCAGTCCTTCGGCTCGTTCGATTTGGCGTTTCTTATTCTTTGAGAATCCCTCTTCCGGAGTGTCTGTATCTGTCAGGTTGTCAATGCGATATGTCACGCGCTCCTCGACTTGCATCCGTTGTTTGGCAAGCCAATGCGGCATAGGGTTGCCTACAGGGAATTTCTGGTAGTAATAGGCGATACGCATCTCCCGCAACTGCTTGGCTATCAGCTTCGCGAGCTTCTCTTGCAGCTTGGGCGATTCTTGCAGTTCCTGGCTAAGCCATATACCTCCGTACATGGTCATTTGGGGCATTATGATGAACTTGTACCACAGTCGTTTGCGCAGCAGATACGGCATAGCCGCTACTATCTTATCGTCTGATTGCTGACCGCTGATTTCTGATCGCCTAACCAGTATCACATCCCATTCCTTGCCGGCGCATACGGCTTCCAGCCACCACGGTTGCATCATCACCGGCATTTCCGGATGCTGCTTGCAGAACGCTGCATATTCCTCTTTGTTTGTCATGTTCTTAGACTTGTTTGTTGATATATGGGGTCCCCGACGTAACCATAGGTTGCGGTGGGGAGAGCGGAGGCATCGGTCGCTTTAATGAGCGCGTAGCGGTCAGTCCGTGCGATCCGATTGCCGAACGCGAGTGCAAAGATACAAAAAATATTTGACATTTGCAAATATTTCAGCAAATTTTTGCTTACACAGTACACAGACAGTGCAGTGGAGTAGCGTGATGATTGTGAGGTTGTTGGATAAATCGTGTACAAATCACCTACTAATTACCTACTGACCACCTACTAATCACCTACTACAACATCAATACTGTATCGATGATGGGTGAATAATGGTAGAACAAGTATCCCTAAGTAAAATCAGTGACACTATTGCCATGCATTTGCTTGAAATTATAGCAATTTGTCAGAAGAAATGAAAAAAAATGCACTTTTTATGAAAAAAAATACTTGAACTCTTGCATATATCAATTTTTTTTCGTACCTTTGCGTGCTTAATCAATGGATTGTGTATATATGGTTAACAGTGATATTATATGCGTATTATTCGTGACATACAGACCTTACTTGCTACCGTAATTCTTACGGCGGTGTTCGCCGTGCCTGCCACTCTTCCCGTTTATGCGCAGGAAATCACTGATTTTGAAGTAGTTGTCGAGGAAGTTGAGGCTCTCGCAGCCGATACCCTGATAGCTGATGATGGCGTGATAGAAGAGTACGTTGAGCCTGATCCCGAATGGTACGTTGCTCCTATCGAGCCCGTTGTATATGAAGCCGCTCCGCGCCGCGCCACGGCTGCGGCAAGCTGCCCGACAGACTCCGTCTGCACGTACGACATCGACGGCAATCTGGCCGATGTGTCCTGCTTCGATTATGATGAAGCCGGCCGTACGATCCGTACTACCGTTTGGACTTACACCAATGGCCAGCGTGTCGGCAAATCCAAGGAAGAGAAAGCCTTTGATAACAATGGCACGGAGATCATGACCTCTACCTACACTTGGGATAATAACACCAACAACTGGGCAGGAACCGAGAAGACTGAACATGTGTTCGTGTCCGGCAAGGAAACAGAGCGTACCATCTATACATGGCTCAATAACGATTGGGTTGCCAATACCCGCTATACTTACGCTTACGATAATGCCGGCCGTGAGGTAGAGTATATTACTCTTACCCGTGACGCCAATACGAACCAACTGGTGAACTCCAACAAGCGTGTCCGTGAGTACAATGCTGCCGGCAAGAAGATTCTGGAAGAGCAATACACCGGCTATGTCAACGAAGCTTGGGTGGGCTCCAGCAAAGAGCTCTGGGAGTTCAATGGCCCGTCAAGCAAGCAGACCCTTCACGAGAAGTATGGTTGGGCTAATAGCGCTTGGGCCATCTCTCTGCAGGAGAACAACGGCTATGATGCAGCCGGCAATACTACTTTGGTAGAGAACTACTCAATCACAAGCGGTGTTTGGAAAGGAACCAAGAAGGAAGAGTCTGTATATAATTCCGCTAAGAAGAAAACGAGTTATATCGTCTATAAATGGTCGAATAGTGCTTGGGTTGGCAACACAAAGGAGATTTGGGAGTTCAATGGTCCGTCGAGCAAGCAGACACTGCATGAGAAATATAGCTGGTCCAATAGCGATTGGGCTATTACCTTACAGGAGATTTTAGGTTATGATGCCGCCGGCAATAACGACTTGATTGAGAACTACTCCTTCGCCAATGGCGTGAAGACCGGCACGAAGAAGGAGGAATACACTTTCAATTCCGCCAAGAAGAAAACACTTACCGTCAAATATATATGGTCAAACAATGATTGGGTATATAGCGGTAAGATTGTAGCCGGTTATGACGCAGCAGGCAATAGCACCGAATCGGCCAGTTACAACTGGGTGAACGGAGCATGGCAGGGCGCCGGAACACGTACGCTCACTACGTACAACAGCAGCAAGAAAGTAACAGAGAAGATTACGCAAACCTGGTCAACAGATTTGAATGATTGGCTCAATAAAACGCGTGCTACTACTGATTACGATGGCGCTAAGACCATACAATCAGCGACATATACATGGCAGAACAATGCGTGGGTAGGTACGTCTCGTAGCGATTACAGCTACAATGCTGCCGGCCTGAACGATACAATCAAGACATATACCGACGATGGTACAGGTTGGATTTATTCCAAGCGTACTATCAATACCTTCAATGCGAAGGGGGAAAACATCATGACCCACATCTCTACCTGGAATGGTGAGCATTGGGTACTCTCATCTATGACTCGCACTGATGAGGAATATGACGCCGCCGGACATCAGACGCTTTATGCAACATGGAAATGTGGTAGTGACTCGGTGTGGATTGGTTTGCGAAAAGATGTCACAGAGTATAATGCTGCTGGAGAAATTATTTATTCGGCTCATTATGAGGCGTGGGCTAATGGCGATTGGGTGCCGTCTTATAAGATAGAAACTACTTATGACGAGGCAGGTCATGTTATACTTGATCAGCGTATGGATTGGATAAGCAATGCGTGGCAAGGGCACTATCGTTATGAGTATGTTTATGATAATGAAGGGAGAAAAGTATCATCAGCTTTATACAATAGTTGGAACACATCTACAAATAGTTGGATTGGGACGGTTAAAACGGAAACTACATATGATGCTCTTGGGCAGACCTCGTCCCTGTTGAATTATACATGGTCAAACAATGCCTGGGCTGTGCTGAATAAAACGCTATTTACGTATGATGCTGCAGGCAATGTAATAGACCAGGTGGTGCAGAATTACTCGAACGGTGAATGGGTGAATGTAACTCGTTATGAGAAAGAGTATAAAGGCAGTCAGTTAATCAAGTCTAATGATTACACGTGGATGAACAATGCTTGGCAGTTCACGCGTCGTAGTGAGAAAACGTATGACAATGATGCTGAGGCCAAGCTCCGTCGTGAAATAGCAGGAACATGGAGCAATGGTGTAGTGCAATCGTTTACTGATAACCGCTACTTCTACAATTGTGATCCGCATGCATACACCATCACTTTCGCAAACTATGACGGCACTGTTCTGTCATCCACGCAAGTAGCACAAGGTGAGACACCTGCTTACAATGGTGCAACGCCTACCAAGCCCGCGACGGCGCAATATACTTATACGTTCAATGGCTGGGATAAGGATGTAGTAGCAGCCTCCGCCAATGCAACATATACTGCGACATTCATGGAGACGCTGAATAAGTACACCATCACGTTCAAGAACGGTGATGAAGTGCTTCAAACTGGCGAAGAAGAATATGGAACAATCCCGACTTATTCCGGTCAAACACCTACTAAAGCATCTGATGCACAATTTACATACACGTTTGATGGTTGGGATAATGAGGTTGTAGCCGTGACCGGTGCTGCTACCTATGTTGCTACCTTCAAATCTACGTTGAACAAGTACACCATCACGTTCAAGAACGGTGACGAAGTGCTTCAAACTGGCGAAGTAGAATATGGAACAATCCCGACTTATTCCGGCCAAACACCTACTAAAGCATCTGATGCACAATATACATACACGTTTGATGGTTGGGACAATGAGATTGTAGCTGTAACCGGTGAAGCAACCTATACGGCGACTTATACATCTAATATACGCGCGTATTTGATCACGTTCCTCAACGAGGATGGTACAACTATCGAGTCGAAGGAATATGAGTACGGCGCAACGCCCGTAGCACCTGCTGACCCGACCAAAGAGGCTACGGCACAATATACTTATACTTTCAGTGGTTGGGATAATACGATTGTAGCCGTAACAGGTGAGGCAACCTACAAGGCAACATTCTCGTCAACTGTCAACAAGTACACTATCACTTGGGTGGACGGTGACGGCAATACCCTCTTGACAGAGGAGGTTGCTTACGGTGATACGCCGGCATATACTGGCAATACGCCGACTAAGACCGCAACGGACGAATATACGTATGAGTTCAACAACACATGGTCGCCGGCCATCGTACCTGTGACGGGTGATGCGACCTACACGGCTCTGTTCACGGAGACAGGCATTACGCCAAGCACATATATCGTCACTTTCATGGATGACGAAGGCAATGTGCTCTTCTACGAGATGTACTCGTACGGCCAGACACCTGATCCTTCTTATGAAGTAGGCAAGGAGTCCGATGCGCAGTACGACTATACGTTCACCGGCTGGTCACCCGCATTGGGCCCTGTTACAGGCGATGTAACCTATACGGCTACGTTCACGGCTACGATTCGTTCGTACACGATCACGTTTGTCAATGAGGACGGCACAACGCTCTACAGTGAGGTGCTTGAGTACGGTCAGATGCCCGAATATGAGGGTGAGACGCCTACCAAGGCTGCAGACGATAAATATACATACACCTTCAGCGGTTGGACGCCGGAGATCGTAGCGGTTGCTGGTACAGCTACCTACACCGCCACTTATACGGCAGAGGAGAAAATCGGTTCAGGTATCGATGCCGCCGATAGCGCTACTCCAGCTACGAAGGTTATGGAGAACGGCATACTCTACATCATCCGCTCCGGCCAGAAGTACACTTCCACTGGCGCAGTGGTAGAGTGATTGCCGTTAAGCCGTTGACCATTATTGGGCGACATTAAAAGATAGAAAACAAAACAAAAAACTATAAATTATAATTTTTTCTAAACAAAAAAACAATGAAAAAGATTTATTCTCTCGTACTGATGGCAGCGATGCTGCTGATTGGTACAAGTGCATGGGCTGACATGACCCGAGCAGAGTTGCAGGCTGCGATTGATGCTGCACCAACTGGAACGACCGTTAAGTTGGAATCGAATGTCACATTGGATGGCCCGATTTGGTTGGGTACAGAGAATCTGACTGATGCTGCAAAATCCGTTACGTTGGATTTGAATGGTCATAATGTTACAATGACAGGAACAGCCAGTGGTACCTCTTACTATATGTTTGTTGTTTCTCACGGCGAGTTGTTGGTCCGCAATTTAAAAGAAGCGTCCACATCGACGATTATGTTGACAGGTCAGAGTCATGCCAACACGCAAATATTTTCGGTATATGGCTCTTATAAGTCTTCACGTTGGAATGCGGACGGTACTGAAGCAAATGATTTAGCCGCTACTAATACACGTGACGAAGGTTATTTCTCTCACTTGGAGCTAGGCAAGAACGTACAAATCGCTGTTGCTGAAGGTTGCTTGGGTAGCGGTATAGTTGTGGATCAACTTAATAATGGAAGTAGCCCTGCTCGCACTGCTGCTGCGCTTAGTAGCAAGACGATAAATTACTTTACCAATATTCATAAGAGTTCTGGCTATGCTTACGGAGCACGTGTAGATGTTTATGGTGATATAACAATAGGAGGTATCAACGATGGCGGAGAAAGAAAAGCTTATGGAATAAAGGCAAATGGTAATTTGAGCTCTCCGCTTGCAGGTAGTGCTATTACTCTCAATGCAACAACAGAAGTGATGAATAAAACCTCGAATGAGTATTTGAAGAATTATGATGCTAACAAAGAAGCCCATAAATTGGACACCACTGATGTTGCGTATGTATATGTTCATAACGGATCACATATTACCACAAATGCCAATTCAACCAGATCTGCGGCATTGTATTGCTCTGGCTATGCCAAGTGGCTCGTAGAAGGGAATTGCGAGGGAGGCTATGGTATATATGCTTCGTCAGGAGATATAAGCATTAATGACGCAATCATTACGTCTAATTCTACGTCATATAACCCTCCATCGGGCGGTAATGGTGCGACAGGTTCGGGTACTGCAATCGTCATAAATTCGAAAAGTTCCTATCCGGGCGACATTGATGTAAATATCAGCGGTGATACACATGTGACGGCTACAAATGGTTATGCTATTGAAGAGACTGTTACCTCTGCAGCTGATACCAAAGTTGATAACCTCACCATCTCCGGAGGTGAATTTGCAGGAGGTGAAGTGCCCGATCCAAATAATCCAGGCGAAACAATGCAAGGCACAATTGTTATATCTGTAGAAACCGCCGAGAGTGTAGAAGAAGGCAGTTCGTCAATTATTGTCGCCGGTGGTACTGTAGAAGGAAATGTAACGTATGGTAATGAAGGTAATTTGGGCGACATCATTGACAACTCAAGTGCGTACGCTGTAACCGTGTCAACAGAAAATGGAACTCAAACCGTTACAATCAAACCGGGTACGGAGCCTATTGTGGCACCTAATGATTTCAACATAAATGTGTTTGCAGGTGGTGATGTCAATCTAAGTGATGAGGCTTTAACGACCAAGGATCAAGTGTTCGATGGCGCACTAAAGAAGATGTATATCAATACGTTGCAGATTGCTCCTCCCACCAGCACGGTAACGCTTACTATCGCTGAAGGGCACACCATCGAAGCGAAGACTATTACTATGGGTGCTAACGGTAAGATTATCGTTGAACCGGGAGCACAACTGATTGTGTCCGGTGGTGACGGTATTACAACTGTTAAGCCGGAGAACCTCATACTCAAGGCGGATGTAACAAAGCAGGGTAAATTCCTCATTAATCCTGCTATTGAATCCAATCGTCACCCGAAAGCAACTGTTGAGTTCGTGCCTACCAAATCGTATTATGTGGATGGCGCTAACCATCAGTGGGAGCGCTTTGCTATTCCGACGTGGAATACCGTTACGTCTGTAGAGTGCGCAACTCCCGGACTGGTGGCCGATATTCAGGCATTCCAGGCTAAAGGTTGGAAGAGCCTTGGCTTCATTACCGGAGGCACTCCGTATGCAGGCGCAAGCCAAATGAACCAGCCGTTCGGAGCATACAATATGCTCGTGAATAGAGCAGCTGCGTCGGACGCTGACATATACCGTTTCACCGGTGAATTGACAGGTAGCATGGATGCTACACTGACACTTGACCATGAGTTCACTCCGTTTGCTAATAGTTATATGGCTGATGTAGACCTTTGGGAGTTGTTAGGCAGACTGGAAGGTGATGCAGACGTTACGCCAACCGTATACGTAAACACACCGTCAGGACCTACCTTTGTATGGAGTGCCATTAACGAAGAATGGTATGATGATGAGGTGCTTGCTCCTCTACAGGGATTTTACCTGTATAACGAAGTAATGGAAGTTAGGAGTAGTGGAATTGATTACGAGGATATGGTTTGGAATCCGGCTATGGGCATAGCTCCTGCTCCCGCACGCCGCGCTGCTATTGCTGACGACAACACGGCCAAGTTGCGTATCGCTGTTACCAACGAACAAGGTGTAAAGGACGACGTGAAGATGACTGAGCGTGCAACCAATTTGAACAACTCGCCAAAATGCTTGAACGACGAGATGAACTTCTATGCTCACGCTGATGAAAACAAGTTGGCAATCGTTGCAGCTGAGAATTTGGAAGATACCTACTTTGGATTCTCGACAGTTAACGGCGGTGAGTTCACTATCAGCTTCCAGAACGTTGAAGGCCGTGAGTTCGACCTTGTTGATCTTGAGGCAAATATGACGACTGCAGTAGTTGAGGGCAACACCTATACCTTCACGGCTGCTCCGAACACCAAGGCTGACTATCGCTTCAAACTTGTTGACCGCAAGAAAGTCATCACTGATGTTGACAAGATCGACGCTGACAAGAATGTCAAGGGTATCTACACCATCATGGGTCAGTACGTAGGTGAAATGAACATCTGGAACACTCTGCCCGCAGGTGTATATGTAGTTGACGGTGCTAAGCGCGTAAAATAAATTAATATAGTCAGTTCCGAGCGTGAACTCGGGACTGGCTAATAAAAATTTTGGAAATGAAAAAACAATATGTTCAACCCGATGTTGACGTTGTAGTAGCACGTGGTGAACGCCTGTGCCAAGCTTTCAGCATTACCGGTGAGGGGAATAATGATCCTCAAACTGGTGATAATCACTTTGGAGGAGGTGGTGGTGCACCGTTCAGATTTAAATACTGATAAATTAATGATTTAATAATAAAAGTATGAAGAAAATTATGGTATTGCTGCTCGGCGTAGCAGCTGCAATCAACGCTATGGCTATTGACTATACAGCCAAGGCAAAAGTAACTCTTACCGCAGTTGAGTCAACGTTTACCTGCGACTTGAAACTCTCTGAGTATGCAGATGCCGGAGCATTGAATGGTAGTGTAATGAACATGGAAGGCCGTAAGGTTGCTCTCTATGTTCTGAACGGTGGCACAAAACTGGAAATTGCCAAGGCTAATGACCTTCGCAATGTACCTCTTGGCTTGCTGACCGATGCTTCGACCAACTACACCCTTACCGTTTCACAGGTGGCCGGTACAGAGACGCTGTACATCCACGACAATGTGGCAGGTCTTGATTATGCTCTTACCGAAGGTGCTTCGTATAACTTCACAGCTACTGCAAGCACAACGGATGAGGCTCGCTTCTATCTGAAGAAGGTTTCCAATGAGTTGGATGTTTGCTTCATTGACAACAAGCTCCAGATCAATGGCAATCCCTACACCGAGACCATCGTTATTAAGGATGCCAATGGCGCTGAGGTAACCGGTTCGCCGTTTGCTGCCAACACCTTAGTGGTTGACTTCGCAACTATCGGTGCTGCTGGCGACCGCTTCACGGTTGAGTTCGCAAGTGGCGCACGTAAGTTCGTCATTATTAAGCAATAAGGCGCGTACGACACTCGGCGCTACATTTGCCGCATAGCGGCATGTAAGCGCCTCGAGAACCAAAAATTTCGACATATCCCAAGGGCTACACCCGTAGTCCTTGGGGATGTTGGTATATGTAGTGAAGGTGAAATACTGACCAACTGTGGGCAAAATACTAAGCCTGACTATCAAATCCGAGAAAGATGTCCAAATTTTATTCAAATCGAATAATTTAATTTGCATAATTCAAATAAAAGTGTTATCTTTGCAGTCACGTAGAATAATTTAGTATGCGATTATGGCAAAGGTAACAAATCCGTTTATTGTGCGGGGAGCAATCCCGCCGACATATTTCTGCGACAGAGAGGCGGAAACCGAGAAATTAGTACGCAGCCTGACAAACGGCAATAATGTAGTACTCATTGCTTCGCGCCGTATAGGCAAATCCAGGCTTATTGATCACTGCTTTGAGCAGCCGGCAATCGGGGATGGATATTACACGGTGTTTGTTGATATCCTGCAAACGGCAAATATGCAGGAGTTTACTTATGAATTAGGCAAGGCTGTGTTTGAGGCTTTGAGCCCCGTGAGTAGCCGCATGGCCAAACTGTTTTTCCAGACCGTGCGTTCCTTACACGGCGAATTTGGCATCGATCCTATAACCGGGCACCCTAAGTTCAGTTTTTCTCTCGGGCATATAGAGAACCCAATTTATACGCTTGAGGAGATATTTCGATTTGTAGAGCAGGCTGACAAGCCATGCATAATAGCTATCGACGAGTTCCAACGCATAGCTTTCTATCCGGAGAAGAATGTCGAAGCGGTGCTTCGCACCTATATTCAGCGACTGAATAACTGCGGCTTTGTGTTCGCCGGCTCAGAACGACATTTGTTAGGGCAAATGTTCCAAGATAGCAATCGCCCGTTCTATTCCAGTGCCGGTATCATTGCCTTGGAGAGAATCGACAAAACCAAATATGCCGCATTCGCCATTGAGCATTTCGCAGAGTTCGGCAAGCGGATTGATGCCGATAGCGTTAGCCGTGTTTATGACTTGTTCTCCGGTAATACGTTTGCCATGCAAAAGACGATGAATGTCGCCTTCTCACTCACGGCAGCTAAGGCTGAATGTACGTTGGATGTAGTTCGCGAGGCTATTGACGAGATTCTTGAGGACAATACCTACGACTATCGTACACGTTTGATGACAATGAGCACCCCTCAGAAAGAAGTGCTGTATGCCATTGGTAAGCGAGGCGTTGTTACACAGATCACCGGAGCGGAATTTGTTAATCATAACCGTCTGGGCTCTGCCAGTTCCGTACAATCAGCTATGCGCAAACTGATGGCTGACGGCTGGGTGGCGGAGACTGTCGGTGAAGAAGGCAAGAAGAGTTATCAACTCACCGACCTGTTCCTTGCGCTTTGGATACAGCAGCGCTACGGAGTAGGGTATCAACTGTAAGCAGCACATTGCTGACCTGCAAAAATAGAGGGCGTGCTTCGTTGCACGCCCTCTGCTTATCCGCCAAAAATGGCGGATGGAATAGCCTTGCTTGCTTCAGCGCTTACTTGAGCTCAGCGAGATACTTGATAGTGCGAACCATCTGGCTGGTGTAGCTNNCTGTTCTCGTTGTCGTACCAGCTAACAACCTGTACCTGATAGGTGTCGTCGTCGATCTTGGCAACCATCGTCTGCGTTGCGTCGAACAGCGAACCGAACTTCATGCCGATTACATCGCTCGAAACGATCTCATCCTCGGTGTAACC
>DBYS01000020.1:0-16668 GCA_002310195.1 Bacteroidales bacterium UBA1180
CCAGGCTGCCGTGGCTGCCATAGCCATTGAGCAGAAACCGTTGCCCGAGGCACCGCTGGCAGCCGATATAATCGCTGCCATCCACACGAACGAAGGCGACTACAACGCCTGGTTCCGCGCAGCCGAACTGGAGAAGATGGGTCTGGCTGCCACCGATCCGGAGAAACAACCGAAGATCACCGAGAAAGACTGGAAGAAACTCACGGCTCAAGTTGCAGCCTATGAGGCCGAGGTAGCTGCCATCACAGCTGAAAACCAGGCAGCCGTAGATGCTGCTACGGGCGAGTACAAGCCTCTGCTGAAGCTGCTGCAACTCAAGCGCGACTTCTACACGCTGCTNNAAGAACTACATCTCCTTCCAGGACTTCTACAACCGCGAGGTGAAAGCAATCTTCCAGTGCGGACGACTGGTGATCGACCAGCGCGCATGCGAACTTTGCGTACGCGTGGCTGACGCCGGCAAGATGGCTGCCGAAGCAAGCAAGTCGGGCATGTACCTGCTCTTCTGCGACTGCGAGAACAAAGCCCAAGGCAAGAAACTGTCAATCGTAGCTGCCATGACGCAAGGTGACATCCATAACCTTGAAGTAGGCAAGAACTGCGTGTTCTACGACCGCAGCGGTCTGGATTACGACGCCGTAGTGACAAAGATCATCGACAACCCGATCAGTATCCGTCAGGCGTTCTGGACACCGTACCGCAAGTTTGCTAACTGGGTGTCGGACCTCGTGAACAAGTCCGTAGCCGAGAAAGAGAGCAAGGGTCTGGAAGATATGAAGGCCAATGCCACCGTAGCAACAGAAAAAGCTAAAGAGAATGCCGAGAAAGGCGGCAAAGCCGAGGCACAGAAGCAAGCCTTCGATATAGCCAAGTTCGCAGGTATATTCGCTGCCATCGGTATGGCTTTAGGCATGATCGGTACGGCTCTGGCTGCCGTAGCAAGCGGATTGGCTGACCTCAAGTGGTGGCAGCTGCTGATCGTGTTCGCAGCTATTATACTCGTGATCAGCGGTCCGTCGATGCTGCTGGCATACTTCAAGCTCCGTCGCCGTAACCTCGCGCCGGTGCTGAACGCCAACGGTTGGGCCATCAACGCCGAGGCAATAGTGAACGTACCGTTCGGCGTAACGCTGACCACACAGGCTAAGTTCCCGCTGGTAAAGGTAAAAGACCCGTTCAAGAAAGGCATGTCAACAGATGCAAAGATCCTGATCACCCTGGCAGCACTCCTCGTGATTGCCGGCGGTATAGTCTGGTACATGCACTACAAGCAGATCGGCTTGTTCGCACCGAAAGCAGAGGTTGAGCAGGTAGCCGAGCAACCGGCATGCGAAGCCGCTGCTGAAGTACAGGCAGAGGAAGCACCGGCTGAGAACAATGAAGCACCCGCTGCCGAATAAGATGAGCTTGAGACGAACATTCACCATACTGTGGGTGGCACTGCTGCCCATAGTATGTGTTATGGCACGCAAACCCAAGCCCGTGCAGCCCGAGCCTGCAGTGGAAGAGACGGATAGCGTAGAGATCGAGGAGAACGATGACTTTGAGTCGCTGACCGACGGCATGCCTGTGGGCGTATTGTCGCGACTGGTAGGCGACACATTGTTCGTGAACTGCGAACAGGACGAGTTGCCGCGATTCCTGGTGGTGATGACTGCCGACGGCGAGTGCCAGTACCGGTTGATGCCCGCTATGCTCTGGGGCGACACGACGGGCACGCACCCTGCGGACAGCCTGTATGCCGTCTGGACGAACACGCGCGTCAATCCGTATCAGGTGCCCGTGGACAGCATGCGCGACAGCATACCTATCTCGCTCAAGGGATTCGTTTATCCGCTCAAGAACCTGACGCACGTGACCTCGAAGTTCGGGTTCCGCCGCTACCGCTTCCACTACGGTACGGACGTCAAGGTGCAGGTAGGCGACTCGTTGCGCGCATCGTGGGACGGCCAGGTGCGTATAGTAGGTTGGGACCCTCGCGGTTACGGTTACTACGTGCTAATCCGGCACGACAACGGTCTGGAGACAATATACGGTCACCTGTCGCGGCCGCTGGTGGAGGAGAACGAACGCATCTATGCCGGCGAAGTGTTCGGCCTGGGCGGAAACACCGGACGATCGACGGGCAGTCATCTGCACTACGAGATCCGATACCTGGGCAACGCTATCGATCCGGCGACGATCGTAGACTTTGACCGCGGTACACTGCGCGTGCCGGAGGATTACCTGATCACCAAGAAAGGTACGTTCCGCCACAACGAGGAAGTCAAGCAACTCAAGATGGCGCAGTACCACAAGGTTCGCCAGGGCGACACGCTATCGGGTATAGCACGCCGCTATCACACATCGGTACGCACGCTGTGCAGGCTGAATAACATCAAGGAAACCTCTATTCTTCGCCTCGGGCAGAGGATACGCGTCAGGTAAGCGATGTTACGTCCGTACATGATAGCCGGAGTGCCGGAAGCCGGTTGCGATGAGGCAGGGCGCGGGCCGCTGGCAGGCAGCGTGTTTGCCGCAGCGGTGATCCTGCCGCAGGATTTCAGCAACGCGGTTCTCAACGACTCGAAGCAACTGACGGAGAAGCAACGTTACGCCCTGCGGGAGATCATCGAACGTGAAGCCTTAGCGTGGGCTGTGGCAGAGGTTACCGCCGAGGAGATTGACCGAATCAATATACTGCAAGCGTCGATACTCGGTATGCATCGCGCACTCGCCCAATTGTCGGTTGTGCCGGGACACATACTCGTGGACGGTAACAAATGGAAGCCGTACATCCCCGAAGGCGGGCTGCTGGAGATACCTGCACGCACGGTAGTCAAGGGCGACGCCACGTACATGAGCATAGCCGCAGCGAGCATACTCGCCAAGACCTATCGCGACGACTACATGCTTCGCTTGCACGACGAGTACCCGATGTACCACTGGGACGAGAATAAGGGTTACCCCACCGCCGCACATTACGCGGCCATAGCGGAGTACGGTATAACGCCGTACCACAGAAAGAGTTTTAATCTAAAAAACGAATAATAAAAAACGAATAATTAACTATGCAAACTGCAACAAACAACAATGGTCAGCAGCAACGCCGCGGCGGTTGCCTGCGCGGTTGCCTGATCGGATTGGCAATCTACTTCGGACTGAGTTTTCTGTTCGGTTTGATGTTCGGGAGTATGTTCTCATCATCAACCGTCAAACTTGAAGATTACAGTGTGTACAAACTCGAGCTGTCAGGTAACCTGGTAGAGCAAGGCCAGGAGGCTAACCCCTTCGCCGACATGCTCGGCAACATGCCCGGATACAATCAGGCACAGACATCCGGATTGGATCAGATACTCGACAATATCCGTCTGGCTGAGCAGGACGAGAAGATCAAAGGTATCTACCTCTACGGCGGCAGCATGAACATGGCACCCGCCTCGGCAAAGGCTATCCGCGACCGTCTGCTGCTGTTCAAGCAACGCTCAGGAAAGTGGATCATTGCCTACTCGGACAACTATTCGTGCACGAACTACTACGTTGCTTCCGTGGCTGACAAAATGTACATCAACCCCACGGCGAACATCTCGTGGCGAGGTCTGACGGCTCAGAAGATGTACTTCACCCGCCTGATGGAGAAGATCGGCGTGGAGATGCAGATAATGAAGGTCGGCACGTTCAAGAGCGCCGTGGAGCCGCTGTTCCGCACCTCGATGTCCGAGGCCGACAAGCAGCAAACAATGCTTTACCTGCAAGGTATATGGGATGAGTATCGCGCAGCTGTCAGCGCATCGCGCGGCATCAGCGAGGCCGATCTGGACCGCTATGCTGACGAGCACATGGGTTTGCAGCAGGCTGAGAAGTACATTGCATACAACCTGGCTGACACGCTCATCTACCGCGAAGAGATGGACGAGGTGCTGCGTGTGATGAGCGGTTCGAAAGATTACAAGCTTATAAGCACCGCCAAGCTCGCACAGGTTGAGCGCCCGAAAGCCAAGTCGAAGAACCGCATAGCCGTGCTCTACGCCGAGGGTAACATCCAAGCCGATGCCGCCAACGACGGTATAACAGCCAAAGAGACTATCAAGCAGATCAAAGCCATCACCAAGGACGATGAGGTCAAGGCTGTTGTGTTCCGCGTGAACAGCCCGGGTGGCAGTGCTGACGCAAGCGAGGAGATCTGGCACGGCGTGAAGACGCTGCAAGCCAAAGGTCTGCCGGTAGTGGTGTCGATGGGCGATTATGCAGCATCGGGCGGATACTATATCTCCTGTGCAGCGGATTACATCTACGCCGAGCCGACTACCCTGACCGGTTCGATCGGAATCTTCGGCACTGTGCCCAACATCAAGAAACTGCGCGAAAAGATCGGTCTGGACGTTGACGGTATCAGCACCCACAAACATGCCGGTATGGACGTCACGATGGTCTACTCCGGCATGAACAGCGAGGAGTTTGCCATGATGCAAACGATGATCGAGAACGGCTACGACCTGTTTACACGCCGCTGTGCCGACGGACGCAAGATGACCCAGGATGACATCAAGAAGATTGCCGAAGGCCGCGTATGGCTCGGCAAGGACGCCATAGGTATCGGTCTGGTGGATAGCCTCGGTAACATCGATGACGCTATCGTGAAGGCAGCCGAGCTGGCAGGCATTGAGAGTTACGACATCAACTACTACCCCAAGCCCACAGACCCGCTGGAGGAGATGCTGAAGATGATCAGCGGCGAACAGTCCGAAGAGGAGAAACTGATCGCCCGCATCCGTCTGCTCGCCAAGGAGCCGCGCGTGCTGATGGTGATGGAACCGGTGGAAATCAAGTAGTTTAGAGATACTTGTTGTGAAGACTGACTGGCGATGGATAGCTGCGCCGTTGGCGGCGATGTACGGCGGCATAGTGGCGCTTCGGCACTTGCTCTACGATGAGCATGTGCTGCCGAAGTACGAGCCGCGTATACCCACGATATGTGTGGGGAACATCGCTTTGGGCGGCACAGGCAAGACGCCGATGGTCGAGTACCTGATCCGTCTGCTCCAAAGCCACAACTACTCGGTCGGTGTTCTGTCGCGCGGGTACAAACGCAAGACGCACGGGTTCAGACTCGCCGATGCATCCTCAACGGCGGACACTATCGGCGATGAGGCGATGCAGATCCACACGAAGTTCCCCGACGTGCTCGTAGCCGTGGGCGAAGATCGGGCAAGTGCCATCCGAAAGATTCAACGTATGCCCGACCATCCGGATGTCATTCTGCTTGATGACGCCTATCAGCACCGCGGTATCGTTTGCGGACTGAACATCCTACTCACTGCATATGACCGGTTGTACGTCCACGATCACTTGTTGCCTTGGGGCACACTGCGTGATATACCGTACCGCGCATCGAAGGCGAACATCGTGGTGGTAACCAAGTGTCCCGACACACTTCGGCCGATTGACAAGCGCGTGGTGGATAATAGCCTCAGGCTGGCCACTTTCCAGCACATGTACTTCTCGCGCGTGCAGTACGCCGATGTACCGGTGGAGGGTGTACCGCTCGTGCTGACGAGCATTGCACGGCCGGAGTACCTCATTGAGCATATACGTGCCATCGAGCCTCAGGCAGAGGTGCTCACCTACCCCGACCACCATCGCTTCACGCCGATGGATGTAAAGACGATCCTACAGCGTGCCGAACGGTGCGACTGTATTGTCACGACCGAGAAAGATATGCAACGCATTCGTCAGACCGATCTGCCGGAACGCATCGGCAAGCCGGTGATCGTTCAGCCGATAGCGTTCACTATCGACAAGGAAGCCCATTCGTTCGACGAAGATGTACTCGCCTATGCCCGCGAGAGCCTACACAAGCAACGCAAATCGTAAACAACTGATCAACGTTATGCCATTCTTCCGCCTCATACGCCGATTCGCCTCGCCCTACAAGTGGCTGGTAGCACTGAACCTGCTGTTCAATCTGCTGTCAACCATCCTCTCGCTGTTCTCGTTCGCGGCAATCATCCCCGTGCTGCGTATATTGTTCGGCATCAGTCAGGTCGATACGACGTATGTGGATCTGAGCACGGTTAGCGGTCTGGAGCAGTGGCTTAATGCGGCCAAAGGCGACCTCTATTATCTGCTGGGCGAACAGATTGCCGCACATGGAGGAGGAATCATGCTGGCGTGGTTGGGACTGTTCCTCGCCGTGATGACCGGGCTCAAGTGCCTCACCGCATGGCTCGCTAACTACTATATGGTGCCCTTGCGCACGGGCGTGCTACGTGACCTCAGACGTCAGCTCTACGATAAGGTCGTTGCACTACCACTCGGGTACTTTACGCAGGAGCGAAAAGGCGACATTCTCTCGCGCATGACAAACGACGTCAACGAGGTAGAGGCAAGTATCATGAGCGCATTGGATGTGCTGTTCAAGGATCCGATCATGATCACGATCTACCTGCTTACACTCTTCGTCATCAGCTGGCAGCTGACGCTGTTCGTGCTTATACTGCTACCCATAGCCGGACTGCTCATCGGGCGTATAGGGCGGAACCTCAAGCGGGCGTCGAAGCAGGGACAAGAGCAGAACGCGGATATCCTAAGCCAGATGGAAGAAACGCTCTCCGGTCTGCGGGTAGTCAAAGCCTTCAATGCCGAAGACAAGCTCCGCGAACGCTTCAACCGCCTGATCAATGCTACCCGGCAGACGTTCAACCGCATCAACCGCCGGTATTACCTCGCCCACCCTGTATCGGAGTTCCTCGGCACCTGCCTGATAGCCGTCATTCTCTGGTTCGGCGGCATACTCATCCTCGACGGGCATAGTACGATCGATGCGGCTACGTTCATCTACTACCTGATCATCTTCTACTCGATCATCAACCCTGCCAAGGATCTTAGCCGGGCCGGTTACTCCATACGCAAAGGCACGGCTTCGCTTGAGCGTATCGACAAGGTGCTCGACACCCGCTCGAACATCATCGAGGAAGAGGATGCACAAGCCATCACCGGTTTCGGCGATGCTATCCGCTACGAACATGTGTCGTTCGCTTATGATGCACGGCGAACAGTGCTGCAAGATATCAATCTCACTATCCGCAAGGGGCAGATCGTTGCCCTCGTCGGACAGTCAGGCAGCGGCAAGACGACACTGGCCGATCTGCTGCCGCGGTTCTATGACGTAGCGGAAGGCAAGATTCTGATCGATGGCACGGATGTGCGCCGCCTGCGTATTCACGACCTGCGCGAACTGATGGGCTACGTCAATCAGGACGCTATCCTGTTCAACGACACGATCTATAACAACATCACCTTCGGTGTGGACACCACGCAACCCGCGCCGGACGGCCTGTCATGGCCGGAGGCGGTGGAGCGTGCCGCACGCATCGCTAATGCCCATGAGTTCATCGCTGCTTTGCCCGATGGTTATCAGACCGGTATAGGCGACCGCGGCTCACGGCTCTCCGGTGGCCAGCGCCAACGTATCAGTATAGCACGCGCCGTACTGAAGAATCCGCCTATACTCCTGCTCGATGAGGCCACCTCAGCACTCGACAGCGAATCGGAGAAACTGGTGCAACAGGCACTCGAGCAACTCATGCGCGACCGCACCACGCTCGTCATTGCTCACCGGCTGAGCACCATACGCAACGCCGATCTGATATGCGTGCTGCACGAAGGACGGATAGTCGAACAAGGCACGCACGATACTCTCATCAAAAAAGGCGGCTACTATAGCCGCCTCGTTGAGATGCAAGATTCTCCTAAGAACAATCTTTAATTCTTATTCCTTGCAATCTTCCTCGCTCCTGCCGGGCACAGGGAAAGAGCTGACCTTTGCTTCCGTGCCGAGCAGTTCAGCAGCAGCCTTAGCCTTCGACTCGTAGGTCTTGAGGTCATTCTTTGTTGTCCATACATAATCTGTAGTGGTCATCTCAACGCCTAAAGCTTTGTACGTAGAGGTTACCTTGTAACACATCTGGGTGTCACCGCAAGAGGTGAGACCGAGTGCCAGCACTGCGGCACATGCAATCAAAAGTTTTTTCATTGTTGTAATATTTTGGGGTTAAACAAAAGGATTGTCATTTATTGCCTACCAACCCGCTGATCTCGCTGAGTTTGTTCAGCGCCTCCAGCGGTGTGAGACTATTGATATCGAGGCTCTTGAGTTCGTCTCGGATCTGCTCGAGCACCGGGTCATCGAGCTGGAAGAACGACAGTTGCATTCCTTCGCGCGTCTGACCTATGCCTGTCACCGGTTTGCTCACACCCACCGCATCGGCTTCGAGCTGCTTAAGAATGTCGTTCGCCCGCCGGATGATACTCTCCGGCATACCGGCGATCTTGGCCACGTGAATACCGAAACTGTGCTCACTGCCGCCGCGAACGAGCTTGCGCAGGAAGATGATTTTGTTGTTGACCTCGCGCACGGATACATTATAATTACGTATGCGCGCGAAGGAAGCTTCCATCTCGTTGAGTTCATGGTAGTGTGTGGCGAACAGGGTCTTTGCGTGGTGCGGATTCTCGTGTATATACTCCACGATCGCCCATGCTATACTAATGCCGTCGTAGGTTGACGTACCGCGCCCGAGTTCGTCGAAGAGCACGAGGCTCCGCTCGCTCAGGTTATTCAGGATGCTGGCCGCCTCGTTCATCTCCACCATGAACGTACTCTCGCCCATCGATATATTATCGCTTGCGCCTACACGGGTAAAGATCTTGTCCACTATACCGATGCTTGCGCTCTCCGCCGGCACGAACGAGCCTATCTGAGCCATCAGCACGATCAGTGCCGTCTGGCGCAGCAAGGCCGACTTACCTGCCATGTTCGGGCCGGTGAGGATAATGATCTGCTGACCGCCGTTGTCAAGCAGCACATCGTTGGCAATGTACTCCTCGCCCATTGGCATGTTCTTCTCTATCACCGGGTGACGGCCTTGGCGGATATCAATCACCAGGCTGTCGTTCACATCCGGACAGATGTACTTGTTTTCCGCTGCCGTTGCTGCAAAACTTAGCAGGCAGTCGAGCTGCGCGGCTACATGCGCGTCGGTCTGCATCATTGGCACGTACTCGACAAGCGCGAGCATCAGTTCCTGATAGACGCGGTTCTCAATGATCGCTATCCGGTCATCGGCAGCAACGATCTTCTCTTCCAGATCCTTCAGTTCCTGCGTGATGTACCGTTCGGCATTGGCGAGTGTCTGCTTGCGAATCCACTGTTCGGGCACATTATCTTTGTACGTATTGCGAACCTCCAGGTAGTACCCGAACACGTTGTTGAAGCCAACCTTCAGGCTGCTTATACCTGTCTTCTCGATCTCCGCCTGACATATACGCTCGATAGCCTCGCGACTGTGATCGCGCAGTTCGCGCAACTCGTCCAACTCATCGTCCACACCGGCAGCAATGGTGTTGGGGCGGTTTTGTGCCAACGGCGGGTCAGGAACGATCTGCCGCACGATACGCTCGCGCATCTCGACGCACAGACTGATATTCTCGCCCAGACTGTTCAGGTATGAGTTATTCTCCGCCTGCTCGCATATCTGCTTCACGGGTTGCAATGCACCCAGAGCGTTGCCGAGCTGAACCATCTCACGCGGACCTATGCGGCCCGTGGAGATCTTGCTCACGGTGCGTTCCAGGTCTTGCAAACTGCTCAGGCTCTCCCTGATCCGGTCGCGCTCGTCAGGGTGCTTGAAGAAGTACTCGACCACCGACTGCCTGTTCCTGATCGGGCGCACATCCTTGAGCGGGAATGTCATCCAGCGGTAGAGCATACGTGCGCCCATCGGCGTGACGGTCTTGTCGAGGATGTCGAATAGCGTCTTGCTGTCGTCGCTCTGGCGATGCAACAGCTCGAGGTTACGTATAGTGAACTGATCCAGCCATACATACTTGTCTGTCTCCAACCGGCTCAGCGGATGGATATGCCTGGTTTGCAGGTGCTGGGTTATGTCGAGGTAATGCAATATGCCCGCCGCAGCTACTATACCGTCCGGCACGCCGGTCACACCGAAGCCTTTGAGGTTCGTCGTCTCAAACTGCTTGCGCAGCCGCTCCTCGGCCGTCGTGGGGTTGAGCATCCAATCTTCGAGTTCGAACGTGAAGTACTTGCTCGAGAACAGCCGCTCGAACTCTTGGCGTTTGCCTCTGAGGAAGAGCACCTCTTTCGGGGCAAACTTAGTGAGCAGCGTAGCTATATAATCCGACGTGCCCTGCGCTACCAGATACTCGCCGGTCGAGAGGTCAAGCAGCGATATACCGATCGATGTCTTGGCGAAGTGCAGACAGCAGAGCCAGCTATTCTCTTTCTGTCCGAAGCTCGCGTCGTTGTAACTGGCACCGGGTGTCACGAGCTCCGTCACACCGCGCTGCACCAGACCCTTGGCGAGTTTGGGATCCTCCAGCTGGTCGCATATAGCCACGCGCATACCGGCTCGTACGAGCTTGGGCAGGTACGTGTCCAAGGCGTGGAACGGGAATCCCGCCATAGCCGTGCTGTCCACCGCACCGCCACCGTTGTTGCGCTTGGTGAGGGTGATGTTCAATATCTTTGCTGCCCGAATAGCATCCTCGGCATACGTCTCGTAGAAGTCACCGCAACGAAACAGCAGCAGTGCGTCGGGGTACTGCTCCTTAATGTTGCGGAACTGTTTCATCATCGGGGTTAATTGTTCGCTTGCCATTACTGAAAATCTATCGCTAATTTGATATTATATCTTCTGCCTGTCAAGTAGTTCGGGCTCGCCCACTGGTTGCCGTCCACGTCGCTTACCCAGAAGTACGAGTTCACGTTCCTCCAGTCCACAAGGTTGAACACCTCAAAGCCTATCGTCCACTGCTTGATATGCTTGGCACGTTTCATGTACGCATAGTTGTGCGCGTTGCTCACATGCGTCAGTCCGAGATCGATACGCCTGTAGTCAGGCATCCGTCCCTGCCCGCGCAGGGTGATGCTTCGCGGCGCGCCGTACGGCAATCCTTCCGCCCACACGAATCGCAAGTGTGCATGCAGCTGCGGCAACTGAGGCAGGTAGTCCTGGAAGAACATCGCAAACTGATACCTTTGCTCTTGCGGCGCATGCAGCCAGCCGAGCTCGGGGTGTGTGAGCAGCTGCTCGCGCGAGCGCATTGTACTGAAACTGATCCAACTGTCAGCTCCCGGCACAAGCTCACCGTAGAGCTTCAGATCAAGTCCTATAGTATAACCGCGCACATCGTTCGTGCCGGAGTAACGCACCCGTACGTTATCCACGGTGTAGCTCGTGCCGCGGTCCATGTACTTTGCGTACGCCTCAGCGGTGAGTTTGAACGGCCGGCCCATAGCGCGGAAGTAATAATCCGTACCGAACACAAGTTGCGTGGTGCGCGCAGCCTTGAGTTTGTCGTTCAGGGTTATACGTGTTATGCCGTAACCGTCCGTCAGCGTGTCGCGCATCTCCTTGTAGAACGGTGCCTGATAGTACAGACCCGTAGCTATACGGAAACTTATGTCCCGCTTCCAGCCCGGCATGATTACCACCGATGCTCTGGGCGAGACGAGCACCTCGTTGTTGAAGCTCCACCAGTGCAGGCGTGCACCGCCGGTCAGGATCACCTTTGCCCGATCCGTATGCCAGGTGTAGGAGTCCTGGATGTACCCCTGCACCCGTCCGCTCAGCAGGTTCGCATCCGAACGCATGGCGTAGTACAGTTCCATCCCCTTTTCCGTATGCGGCATCGAGTATCCCGCCGAGTCGCGCCACTCCCACTCGTTGATGCGGTCAGTGATCTTCTCGATCTGTCCGCTCACGCCCCAGCGCATTAGGTTAGCCTCATGCTTCCACTCGCCCGTATGCTGCAAGGCTGCCACACCGGCCGTCAATGTGTTCCGCGCATGCTCGTGGTACGTGCCTTTGCCCAGCACGGTGGCTGTCTCGGTCGTCTCCGACGAGATGACTTGCCCGTCGTAACCGTGCGCCGTCTCCGAACCGTCCATCGGATGGTCGCTCAGTATATACTCGCCCTGAATGTCGTAGGTCTCGCGTTCGTTGGTGTAGAATCCGCTCAGGTCAAAACCTATCTTCACCTCCGGCGATACATGCCCGCTCACGCTCAATGCAGCAAACGCAGTCTGGAACAGGTCTTGCTCCTGACCGTCGTAGTAGATAGTCAGGTTCCGCGCCGTCTGCATCGTGCCGAACGACGACGACATCGAGTCCGGCGTAAACCCGTAGGAGTTCAGGCTGTAGTTCGCCAGCAGCGCTATAGTCCAATCGTCCCCGGCTCTTGACTCTTGGCTCTTGACTCTTGACTGTCCTAACTTCCACGTCATATACGTCTGGTAGTCGAGGAAGTGCGGACGGTAGTTGCCTTTCGTTTGCAGCGAACCGAGCATGTACTGCGAACTCTTGTAGCGTATGCCGTGCATCTGGCTGTACGTGCTGTCACCCACGCCCACATACACGCTGCCACCGTGGAATCCTGCGGTCAACGAGGCCTCGAACGCTTGCGGACGTTTGTAGGTTATGTCGAGCACCGACGACATCTTGTCGCCGAAACGCGCATCGAACCCGCCGGCGCTGAACTGTACATTCTCCACCATCTCGGGATTGACGAAACTCAGTCCCTCCTGTTGCCCCGCACGCACGAGCAACGGACGGTGAACCTCTATGCCGTTCACGTACACGGCGTTCTCGTCAAAGCTGCCGCCACGTACGTTGTACTGGCTGCTCATCTCGTTCGTCTGACTCACTCCGGCAAAGGTAATCAGCACGCTCTCTATACCATCGCCGCTGATGTTCGGTATGACGCGCCGGGTCGATACGTCCACACGCTCCATCATGTCTTGCTGCTTCTGTATGCCCTTCACCTCCACCTCTGCCAGCTGTTCGCCCGACTCGCGCAACTCGATGTTGATATTCAGTACGTCTCTGTTCGGCAGCAGACGCATCTCAACCGTCTCGTACCCGAGCATCGAATATACGATCGTCACCGAGTCGTCGCTGGTGACGGTCAGGTCGTAGTAACCGTTGTTGTTGGTAGATGTGCCCACGGCGCTCGTGGCTACGCTCTCCTTCCAGTACACGTTGCACGCCTCGATGCCCCTGTTCTGCTCGTCAAGCACATAGCCGTAATACCGCACACGCCGGGCGTGCACACTGGTGATGCACAATAGTACAAGCAATATTGTTACTATCCGTTTCAACTTTCTGCTATCTTCATTGCGGCATTGATTCCGTCCAGGGCGGAAGAGGTTATTCCGCCTGCATACCCCGCCCCCTCGCCGCAGGGGTAGAGGTTCGGATGCGAGAGCGATCGCAGCGTATCGCTGTCGCGGGGGATGCGCACGGCACTGCTCGACCGGCTCTCGGTAGCGAGAATAATCGCATCGTTGGTGAGGAAGCCCGGGTACTTGCGGTCGAAGTCGCAAAAACCCTGCCTTAGGCGGTTGGCAATGAACGGCGGCAGCCACTCGTGCAGTGCACTGCTGCGCACACCCGGCAGGTAACTGCAATCAGGCAGGTCGGTACTGCGTTTGCCGCGCACAAAATCTTCCAGCCGTTGCGCCGGAGCGATGGCCGGTGCACCGCCGTGCTCGTATGCCAGACGCTCCACGTACTCCTGTGCCCGCAGACCCGCCAACGGATCGTCACCTGCCTCGGCATAGATGGCAGGCAGGTCTTCGGGGTTGATCTGCACCACGATACCGGAGTTGGCGTACGGCGAGTTACGGTGCGAGGCACTCATGCCGTTGATCACACACGCCTCGGCACTGCTCGTGGCAGGCACCATGTGACCGCCCGGACACATGCAGAACGAATATACGCCCCTTCCCTGCACCTGCGTCACCAAACTGTACGACGCATTGCCTATGAGATCAATCAACCCCCTCTCACCTCTCACCTTAAACCTTTCACCTTTATCAAGGTGGTACATCAGCCGGTTGATCAGCGCTTGCGGATGCTCGGCTCTTACGCCCATAGCGAAGCCTTTCGTCTGCAGGGCGACGCCGATATTGGCGAGCATCCGGTACGTGTCATGTGCCGAGTGACCGATGGCGAGGATCACAGGCCCTTCGCCGAGCCATTGCCTCAGTTCATTCTCGCCCACCTGATGACCAAAATGCACCTCTCCGCCATGCTCGATGATACACTCGCGCATGGCGCGGATGATCGTCGGGAGCTTATCGCTGCCTATATGCGCGTGGGTCTCGTACAGCACCGTGTCCGGCGCACCGAAGTAATGGAACAGCTCCATCACCCGTTGCATGTTGCCGCGCTTCTTGCTGCGCGAGAATAGCTTGCCGTCGCTGAACGTGCCTGCCCCGCCCTCGCCGAAGCAGTAGTTCGACTCGGCATCGAGACTGACGTTCCTGTTCAGCTGAGCTATATCTTTCTTCCGCTCGCTCACCTCCCTCCCACGCTCGTAGATGATCGGCTTCACGCCATGCTCAATCAGCGTCAGCGCGGCGAACAGTCCCGCCGGGCCGGCACCGATGATCCGCACGTGACGCGGGGCGTTGTGTACGTCCTGCCACACGGGCGGCGTATATAACGGCAACGGAGCACCCTTAGTTATGGGGTGCCCGTTTTCGTCCAACAGGAGTGTCACATTTACCTTCAGTTGCCGCTGCCTGGCGTCGATCGAACGCTTGACTACACGGTACTGCTCGGTAATGTGATACGCCTGTTCGGGTGTGAGGGTCAGTATCTGCTGCATACGAGCCGATTATACGGGGCTCATGCCATTATTTGTGCCTCTATCTCGTCAGCGAGATCGGGGTTATCGTGCAGCAACTTCTTCGCGGCGTCGCGACCTTGGGCAAGCTTCTGCCCGTTGTAGCTGAACCACGATCCGGATTTCTGGATGATCCCCTTGGCTACGCCGAGGTCGATCAGCTCACCGCTGCGCGATATACCTTCGTCGAACATCAGGTCGAACTCGGCTTTCTTGAACGGAGGAGCCACCTTGTTCTTCACGACCTTCACGCGCACCTGACTGCCGATGATCTCGTCGCCGTCCTTGATCTGGCTCACGCGGCGTATATCCAGACGCACCGAAGCGTAGAACTTCAGGGCGTTGCCGCCGGTGGTTGTTTCGGGGTTACCGAACATCACGCCGATCTTCTCGCGGAGCTGGTTGATAAAGATGCAGGTAGTCTGTGTCTTGTTGATCGTAGCGGTGAGTTTGCGCAGTGCCTGACTCATCAGTCGTGCCTGCAGACCTACCTTGTTGTCACCCATCTCGCCGTCGATCTCAGCCTTCGGGGTGAGGGCTGCTACCGAGTCAACCACGATCAGGTCAACCGCTGCCGAGCTGATCAGCTTGTCGGCTATCTCCAGTGCCTGCTCGCCGCTGTCGGGCTGGGCGATCAGCAGATTGTCGATATCCACGCCGAGCTTCTCGGCATAGAATCGGTCAAACGCATGCTCGGCATCGATGATAGCGGCTATACCGCCCTGGCGCTGTACCTCGGCCATCGCGTGGATGGCGAGGGTGGTCTTACCTGACGACTCAGGTCCGAAGATCTCCACCACTCGTCCACGCGGATAACCGCCTACGCCCAGAGCAAGGTTCAGCGTCACGCTGCCCGTAGGGATCACGGCCACGTCCTCAACGCGGTCGTCACCGAGCTTCATGATAGCACCTTTGCCAAAATCCTTGTCAATCTTGTCTATAGCCAGTTGCAGCGCTTTGAGCTTCTCTGCGGATGGCTGTTTTCTCTCATCTGCCATAAGCTGATTTGATTGCTGATTACTTGTTCAGTGCCAGAGCCACGTTCACGGCGCAAGCCACGGTGCAACCTACCATCGGGTTGTTGCCGATGCCCAGGAAGCCCATCATCTCAACGTGTGCCGGTACGGAGCTCGAACCTGCGAACTGTGCGTCGCTGTGCATACGGCCCAGCGTATCGGTCATACCGTAGGATGCCGGACCGGCTGCCATGTTATCGGGGTGCAATGTACGGCCTGTACCGCCACCGGATGCCACCGAGAAGTACGGCTTGCCGGCCAGTACGCGCTCTTTCTTGTACGTACCTGCTACCGGGTGCTGGAAGCGCGTCGGGTTGGTGGAGTTACCGGTGATCGATACGTCCACATTCTCGTGCCAGAGGATAGCTACGCCCTCGCGTACATCGTCAGCGCCGTAGCAGTTAACCTTCGCACGCGGACCGTCGCTGTACGCTTTCTTGCGAACGATCTTCAGTTCGCCGGTGAAATAGTCGAACTCGGTCTGTACGTAGGTGAAGCCGTTGATACGGCTGATGATCATAGCGGCGTCCTTACCCAGACCGTTCAGGATGCAGCGCAGCGGGTTCTTACGAACCTTGTTAGCCATCTCAGCGATCTTGATAGCGCCCTCGGCGGCAGCGAAGCTCTCGTGACCTGCCAGGAACGCGAAGCACTGTGTCTCCTCGCGCAGCAGACGGGCTGCCAGGTTACCGTGACCTATACCTACCTTGCGGTCGTCAGCCACCGAGCCGGGGATACAGAAGGCCTGCAGACCGATACCGATAGCTTCGGCAGCGTCAGCGGCGTTCTTGCAACCTTTCTTCAGGGCGATAGCTGTACCTACCACGTATGCCCACTTGGCATTCTCGAAGCAGATGCGCTGCGTCTCCTCGCAAGTCATGTAAGGATCGAGGCCATATTGCTCGCAGATCTGGTTAGCCTCCTCGATGGATGCTATACCGTTAGCGTTCAGAGCGGCGAG
>DBYS01000020.1:16687-46369 GCA_002310195.1 Bacteroidales bacterium UBA1180
TCAAATTTTACTTCACGAATCATAGTCTCTCCTCCTTAGTTTTTACGTGGGTCAATCGATTTTACAGCGCCTTGCTCTTTGGTCGTACGGCCGTAGGTGCCGGTGTTGGCCTTCAGAGCCTCATTGGCGTCCATACCTTTCTTCACAGCGTCCATGAACTTACCCATGTGCACATACTCGTAGCCGCACACCTCGTTGTCCTCGTCCAGGAACTCCTTGGTGATGTAGCCCTCGGTCAGTTGCAGGTAGCGAACGCCCTTGGCTTGCGTCGAGTAGAGCGTACCGCACTGGCTAACCAGACCCTTGCCCAGATCTTCCAGACCGGCACCGATCGTCAGACCGCCCTCGCTGAAGGCACTCTGCGTACGGCCGTAAACGATCTGCAAGAACAGCTCGCGCATAGCGGTGTTGATAGCGTCACATACGAGGTCGGTGTTCAGCGCCTCGAGGATGGTCTTGCCCGGCAATATCTCTGCTGCCATTGCAGCCGAGTGCGTCATACCCGAGCAACCGATGGTCTCAACGAGGGCTTCCTCGATGATTCCGTTCTTTACGTTCAAGCTGAGTTTGCATGTGCCCTGTTGGGGTGCGCACCAGCCGATACCGTGCGTCATACCTGAGATGTCCTTGATCTCGGTAGCCTTTACCCACTTACCCTCTTCGGGGATAGGAGCCGGACCGTGTTTCGGACCTTTGGCTACAACGCACATTTCTTGTACTTCTTTCGAATAGATCATGTGTTTTTGGTTTGTATTGTTTGTTAATTGAGTTTGTTAAATCTTTTCGGGATATCGACATATCGATACATCGATATATCGAACGCGGCTACAAAATTACGAAAAATATTTCACATTTCCAAATATTCCGCCAACTTTTTGCTATTTTTTGTAAAATAGCACCCGGAAGCGCAGGTGGAACGCAGCGGCTGCTATCGTCAGTGCCACCACAAAGCTTATCCACATCCCTACTGCCCCCAGTCCGGCCGTGAACATCAGCACGTACCCGAGCGGCAGGGCGATCACTACATACGTGATCACGGTGATCCACATCGGCACACGCACATCTGTCACGCCGCGGAGCATACCGGCACCTACGCATTGCAAGCCGTCGGCGTACTGCAGCATACCGGCGAACACCAGCAGCTGCGAGGCCAGACCTACCACCGCTTCATCTTCCGTAAACAGGTACGGGATCACGTTCCTCAGCCCTATCATCAGCGCCGCGCCTATCGTGTTCAGCAGCAGTATGAGGTGCACACTCGCGTTCGCCGCCATACGCATGGCATGCATGTCGCCGCGGCCGTACTGGTGCGATACGCGGATCGTCGTGGCCGAACTCACGCCCAGCGAGATCATGAACGTGAAGTCCGCCACCTGGTTCGTCACCTGATGCGCCGCCAGAGCTTCCTTGCTGATCCAACCCACCATGATGAACGATAGCGTGAACAGCACGGTCTCCATCGTTGTCTGCATGCCGATAGGCGCACCTACCCGCATCAGCTCGCGGATCGTTCCCCAGTCAGCATGAGCCCCCCGCCTGAAATATAGTCGCCACTCTTGGCGGCTCAGTATAGCCGCGAGGAACACGAGCGGCAACAATCCCCACGCTATCATCGTGGCCAAGCCCGCACCGGCGGCACCCATCGCGGGAGCACCCCAGTGACCGAATATCAGCACCCAGTTCAGCACAATGTTCAGCACGTTCACGCCGAACGTCACCACCAGCGCTACGATCGTGTTGCCCAATCCTTCCATAAACTGCTTCTCGAGGCAGAACAGCAGGAACGGCACCAGACCGATGATCCGCATCACGAGGTACGGCCGGGCCGCCTCAACCACCGCGGGATCCTGACCCATGTGCCCCAACAGCGGCACGCAGCCTATCAGCACCGCACAGGTCGCACCGCCTATCAGCAGCGTGAACCACAAGCCGTTCAGCAGCAGCGCTGCCACACGCTCGTCTTTGCCTTGCACAAACGCATGACCTACCAGCGGCGTCACGGCCATCACCGCGCCCATAGCAAACACCATCAGCGTGAAGAACACACCGTTGGCGAAGCTCACCGCCGCCAGATCGGTCGTGCCGTAATGACCGACCATGATTGTGTCCATCAGCCCCACCAGCGCCGCCCCGAGCTGCGTGAGCATCACGGGAAAAGCCACTGCGAGGTTCCGCCTGTAGTAAGGCATGTACTCCCGCAACGCCGCGGATATGTTTAGGCTGCCTATCATAAGCGAGCGCAAAATTACAAAAAAAATCCCACATTTGCAAGCAATGCAGGACTTTTTTTGCGAATTTGTGGTTTTCACCACCCACAGACTATACTTTGGAGTTTCTTTTGGAGTTTCCCGCCCGATACGCCAAGCTTGCGGGCTGTGAGATCCTTGAGCTTGCCGATGCTCTTTTGCGAACAAGGGAGCATGGCGGCTATCTGTTTGCCAGACAGCCCGATAAGCACCAGCACGCATATCCGCACATCCTGTTCGTTCAAGCCTTCTTTGTCGAGTATCGTCGCCAGGCCGCGGAACAGTTTGTCGGTCTGCCGGCAGAACGCCTCGTAGTCGTTCCACTTGAGTTCATCGCGCAGGTTCTCGGCGGTGCGGAGTATGCTTGCCGTCCGCTCAAACTCTTCGCGTCTTGCCTGTTCGTGCGCCGAGCTCTCGCGGTAGAGTTTGCGCCGCTCGCGCAGAACGGTGATGCCTGTCACGGCAATCACCAGACAGCCAAAAGCCAACAGCAACGCTTCGAGTAGCGGCCGCATGTTCCTCCGCGGCGAAGCCAGATCATCGGCTAACAACTGTACAGCCTGCATGAGCTTGCCGTGACGTTGCTCGATGGCTTTCTGCACATCGGCGCGTTCGGACGATAGTTCGCGTATAGCCTCAGCATCGGCCGTGGCATCGTTGTGCGTGAGTATATAATAGATGTCGTCGAGATAGAACGGATTATCCGTTCGCGGCAGCAACTCGCGGGCATAGATTACTGCCGAATCGCCTGTGCCGAGATACGCGAATGCTTGCGCCCGGAGCATCTTGAGGTAATCGTTTGCCGCGGGCATCGTGTAATGGAGCACCGAATCGTACTCCTCGGCAAACAGACATGCCGCAGCACGGGTCTCGATGATCTTATCCGTCAGCGGATACATCGGATAAACCTGCACCGCCGCATCGATGAGCACCCACGCTGAGTCTTTGTGGTGCATGGCAGCTTGCTCCCATGCCATGTTGTTCAGCGCGTAGGCATAAGCGAGATCATCTTTTGCGGCAGCGAAGTGCTCCGCCGACATCGCATAGACGTAACATGCCAAGCCGTGCTCGTTCGCCTGACGGCACATGTTCGCCATGTTCGAATAGATGCGCCCGAGCAACGTTTCATCGTCCGTCTCGCTATGCGCAGCGCGGATGAACACCGCCATCGCCTCGGCAGGCTCACCCTGTTCGCGCAAAGCTCTGCCTTGTTCGTACAACGCCTGCACATCGTTATGCGACAGCCTGCCACAGGACACAACAATTCCGCACCAAACAGTCAGAAGTAATATGTAGCGTGCTCTGTTCATTCAATCTGCATGCCGGTTGGGGTAAATATCCTGTCACCTTGGCGGATAAGCAGTTGTCCATTGCGGAGGATCTTCGCTGCCGCTGTAGCCACAGCTTCCGGCACGACGGGCTCAATGGCTGATTTGCCGTAGTCGAACGTGCCGTAAATGCCATAGCCCCACTCCGGGTTCGTCAGGTCAAGGCGGTACGAACCGTCCTCTGTAATTGTGACGGATACTGTGTTGCGGAACGTATCTTCCCGAACAAGCTTCGTTTGAGCCTGTTCGTTGTGCCTAAACGGAGTACCGGCCGGTGATTTCTTGAGCGAATACGTGATTTCCTCGCCGGTGTACTCGCGGATTGTCAGCACATCATTGAGTAGCGTTGCCACAATCTGGTTCGGGTCAACGGGGTCAACCGTCGATGATCCCGGACTGTCCTTAACGTATCTGTAAAGCTTGACTGTGTCACCGGGTTGTTCTGTACTATCATAATAGCACCAGTCCCATGCAGGATTGTCGTACACTAATTCTCCATCTTTGTAAGCACAGAGCACGGCATAACCCCGGCTATCATCACAACCTACACAGCGTTTAGAGCCAATAGGCCCGTCGCTAAATCCTATTCCCTCTTTCCAGTAGTAAAAGAGTGGTCCTAATTCCAAACCGGGCTCAGGAGTAACGTAACCGGTGCTCAGTACAAATCTGCGCGGAGCCGTTTCCTGTATCTCTACCACTTCCATCTGCCAGCCGTCGGGAGAATCCGCAACCGAACCTCCTAACCAGACGTTTGTCAGCACATCGCCCGCTTTCGCGTTGAACGCGTACAGCAAATATTCGTGCGTCGTGCCTGCGGGTACGCAATAGATATCGCGGTTATCTCCCTCCCTCAGTGCTCCTTCGTACTCGCCATCCGCGAGCAGTTGGCGGTATCTGCGTTCGCCAATGATTGTGTCTTTTCCCAACGCGTGTACGTAGGTTTTATACTCTTCGCACCCTCCGCACATAACGTTATCCACAACCATCACATTCCATGTGTCACACAGCGACTTCAGGCGGAGAGGGTCACATGCACAGTTAGCATCGCCAACATATATTTTTCTTCCGTCTTTGCAAGCGCATGCGAGATAAGGAGTATTTAGCATATAAACGATATCACCCGCCGGTCCTTCACTTGTTGCAGAGCCTACACTATCAGTCCAAAGTTCCCAGAAATCCTCAAAATAATGACCGCTTTCTATAACATGGACCTTTGCTTGAAATGTCCTAAGTCGCCCTGTAGAAATTTCTGTTATTATCGCCGTTGTACATTGCATATTTGTGCCCATCCATAGATTCTTCAATGTATCCCCCACGTTGGCATTAAATGCATATAGCAAGTACTCATGTGTGCTATCAGTTGGCACATAATAAATATCGGCATTATCCCCTTCCCGCAATGCTCCCAAATAATCATCGTTAGAAGAATATCTGTATCCTACTCTACCGCGCAACTGCCTATACTTGTGTTCGCCGATAACGGTATCTGCGGCGAGGTGTTGCGAATAATACACCGGAGTCGCAGGAATATCCATTCCTGCTGCATAATAAGTGACATAATGCCACTCATCACATAGCGACGGTAGGCGGAGAGGATGCAATTCGCCTATGCTGTTGCAGATTCCCGGTTCTGTTTCGTAAATTAGTCCGCCATCCAACGAACAGCACATGTGCGTACCACCGCATGTAGTTATATCCGGCATTATGATAGGTGACAATATGCCATATTCGCTGCCTACATATTCTATATCCGGCATACGGCCATCGTACCACAAACGTTTGGCCTTCCTTCCGTCTCCCAATAGTACAGAATCTATACGCAAAACATGAGCATATACTTGACCATAAACATCAATCTGCGATGCGTCAGCACTTATCCCGAAATAATATTGCGGAATAGAGTCACCTATTTCAAGCCCGAAGTCATATAGCAAGTAATCTTTGTTATTGATCCATGCATAGATTTTCTGCCCGTATTGCCTGATAGGTATATCAACCGGACCGTGTACTATGCTGTAAGATCTGCCTTCGATAAACGTATTATTTTGCAACTCACATGTATATGACCAAGAGTCACAACCTTCGTAAGGTGTGAAAAATGTTGTCCAAGTCATACCTTTCGGGAAATCAGTCGCCCATCGCCCCCGGAAGTTTAGCGGTCTGACCTTTACACAATCTTCGATTTGTGCAAAAAAGAAGTAGCGCCCCATCCTGAGTGATGACAAATCAATCTTTTCATTAGGTTGCGCGTACGATACAAGATATATAGTTGCAGAGTCTTCTCTTACTCCGGTGATCCATACACTGTCAACATACGGCTGATTATGTAGCAGTTCTCCGGTGAACATATATGTTACCGTACTATCAATATGTGGCTCCACAACCAAAGTATATTGAGAACAAGGATCATCCTCCAATTGCTCGGTTACCTTGGCCTCACTTATTGTCCATACGCTGCCTGCTATCGCAAGCATCAACGTGAAGATGAATTTACGCATAATCACTGTTATTTAGAGTGTTACATGATCGTATATTACTGACTCTCAACCACTTATCAGCATCCACCTACTCCACCTGCATGCCGGTTGGCGTGTATATACGGTCGCCCTGCCGGATGAACATCCTTCCGTCAATGAGGTACTTGTATGCCGGCATCTCGGGCGTGACAGGCTCAAGGCCGTTCGCGCCGTAGTAGAAGGTGCCGACTAACGTGTAGTCCCACAGCGGATTGGTCAGTTCCAGCGTGTAGGTGCCGTACTCGCTCACTTGGATCGACGCGCTGCCGCGGAACGTGTCAGCCGCGATCTTCGTCTGCGCCTGCGTGTTTCGCCGCGCCGGTGCACTTGACGGAGACTTTTGCAGTGTGTAGCCAATCTCATCGCCGGTGTACTCGTGTATCGTCAGGTACTCGCCCTGCAACGTCGCCACGACCTGGTTCGGGTCAACCGGATCGACCGTCGATGACCCCGGACTATCCTTGACGTACTTATACAGCTGGATGGTGTCTATCTGTTGCTTTGCTGCTGAATAACGTTTGAGATATTGGTAGAACGTGACGGGGCCTTCATCTCCGCCGTAGGAGTCAAACTGCCACTCCATCTCTTTGTCGGTCAGTTTGTAGATGGTAATCGGTGAGTTGCCTCCATCCCACGGGTGCTCACGTTCCACAGTATCAAACAAGCCTTTGACTGTCAGCAGCATGGTTCCGTTTGACTGGTTTTGCGTTGAATAAGTCAACAGGTTGTCATAAGTGGCACCATTGACAGTGTGCACAACCCATTGGTCGTAGAACATATATAGTATTTCATCGGCAATAGTACGCGTGAAGACACCGCCGAACCCGTCACCGTCGCATACGGTTTCCTTTTCTACCTTCCAACCGCCGAGCAGCCAGTTCTCCGATCTCCATAGTTCGATCTTATTAACTTGCATGTAATTCACTTGTATGAATTGAGACTCCCCTCGTTCAAACCTCGTGCCGGACAATAGTGCATGGTATGAATAACTCATATTCATAGCATTATGGGGCGTCAGAAATTCACGATCACAGAAGTTTTGCCACTCTTCGCTCAAACCGGTGAGATAATATAATCCATTTTCCGCAGATAGGGCAACTGTCGCACACGGCACACAAGGCTCTTCCTCGCTTGCACTTTCACACGGAAGGCTTGCCCCTTGCAGTGTACCGCTATATATGGCGAGCATTGAATGTCCCGACTCTCCGGTTGCCATACATATCGCATGGCTTATTGTCCATACGCAGCCTGCTATCGCAAGCATCAACGTGATGATAAATTTTTTCATAAATTGCATGCGTTTAATCGGTCAGCCCCGAGGGGTTTCGAAATTTAGTGCAAAGGTACGACAATTTTTTGACATTTGCAAATTTTTGTGTTTGAAAAATCAAAAATGTAAGTATATGATTATAAGCGCTTTGCAGTTACAGCAGTTTGAAAAACGTATTTTGGGAGTGCAAAAAGTGCCAAAAACGGAGTTAAGCGGCTATGCGAATGGCGGGTGGCGGTGTGTAGAACGGCATTATTCGGGCATGAGCGGCGAGGTGGATAAGTGAGGGCGGAGCCGGTTGTTCGAGTTGCCGGTCGGTAGCACGGAGAGAGTCGTAGATAGTAACGTAAACAAACGGGTAGAAGTTGGGGTAGACCTTCTTGCCCGGAACAGGGTTATAGAGCTGCTCAAAGAACAAGATCTTCCACTCGAGTGCCGCAACAGGATCGCGTTCGATGGCATGAGCGCGGCGCTGGGCTTCCTTGATGATCTCGCGATTAGCTAAACAACCGGCCGACCACGCTTTGGGAAAGTGGTAAGTATAGAGTTCGTGTGCCGGGCGATGGCGCGAAGGACGGAGGATGATATTCTTGTGGTAATGCTGTGCCTGCTTAGGTGTATTAACCGCACCGCGGTACTCCTTGACAGCGTCAATGAGAGTACAATAACGAACACCCCTAACGTGCGGAGTATCAGGGATTTGCATCGACTCGACGATCGTGCGTTGCAAGAGGTCAAGCATTTTAGATTTTAAGTGTTGCGACATGTGCGTTAAGTATTTGATATTGTTGATGTTACAAGTGTTAAAAAATTTATATGGTCTAGGATTGTCTCGAAGGGGTCCGTTGACAGTCTGCAGAGAGTACCGAAATTCATCGCACAAAAGTGGTAAAATCATCGCCCAAAAGTGGTCGATGGTTACTTCAGAGGGTAGCTACCGGCGGGTGATAGCACCCCAGAGGGAGTCGCGGACATTGGGGTTGAGACGTTCAAGATCGGCAACGAGGGATTTGATATCCGTGCGGGCGGAGGCTCTCTCGAACGGGCAGGGCTGCTTCTGCGGCACAAATCCGCGAAGTGCGGCGTACCGGGTGAGGTCACGCTCCTCGATCAGACAGAGCGGACGGATGAGCTGCAGCGGCATCTTGTCCATCTGAAGCTTGGGATAGATGGTCGTGAACTTGCCCTCGAAGATCAGGTTCATGAGCAGAGTCTCGACTATATCGTCCTTGTGATGGCCGAAAGCGATCTTGTTGCAGCCGAGCTCCTGTGCGGCGTCGAACAGCGCCTTGCGGCGGTACCAGGAGCAGAGGAAACAAGGAGACCCATCCCCGGCCCTTCCCTCGAGAGCCACCCCACTTCCGTTGGTCGCGGGGACCCCGGAGGGAAGGGAGTGAATAGATGTGTCGCGGACGAGGAGCGGGACGCGGAACGCGTCGCAGAACGATTGCAGATAGGCGAGGTCGGATATATACGCGCGTTCCTTAACACGCACGTGTATAGCGGTGACCTTGAACCGCGGTACGAAGATCTGCGCCCGGCGGCCGAGCAGCTCGACCAAAGCCAGGGAGTCCTTGCCGCCACTGAGGGCAATGAGGATGTGATCGCCCTGCTCGATGAGCGAGTAGTCGGCACAAGCCTTGTGGAACCGCTTGGTGAGGCGGCTCTGAAGCTTGGCGAGTTCGATTTGCTCAGGAGATCTCATGGAAACTAAAAACGCCGCTGTTGTGCGGCGCGTTGGTTGCGGAGGGAGGGATCGAACCTCCGACCTTCAGGTTATGAGCCTGACGAGCTACCACTGCTCTACTCCGCGATACAAGCTTTACGGAAAAGCGAACCACAGGGCAATCTTTCCATTATCACGACTTCTTGCAAGATGCCGACTGATCGTCGCTAATTCTGCGTCCGAAACGGGCGCGATTTTCCGTAAGCGGGTGCAAAGGTACAATAAATATTCCAATTATGCAAATTTTTTTGCAAAAAAACGCAAAAAAAGTGTTTTTTTCTTGCATTTATCAATAATTATTTGTAATTTTGTAGGCTTTTTACGCGTTCGGCAACGCAACCGCATCCGATTGCGCCCTGCGCAATAAAGGCGGTACGTGCCTCCGCTTTCCCCACCACGACCCTAACAGGTCGCGCCGGGGACCCCGTTTTAGTGGGAAAAAACAAAACAAATTAACACATAATTATGCAAAACAAAGGAATTGTTAGAACACTGGCAGTGCTGCTGTTTTTGGTCTGCGCCTTTTACCTGTCATTCTCGTTTGTGATCCGTCACTACGACAAGCAGGCCAAGGAGTACGCCGCCGGTGACCAGCTGAAAGAGTACCAGTATCTGGACTCTATCGCTGCTAAGAAAGTGTGGTTCGGCTACACGCTGAAAGAGTGCCGTGAGAAAGAGATCAACCTCGGTCTGGACCTCAAGGGCGGTATGAACGTAACAATGGAAGTAAGTGTGCCCGACATCTTGCGCGCACTGAGCGGCTACAACACGAGCGAGAACTTCAACCGTGCTATGGCCCTGGCTCAAGAGAAGCAAAAATCCAGCGGCGACGACTTCGTTACACTGTTCCTCGCATCGTTCCGTGAGGTTGACCCCGACGCCAAACTCGCATCGGTATTCGCTACGTTCGAGCTGAAGGACAAAGTGACCACCAGTTCGACCAACGAAGAGGTAGAGCGCGTGATCCGTGAGGAAGTAGAGGGCGCTATCAACAACTCGTTTATGGTACTCCGTACCCGTATCGACCGCTTCGGCGTTGTTCAACCGAACATCCAGAAGCTGGCTCAGTCGGGACGCATCCTGATCGAGCTCCCGGGTATCAAAGAGCCCGAGCGCGTACGTAAGCTCCTCCAAGGTTCGGCTAACCTCGAGTTCTGGGAGACCTACGACTTCGCCGAGCTGCTGCCGCAACTGGCACAGATCGACCGCGAGCTCCAGGCCGCCAACGCCGCTACCGAGCAGGCTGAAGGCGAGCAACAGGCAGAAGAAGTGAAGGCCGAAGAGGTGAAAGCCGCTGACGCTTCCGTTGAGGAGCTCACGCAGGCCATCGCCGCCAACGACAGCGCTGCCGAGGCTCGCAAGGCTCAGGCCGAAGCACTGGAGAACTACAAGAAAGCTCACCCGTTCTTCGCTATCCTCAACCCGGCCGTTAATGCTGCCGGTCAGCCTTACGGCGGTCCGGTGGTAGGTAACGTTCACTACACCGACACCGCTCGCGTGATGGCCATCCTCAACTCGCAGCAAGCCAAGCAGGTTCTGCCGCGTGAGGTACGCTTCCGCTGGGAGGTGAAAGCCAACGACGACGCCAACTCGATGTTCCGTCTGGTAGCCCTGAAAGCTCAGCGTGACGGCCGTCCGTCGCTCGAGGGTGACGTGATCACCGACGCACGCGCAGACTTCTCGCAAGTAAGCGCTTACGCCAACGTATCGATGTCGATGAACGCCGAGGGCGCCAAGGCTTGGCAGCGTATAACCAAAGAGAATATCGGCAAGTCCGTGGCAATCGTTCTCGACGGGTTCGTTTATTCGTTCCCGACCGTACAGAACGAGATTGCCGGCGGTAACTCGCAGATCACCGGTCACTTCACCGTTGAGGAGGCCAAAGACCTCGCCAACACCCTGAAGTCCGGTAAGATGCCGGCTCCGGCTCGAATCATCCAGGAAGACGTAGTTGGTCCGTCGCTGGGTAAGGAAGCTATCCGCAGCGGCCTCTGGTCGTTTGCCATCGGCTTTGTACTGATCCTGCTGTACATGATCTTCTACTACGGATTGATTCCGGGCCTGATCGCCGACGCCGCCTTGCTGTGCAACGTATTCCTGCTGGTAGGTATCCTGTCATCGTTCTCGGCCGTACTGACGCTGCCGGGTATAGCAGGTATCGTGCTGACGATGGGTTGCGCGGTGGATGGTAACGTGCTTATCTACGAGCGTATACGCGAGGAGCTCCGTGCCGGCAAGAACATGCGCAAGGCTATTGAGGACGGCTTCAAGGGCGCTATATCCGCCATCGTTGATGCCAACGTGACCTCACTGCTCACCGGTATCATTCTGGCCGTGTTCGGTACAGGTCCGATCAAGGGCTTCGCCGTAACGTATATCATCGGTATCATCTCATCGTTCATGACGGCCGTGTTCATCACCCGTCTGCTCCTCGAGGACTACGCCAAGCGTGAGGATGCCAAGGAGCTTCCGTTCACCTCGATGATCACCAAGAACTGGTTCCAGAACATGCACTTCGACTTCGTGAGCGCACGCAAGTGGGCTTACCCGGTAGCCGGTGTGCTGATCATATTCGCTATCCTGGGTCTTGACCCACACATCTTCGGCAAGCTGAACCTCGGTATCGATTTCTCGGGTGGACGTAACTATGTTGTTCGCTTCGACAAACCGGTGAACACGCAGGACGTAGAGCACTCGCTGCTTGCTGTATTCAACGAGCAGAACCAAGAGGGTGAGAATCTGACCGTACGTGTCATCACCTTCGGTGAGTCCAACGACCAGGTACGTATATCGACTAACTTCCGCATCCACGACAACTCGGAGACCCTCGACGACGAGATTGAGCAACTGATCTACAACGGCACGAAGCAGTTCTTTGCTTCGGATCTGACGTTCGATGAGTTCCAATCGACGCAAGTGAACGAGAACGTGGGTATCATGCAGAGCCAGAAGGTAGGTCCGGCTATCGCCGACGACATCACCACCTCCGCTGTATGGGCAGTTATTGCCGCGCTGATCGTGATCTTCCTGTACATCCTGATCCGTTTCCGCAACTTCGCTTACTCGGTAGGCGCGTTGGCTGCATTGTTCCACGATACGGTGATCATCCTCGGCTTGTACGCCATCCTGTGGAAAATCATGCCGTTCTCGATGGAGATTGACCAGGCGTTTATCGCAGCTATCCTGACCGTAATCGGTTACTCTATCAACGATACCGTGGTTATCTTCGACCGCGTGCGTGAGTACAACGGTCTGTATCCGAAGCGTGAGCGCGAACGTAACATCAACGACGCCTTGAACGCCACGCTGTCGCGTACGTTCTCGACCTCTATGTCTACGTTCATCGTGCTGCTGGCTATCTTCCTCTTCGGAGGCGAGAGCATCCGCGGCTTCGTATTCGCATTGCTGATGGGTGTGATCATCGGTACATTCTCGTCACTGTTCGTGGCTTCGCCGATCGCTTACGACATCCAGCGCGCCATCGCTAACCGCAAGGCCAAGAAGGCTGCTAAGTAAGCCTCGAGGCGATAGCAAAAGATAAGTGCACCAATTGTGGTGCACTTATTTTTTTGTATTGTGATGTCGCGCTGCCGCGATCACTCCTCCAGATTGTCGTAGCGCTGGAAGAGGAAATCGTTGTAGGGGTAGCGCTGGATGTGGATGGCTTTGACACGCTCGTAGATGACATCGCGGAGCTCATCGATGTTCGTGCGGTTGCGGGCACTGATGAACACTGCATTGGTCTCTTGGCTCTTAGCTTTTGACTCTTGACCGTTGAGCTTAGCCATCCAAGTGCGCTGGAGCTCCTCGAGGGAGATATTCTCGCGCGTGGGCGGCAGCAGATCGTCCTCGGCCTGGGGCGTATAGGTAAAGGCGTCGATCTTGTTGAACACCACGATCTCCTCCGGCCGGTTGTGCGGGATGAGTTCGTTGATCGTGTGCTCCACCACCTCGTACTGCTCTTCGAAGTTCGGGTGGCTGATATCCACTACGTGCACGAGCAGATCGGCCTCACGCACCTCGTCAAGCGTCGATTTGAAGGACTCTACGAGGTTATGCGGGAGCTTGCGGATGAATCCTACGGTATCCGACAGCAAGAACGGCAGATTGTCGATCGTTACCTTGCGCACGGTGGTATCAAGTGTGGCGAAGAGCTTATTTTCAGCAAACACATCCGACTTGCTCATCAGGTTCATCAGCGTCGATTTGCCGACGTTCGTATAGCCCACGAGTGCCACGCGCACCATCTTTCCGCGGTTCTGGCGCTGGGTAGCCATCTGCCGGTCGATGCGCTTGAGTTCTTCGCGCAGCAGAGCAATGCGGTTGTTGATGATCCGTCGGTCGGCCTCGATCTGCGTCTCACCTGTACCGCGGTTGGTGCCACCGCCGCCACGCTGACGGTCAAGGTGACTCCACATTCGCGTCAGGCGCGGAAGCATGTACTGCAAGTGCGCCATCTCGACCTGCGTTTTGGCATACGAGGTCTGGGCGCGCTGGAGGAAGATCTCCAGGATCAGGATCGTGCGATCCATGACGCGAAGCCCCTTCCCCTGCCCTTCCCTCATAGGGGAGGGAGTATTCAGCACTTTTTCGATATTGCGGAGCTGGCGGGGCGAGAGTTCGTCGTCGAAGATAACCAGTTCGATAGGCTCTCGTGGTTCTTCGGCATGCTTGGCAGAGTCGCTTGCACCCCGCTGCGTGTTACTTGCGGGGACCCCGCTATTATAGTTGGTAATATAGTCGCGTATCTCCTGCAGCTTGCCCTCGCCCACGTAGGTGGTGGAGTTCGGGTACTCGAGACGCTGAACGAAGCGCTTGACGGGCTCTATATGGTTGGTGTCAGCGAGAAAAGCAAGTTCATCGAGGTACTCGCGTGTGCGGTCTTCGGGCTGCTGCGGGGTTATGATGCCTACAAGAACGGCAGGGGTATATTCGTTAGTCATTAAATAATTATTCGTCAACAATATTATTTTTTTTAGTCAACAACTGCCAACAACATTCAACAACTCAATGTGCATCGAGCCAGTTGTTGCCTATACCGCATTCGGCGATGATCGGCACGGACAGATGCACGGCGTTCTGCATATTGCTTACTACGATCTGCTTGACCTGCTCGATCTCATCGACGGGCACGTTGAAGTTGAGTTCGTCGTGCACCTGCATGATCATCTGCGCACGCAGGCCGCGCTGCTTGAATTCGCGGTGGATAGCTACCATAGCAATCTTAATGATATCCGCAGCCGTGCCCTGCACGGGAGCGTTCACGGCGTTACGTTCGGCAAAGGCACGCACGGTGGCGTTGTGCGAAACGATATCCGGCAAGTACCGTTTGCGGCCGAAGAGCGTCTCTACATATAAATGTTCGCGCGCGTACGACTTCTGTGCCTCGATAAACGAGCGGATCTTCGGGAACGCTGCAAAATAGTCGTCAATCAGTTGTTTGGCCTCGCTGCGCGAACAGTCAAGCTGCTGCGCCAAGCCGAAAGCGGATATGCCGTACAGGATACCGAAATTGGCGGTCTTCGCGGCACGGCGCTGCTCTTTGGTCACCGCGTCGATGGGCACCCTGAAGATCTTTGCTGCCGTGGCGGCGTGAATATCCTGTCCGCTGCGGAAAGCGGCGAGCAGATGTTCGTCCTGCGAGAAGTGTGCCATGAGCCGCAGCTCAATCTGCGAATAGTCAGCACTGAGAATCACACAGCCCTCGTCGGCAATCACCGCGCGGCGAATGAGTTGGCCGCGTTCGGAACGGATTGGCAGGTTCTGCATGTTCGGGTTCGACGACGACAGACGCCCTGTGGCAGTCACGGTCTGGTTGTAAGTCGTGTGGATCTTGCCGGTAGCGGGATTGATGTACGAGGGCAAGGTGGCAACGTAGGTAGATATAAGTTTCTTGAGTTCGCGGTAGTCCAGTATATCGCCGCAGACGGGTGCTACGGGTTTGAGCGCACGCAGCACTTCCTCGGAGGTGGAGTAGTTGCCGTTGCGGCCTTTCTTCGCCTTCTTGTCGAGCTGCAATTGCCCGAACAACAGGTCGCCGATCTGCTTGGGGGAGTTGATGTTGATAGACCCTTCCCCGACCCTTCCCTCAAGGACACCCCGCTGCGCGTTGCTTGCGGGGACCCCGTTTTCGGGCAGGGAGTGATTAACTGCGTGTTGAGCAAGCATGGCGTTGAGCTCGGCTATGATCTTCTGCTCCAGTTCTACGAGTTCGGCGGAGAGCTGCTGCTCGGCCTGCTTGAGGATGGCTACGTCAAACCGCACACCGGCCTGCTCCATTTCGCGAAGCACTTCCACCAGCGGCAGCTCGACCTCGTTGTACAGGTTCCACAGGGCGCTGTCGGCCTTCAGTTCATCCCATTTGGGCGGAATATTCGGGTTGTAGGCCTGTTCGGGATTGAGCAGATAAGCGCACAGGCGGGCTTCGATGTCGTTGCGTTGATCAGCCAAACCTGGCTGATTCTGAGGTGCAGTAGGTACCCCACTGCCTGTTAGTTGTGGGGACCCCGCGGGATTAGCCTGCTCCTGTATATCGCCGAACAGGTCGAGCTGGGCGGTTACGGGGCGACTTTTCTCAGCCACGGTTGGCTGAGGGCTCTTGACTCTCGGCTCTTGGCTCTCGGCTTTAGGCTCTTGGCTATTAACCGGCGGCAACATCGGTTCGCCGATCTTGCGAAGCAACGAATTGAACTCCAAGCCCCGGTAGAGCTCGGCGAGCTGCTGTTTGTCGGGTTGGCGAACAATCAGCTGCTGCGGCGTGAAGCTTACCGGTGCATCGGTGCGGATCGTAACGAGGTAACGGGAGAACTCGATCTGCTCGCGCTGGGTCTCGATCTTCGTGCGTAAGGCACCTTTGATCTGATCGGTGTGGGCGAGCATGTTATCGATTGAACCGAAGTCCTGCAGGAGCTTGACGGCCGTTTTTTCACCTACTCCCATGCAACCCGGGATGTTATCCGACGCGTCACCCATCAGAGCCAGCAGATCGATCACCTGATGCTGATTGGTGAGACCGTACTTCTCGCAGATCTCCTTCGGGCCCATCTGTTCGAAACCGCCGGTGTGCTTCGGGCGGTACATACTGATGCGGTCGGTCACGAGCTGCCCGTAATCCTTGTCGGGCGTAGCCATCAGCACCTCGAACCCTTGCTGCTCGGCTTGACCGGCTATCGTGCCGATCACATCGTCCGCCTCAAACCCCGGGCACTCCAGCCGCGTGATGTGCATGGCGTCAAGCAGCTGCTTGATCACCGGCACCGCACGGCGTATATCTTCGGGCGTCTCCTCGCGTTGCGCCTTGTAGAGCGGGTACGCCTCGTGACGGAACGTCGGCCCGTGAGGGTCAAAAGCCACCGCAATGTGCGTAGGGTTAGTCTTCTTGAGTATATCGTCAAGCGTAACTACGAACCCGAAGATAGCCGACGTATTCTCCCCCTTGGAGTTGATACGCGGCGCACGGATAAAGGCGTAGTAGGCGCGATAAATCATCGCATAAGCGTCAATGAGCAGCAATTTCATAATACAAAATGCAACGTTTAGCAGATTTCGGGCACAAAGTTAATGAAATTTTTGCATATTTGCAAAAAATTATGTATCTTTGCAGCAAATTTTGATTGTATGAAGCGATTTTTGTATCTTCTGGTGTGTCTGTGCGTCTGTTTGAATATCTCGGCGGAGGTGAAGTATGTGTTCTATCTGATCGGTGACGGGATGGGTCCGAACGAGGTGCTTGCTGCCGAGATGTATCTGGCCGAGCTTGACGGCCGTATCGACCGCAAGCCGCTACTGATGACCCAGTTTCCTTACACCGGGTTGGTGGCCACGCACAGCCGTTCGAACAGTGTGACCGACTCCTCGGCTGCCGGCACGACGCTCGCCACGGGCAAGAAGACGAACAACGGCACGCTGGGCATCGATGCCGAGGGCGATACACTCACCACCATCGCCGAGCAGCTGAAGGCACAAGGCTGGGGCGTCGGGCTGCTGACCACAGTGGCTATCGACCACGCTACGCCGGCAGCGTTCTATGCCAAGACCACCTCGCGCAACGATTACTATACGATAGGTACCCAACTGACGCAGACGGGCTTCGACTTCTTCGGCGGAGCAGGGTTCCACAAGCCCGAACCGAAAGAGGGGCAGTCTGGGCCAAACCTGTACGATTTGGCCGAGCAGGCGGGGTACACCATCGCCAGCGGAATGGAGCAAGCCAAGCTCAAAGCCGCTGGTGCCGAGAAACTGATATTCGTGCAATCCACCGAGGGTGTTGACCGCAAGAAAGGCGGCGAGAACTTCCCATACAGGATCGACGGCCGGGCGGAAGAGCTGTGGCTGGGTAATCTCACGCCATTTGCTATCGATTACCTCGCGGCCCATCATGAGCGGTTCTTCATGATGATCGAGGGAGGAATGATGGACTACGCCGGTCACGGGCGCGACGGCGCAACGGATATACTTGAAATGCTCGATTTTGATGAAGCGGTCGGCGCCGTGATGGCGTTCTACAAGGCTCATCCCGACGAGACGCTGATCGTTGTTACCGCCGATCATGAGACGGGCGGCTTGGCGCTGGGTACGAAGAAGTACATCCTCAACCTGCAAGTGCTGCAGCACCAGCATTGCTCGTCATGGGTGCTGTCTGACGAGCTCGGCAAACTCTATGAGGGCAACCGCAAACCCAAGTGGCAGGACGTGCGCGCACTGCTGGAGCAACGGCTGGATTTCTATAAGGACGTAAAGATCAGTGCCGAAGAGGACCGCGAGCTCCAGGCCGCATTCCGCAAGACGCTGAAGGGCAAAGGCAAGGTCAAAACCCTGTACAAGGAGATCAATGCGCTTTCAGGGACTGCCATCGGCATACTCAATGCGCAGGCGCATCTCGGCTGGACGAGCTACGGTCACACCGGCGCTGCAGTGCCAGTCTTCGCCATCGGTCAGGGAGCAGAGCGCTTCACCGGCTGGATGGACAACACCGAGCTCGTGCCGAAGATCATGAGTGCGATAGACGACAAGCATTGACAGAAGAGCCACAACCGTTGCAGTTGTGGCTTCTTTTTTGAAAAAAAATCGATACTCGGCTGTAACCTTTCGGCGGTTGGTGTATCATATAGACGAAGATGGTTCTCCGCAAGACGGACATAGAACTGATACGCGAACTATTGCATGACGGCAATGCGCGGGCATTCGAGACGCTGATGAAGCGTTACACTTCGCAGGTGTATGGTGCAGCGTTACGGCTGATGAAGGACGAAGAAAACGCGCAGGAAGTGGTGCAACTCGCATTCATTCAGGCATATAGGCAGCTGGACAGTTGGCGCGGTGAGAACTTCGGAGCGTGGGTAACGATCATCGCCAATCACATCGCGCTCAGGATGCTAGAGAAAGAGAAACGACGGCAAACCGAACCGCTAGACGAGAACGCCGACACGCCCGACGAGACTTACAACGAGCAGAAGGAACAACGCCTGCAAGCCCTCGAGGAAGCCATTGAGCAGCTGCCCGAAGCCGACCGGCAGATTATCCAATGGCACTATTACGAGAATGTCCCGCTGCAGACCATCGCCGAGCGGCTCGGGCAAACGGAGAACAATATCAAGGTGCGCATATTCCGCATTCGCGAGCGACTAAAAAAAACTATAGAGTATGAAACCGATGAACGATAACGATTTTGATCTGCTCTTGGCAGAAAGCGCCAAGCGCCGGCAGAGTGTGGAGCATATCAACGCTCAAGTCATGCAGACCGTGCGCCGTGACCTGCACGTAAAGGCAGTCCGCAAATGGACGCGCCTGTTGGGAATATGCCTCGGCTTGCCGCTGGCGGTTGTGGTGTATGTGTGGGTACTATGGGAGGTGATAGCCGCCTGCCCGATGCAGACGCCGCTGCGGGTGACATGTATCGCATTGCCGCTAATAACGATTGCAGCGATTCTGGCAAGAAATCTGAAAAATTATCGTCTGGACGTGTAACCTTTGGGAGAGTTGCGTATCTTATAAACAGAAAGGGCGACCGGTAGCCCGCAGATAACAAAATTGTCAAACCATTAAAATCATACAATTATGAACCCTATTATTGATTTTGAGGACTTCATCGGATTAGTAGCCGTTATTTTGTCACTTGGGCTTCCTATCATCGTAATTGTGATGGTTCTTATAGCCAAGATGAAAAAGGACAAGAATGAGAAGGAACTTCGTCAGCTCATTATTGAAAACAAGACCGACGCGGAAACCGCTAAGCTGCTCATCGACGAACCAAAGAAAGCCAAGAAGCCCGGCACAATCGATGTTGGCAATCTTCGCTTCGCTTGCATGATGCTCGGCATAGGTTTTGGTGCAGGTATCAACTGGCTGGCGGATGTTAGTACAAAAAGCATCTATTTCTGGCTGATAGTTGCCTTTGGCGTCGGTATCGGAATGTTATGTTCATTCCTCGTAGAATTGCGCCTCGCCAAGAAGCAGCACCCCACCGAGGATAATTGGAAAGATGAGTAAGAATAGCACAAATTATGCCTATTTTCTCACAAAAGCGGGCTTCTGCTCGCTTTTGTCGCACATACAGCAACCGCTGTCGCTAATTATTTTTGCACTTCCGCTGATATTCAAGCATTTATGATTGCATTTGTCGCACACTAAAATTTGCATGTATCAGATTTTTTTTGTAATTTTGCAGTGTTTTTTGAAACAATTACCGATATGAGAAAAGCATTGACATACGTCACAATCCTTGCGTTTTTTGCCGGTTGCAGCACGCACACACGTGTAAGCAATATATATACTGCTGAACGCACCCTGCAGCAGGCGGACTCTCTGGAGCGTTCCATGCGGATCTATACGGACACAACGGCTTTATGGCAGGTTGCTGAAGTGTTCCGTAGAGTCGAACAGCCAGCACAGGAGGCAAGAACCTTATACCATCTCGGCAAAGCGTATCTTGCGTTCGAGCAAGATTCGATCGCGTTTGTGTGTTTCAGCGAGGCCGCTGACCGTTTTCTCGCTCTAAGTGACTCCGTCTATTATCCGCTGTCGGTGCTCGAGCTCAGTCTGATAGCCGAGCGGCGATACAACGAGGACGGCAATGCAACCATGTTACAGGCTATACGCAATCTGCAGCGCGAGGTGATACACACCAAGCGGCAGCATTCCCACTCGCGGTACGTATGGTGGCTGCTGTTACTGTTGGTAGCGGCATGCGGATGTGGCGTAGTGTTTGCTTTGCGCCACAACAAGACTACCGTCATCAATGAAATCAAACGTGACGATCTGGAACGGAACATCAAACTTCTTCTGTCACAGGGGAACGTGCCTGCTACGCTACATTGGGACAACTACACGCAGTTCTGCAGCACGGCTGATGCCTACCTGTACAACGTGACGCAGAAACTCCGCATCGTTGAACCGCAGCTGTCCGAACAGGATATACGCTTCTGCGTATTAGTGCTGCTCGACCTCTCGGCAAAAGAGACAGCCGCTGTCATGCGCCTGTCGCAGAACAGTATAAGCAACAAGAAAACCCGCACAGCGCAGAAACTTGGTACCATTGCTGCGGACTTGCGCGAGACTATAATCCGTATAACCCTACAAACATTGCAACAATGAAAAAGATTCTATTTTGCGCCTTTGCGTTGATGCTGGCGACCGGCTGCGCGGCGCAGCAAAAGACAGTCAAGAGAACCGTTGTGAAAGAAGATGACGGCACGGTGATAACCTCCTCCTCGATAAAAGTAAACGGTAAAGAAAAGAACGTGACGACCGTCACTATTGACAACTCCGGCAAGAACAAAAACACGTACAGTTTTGTGACCGTAGGCGGCGACAACCTTATTGCCGCCAAACTGCCTGTCCTGTCGGCTGACAGCATGCCCCAATATCCGGGAGGCATGTCGGCGATGATGGCATACATGATGGATAACATGAAGTATCCGGAAGACGCGAAAAAAGCACAGCAGGAAGGACGTGTGCTCTGTTCTTTCGTAGTCGATGAGACCGGCAAGGTGACCGACGTGCACGTGGTGCAGTCTTCCGGCATTCAGAGCCTTGACGACGAGGCGGTGCGGATCGTTCGCAGTATGCCCGACTGGACTCCGGGCACGAACGACGGCGAACCCGTCAGTGTGCTGTTCACCATCCCCGTACAGTTCTGGCTCAGATGACAGATCAGCCAGCCGTAACATAAAATACAAGTAAGAATTTTTCAACACCTGATGCCAATACCTCATCACTGTTGTTTTCAGCGGTTGGCAGCAAGTCCGGCTAGCGCACCGGACTTGCTTTTGTCAGAGAATAGAAAAAGAGACCCGCGGGTCTCTTTTTCTGTGGTGCCACCGAGATTCGAACTAGGGACACAAGGATTTTCAGTCCTTTGCTCTACCAACTGAGCTATGGCACCTCGCGTTCGGCAAATCGTGCTATCGGATGTCGCCCTGCGTCAAACGCGGCTGCAAAAGTACAACAAATTTACTTATTTTGCAAATTATCACTCTGTGCTGGCGCGTTTTGCGGGCGTTTTTCGCTATTTTGACATATCAAGCAGACAAAATCCAGCGCTTACGCTGCATACGCTGCTTACACTGTTTAGTGGCGCGTGGCGGCTTCGGATGCAGCGCGGTCATCGCTGATATCCACCTGCTCGTACTGCATGGGGTAAGCGGCGGCGTAGTTCTTCAGTTGCGCACTGATCTGCTGCGTGAGAAGCTCGTGGAAAGCTACGGCCTGTTCGGCCTTGGCGATGAGTCCCTCAACGGTCTGCAACTTGGTGGTACTGAGGAAGTTAGCGTACTTCCGCGCCGTGGACTCATCCACGCCCTGCTTGAGTTCGCGCAGCAGCGACTGCGTCTCGGCGAGGCGTTGCTGTGCCTCGATCGAGGCAGTGATACGCAGTGACAGTTCGGCATCGGCGATCTGCTCAGTAGCAGTGAGGCTATCCTGCGCTTGCAGGGTGGTGGTAGCGATATGTTGCGCCATGCGGAAGAACGTGCCGATAGGCGAATGGTAGTCGTAGCGGTCAATGCGGTTAGGCAGCAGCGGATCGACCTCGAGCTGAACGATCTGTCCCTGACGGAAACGTTCAAATCCGGTGTCGAGCATCGTATATTCCTGCACGAGCTCGCGCATGAACTTCTGATACGTCTGCTGCTGCACCTTGAGGAACGAGCCCGTCCAACCGGAGTAATCCCACATAGGTATATCGTTGGCCAGGAAGTCCGACGAGGTAACGCCGTCCAGACGGTAAACGAGTATATCGACCTTGCGGAAATGCGGATTGTAGTATGGCACGGGCGAGATGTTCAGCGCCTCCATGAACAGTTTTTTGTCCTGCTCAAGCTGTTTGGTCAGATCGCTGAGCGTCTGTAAGTTTGCGCGATCATCATCGGTGAAGCAGAGGTGCGCCAGTTTCTCCGACGGGTACTTCTCCATGAACGCGAGGAACAGTTGTCGGCACGACTCATAGCGATCGACCATCCGGTAGAACCGGTCGTGCAAAGTATCGGTCTCGGCACGCCAGCGGCTGACTGTATCCAGCCGGGCACGCATGTATGCCTCCACATCGGTGTACTCCAATTTCTTACCGGCGGGGGTGATGGTCGGGAACGACTCGCCGCGGGGCATGTGACCGCCGAGGAAATGCAGACAGTTGCCGTAGAACAGACGTCCCCTGTATAGCAGTTCGGCACGCTCCTCGTAGTCGTGCAGCGCGTCTTTGGTGGGCAGCAGGGTATAGACCGTCTCGGCCATCCGGTAATAGATCGGCGCCTGCTCAGGATGGTAACGCTGGTAAGCCAGCATGTTATACAGCGCCTCGTAGGCAGGCATGTTTTCCGTTCGGGCAATCAGATCGCCGTAACGCTCCGAGCTCTGTGCCATAGCCGTAACGCTCGCGGCAAAGAGCAGGATAAACGATAGTATATGTCGGGGGTGTTTCATAATCGTTAGAATTCCGTTACTTTGAACTCCACACGCCTGTTGATGGCGCGGTTGGCATCGCTGGTGTTCGGCACGAGCGGACGGCGCTTGCCGTAACCTACGCTCGTCAGGCGCGAACGGGCTATACCTTTCTTTACTATATACTCCATCGCCGCCTCGCCGCGTTTGGACGAAAGCCGGTCGTTGTAGTCGTCGGTGCCTATGTCATCGGTGTGCGCCGAGAGCTCGATCTGCAACTGAGGGTTAGCCTCCATGAGCTTGACTACCTTATCAAGTTCGGCGTGCGACGAACGGGTGAGGATATACGAGTCAGTCTCAAACTGGATGTTCCTCAGCTGGACGATCATATCTTTCTGTATCGGCGTGAGCGACACTTCGCACAGCTGCCGGTCGTAGCCTACAGGTATGCTGACGACGGTGTCGAAGAAGAAGTGTCCCGGGCTCTGGATCACCATCTCGTACTCATCCTCCTGGCGGATCATGACCGTGGTGGTCGGCGGGTTGTAAGGCATTTCGATCACCTCATGCTTGTTGCGGTTGCGCAGGCGGATCGTACCTTCCTTGACATTACCGCTGAGATCGTTGCCTATATGCAAGGTCAGCGGCAACTTGATCGGTTGTATAGGCAGGTCGAACTCTGCCGCCGAGAAACGCACGTCGCGGGCGGTGTTGATCAGGATCGTTGTGTCGATGTACCCGCGGCGGTAGAACGTCAGCGCATAGGTCTCGCCGATAGGCAGGTCATACACGCGTCCCTGCTCCTCACGCTTGGTATGTACGCGTAGGGTCTTGTCGGTAGCAACATTGCGGATCACCTCACGCTCCGGCGGTTCGGGAGTGAACAGTTCGGCATCATAGGGATTGATACGTATACTCAAGTTCCGCGCTATCTGCACCTGTATATGCTTGTTGCTCAGCGAGTCGGGGTTCATGCAGTCGAGGCTGAGGTAGTAATGGCTGTAGTTCGGTGCGGTGATGTCGATGTTGTACTTATGGTAAGGCTGCAGCGCCACGCGGAAACGTCCTGTAGTAGCATCGCTCAGCGCCTCATCCAGGGTGTTGGCCGTGATGGCGTCATACACGCGTATCGTCGCCTCCACCGCACGACCGGAGTTCTCGTCGGTCACCACGCCTGTGAGCACGCCGTAAGGGGCGCAACGCATCGAGGCAGGGATGACCGCCTGGCGGTTGAGATAAACGGTGTCGTACTCCTTCTTCTCGCGTTCCTCTTCCTGCATCTCGGTCAGCCGGATGATCGTGTCGGTGAGCTGGCGGAGATACGGTGCGTACAGCGAACGCCGCTCGGTGGAATCCATGCGCACGGGCAGCGTCCATGTGCCGTAACCGAGGTAACGGGTGTAAAACAGCGCGTAGTACGGACGTTTCTTCTCATACTCCTTGCGTGCAAAGAACACCGTCTTGTTATCCGGGAGCACCAGCGGCGATATATCCGTTGCCGACGAGATCATTGCCCGTTCGGCTTGCTGCCATTCGCCGCGCAGGTTATCACTCGTGTACAAATGGTCGTAGGTGCCCTGCGTGCCGCGCGAGGACTTGATCAGTTTGCGGTCGTACGTACGGCGAACGAAGTACAGACGGCGCTCGTCCGATGCCACCGACGGCCACAACTCATCGGCATCCGCGGTGTTGATCGAGTCGTTCATACGCTCAGGCGCACTCCAGAATCCTGCACGCGAGTGGGAGACATACAAGTCGTAGCTCGTACGCCCGGGCTCGAGAGCGGAGAAGTAGATGGTCAGACTGTCGAAACTGATGTGTGCGTGCTGAATCTTCCAACCCTGTTGGCTGAACTTACGCAATTCGGGAGTCGGCTGCATATCTTTCTGTCCGAACACGGAGGTCACGGACAACAGCAAACCGGCAAGCAAAAGTGAAGAATACCGTTTCATAGGGCAAAAGTACAACTTTATTTTCAAAAAAACAAATATAATACCAAAAAAATGTCAAATTTTTTGTTTTTTCAAATAAATTTACGTAACTTTGTACGACTTTTAGGGGTCTAACTATAATAATGCGCGCTCACATACCGCGAGCGCATAAAATTAAGGGGTGCGATTGACACTCCCAAATGACACAAAACAGATGAATATTGTTACAAAAGAGATTACACTGCCCGATGGCCGTGTAATCACGCTGGAAACCGGCAAGTTGGCAAAGCAGGCAGATGGCGCCGTGATGGCTACAATCGGCAACACAATGATCCTTGCCACAGTTTGTTCGGCAAAAGATGCTATGCCCGGTACAGACTTCATGCCACTGACGGTTGAGTACAAAGAGAAGTTCGCTTCGGCAGGACGATTCCCCGGCGGCTTCACACGTCGCGAAGGCAAAGCTTCCGACTACGAGATTCTGATCGCACGACTGATCGACCGTGCATTACGTCCCCTCTTCCCCGCTAATTACCACGCAGACACGTTTGTGAACGTTACTCTGTATTCGGCTGACGGCATTGACATGCCGGAGTCGATTGCCGGTCTGGCTGCTTCGGCAGCCCTGACCTGCTCGGACATCCCGTTCGAGGGTCCGATATCCGAGGTACGCGTGGCTCGCGTGGACGGAGAGTTTGTGATCAACCCGACCTTCGAGCAGTGCGAACATGCCGACCTCGAGCTTGTTGTGGCCGCTACGCTCGACAACATCATGATGGTTGAGGGTGAGATGAAGGAAGTGCCCGAATCGGTTATGCTCGACGCTATCCGCGCCGCACACGAGGCTATCAAGCCGCAGTGCCAGGCTCAGCTCGAGATGATGAAAGCTTACGGCAAAGAGGTTAAACGCGAGTATTGCCACGAGGTGAACGACGATGAGTTGAAGCAAGCCGTTCATGACTTCAGCTACGCCCGCGCTTACGCTCAAGCTACGAGCGCCGACACCGACAAGCACCACCGCGAGGCAATGTTCTCGCAGATCTGCGAAGACTTCAAGACCGAGAAAGCCGAGTACATGGCTCAACGCGCCGAGGCTCTGGGTATCGAGGTGGATGAGGTAGCCGCAATGGTTGACCGTTACTACCACGATGTAGAGAAGGAGGCTATGCGCCGTGCCGTGCTCGACGAGGGCAAACGTCTCGACGGCCGTACTACGACCGAGATCCGTCCTATCTGGTGCGAGGTTAGTCCGCTGCCCGGACCTCACGGATCGAGCATCTTTACCCGCGGTGAGACGCAGTCGCTCTCGACCGTTACGCTCGGTACGAAGCGCGACGAGAAGATCATCGATGAGGCACTCATCCAAGGCACAGAGCGATTCCTGCTCCACTATAACTTCCCGCCGTTCGCAACCGGCGAGGCCAAAGCACAACGCGGCGTAGGCCGTCGCGAGATCGGCCACGGTAACCTCGCTTGCCGTGCACTGAAGAACATGATTCCTGAGGACTTCCCCTATAGCGTACGCGTCGTATCGGATATCCTTGAGTCGAACGGTTCGAGCTCGATGGCTACCGTATGCGCAGGCACACTCGCACTGATGGATGCAGGCGTACCTATCAAGAAACCCGTGAGCGGTATAGCTATGGGGCTGATATCCGAGAACAAAGGCACGAACTACGCTATCCTGAGCGATATCCTCGGTGACGAAGATCACCTGGGCGACATGGACTTCAAGACCACCGGTACACGCGACGGTCTGACAGCCTGCCAGATGGATATCAAGGTGGACGGTCTGAGCTACGAGATTCTCGAGAACGCTCTTGCACAAGCTCATCAGGCACGTATGTATATCCTCGACAAGATCCTCGAAACGATGCCCGAGCCCCGTGCTGACATCAAGCCGCACGCTCCGCGTATCACCAGCTTCTATATACCCAAGGATCTCATCGGCGCCGTTATTGGCCCGGGCGGTAAGATCATACAAGGTATCCAGGCCGAGACCGGCGCAATCATCAGCATTGATGAGGACGAGAAGGGCGGCAAGGTTGAAGTGGCTTCGAACAACAAGGAGTCGATGGACGCCGCTATCGCCAAGATCCGTGCTATCGTGGCTCTGCCCGAGGTCGGCGAAGTGTATGAGGCTACAGTCAAGAGCCTCATGCCGTACGGCTGCTTTGTAGAGTTCATGCCGGGCAAGGAAGGTCTGCTGCACATCAGCGAGATCGACTGGAAGCGTTACGAGACGATGGAGGAGACCGGCATCAAGGAGGGTGACAAGATCACCATCAAGCTCCTGGAGATCGATCCCAAGACCGGCAAGTTCCGCCTCAGCGCCAAGGCTCTGAAGGAGAAACCCGAAGGTTACGTTGAGCCCGAGCGTCCTGCCCGTGCTCCGCGTGGCGAGCGTCTGGAGCGTGGTGACCGTGGTCCCCGTCCTGAGCGTCGCGGTCCGCGTCCCGAGCGCGAGCCGGCCGGCCGCTTCAGCAACAGCGACGGCGCACGTCTGGATCGCAGACATTAAGCGGACTATATGCTCCCACAGATTGAACAGATTTAACCGAATGTCATTTGTCTCATCCGTGTAATCTGCCCAATCTGTGGGTGCTTGTTTGATTATATCCTCTGCTGTACAACAAGAGGTGAACCGAACTATGGAAACCAGATATATCTTCATCACAGGAGGCGTTGCTTCATCATTGGGCAAAGGTATCATCTCCGCCTCATTGGGCAAGCTGCTGCAAGCTCGCGGCTACCGGATCACTATTCAGAAGTTTGATCCGTACATCAACATCGACCCCGGAACACTTAATCCTTACGAGCACGGCGAGTGTTATGTGACCGCCGACGGCATGGAGACCGACCTCGACCTCGGGCATTACGAGCGCTTCACCGGCATAGAAACCACACGCGACAACAGCGTCACCACCGGACGGATTTACTTAAGCGTCATCGAACGTGAGCGCCGGGGCGACTATCTGGGCAAGACTATTCAGGTCGTGCCGCATATCACTGACGAGATCAAACGCCGTATGCTCCTGAACGCGACCAAGCAGCCGCTGGATTTTGTAATCACCGAGATCGGCGGCACGATTGGTGACATGGAGAGCCAGCCGTTTTTGGAGGCTATACGCCAACTGCGATGGGAACTTGGGCCGCAGCGGGCACTGAACATCCACCTGACCTACGTACCCTACCTTGCCGCAGCCGACGAGTTGAAAACCAAACCGACGCAGACCAGCGTCAAGCAATTGCAGGGACTGGGGATTCAGCCGGAGGTGCTTATCCTTCGCGCCGAACATAACCTGAGCGCCGAGCTGCGCAACAAAGTGGCGCACTTCTGCAATGTAGAGGCCGACGCCGTCATTCAGAGCCAAGATCTGCCGAGCATATATGAGGTACCCGTGAACATGCAGCAGCAGAAACTTGATGAAGTTATTCTGCGTAAGATGGGTGTACCTGCCGGTGCGCCTCCCGAATTGGGGTCATGGTTGGCTTTTCTTGAATACCGCAAGCGGGCTACAGAAGTGATCCGCATCGGGTTGGTAGGAAAATACGACCTGCAAGATGCATACAAAAGCATCCGCGAGAGTCTGGCGCACGCCGGTACATACAACGGTTACAAGGTGGACATTCGGTTTATCAACAGCGAGCATATCACGCGCAGCAATGTCGGGGAGCAACTCGCCGGATTGGCAGGTATAGTGATCTGCCCGGGGTTCGGGCAACGTGGCATAGAGGGCAAGATCATTGCCGCCGAATATACCCGCACGCATAACATACCTACTTTCGGCATATGCCTCGGCATGCAGATGATGGTTGTCGAATTTGCGAGGAACGTGCTTGGGTATAGCGATGCCGACAGCAGCGAGATGAACGCCTCGACGCCGCACAACGTGATTGACATGATGGAGGAGCAGAAGAACATCACGCAGATGGGGGGCACAATGCGTCTCGGAGCATACTCATGCGCTCTTGTGCCGGGCAGTCGCGCCGCACAGGCATATAGAGGTCAAACACTCATCCGCGAGAGGCATCGGCATCGGTACGAGTTCAACAACTCTTACCGCGCAGAGTTTGAGGCGCACGGCATGCATTGCGCGGGCGTCAACCCGGATGCCGAACTGGTGGAAATAATGGAGATACCCGAACTACGGTGGTATATCGGCACGCAGTTCCATCCCGAGTACAGTTCTACCGTATTGCATCCGCACCCGCTATTCCTTGACTTCGTTGCTGCGTGCATTCCCAAGCCCTAACAACAGCTTGATGCGCATTGTTTTGCAAGGCGCAAATAGCAAATATTCGACAAAAAACGGCAAAATTCGTGCTTTCGTGGGCTATAATTTGCTTATATCGAAAAATTGTAGTACTTTTGCACCCGCTTTGCGGCAATAGCTCAGTTGGTAGAGCACGACCTTGCCAAGGTCGGGGTCGCGAGTTCGAGTCTCGTTTGCCGCTCTCCTCACGAAAATGAGCAGAACAATTGTTCTGCTTAGTTTTTCTAAAGGAACAGGCGTAAGGCATGATTTGCCGAACGCGAAGCCCAGGTGGCGGAATTGGTAGACGCGTACGTTTCAGGTGCGTATGTCGAGAGGCGTGCAGGTTCGAGTCCTGTTCTGGGCACAAGCGATCTTTGTAACAATCGGAAAAGCATTGTGCAAACAATGGTTTTTCGAAAAGGAGCAACCGCGGCGACATTTTTGTTGTGCAAGCAACAAACCGCGTCGCAAGCGAGTTGCGACGCGCGCAGGTGGTGAAATTGGTATACACGCTACTTTGAGGGGGTAGTG
>DBYS01000020.1:46374-60195 GCA_002310195.1 Bacteroidales bacterium UBA1180
GAGTTCGAGTCTCATCCTGCGCACGATGAGACGTCTCTTTCGGGAGGCGTCTTTTTTTATTTCCGGAAGCAAACCCTTTGCCGGCAGATAGTATGTGGATTGTATTGGCATTTATATCGGCTGTATGTCTCGGCTGCTACGACATCAGCAAGAAAACAGCCCTGCGAGACAATAAGGTGTTGGACGTATTGACGCTCAGCATCTGTGTGTCGTCTGTGCTGCTGTCTATGCCTCTGTTACTGTCCAGATGCCTGCCGGACGCGATGAGCGACACGCCGTTTTTTGTGCCGCAGCTGGATGCAACGGGGCATCTGCTTACGGTGTTGAAATCGGTGATCGTGCTGAGTAGTTGGGTTTTTGCGTTCGTGTCGCTCAAGCATCTGCCGCTGTCGGTAGTCAGTCCTATGCAGGCCACACGGCCTATGTGGACGCTGATAGGCGCGGTACTGATTTTCGGCGAACGGCTGAACGGCTGGCAATGGGCAGGCGTGTTGATAGCTCTCGGTACGATCTTTCTCTTCTCGTTCACCCATAAGCCCAAAGGCAGCACGCCGGAGATGAAGGGATCGCGCCTCGAGGGGACTAACCACAAGTACTACGTCTGCCTGGCTTTGGCGATCTTGATTGGCGCTTGTTCGGGCTTGTACGACAAGTTCCTGATGCGCCGTTATGACCACAATGCCGTTCAGGTGTATTACACACTCTATCAGGCGCTGATGATGCTCATCGTTTGGATCATTGAGCACAAGCGGGAAAACGGTAGGCTGTCGATTCAGCGTGTGGGAGTGATTATGTTGATCTCACTGTTTCTCATCATCAGCGATAATGTGTATATGTTAGCGCTCCGCGATCCGGATTCGTTGATTGCGGTGGTGAGCACTATTCGCCGCGGCGGAGCAGTGATAGGCTTTGCCTACGGGTTGATTTTCCTACGGGAGAGCAATGCGCTTCCTAAGATCTGCTGCATGGCAGGCATTCTCCTCGGGCTCATCTGCCTTGCGCTCGGTTCGATGTAGCAGACTTTTTGTACCCGAAAATGTGCTGTGCAGCATAAAACCGGGCATTCGGAACAGGGGTACTAAAGCCCATTTTGTCACTTTTCCACACACAAAAACGGCTTTTTTGCTGATATACAGCAACTTACACAAAAGCAAATTTCCACAAAAATATTTGCATATATCAAAAATTTTTACTATCTTTGCAGCCACATTTCGTAAACGGCTGAAATGAAGGGAAAATTACACATATTTCTCTGTGTGGCATGTGTGAGTTTGGCGGTCGGCCTGACTGCCTGTACGTCGGTGCGTGATGCCCGTGCGACAATCGCACAGGCGGATAGTCTGCTGACTGCAGGTGAGATATATGACGACAGCGCTACTCTGGCTAAGGCAGTGGATGCTCTGCGTCCGTGGCAGGTGTTTGCCGCAACAGATTATGCCAAGGCGTGCTTCTACCTCGGGCGGCTGTTGCGCACCGAAGGGTATTACTCAGCCGCTATGCCTTATTTATTAGACGCGCGCCACGCACGCACGAATCACAGCGAGTTGATCGGGCGCGTGTATAGCAATATAGCATATATGTGCCGGCTGGAAGGCAACTATCCGCTTGCGTACGATATGTATGTCTGTTCAGCCGAAGCGTTCCTCGCGGCCGGCGACACAACGCGCTACCTGATCGGGCAGACGAACATGGCTTACGCTCTGGCCGAGCAAGGCGACACAGCCGGTGTGCGGGCGTTGCTTGAGCCGATTGAGCAATCCGAACCATCGGCAGCATTGGCAGCAATGTGCTACGAGACCTACGCCGAAGGATACTTGCGCGCAGAGGATTATACGCAAGGGTTGCGCTATGCCAACAGCGCGATTGAGGCACAAGGCGAGACACCGTCGGTCGTGACGATCAAGGCGCAGTGTTTCTCGCTATTGGAACAATACGACTCGGCAACCTGCTATGCGCAGCAAGTGCTGAAGAGCACCGATCATCTGTTTCTGAGGGCAAACGCGCTGTATATTCTCACGCAGGAAGACAGTGCCGCTAACCTCTCGGATGTGCGTCAGGCAGCCGCCGAGCGAGCGATGGTTCTCAGGCAGATTGCCGACAACCAAGGCGATTTGGCGCGGGCAGTGGAGATATTGCAGCAAGACCTGAACAGCCGCCCGCGCAGATGGGGCGCGCTGGTAATAGGTGTGATGTGTCTGACGGTGGCCTTACTGGCTTGGTGGCGAGTAATGCGCCGGCAGCACCGTGAGTACATGATTGCGCGTGAAGAGCAGAATGCCCAGTTGCAGCAGCAATATGCCGAACGGCGGCAAAAGATCGAACAGGAAGTGACGCAGAACATCGACGCCCTGCTCCATGCCGATGACTGGCGGAAGACGCTGTACTGGAACGATTATGAGCAGTTCTGCGGTGTGGTGAACAAGCAGTTCTTCCTGCTGGCAGACAAATTGAAAGCCAAAGGCACGCTGAACGAGAAAGAGCTCCGGCTGTGTGTACTGGTGCTCATGGATTGCTTCGACAGCAAGCAGCTGGCCACACTGCTGCATTATGGCGAGAGCGGCGTGCGCAATTATAAACAGCACACGGCCAACAAGCTTGGCACGAACTCACGCGAGCTGCGCGAACAACTGATAAAGATGATGACCGGCGAAGCGTGAAAGGCTTTAAGTCAACAACTGCCAACAACATTCAACAACTATATATTGATTAATCCTTACGAACAATGAAACATAATATTATTTTTTCAAAACGGATGTGGTTTGCCGCAATACTTTGCGGCGCGGTGGTTGCACTCAGTGGTTGCATGGCGGACAAGGATTCGATGGGCATGGGCGACAACCCTAAAGGCAACGGCGGTGGACGTCCTGACCCGAACTCGGTGCGTATAATCAATGACTACGAGCGGGACTATGAACAGAAGGAGATCCGAGATCTTGATGAGACGGAGAAGATTCCTTTCCAGCAAGAACAGGCTATTGAAAAATAAACACACAGTTATATGAAAGCATATTTGTTGAATCGTGGCAACATTGCCGTTGTGGCTATGATTGTGATGCTGGCAGGAATGCTGACTGGCTGTAACGACCCGTTTTCGCAGACTCCGGAAGAAGATACCACCATGCTGTGGCCGGCGGCAGACAGCACGGGTTACTGGGGCTTCATCAACGAAAAAGGCGAAATGGTCATTCCTGCGAAATATGACCGGACGTACGGATTCTCGGGTGGCGTGGCTCAGGTGTATATTGATGTTGACGGTGAGCCTTTACGTAGCACCGGATACCAAGTGCCCACCCTTGGCCCCCAACACGCATTTATCAACAAGAAAGGTGAGGTTGTATATACCCTGCCGGAAGGTCAAGGTTTCAATGACCATTACTTTTACTATGGTTGCTGTCGGTTCGGCGATATGCACAAGACCGGCATGATGGACAATCATTTCAGCACCATTCTTGCGCCTATGGACAATAGCGTATTTGCGCCTTTTGGTCCGATGACAAAAGACGGATTAGCAACTTCCATACTTGGGTATTTCAACAAAAAGGGAGATGTTGTCATTCCTCGTCTCATCAAAGGTGTTGATGGATATATATATGAGTACTGCAAAGATTTCTGTGACGGTATAGCCGTGATTGGATATTATAGGGATAACTATAACATATACGGAGCTATCAACACCAAGGGCGAATTGGTGATAGACACCATATACCCATATTTGCAGTCGGTTGGAAATGACAGGTTGCTCTATAAATTGAAGGATAGTGATTGGACGTACGCCGGACTAATGGATACGCAAGGAAACATAATAACCGAACAGAACATATATCTTGGAGGAGAAAACTTCTTCGGCGACGGAGGCCTTATGCCGGTGCGTAACAACCAAGGATTATATGGCTATATCGACAAGAACGGCATAGTGCAGATCCCCTATCAATACGCATACGCAGACCCGTTTTATGGAGAGTATGCATGGGTATGGAAATCAACCACGATGAGCATCAAATCCACTGAAGTAGATGTAAACTTGTATTGTATAATCAACCTGCAAGGGGAAGTGGTGCTGTCAATGGACACATGGGATAAGATGCCCGCAAGCCTCATTAGTTCCGGCGTACACAACGAGTTATGCTTGGTTGTTGACACTGAGAATCCCCGACTGAATGTATATAAGTATATCAATCTGAAAGGGGAAGTAATATATAGTTGGTCTGAAAAGACAAACAGACAGGGCTACGATGCACCGGAAAGACGAGAACAAACAGAAGCTGACAGAGACGAAATGATGCTTCGGATGTTTAAGGGGACGAAGTATTACCCCCTGGCAGAGCAGTGTGTGCGGAGCAGACGGGCGCACGCAGAGAGGGAATAAACATGCCGGATTTAGTCCCTATATACGGGATTTCGTCACATTTCCACAGGGCAAAATGGCGATGTGGCTGATTAACAGGCAATTGTGCAAAAACAGAAATCCACAAAAATATTTGCATATATCGGAAAATTGTTGTAATTTTGCAGTCGATTTCCGAAACATGACAAATAACCACTAAAAAATCATCGATATGAAAAGGAAAGTGTTAACCGGCATCAATGCGTTGATTGCTTTGCTGCTGGGCATATTAGGGCTTAATGGATGTTTCCGCTTGGAATATGGGACGCCTTATGCCACGTTTGAGGCGACAGGTACAATAACCAACGAGGAGAATAAGCCGCTGGAGAATATACGGGTTACGCTCAAAGACAGGTATCGTCCGAATCGCGATTACCGCAGAACTATGCTCGATGTTTATACCGCCGATGACGGAACATATACAGTTGGCCCGTATGATTTCTTCCCTGTGGATTCCCTGGATATTATTGTGACCGATACCACGGGCGTATATGCGTCGGATTCCGTGAGCGTAAAGGTAGATTACGATCGCAGCAATGTAGAATGGGGAGATAATTGGAATGATGGTGCCGGCTATGTGCATCAGGATTTTCAGTTAAAGAAGAAGTAACGGGGGTATAAGTCAAAAAATATCAACAACAACTATGAAGAAGTCAATGATTGCAATCTGTCTGCTGCTGTGCGCAGGAAGCATGTACGCACAAGAAGTGCAAAGTGAAGTCGGGCCGCAAGATCCTGAAGCAGAGAACAACTATTGACAATCACAAACAATACGATAATGAAAAAGGTTATTTTCTCTATCATTATGCTGGCAGGGATGTTATGCAGTTGCAACACGGATCCTTTGGATGATCCGAAGCAACCGAATCAACCCAATCGGCCGAATGGTGACGAACAGACAAGTACTGCCTCGTACAAGGTTGCATTCAAGGGTGTCGATCTGTCAAGTACAGCGTATCTGGCATTGGTTGCCGAGAGTAAGTCCGGCGCAGCCAAAGCGCCGAGTGCATTCGGCATGACCGCAGATGGCGGCGATCACAAAGTGCTGTACAGCATTGACGAGGACGGCAACATGAGTGTTGTGGTTTGTGTGTTTGAGGTGCAGACCGATAGCGACGGCGTAGTTACTACCACAGAGTTGGAGTCGGAGATACAACTGACCGTAGGCAACGTGTTCACTATCGGCACAGACTATTTGTGGTTTGCAAACTGTTCGTATCGTTGCGACAGCATTGACAATCTGCCCGAAGGGTTGGCAGACTGCATCCGTCAGATGATTGTCCGAACCGAGTCTTCGCCACGCGGTGACAACTTCCTCATCCGTAAGCAAGACGGCGTAATTTATGACATGAAGGATGTAATCGATTACTTCCCTGCCATTCAGAACAACCAGTTGCGCATCGGAAACGAGGTTATAGATAACCCTAACGGCGAGTTGCTGGAAGCCTACGGCATAGTGGCACAACTCGACAAGTGCATCTACCTTGCCAACGGCACGTTCAACGGCGGTGTGTATAGGATCAACGACAACGATGATCATCTTACCATCCGAACCATCGTCAACAACACAGGCTCACTGCCGGTATATGCGGCGTACGCGTTGCCTATAGATGAAGACTACGTAGGAACAGTGTTAAAATATGAATACACATTAACCCCCGCAATTATTATGCCGGATGGCACCTATCCTGCCATCACAGGATTGTATGAGCCCGATCCGGAGGACATAGCGAACGGGCAATATGTTATAGGATGTATAACATCCATGATTAAGATAGATGACAAATTATTCATACATGCACCATGTGATGTGATATACGGAAGTTATCAGCAGAACATCAACATTTCCGGAACAGGAATGTACAAAGTGACTATAGACGGCGGGCAACCGAAAGCCACATTATGCGACAGACTATACGCCAGTATGCCTTCCATTACCGGCAGAAGAGTCTTTAACAAGACCTTCAACAGTTTGGGCACGTTTATGGTGGAGGATAATTCACAAATTGTAGGTGTACGTACTATTACGGCAGTTATCACTTTTGACCCGCAAAAAGAAAAATTCATCATCGAAGCTTTGGGCAGTGGTTTCCCATCTGACGAAAAAGCCTACGATGCCGACGGCAACGCATATAGGGCAAATAGTGGCAGAGACTTGCGTTCATTCACCATCTACAACCTGCCTAACCGCACGAGCGAGCTTGTGAACGTGGATCGCAGCGCTGTGCCTACATACAACTACAACTACGGCTACAAGTTCAACTCGCAACTCAAGCAATACAGCGAGGTGATCATGCTGGCGGATGGTAGTTCGCGGGTGATCCTTACAGACTGCACCGGTGCAAACAAAGGCATATCACGCATCCAGCAGGCTGACGAATCGCAGCCGGAGATAGAGGACATAACGATCATTCCGCTTGTGCCGCAGAAGCGCCCCAATGGCGGCGACTCGCCGAAAGAGCATGGCGGTGGCAGAACCGATCCGAATGCCATAACGAGCTGGCGCATAAGATAACAACAAATCACACGAATATGAAACAGGTATATGCTATCCTGCTAATAGGGATGATTGCGCTTGGGGGCGCGGGAGCGATGCAAGCACAGGAACTGACGGAAACGATTGTTCCGGCAGAGATGCAGTCGTCAGTCGTGGTAAAGAAAGGTAACACGTTCTACTGCGGCGATCAGCAAATGAACCGTGCGGCATACAAGCAGTTTCTGCAAGACGAGTGCCCGCAAGCCTACCAGCAGTACAAGCAAGGTCAGCAGTGTATGATTGCCGGTTGGGCATTGTTCGGAGGAGGATTAGTCTGCGCATCATTCTGCGGGACAGGTTGGTTCGTCTCCGCATTTGGATCTTCAGCTACGCCACCCAGTCAGGACAATTCGGCGAGACATGCAAACAAAGCGTTTTTTGGCGGCTTATGTGTGTCGGCTGCTGCAGTTGTTGCATCTGTTCCGCTGCTATCGGTCGGGTATGTAAAGATGGACAACCGCAGCGTAAAGACCTACAACGAGCAATGTGCAAAGCAGAATGTTGAGCTGGCGTTCGGGCTGACCGGCAACGGTGTAAGTATGAGCGTGAGATTCTAATTAATTGTCAAATACCACCAACAATTATGAAGAAATACATATCACTTATACTGCTCATGATAGGAATGAGCGTATTGGTCGGCTGCAAGCCGAATGTGCCTGCGCAAGAAGAAACTGCGCGACAACTGCTTATCGGAGAATGGAAAGTAGAAAAAGAAACGGTGACCAACGGTGACGGTTTTGGCGGAGTATTCACGCGTCAAGTGAATGACAATATGACGCTCAGTTTTACAGAGAGTTTTCTGCAGCCCGTATCGCCAACAGGATACTATCTTCCCGGGCCATATACCCTGCGACAGCAAGACAACGGCACATGGCTGCTGACCGTAGAGGGTTACTATGACAGACCACGGAATCTGGATGGTGGGCGCTCACCGATCACCATCCACAAACTCACGCGAACCAACATGGAGTGGGAGTTTGAGTCCTATGGTGGCGACGAAGGCCCAGTGGTGTACTACCAGTATTTGAAAAAACTCAATTTGTCGGTCAACAATCAGCAATAGGTATATGAAAAAGTATTTATTAGTTTGCCTACATATTGCAACTATCCTGCTCGCTATGTCGCAGAGCGGCATCATGTCGGCGCAGGAACAGATGCTGTCTGTCGGCGAGAGTGTATTTGAGCATCGGCTGGCCGGATGGGGACAGATCGGCGCATGTACACGTCTTGACTTGATAGGCACGGCCGGCGGTGGTAGTTATGACATCTCAGGCACCGGAGCACTCGGCATCGGTTATCAGTTGACATACGGCAAACTGTTGTTTACCACCGGCTTGGAGTTCGCGAGCATCAATTATAACCACCATTCAGGTGCCAGCTTGGGCCCCAGATACCCTCGGTCTATTATGCCTTACCGCCTTGGCTACTTACAGATACCGGCATTATTAGGCATGGAACTTCCTAACTGGTATTGGCTGCTCGGTGGAAAGTTCGGGTATGCAGTTATGCAAGCAGGCAATGATCCAGTTATCCCATGGCGCTATGGCCCTGCCGGAGAGATAGGTATGAACTTTGACCGATGGTCGCAACCATGTATGCACTATAAGTTGGCACTCTTCGCCGAATGTGGATTGTTTGACTGGCGCGCATCATGGACACGATGGTTGAAAGAGGATTTTGAACTCGGTGTCAAGTTCACAGTCGCATATGACTTCAAGGACAAAAAATAGATGCAATAAGCAAACATATAAAGTATATGAAAAAGATTATCATTGCTCTGATAGTGCTGGGCATCGGGTTGGCAGCATGTGAAAACGGTGGTGTCAATAGCAAGACGAGAGCACTCATCACCGAACCTACACTCACGGAGATGGAGATAAATGCATGGCCGATGTCTCAGGAACCGACCCTTGCTCCGATGTACCGCGGACGATGGGAGGACAACGGGGCAACACAACTGTTCTCCACCGACCCGAACATACAAGGCATGACCATCGAAGGTTTCGAGTTTGAAGAGGGATACGAGTGCAAACTGATTGTGAAAGAGAGTTCGTACAAGAATCCTCCTACAGACTGTCGAAACCAGTGGTACAAGTTAGTAAAAGTAGTATCAAAGACAAAAGTCGAATGATAAAAAAACGAATTCTCAAACGGATCAATGCTGTTCTCGGGGCAGTAATTGTCGGGTTGGCAGGAACAACGCTGACGAGTTGCGAACAGTTCGCAACGGATTATGGTGTGGAGCCGATCATTATTGACGATCCGCATGTGATAGCGCTGTATGGTGTGCCTTCGCCGAACTTGTCGGAGGAAACGGTCAGCGAGGCAGACACGGTCAACAATGATTAAATTTTCAGGTCAACAATTACCAACAACATAATGAACACAATGAGAAATATCCTGTTCAGCGGGGTAGTGATAGGATTATGCGCTATCCTGTTCTGTCTGATCATGTTCGTGTCCTGTTCGGGCAACGGCGTGACGCAGCCCAAACGCTTGCAGTTCTCCTACAGCGAGCAGGAGCTGGTGCAGGGTTGCAACGATTTCAGTTTCGATCTGCTGGCACAAGCTGCCGAGAACAGCAACGAGGAGAATATCATCCTCTCGCCGCTGTCGGCATCGATGCTCATAGGCATGCTGATGAACGGCGCGGACGGCGAGACACTCGAGCAGATACAAGAGATGCTCGGGTTTGACGATGATGCCTCGATAGAGGAGATCAATGCCTACTACCGCCAACTGATTGACGTGCTGCCGGCACTGGATCAGTACACGACCGTCCGCCTGGCCAACGGTATATGGGTGGCAGAGCGGTTCCCTGTCTTCGCCGAGTACATCGAAGCCTGCAAGAAGAGTTTCGATGCCGAGGCAAAGAACGTGCCGACATTCACGGATCAGAAAGTGATTGACGACATCAACCGCTTCGCGGCACAACACACGAACAACCTGATCAAGAAGATCATTGATCCAAGCATGGTGGATGACAACACCGTGATGGCGCTGGCAAACGCACTATACTTCAAGGCAAAATGGCAGGATAAGTTCAAGGGAACCGACACACGCAAACAGACCTTCACTACCCTGAGCGGACAGCAGATACAAACGGACATGATGCACCGTACAGACGAGATGACTTACGGTGAGAGTGAGGACTACCAGTTGGTAGAGTTGCCGTACAAAGGCGGTAAGTATTGCGCAGATATCATCCTGCCGGCAGAGGGGCTCGACATCCGCAGGTGGATTCAGGAGCTTGATGCCGAGCGTTGGCAGCAGATGCTGGGCAACACATTCCCTTTCCGCATGGAAGTGGAACTCGCGTTGCCTAAGTTCGCGCTGAAGTATGACCGCAAGCTGAACACCGACCTGCAAGCTTTAGGTATGACCGATGCGTTCGGTAGCAGGGCGAACTTTTCGCACATGAGCAGCCATGGGGCATTCGTTGACCTGATCAAGCAATATTGCTTCATGCAGTTCGACGAAGAAGGTACGGAAGCTGCAGCAGTGACGATAGGTTTTATGAAAGATGCTGCTGATCCGGAGCCGATGGATCGCCGTAAGTTCATCGCCGACCGGCCGTTTGTGCTGATTATCCGCGAGCGCGACTACGGAACGATCCTATTCACCGCCATCATCGGCCATCCGGCGTGGGAGAAGCAGTGATCGCATTTGTGGTACGGATTTTGTAGTGGTATCCGCAAAAACACTACCGCAATGAAAAACAGTATAAGACTCATCCTGTTGTCAGGATTACTTCTGTTGGCTTGCAACGCAACGGTGCGGGCACAGGAACAGAGCTCTGCCGAGGAGCAGACAGTAACGCAAGAGCCGGCACTACAGCCGGCACAGAAGCGATCGGTGGTCATCAAGGACGGCGGCAAGTACTACTGCGGCGATCTGCAGATGAACGGCGCGGCGTACAAGCAGTTTTTGCAAGACGAATGTCCGCAAGCCTACCAGCAGTACAAACAAGGCCAGCAATGTATGATCTCCGGCTGGGTACTCCTGGGCTTCGGTCTGGCAGGCGCTCCTACCTCGTTCATCGGATGGCTGGTGTCGGGATTCGGAGTAGTGATATCCGATGTTGCCGACAAGGAGAAACCCGCTGACCCGAAGATGGTGGCGGAGAACAACAGCTTCTTCAGTCTGGGCGTGCTTGCCGGCGCGGCACTGATCAGTTCCGTACCGCTGCTGACAGTGGGCTACAAACGAATGAACAAGAGCGTGGATACCTACAACAGCCAATGCGTAGAGCCCGATGTGGAGCTTGCACTCGGACTGACAGGCAACGGCGTAGGAATGACTATACGATTCTAAACGATGGATCTGAGAATACGACTGGCTTTGCGTCTCGAACGGTGGCGCAGGAAGAACCTGAAAGAGCTGCATCCGCTGCAGCAGCTGTTCTGGGAATCGACCTTGCGCTGCAACGTCCACTGCCTGCATTGCGGCAGCGACTGCGTGGCATCGGTCACAACGCCCGACATGCCTGCAGAGGACTTCCTGCATGTGATCGACACCGAGGTGACGCCTCATGTCGATCCCCACAAAGTGATGGTGATCATATCCGGCGGCGAGCCGCTGATGCGCAAGGATCTGCCGCAGATAGGCCGCGCACTGTACGACCGCGGCTATCCGTGGGGTATGGTCACGAACGGTCTGGCACTGACGGAGGCACGGTTCCGCGAACTCCGGAAAGCCGGATTGCGCTCCATAACCGTATCGCTGGACGGCCTGGAGGAAGACCATGTGTGGCTCCGCCAGCACCCGCTGGCCTTCGAGGGCGCATGCCGGGCAATCAAGCTCTGTGCGGCAGAGAAGCGGCTGACGTGGGACGTAGTGACCTGCGCCAACCAGCGTACAATCGGTCATCTGCCGGCCATACGCGACCTGCTATGGAGCCTCGGCGTGCGCGACTGGCGCGTATTCGGCATCGATCCGATGGGGCGTGCGGCAGAGAACCCCGAACTGATCCTGACGGACGAGCAGTTCCGCCAACTGATGGATTTCATCGCAGCCGAGCGGGCAGCCGGACGACATGTGTCGTACTCCTGCGAGGGGTATCTGGGCAGCTACGAGGGCAAGGTGCGCGACCATCTGTACCAGTGCGCCGCCGGACTGAGCGTAGCATCGATACTGATCGACGGCAGCATATCCGCCTGCACAAGCATACGCGGGAAGTACTACCAGGGCAACATCTACAAAGACTCGTTCTGGGATGTGTGGGAGCACGGATTCAAGCCCTACCGCGACCGCAGCTGGATGCGCAAACTCGAGCCGTGCAAGGACTGCAAAGCCTTTGACTACTGCGAAGGCAACGGCATGCATCTTCGACGCGAAGACGGCAGCCTGATGCTGTGCCATCTTGACCGATTAGGACAAAAATAGTATATTTTTGCCCTTAAATGAAAAAAAAATGACAAAACGCTTGCATTTGTCATTTTTTTTTCGTATCTTTGTACGCTTTTTGGTATAACTGAAAAATAACACACAAAATAATGCAAGAACAAGAAATGCAATCACAAACTGCAGAACTGCAGGAGGAGAAGTATGATGGCTCAAGTATCCAAGTGCTTGAGGGATTGGAAGCGGTGCGCAAACGCCCGGCAATGTATATCGGTGATATCTCGCAGAAAGGTCTTCACCACCTGGTGTATGAGGTGGTAGATAACTCGATCGACGAGGCCCTGGCAGGGTTCTGCGACGAGATAGCCGTACATATCGAACAAGATAACTCGATTACCGTACAGGATAACGGTCGCGGTATACCTGTTGACATGCACCCGAAGGAGCACAAGAGTGCCCTGGAGGTCGTGATGACCGTACTCCACGCCGGCGGTAAGTTCAACAAGGATAGTTACAAGGTTTCCGGCGGTCTGCACGGCGTAGGTGTGAGCTGCGTGAACGCGCTCTCGTCGAAGATGCACGTGGAGGTTTACCGTCAGGGCGCCATCCACTCGCAAGATTACGCCAAGGGCAAGCCGCTGGCTCCGGTGCACACGATCACCGAGGAGGAGGCTACGGGCAACTGGGAGCTGCGCAAGACCGGTACGTTTGTACAGTTCTGGCCGGATGACACGATCTTTACCGAGACCGTCTATCAGTGGGATATACTCGCTAACCGTATGCGTGAGCTCGCATACCTGAACGCTGGCATCAAGATCGTGCTCAAGGATAAGCGTGTGCAGGTGGAGACTGTACACGAGGACGGCACGAAGGAGATCGGCTGCAAGAAGGAGGAATTCTATTCGGAAAAGGGTCTGTCGGAGTTCGTGCGTTACATCGACAACAACCGCACACCGCTGATCAGCGAGGTGATCCATCTGAATACCGACAAGTACGGCACACCGGTGGAGGTAGCGATGATCTACAACACCGATTTCAACGAGAACGTTCACTCGTACGTCAATAATATCAATACGATCGAGGGCGGTACGCACGTGGCAGGTTTCCGCGCTGCGCTCACCCGCGTGATGAAGAAGTACGCCGAGGACAGCAAGATGCTCGAGAAAGCCAAACTCAAGGACAAAGACGGCAACTCGACCATCGATCCGAACGACTTCCGCGAAGGCCTGACGGCAGTTATTAGCGTGAAGGTCGCTGAGCCGCAGTTCGAAGGTCAGACCAAAACCAAGCTCGGCAACTCCGAGGTAGCCGGCATGGTTAACTCCGCAGTGGCTGAGGCTCTGCAGAACTACCTGGAGGAGAACCCCGACGATGCCAAGCGTATCGTGGAGAAAGTGATCCTCGCCGCCCAAGCACGTATAGCCGCACGTAACGCACGTCAGAGCGTGCTGAGGAAGTCGCCGCTGAGCGGTGGCGGTCTGCCGGGCAAGCTCGCTGACTGCGCATCGAAAGACCCGGCTGAGTGTGAGCTGTTCCTCGTCGAGGGTGACTCGGCAGG
>DBYS01000020.1:60241-107765 GCA_002310195.1 Bacteroidales bacterium UBA1180
ATCCTGAACGTGGAGAAAGCGATGGAGCACAAGGTGTTTGAGTCGGAAGAGGTGCGGAACATCTTCACCGCACTAGGCATCACCTTCGGCACGGAAGACGACCCGAAAGCGCTGAACCTGAGCAAGATACGTTACCACAAAGTGATTATCATGGCCGATGCCGATGTCGATGGTGCGCATATCGCTACGCTGATCATGACGCTGTTCTTCCGTCACATGAAGGAAGTGATCGAACAGGGTCACCTGTACATCGCCATGGCACCGCTGTACTTGTGCTCAAAGGGTGGCACGAAAGAGTACTGCTGGAATGACCAGCAGCGTCACGACTTCATCATGAAGTACGGCAATGGCGACGAGAAGCAGATCAAGACGCAGCGCTACAAAGGTCTGGGTGAGATGAGTGACGAGCAGCTGTGGGAAACCACGATGGATCCCGAGCGCCGCATGCTCAAGCAAGTAACCATCGAGAACGCTGCCGAGGCTGACCGCATCATATCGATGCTGATGGGCGATGAGGTTGGGCCGCGTCGCGAGTTTATCGAGCAGAATGCCACCTATGCAAAAATAGATGCCTAATGCGGATTGCGGTCTATTGCAGTGCGAAGGATACGATTCCCGAGGAATATCTAAGACTCGGGGATGAACTCGGCAAATGGATTGCCCAAAGCGGTCACACATTGGTGTATGGCGGTGCTACGGGCGGGCTAATGACACGCACGAGCAATGCAGCCAGGCAGGCAGGTGGTGAGGTGACAGGTGTTGTGCCGCAACGGATCATCTCCGCCGGACGGCTGGCACAGAACTGCACAACACTGCATATAGTCAGTTCGATGGCCGAGCGCAAGCAGACGATGCGCGAGATAGCCGACTGCTTCGTTTGTCTGCCGGGCTCGTACGGCACGCTCGACGAGATGTACGACGTCATAGCATCAGGCACCGTAGGCGAACACAAGAAGCCGATATACATCCTCAACTACAAAGGCTTCTACAATGGTATACGCCGCGAGGCAGAAGATATGCGGGCTCTCCGGTTCCTGCCGCAACAGGAAGCCTATGCACCGAAGTACGTCAATACGCTGGCAGAGCTATACGAAGCACTAACAAACGATAATAATTAAACAAAATCATACGTATGAAACATGTTACGCAACTCAAGGCTGAAACCTTGACAACCAAGCAGATGGAGGAGAATATCCGCCAGATGAGTATCACTGTTCGCCGCTACCGCGACATCGAGCAGTCGGCTGAACTGGCTGAATTCCGCGACCTCCAGAAGATCGTGGAGACAAAAGAGTTCCAAGATTACAAACAAGAGCTGTTAACAACCAAGTACAAAGACCGCGAGGAGTACAGACTCATCACCGCCTACAACCGTGCGAAGAACAGTCACCACGTTCGTTGGTTCAAGATTTACCGTGGCATGAGTAAAGTGCAGGAGTACGTGCACTTTGCCGACACCAGTGACTTTGCCAAGCTCAAAGATCCCGAGGCAATAAAGGCCGATCCGCGTCTGAGGCAGATGCAACGTCTCGGCAACTCGTTTGCTGTACGCCGTTACATGATTCACCAGAACTCGGAAGAGGTGAAAGAGTACTACCGTCTGCGTGAGATCGTGAACAACACGGAGTTCCGCGACCGCAACCACTTCTGGAAGAACCCCAAACGTTGGTACACCACCCTCCAGAGCCAGCAGGACGGCAAGTATCAGGCACTGAAAGACTCGTCGGACATCTCGTTCTTCCTCGCACAAGACCCGAAGAAGATCGAGGAGAATGAGTCGTACAAAGAGATGTTTGCCGATGCATGCCAGTGGAACAGAATGTCCGACAGCCCGTGGAGAGCAGGATTTGTGTTCTCTAACAAGATCTTCAAGACCAACCACTCGTATGCCAACGAGGAGGCTGCCATGAACGACGGACGCAACGTCAGCTGCACCGGCGACGGTCACCTGACTGTATCTGTCAAGAGCGAGCATGTTACTCGTCCGGCATGGGACCAGAAGAAAGGTTTCATCATGAAGGACTTTGAGTTTACCGGCGATGTGATCCAGACTGCCGATACTTTCCGCGCCGAAGAAGGTATGTTCCAAGTCAAGGCTGCGTTCGGCGGCAAGGCCAACGGTGCTATCTGCCTGATGAGCGAGAACCGTCTGCCTATCCTGCGTATCGCACAGTGGGACGGAAGCAAGGTTACCGTAGGTGCTACTTACGATAAGTTTGAGGAGCAGACCGTAGTGGAAGGTATAAAGGAGAACCACGAGTACATCTATACGGTGGTTATCACCTCATCGGATATCACATGGTTTGTCAACGACCAGGAAGTAGCCCGTACAGCCAACAAACTCGGCACGAAACTCTTCCCGACGGTTATCGCATTCCTGCCGGAAGGCGTGAAGGGAACAGGTGTCACCTCTATCGACTGGTTCAAAGCTTACAAGCACTAATCTATGTTCCTGATTGCCGGGCCGTGTGCTATAGAAGGCGAACAGATGGTGCTGGACACAGCCGCCGAGTTGCAGCAAGTATGCCGTGATCAGAGCATACCGCTGTACTTCAAATCATCGTTCGATAAAGCCAACCGCACATCCTCATCCTCCGAGCGAGGCGTGGGGATGCGTGAAGGTTTGCGCATACTGGCCGAGGTCAAGGAGCGTTACGGACTGCCTATCGTGACGGATGTGCACGAGAGCTATCAGTGTGCTCCGGCAGCCGAGGTGGCCGATGTGCTGCAGATCCCGGCGTTCCTCAGCCGTCAGACCGATCTGCTGCAAGCCGCAGCCCGCACAGGCCGGACAGTGAACATCAAGAAAGGCCAGTTCATGGCACCTTGGGACATGCGCGGCGCTATACAGAAGTGCCGCGAGGTGGCTCCCGAAGGCAAGGTCTGGCTGACCGAGCGCGGCTCGTCGTTCGGCTACGGCAACCTGGTGGTTGATATGACCTCGCTGGTCAGGATGCGCGAGTACGGCTGCCCTATCATCTTCGATGCCACACACTCCGTGCAGCAGCCCTCATCTCAGCAAGGCATAACAGGCGGCAACCGCGAACTGGTGCCACCGCTGATGCGTGCCGCTCTGGCGGTAGGTATTGACGGGTTGTTTCTAGAGGTTCACCCCGACCCCGATCGCGCTATCAGCGACGCCGCTAACCAAGTGCGGCTCAGCGACATACGCGCTATACTCACCCAGGCAAAAGCCTTTGACACACTTGCCAAGCAACTATGACTAAAGTCATCAATAGAGCCAAAGAGATCTTCCAACAGGAGATAGGCGAACTGACCAAGGTCGCCGAGCATATCGATGAACATTTTGCATCAGTGGTTGATCTATTGTACGCCTGCAAGGGCAAGGTTGTGGTGATGGGTATAGGCAAGACCGGACTCATCGGCCGGAAGATCGCTTCATCGTTTGCCTCGACCGGCACACCGGCAATCTTCGTCAATGCCGCCGAAGCGGTACACGGCGATCTAGGTATGGTGTGCGCCGACGATGTAGTGCTGCTCGTGAGCAACAGCGGCGCTACGAACGAGATCCTGGCTGTGATCGATCCGCTTCATCAGATGGGTTGCCGCCTGATAGCTATGACCGGCGACCTGCAATCACCCTTGGCTCAGCGCTGCGATCTGGTGCTGTCGGTACATGTGGACAAAGAGGTCTGCCCGCTGGGTCTCGCACCTACTACATCCACCACCGCTACGCTGATGATGGGCGACGCGCTGATGGTATGCTTGATGGAGAAACGGCACTTCCAAGCGGAGAACTTCGCCGTGTACCATCCGGGAGGCGCACTCGGACGCAAGCTCCTGGGACGCGTGGAGAACCACATGTACCCGTCCGTGCCGCGCGTATATACCGACACGCCTTTCCGCGAGCTCGTTTGTGAGATGACCGCGCACCACCTCGGCATGACGATGGTGTACAGGCAGAACAAGTGCGTAGGTATCATCACCGACGGCGATCTCAGACGCGCCATTCAGAAGTTCGACGATCTGCATATAACGGCAGCGGATATCATGACACCGAGCTACAAGCATATAGCCAAAGATGCATTGCTCTCCGAGGCACTCGCGATCATGGATCGCTATAATATCACCACCCTCGCCGTAACACCCACCCCCGATACTGAAGAGATCATCGGTATCATCTCTATCCACCACATCATCGATTTTGCATAACTGAGGCATCGGACAATGACGCGCATACAAGTAGCGAAATTCACCAGATGGCTGATGCATCTGCACTATGCTATCCGCACGGAGGGCGATGAGCTGCTTCGCGACGGCCGCACACATCTGGTGCTGCCTAACCATCCGGCATATGTTGAGCCGGTGATGCTGTGTGCAGAGTTCCCTAACGTTATTCTCCGTCCGATGGCCGATGAGGCATTCTTCCGCAAACCTATATCGCGCTGGGCGCTCAATCTGGCCGGTGCGATCATCGTGCCGGACTTACCCGCCACATCGGCTGACAATCGCGAACAAAGTGCTGCCAAGGCGCGCCAGTTGACCGCCACTGCCCTGCAAGCGCTCGCCAACGGCGATGATCTACTGTTCTACCCCTCCGGACATATACGCCGCAAGCCCGTGGAGCACATAGGCAACCGGCGCCTGGCGTACGAGGTGTGCCAAGGACTGTTCGCACCTGAAAATAAGGAAACGTACGCAGGCGTGCGCGTGATTATGCTGCGCACAACGGGTCTGGACGACAGCTGGTTCAGCAAACAGAAGACCCGCCCTACCCTGCGGCGGCACGTAACGATGCACTTCGAGGATATGACTGACAGCCTGCGCGAGTGGTCGAAACTGGAGCGACGCGCATTCAACGAGCAACTCGAGAATTGGTACAACCAACCGGAATAAATGCTCTGTTTTTAAGGACTATCTTACAAAAAGTACGTTTTGGACATCAAAAACGTGCTTTTTTTTAAGGATATGCTTAAAATTAAATATATTTTCGTATATTTGCAGTCGCTTTCGCTTAACGAAAGCAGGAGATTTATACATTACTACTTATGCAAGACAATACTATCCCATTGTTAGACTGCCCGAAGGATTACCTGATCGGTGATGCCAGCGGCAGGATTATGAACGAGTACGGCCGTTATCCGTGTAAGATTCAGTGTACGGTGTTTGCCATTCTGGCTCGTGGCACAGCCCGCGCAACAATCAATGTAACGCAATACGACTTCCATGCGAACGACGCTCTCCTGCTGGAGTCCGGTTCGTTTCTGCTGATACACGAGTTCTCCGAGGATGCGCTGGTGTACTACGTACTGTTCAGCTCATCGTTTATGGAGAAGAACACCTTCCAGACGCGCCTCACGGCCAACGCGATGCACATGCATTCGCCTATCGTCACGCTCACAGCCGAGCAAGCGGGGATCATGGTGAACACATGCAAATTGCTGATCGATGCTTCGAACTGCACGCCGTCGCTGCTGAACACCGAGAAGATGGTGAACGTATATAACATCTTCCAGATGACATACAACGGATTCTTCCGTGCGCAATCGGAGACCACTCTTCGTCCGCAAGACCGCAAGAACGAGATCTACTACGAGTATTGCAACCTCGTGCTCAAGCATTACCACGAGTGGCATCATGTGTCGAAGTACGCCGAAACGATGCACATCACGCTGCCGCACCTGTGCGCTACGATCAAGCAGGTGAGCGACAAGACCGCGGGCGACCTGATCGTTGAGGCGATCATCACTGACGCCAAGGCAAAACTCAAACTTACGAACCTGCAAGTCAAGGAGATAGCGCTGTCGCTGGGCTTCGATAATGTGGCGTTCTTCAACCGGTTCTTCAAGACCCACGCTTCGGTTACACCGAAAGCGTACAGGCTGATGGTTTAATTGATCGAACTACATGTCGAAGACATTCTACATAGAGACCTACGGATGCCAGATGAACGTGGCTGACAGCGAAGTGGTGGCAGCTATCCTGCAGACCACCGATGCCGAATATACCGACGATCTCGGCAAGGCGGATATCATCCTGCTGAACACCTGTTCCATCCGCGAAAACGCTGAGCAGCGCGTACAGCACCGCCTGCAGGAGCTTGCCGGAGGCAAGCACCATAAGCGCCGTATGATCGGTGTGATCGGCTGTATGGCCGAGCGAATGGGCGAAGAGCTGCTGCGCGATTACAAGGTGGACTTCGTAGCCGGACCGGATGCGTATCTTGATCTGCCGAACCTCATCGCTCAGTGCGAGCAAGGTCATCAGGCAATCAATGTGCAGCTCAGCACTACCGAGACCTATGCCGATGTGCTGCCGGCACGTTTGGGTAAGCAGATATCCGGCTTCGTAAGTATCATGCGCGGCTGCAACAATTTCTGCTCGTATTGCGTCGTACCTTATACCCGCGGACGCGAACGCTCGCGCGATATAAACAGTATATGTGCCGAGGTGCTCGACTTACAACGCCGCGGCTACAAGGAGGTCACCCTGCTCGGGCAGAACGTCAATTCCTACCGTTGGGAGAAAGACGGCGAAGTGATTGATTTTGCCGATCTGCTGCAAACAGTGGCTCAGACTGTACCGGACATGCGCATCCGTTTCACGACCTCGCACCCGAAGGATATGAGCGACAAGACCTTGCATGTCATTGCCGACAATCGGAACATCTGCAAGTTCATCCATCTGCCCGTGCAGAGCGGCAGCAACAAGATCCTCAAACTCATGAACCGCAAGTACACACGCGAGTGGTACTTGGAGCGCATTGCAGCCATCCGCCGCATCGTGCCTGACGCGACTATCGGTACGGATGTGTTCTGCGGTTTCCACAACGAGACCCTGGAAGATCATAGCCAGACACTGAGCCTGATGCGTGAGGTCGGGTTCGACACAGCGTTCATGTTCAAGTACTCCGAACGTCCCGGCACATACGCGCAGAAGCACCTGCCCGACAACATCAGCGAGGAAGAGAAGGTGCGTCGTCTGAACGAGATCATCGCATTGCAGAACACCCTGTCGCTCGAGAGCAACCTGCGCGAGGTAGGCAAGACAGTTGAGGTGCTCGTTGAGGGTTACTCCAAGCGCAGCCACGATGATATGTTCGGACGTACATCGCAGTACAAGACCGTTGTTTTTCCGCGTCAGGGGAGACATATCGGGGAGTTCGTAAAAGTCAAGATTCTCTCCGCCACGGCCGCCACACTCAAGGGTGAACCGGTCGATGAATAGCGAAAAATTCATCGCATTTTCAAAGTACTGCTCGAGTAAAAACAGGCGTTTTTCGCTAAAAACACAAAAAAAAGAAGAAAAAGTGCATTTTTTTGCGAAAATATTTGCATAATTAAAATAAAAGTATTACCTTTGCACTCGAAAACAAATAAAATTTTCATAGTTAAGGTTTAGGTTTAATGGCAACAGGAGGCTGGGAAGTTTCCTGTTGTTTTTCAAACCATCAGGAAAACACCTTCGCTGTGAAGACTTTTTTGTTTTGTGTTTTTACGAAAAATTGTCAACGATGCAAGCTACTTGCGTCGCTTTAATATTGTGAATTATGGCAAAGAAGAAGGCTAAGAACCAAGGCAAGGCGCAGGCGCATATGGAGCACCTGACGGCAAGTGCCAAGGCGCATGAAACCGCGCCGCAGACGGTGGTGGAAGAGGCAGCGGATGAGCTGTTCGACCTCAGCGATCCTGACACGTTCCGCAAGGCCTTCATTGCCTCGGAAGTATTGAATAGAAAATACTAAAAATTATATGGCAACAACTTACATGACTGCAGATGGTCTGCAAAAACTAAAAGAAGAGTTGTCCTTCCTGGAGAGCGTTGAACGTCCGCGTGTGATTGCGGCGATCGCCGAGGCACGCGACAAAGGAGACTTGAGCGAGAACGCCGAGTACGACGCCGCCAAAGAGGAGCAAGGACATCTTGAAACACGCATCGCTATCTTGAAGAGCAAGATCGTGGATGCGCGCATCATTGACGAAACAGCTATCAACACCGATGAGGTGCAGATCCTCACCCGCGTACGCGTACGTAATAAGAGGAATGGGGCTGAGAAGATCTATCAGATCGTGACCGAAGGTGAGGCAAACATCGCCGAGGGCAAGATCGCTTCCACCACACCTATCGCCAAAGGCTTGCTGGGCAAGAAAGTAGGCGAAGTGGCGCAGGTCAGCGTTCCCGCAGGCACTCTTGAACTTGAAATCCTCGAAATCTCCTTGTAATTATGACTATCTTCACACGCATCATCAATGGTGACATCCCCAGCTACAAGGTAGCGGAGAGCGAGCGCTGCTATGCGTTCCTGGACATCAACCCGCTGGTGAAAGGTCACACCCTGGTCATCCCCAAGCTGCCCGAACCCGAGGCGGATTATATCTTCGACCTTGACGATGAGCTGTTGGCCGACCTTATGGTTTTTGCCAAGAAGGTTGCCGCGGGCATCAAGAAGGCGACAGGCTGCAAGCGCGTAGGCGTGGCTGTGCTGGGTATGGAAGTGAATCATGTGCATATTCACCTTGTGCCGCTGAACTCGGAGAAGGATATGCTGTTTACCAATCCCAAGCTCCAGCTCTCTGCCAATGAGATGGCCGAGATAGCCAACTCCATCGCACAGGCCATTGATCCCGTATAACTCCAAACTCTAAACAGCCCATAGGGCGCTAAACTCTAAACAAATTATGGCTTTATTCTCCTTTACGCAAGAGATTGCAATAGACCTTGGCACAGCCAACACCCTCATCATGTATGAGGATCAGATAGTAGTAAACGAGCCAAGTGTGGTAGCCATCTCCGTGGCTGACAACAAGTGTCTCGCCGTAGGCCGCAAGGCACAACAGATGATCGGCCGCGGCAGTCAGCAGATTCGCACTGTACGTCCGCTCAAAGAAGGCGTGATTGCCGACTTCCAGGCTTGCGAAATGATGATCCGCGGCCTGATAAAGATGATTCCTCAGAAGAACCGTCTGTTCACTCCCGCCATTCGCATGGTAGTAGGTATCCCTTCGGGGTGTACGGAGGTTGAGATCCGTGCCGTGCGTGACAGTTGCGAACATGCCGGCGGACGTGAGATCTACATGCTTTACGAACCGATGGCCGCAGCTATCGGTATAGGTATCGACGTCGAAGCACCCGAAGGCTGCATGGTGGTAGATATAGGTGGCGGTACAACAGAGATCGCCGTTATCTCCCTTGGCGGCATCGTGGCCAACAAGTCCATCAAGACTGCCGGCGACGACTTCAACCGCGACATCATCGACTTCATGAGCCGTATGCATAACATGCGTATCGACGAACCGACAGCCGAGCGCATCAAGATCGCCGTAGGCGCTGCCCTGCCCGAACTCGAAGATGCTCCCGAGGATTACCTCGTTACCGGACCGAACAAGGTGACCGCTCTGCCGATGAAGGTACAGGTAAGTTATCAGGAGATCGCCCACTGCCTCGAAAAATCCATCTCGCGTATCGAGCAAGCCGTATTGGCAGCCCTGGAGGCTACACCGGCCGAGCTATACGCAGATATTGTGGAGCGCGGTATCTACCTCGCCGGCGGTGGCGCACTGCTTCACGGCCTGGCCAAGCGTCTGGAGGACAAGATCACTATCCCGTTCCATGTGGCTGAGGCTCCGCTGCTCTCCGTAGCACGAGGCACAGGCATCGCCCTGAAGAACTACGACCGCTTCGGATTCCTCATCCGATAATTATCAATTGCAAATCTCTAATTTTGCATTTTTAATTATCAATGCGAAACTTGCTGCAACTGATACTACGCTACAGCAACTTCCTGCTCCTTGTGGGCTTGGAAGTTGTTGCATTTATTCTCGTTATCCGTGGCAACAAGTACCAGCAGATTGCAGCCTCCGGCGCAGCAAACGCCGTGACCGGCAGCGTGCAACTCGTAGTGAACAACATCGCCTCGTACTTCCGTCTGCGCGCCGATAACGAACAACTCCTTGAGGAAAATGCCCGACTGAACGCCGAGATTTTCGAGCTGCTCAACGACCAAACACGGCAACGACACGATAACGACACGGCAACGACACGGCAACGGACGCCACTTGCTTCGGAGGAGTCTCCCTACATCTGCGCAGACTTGGATTATTCGTTTGTACCGGCGCGCGTCATAGCGTTCAGCGATGACAGGCATCACAACTACATCACCCTGAACAAAGGCCGCCGCGACGGCATTGCACCTGACCAGGGCGTGATAGGCAAGGACGGCATAGTAGGTGTCGTTCAGTCCGTCAGCACGCATTTTGCCGTGGTGGCACCGGTCATCCACGAGGGGCTGTTCATCTCCTCGATGATCCAAAAGAACGACTACATGGCTACGTTGCACTGGCACGTACCGGATATCCACACCGCCAGTCTCGAAGATGTGGCGCGGCATGTGGATGTGCAGATCGGCGACACGATCGTCACCAGCGGCATGAGTGCCATCTTCCCTGCGAACATGCCGGTAGGCGTTGTATCGGACGTATCGCTGGGCGAGGGTGACTCGTACTACGATATTGATGTACGTCTTGCTACGGATTTCAACTCACTGCGCACCGTTCATATCCTCCGCTACGCCCACCGCGCCGAATTAGACTCGATACAATGATTGACTGGCTCAAGTACATAGGACTATTCTTGCTGCTCCTGTTCCTACAGGTGCTCTTGCTCGATAACCTGCATTGGCTGGGACTGGTGCATCCGTTCATCTATCTGTGGGCTATACTGCTCATGCCTATCGAGCTGCCCCGCTGGGCGCAGATGTTCATAGGCGCGGCTATCGGTATGGTGATGGATCTGTTCACTCACGCACCGGGTATTCACATGGCAGGTTGCGTGATGATTGCCTATCTGCGGCCACTACTCGTGGCACGGTATGTGCAGGACATCGAGCGAATGAAAGGCGCCATCACGCTCCAGTCAATCGGCCCGGCGAACTATATGCAGATGCTGGCAGTGCTGGTGGTGGTGCACCATCTGATAATCTTCCTGCTGGAGGCATTCACCTTCAGCCATTTCGGCTACACACTGCTGCAAATCATCCTGAGCAGCCTGTTCAGTTATGCCCTCATTCTGATGCTTGAGTACCTGCGCAAGAATACCTAAACGCCCAAACGGTAAATGACTAACGACCCTTACAGCAGAAGAGCGTATATCATCTCAGGAGCCGTAGTGCTCGTTGTGATGGTATTTATCATCCGTTTGTTCTGGTTGCAGATCATCGATCAGTCGCAGAAGCAGAAAGCCGACTCCAACGCGCTACTCAGGCAGGTTATTTATCCATCGCGCGGACTGATATACGACCGCAACGGCGAGCTGCTCGTATTCAACCAGCCTATCTACGAAGTTACACTTATCATGCAGGAGATGCGCCACGGTTTTGATACCGTTGCGTTCTGCCAGTGTCTAGGTATAGACAGTCTGGAATTTGAGCAACGCATAGCCGCGATCAAGGACAAGCGGAAGAACCGGGGGTTCTCAACCTACACGCCGCAGATCTTCATGGCACAACTCACCAAGCAAGATGTTGCCTCGCTGCGCGAGACTTCGTACAAGTTCTCCGGTGCAGGCATCCGCAAACGTACGCTGCGCGGCTACTCCTACCCATACGCCGCACATATCTTAGGTTCGGTAGGCGAGGTATCGCAGGCGGATATCGATCGCGACGATTACTATCAGGCAGGCGACTACTCCGGACGTGACGGATTGGAACGAACCTACGAGCAACGTCTGCGCGGAACGAAAGGTGTAGAGATTATCATGCGCGATTCGCGCGGACGAATACAAGGCTCCTATCACGACGGCGCAGAGGATGTTGAGGCCGTGACAGGCACCGATCTGCATCTGTCGCTGGATATTCAGCTGCAAGCCCTGGCCGAACAGATGCTACAAGGCAAGGTAGGCAGTGTGGTTGCCATCGAACCTGCCACGGGCGAGATTCTGGCATTGGCCTCTTCGCCGACGTGGAATCCGGAGATATTGGTGGGCAAGCAGCGTTCGGCTCAGTACAACCGCCTGCTGAACGACCCGAGCAAACCGCTCATCAACCGTGCTACACAGGCGATGTATCCGCCGGGATCGACGTTCAAGACTATCCAGTCCGTTGTCTGTCTGCAGGAAGGCGGCATAACACCGAACACGAAGTACCCGTGTTCCGGACCATCGACCACACCGATCAAGTGTACGCACCACCACGGTTCGCCCGTCAGTCTGTTAGGGGCAATCGAGCAGAGCTGTAACCCGTACTTCTACTGCGCGTTCCGCGACATGCTGCAGCGCGACGGCTTCGGCAACAACAATATTACCTTCCGCAAGCGGTACAACCTCTGGCGCAACGATGTGCTGAAGTTCGGTCTCGGGCAACGGTTCGAAGGCACGGATATAGGCGAGCAAGCCGGTGGCGCTATTCCTACGGAGCGCCTGTTCAACCGCACGTACGGCGAGAAAGGCTGGAAAGCCGTCACTATCCGTTCGCTGAGTATCGGTCAAGGTGAGGTGCTTGCTACGCCTCTGCAACTCGCCAATCAAGCCGCCACACTTGCCAATCGCGGGTACTACATCACTCCACACTTGAACACCGAACTGACCAACGATCCGTCACTCAGGCACGAGACAGGTATGGACACGACGTGGTTCTCACTTACCGCGCAAGGCATGCACCTGGTGATGACTAACGGCACAGGCCGGTGGTACAATATCGACTCTCTGCAGATGTGCGGCAAGACCGGCACGGCACAAAACCCTCACGGCAAAGATCACGCTATCTTCATCGGTTTCGCACCGATGGATAAGCCGAAGATCGCCGTGGCAGTGGTTGTGGAAAACGCGGGCTTCGGTGCCACATGGGCAGCGCCTGTCGCCTCACTGATGATGGAGCAGTATCTGACCGGCACGATCCGCCGCAAACATATATACAACAAGATGGTTAATGCCGTGCTTGAACATCCTTCGGAACAACAATGACACGCAACAACAGTATCATAGCAGGACTTGACTGGTGGACGATCTTCCTCTTTCTGGGGATTGCCCTGTTCGGCTGGCTGAACATCTACGGCGCAAGTTACACCTTCGATCAGACGTCGCTGTTCGACCTGAGCAACCGTGCCGGCAAGCAGTTTCTCTGGCTGGGCATAGCGTGTGTGTTGGGCTTGGCGGTTCTGTTCATCGAAGGCAAGACCTACGAGGTTATCGCCTATCTGTTGTACGCCGGCTGGCTGCTGGTGCTGCTCATCACACCGTTCCTTGCCCATGACACCAAAGGATCGCTGTCATGGATCGACTTGGGGCCTTTGAAGTTCCAGCCGGCAGAACTGGCGAAGATGATCACCGCCCTGGCGCTGGCGAAGTATATGGGTCGCTACGATTATCGCGTACGTTCGTGGCGCGATTTGCTTGTTCCGTTCCTGCTGCTCGTCGTGCCTGCAGGAATCATTATGGTCTGGCAGCGTGAGACCGGTTCGGCGCTGGTGTTCGCATCGCTGATGATTATGTTCTACCGGTTCGGTATGTCGGGCTACGTGATATCCGGCGGTCTGTCGTTCGCACTGCTGTTCATCTGCTCGATCCGTTTCGGCGGAGTGCCGCTGCCATGGGGCGAAGGTAATGTAGGCATATTGCTATGTTATCTCATTCTAATGGCCGTGGTAGTAGGTTTTGCGTGGATTCGCGAACAGGACTGGAAACAGGCGCTGGTGCTCGTCGGAATAGTGGCATTGGCTTACGCTGCCGGACTGATCATCAACGTTTGGCACACGGTGAACTTCAATATCGTTTCGCTCATCGCTCTGGTGATAGCGCTAGCGTATTTCACCGCGGTGGTCATCTACCGCCGGCACTTCTCACTGTTGATGGTTACGGCGTATATCGCCGTTTCGCTGGTGTTCTGCGAAGCTTGTGCTATGGTGTTCAACAAAGTGCTGCAACCGCACCAGCGCACGCGTATTGAGGTTTTGTTAGGACTGAAGGACGACCCGACAGGTGCGGGATATAACGTCAACCAATCACTCATCGCCATCGGTTCGGGACAGTTCACCGGCAAAGGATTCCTCAAAGGAACACAAACCAAACTCCGCTTTGTGCCGGAGCAGGATACCGATTTCATCTTCTGCACCGTGGGCGAAGAATGGGGATTCATCGGCTCGGCGGGACTGCTGATGGCGTATCTGATATTTATCCTGCGGCTGATCTTCATCGCCGAACGCCAACGCGACAACTACTCGCGGATCTATGCCTATTGCGTGGCAAGTATATTCTTCTTCCATTTGACGATCAATGTCGGCATGGTGTTAGGATTGTTGCCCGTGATCGGTATCCCGCTGCCGTTCTTCAGCTACGGCGGCTCGTCGATGATCAGTTTCACGCTATTGCTGGCTGTACTGCTGCGACTCGATGCAGAACGACTGAACAAACTGCACTAACAACTGCGGTAATCCCGAAACACTCTCGATAATGGCTCGATAATGACCCGATAAACCCCCGATGAAGTTGGACAAATACAACAAAGATATTTTCAACCGCGCCGAACTGCTGTTAGGTAAAGAACGGATGCAACGGATTGCCGGTGCACGAGTGATCATCTTCGGTGTGGGAGGTGTCGGTTCGTGGTGTGCGGAGACGCTTGTCCGGTCGGGTATCCACTATCTGACGATGGTTGACGGCGATGAGGTGGTAGCCTCGAACATCAACCGGCAGCTCATGGCAACCACCGCTACAATCGGGCAACCAAAGGTTGAGGTGCTGCGCCAAAGGCTGCAACTCATCAACCCCGACGCAGAGATAACCGCTATTTGCGGACGGTATAATGCCGAGACGGCGGAGAGTTTTCGGCTCGAGGAGTATGATTATGTGATCGATGCTATCGACTCGATAGGCGACAAAGCGTTGCTGATCAACAATGTGACGCGTCTGAAGGATGTGCAACTGTTCAGCAGTATGGGCGCGGCGCGGAAATTCGACCCGATGAAGATACGGATAGCCGATTTCCGCAAGGTTACCGGTGATCCGCTAGCACGCGTGCTCAGGCAAAAGTTCAAACATCTCGGGCAGTTTCCCGAACGGAAGTTCCTCTGCGTTTATAGCGAGGAGATTCTGCCCAATGAGACAAGAGTTGAGAGACAAGAAACAAAAGTCAACGGCACGGTGGCACATATCACTGCCATTTTCGGTCACATGCTTGCGTCACTTGTGCTTCGGGATATCTGCCAAAACGACACGAATGGCTCTATTTGACATGACGAGTTGACGATACAATCGTTTTATGGCGCCAAAACGCTGTTGGGCACGATTTTTGTTAGTAATTATTAGGTGAATTATGCCCCAAAACAGACAAATCAAAACACACAACAATATGGTACAAGAAATTACAGATGCCAACCTGAAAAGTTTGTTGGCAGAGGGCAAGCCTCTGGTAGTGGACTGTTGGGCGCCCTGGTGCGGCCCGTGTAAAATGATGCATCCGGTGATCGACGAGCTGGCTGCCGAATATGACGGCAAAGCCATCATCGGCAAACTGAATGTGGACGAGAACCCCGATACCTGCGAGCAGTTCGGCATCATGAACATCCCGACGCTGCTGTTCTTCAAGAACGGGGAGTTGGTTAACCGCAGTGTAGGTTACACGCCCAAGCCGCGTCTGCAACCGCTGGTTGAAGCGTTGCTCTAACAGGTCGGTTCGGTAGCTCAGTTGGATAGAGCAACAGCCTTCTAAGCTGTGGGTCCCGGGTTCGAATCCCGGCCGAATCACTCGCCTTCGGCAAATTGCGTTAAAGGACAAAGATTATTACAATAATACATGCGTCAATTAAAAATTACCAAATCAATCACCAACCGCGAGTCGCAATCGCTGGACAAGTTTCTGCAGGAAATCGGTCGCGAAGATCTGATCTCGGTGGAGGAAGAGGTGGAGTTGGCCGGCCGTATCCGTAATGGTGATCTGGCAGCCCGTGACCAACTTGTGAACGCCAATCTCCGATTCGTGGTGTCGGTAGCAAAGCAGTACCAGAACCAAGGACTGAGTCTGCCTGACCTTATCAATGAAGGAAACTGCGGTTTGATCAAAGCCGCTGAGAAGTTCGATGAAACGAGAGGATTCAAGTTCATCTCGTATGCCGTGTGGTGGATTCGCCAATCGATCCTGCAGGCGTTGGCCGAGCAGGCTCGTATCGTCCGTCTGCCGCTGAACCAAGTGGGTTCGCTCAACAAGATTCAGAAAGCCTACTCGCGTTTCGAGCAGGAGTTTGAACGTCGTCCGTCGGCCGAGGAGTTGGCCGAAGAGTTGGACATGCCTATCGACAAGATCGCCGAGGTGCTACGTATGCAAGGCCGTCACGTGAGCATGGATGCACCGTTCGTTGACGGCGAGGACAACAGCCTGATCGATGTGATGGAGAACCAGGATTCGCCGCGCGCCGACAGAGGTCTGATCAGCGAGTCGCTTACCCAAGAGATCGACCGTGCACTGGCTACACTCAGCGAACGCGAGCAGCGCATCGTGCGCAAGTTCTTCGGCGTGGGCGAAGGCGTGCAAGAGAAGACCCTGGAGGAGATCGGCGTAGAGGAAGGCCTGACGCGCGAGCGCGTTCGTCAGATCAAGGAGAAAGCGCTGCACAACCTCGCGATGAACTCGCGAAGCAAGGTGCTGCGTACATACCTCGGATAACCGGCTGTAAGTATTCAGTTATCAGCAATCAGCAGCCTATGGCGAACAAACGCAAGATCATCAACGATCCGGTATTCGGGTTCATATCCATACCCAACGAACTCATTTATGACGTGCTGCAACATCCCTATGTGCAACGTCTGAACCGCATACGACAACTGGGCTTGTCGTATGTCGTTTATCCCGGTGCGCAGCATAGCCGGTTCCTGCACTCGATAGGTGCGATGCATCTGATGAGCGACGCTATTGCCTCACTGAGGCAGAAAGGTGTGGACATAACAGCCGACGAGGCCAATGGTGCAAGGATAGCTATCCTGCTGCACGACCTCGGCCATGCACCGTTCTCCCATGTGATGGAGCACACCCTGATTGAGGGTATCACCCATGAGGATGTGTCGCTGATCATGATGGAGCAGATCAACCGCGAGATGAACGGCGCACTGGATACGGCTATAGCGATCTTCAAGAACCAGTACCCAAAGCACTTCCTTCACCAGCTCATATCCTCGCAGTTCGATATGGATCGGATGGACTACCTCTGCCGCGACTCGTTCTTTACGGGTGTGACCGAGGGCAGTGTGGCATCGGCGCGACTGATCAAGATGCTGAATGTTGTGGACGATCATCTGGTGATCGAAGCGAAAGGTATCTATTCGGTGGAGAAGTTCCTGATTGCCCGCCGACTGATGTACTGGCAGGTTTACCTGCACAAGACCAGCGTGGCAGCCGAGCAGCTGCTCATCAAGATCCTTGAGCGCGCCAAACAGTTGGCACGTGACGGCGTGGAACTGTTCTGTCCGCCGGCACTGCATTACTTCCTCTACCAGCACATGACGGGCGATGTGTTTGCACAAGACAGTTACGCTCTGCAGCAGTACGCATTGCTGGACGATTCGGATATTCTGTCGGCTATCAAGGCCTGGCAGGCACAGCCGGATACAACTCTCCGTCTGCTGGCCGAGGCGTTTGTAAACAGGCGCCTATTCAAGGGCAAACTGCTCGAACAGCCGCTCACCGCGGAGGAGCACGAAGCACTGGTAAACAAGTACGTTACACGCTTCGGCATACCGAAAGACGAAGCATCGTACTTCTTTGAGGAACATGTATCGACATCGAACACCTACTCGGAGAAAGACGACAGCATAGATATATTATACAACGACGGCACGGTACGGAACATTGCCGAGGCCTCGGAGATGCTGAACCTCCAGACGCTGACATACAAACCAAAGAAGTTGTACCTGTTTTACTATCCGGAGGACGCAAAATTATAACGAACACTTATGCAATTTACCGCAGAACAGATAGCAGCCTTTGTGGGCGGCGAAGTGGTAGGCAATCCTGCCGTTGAGGTACATGACGTCAGTCCTATTGAGCAGGGCGTGGCGGGCACTCTGTCGTACGTGACTGACCAGCGGTTTCTGCCCGCCTTGGCGGACACCGAAGCATCGGTTGTGCTCCTGACGCGCGACCTGTACGATGCTTCGTTCACATGCAAGGCCACGCTTATCCTCGTGCCGAACGCACGCCAGGCGATGGGCGCGTTGCTACAGGGCGTGGCAGAGTTTCTGAGGCCGCGCAAACACGGCATAGAGCAACCCGCTTACATAGCCGAGGGCGTTACCCTGCCCGATGACGTGTATGTCGGCACATTCGCATATATCGGCAAAGGCGCAAAGATTGGTCAGGGCGTACAGATCTACCCGCAGGCGTATATCGGCGATTATGTGACGATAGGCGACAATACGGTGATCTATGCCGGCGTAAAGATCTACGACCACTGCTCGGTGGGCAAGGATTGTATTATCCATTCGGGCTGTGTGATCGGCGCTGACGGTTTCGGTTTCGAACCTGATGCTGATGGTGTGAACCACAAGATCCCACAGATCGGCACGGTGGTGATCGAGGATGACGTGGAGATAGGTGCGAACACGACTATCGACCGTGCGATGATGGGCGAGACGCGCATCAGCAAGAACGTGAAGGTGGATAACCTCGTTCAGGTAGCACACAACGTGCAAGTGGGCGACTCGACGTTCCTGTGCGCACAGGTAGGTATAGCCGGTTCGAGCACAATAGGCAAACACTGTATCCTGGCCGGGCAGGTGGGCATAGCCAATCGCCTGACCATCGCCGACAACGTGATCCTCGGCGCACAAGCCGGTGCTGCAGGTTCGATCCGCCAAGCCGGTACGTATCAAGGTTCACCGGCCATCGATGCAATGAACTGGCGCAAGTCGTCCGTCGTATTCAAGAACCTGCCGGAGATGCAACGCCAACTCAACCAACTGACACGAGACAAATGAAACAACATACATTAGCACAATCGTTCACGCTCGAAGGCAAAGGTCTGCACACCGGTGTGTTCATTCACGCCACGTTCAAACCGGCGGCTGCTAGCCACGGCATTTGCCTGTGCCGCACCGATCTGCCGGACAGGCCTACGCACCATGCGTATGCCGATTATGTGTCGGCTACCGAACGCGGCACGGTGCTTGAGCACGGCAGCTGGAGGATATCCACGGTGGAGCACGCGCTGTCGGCTCTCTATGCCCTGGGTATAGACAACTGCCTGATTGAGGTTGACGGGCCGGAGATGCCTATCCTGGACGGCAGTGCACAACTTTATGTGCATGCGATCAACGAGGCAGGGATAGTCGAACAGGATGCCGAGGCAGAGGTATACGTTGTACGCGAACCGATCGAATATATATCCGAACACGGCAACCGCTTGCTGCTTATGCCAAGTAACGAATATCAGGTCGAGGTGCAGGTGTGCTATCCTTCGCAACTACTCAAGCGTCAGCGTGCAGAGTTGCGCGACCTGAAGGATTATGGGCGTGAGATAGCCTCAGCGCGGACGTTCTGTTTCGTGCGCGAGATTGAGCCGTTGCTGCGACTCGGACTGATCAAGGGCGGCGATCTGAAGAATGCGCTGGTGATATACGAGACACCGATGTCGCAAGAAGGGTTGGATTACCTGGCCGACAAGCTCGGGCAACCGCGACTGGATGCCACAAAACTCGGGTATCTGTCACCCATCCATTTCCACAACGAGCCCGCGCGGCACAAGCTGCTGGATATAATCGGCGATCTGTCGCTTGTAGGATGCCGGTTGCAGGCACGGATCATTGCCGAGAAACCCGGACACACGTTCAACACTTCGTGTGCCCGACAATTACGTAACAAAATTTTCCCAAAACAAGAATAATATGATTCATCCATTAGCCTGTGTCGATCCTTCAGCCGTTATCGCTGAGTCGGCAGAAATAGGTCCTTTTGCATATATCGAGGCCAACGTAGTGATTGGCGAACGCACCAAGGTGATGGCGAACGCGTCGGTGCTCTACGGCGCACGCATAGGCGCTGACTGCACGATCTTTCCGTCGGCAGTGGTGAGTGCTATTCCGCAAGATCTGAAGTTCCGAGGCGAGGACAGTGTAGCGATCATCGGCGATCATACCGTGCTCCGTGAGTGTGCTACCGTGCATCGCGGTACGGCTTCGAAAGGCAAGACCGTGGTGGGCGAATACTGCCTGATTATGGCATACTCGCATGTGGCGCACGACTGCGAGCTGAGCGATCATATCATCCTGTCGAACGCCACGCAGTTGGCCGGTGAGGTTGTAGTGGATGAGTATGCAATCCTCGGAGGAGGGTCGCTGGTTCATCAGTTCACGCACGTCGGTGCGCACTCGATGACCCAGGGCGGAACGAAGGTGAACAAGGATATACCGCCGTACGTGATTGCAGCCCGTGAACCGGTGTCGTTCTGCGGCATCAACAGCGTAGGACTGAGCCGTCGCGGGTTCACACGCGAGCAGATAACGGCTATTCAAGACACCTACCGGCTCATCTACATGTCCGGACTGAACGTGTCGCAGGCGTTGCAGCAGATCAGCGAGACCCTGCCGCCATCGGTTGAGCGCGACGCTATAGTGAACTTCATCACCACCTCGCCGCGTGGTGTCATTCGCGGAACAATGTAAGGAACAATATAATATGAGATAGTATGGAAGAACGCAGTTTGAATTTTATTGAGCAGATTGTAGAGAACGACCTGGCAGAGGGCAAGAACGACGGACGCATACAGACGCGTTTCCCGCCCGAGCCGAACGGTTACCTGCATATCGGTCACGTGAAAGCGGTGTGCATGGATTTCGGCATTGCCGAGCGGTATAACGGCGTGTGCAATCTGCGCTTCGACGACACCAACCCCGTCAAGGAGGATGCGGAGTATGTTGACTCCATCGAGCGGGACATCCGCTGGTTGGGATTCAAGTGGGGACATATCTATTACGCCTCCGACTACTTCCAGCAGCTCTACGACCTCGCTATCCGTTTCATTCGTGAGGGCAAAGCGTACGTTGACGAGCAAACGGCCGAGCAGATCGCCGAGCAGAAAGGTACGCCAACCGAGGCCGGTGTGGCATCGCCTTACCGCGACCGGCCGGTGGAGGAGAACCTGCGTTTGTTCCAAGCCATGCAGAACGGTGAGATCGAGGAAGGAAAGATGGTGCTGCGGGCGAAGATCGACATGGCGAACCCGAACATGCACTTCCGCGATCCGATCATGTACCGCATCATTACCAGCCATCCGCACCATCGCACCGGACGGAAGTGGAACGTGTATCCGATGTACGATTTTGCGCACGGACAGAGCGATTACTTCGAGGGCGTGACGCACTCGATCTGTACGCTGGAGTTCGTTGTGCACCGTCCGCTGTACGATTACTTTATCGATCAGTTTAGCGGAGCGAACTTCGCAGGATTGTCGCCCTACGGGCCTGATTACCGTCCGCGGCAGTTCGAGTTCAACCGACTGAATATCACCTATACCGTGATGTCGAAGCGTAAGATGCTACAGCTGGTGAAGGAGGGTCTGGTAGCCGGTTGGGATGATCCGCGTATGCCGACCGTGTGCGGTCTGCGGCGGAGAGGATATACGGCATCGGCTATACGGGAGTTTATAGACAAGATCGGGTATACGAAGGTTGAGGGGATGATCGATGTGGGGCTGCTGGAGCATACGATCCGCGAGAACCTCAAAGAGACGGCGCCTCGGGTATGCGCGATATTCGATCCGGTGAAACTGGTGATAACGAACTACGAGAAGAAAGAGGGTGAAGAGATTGAGGTGCAGAATATAGACGGGCATGAAGAGCTTGGTACGCGGGTTATGCCGTTCGCACGCGAGCTGTATATCGAGCGCGGGGATTTCCTGGAGGAGGCTGACAATAAGTTCTTCCGTCTCAGTCCGGGCGGGCGTGAGGTGCGACTGAAAGGTGCGTATATCATCCAGGCGACCGGTTGTGAGAAAGATGCCGAAGGGAACATCACCACCGTATATGCGACCTATGATCCGGAGTCGAAGTCCGGCACCGAAGGCGGTAACCGCAAGACCAAAGCAACGATCAACTGGGTGGAGTGCCGCTCGTGTATCGATGCCGAGGCACGGTTGTATGACCGGTTGTTCGCATGCGAGAACCCGTCGGCAGAGGAGGCTGATTTCCGCGAGTTGCTGAACCCCGAGAGTCTGGTGGTGAAGCAGATCAAGGTCGAGGCGTCGCTCCGAAAGGAGATGCACAACCCCGAGGTTGTGGACGGCATAGAGCAGTGCGCACACTATCAGTTCCTCAAGCAGGGTTACTTCGTTGTGGATCTGGATACGACGGCAGACAAGCTCGTGTTCAACCGGACGGCATCGCTTAAGGATAACTGGCAGAAGTAAGTGAGAGGTTAGAGGTGATGGGCAAGAGTCAGATATATTGTCCGTTTCGCAGGAAGTATGTTGCGGCGACACCGGAGGAGGGTGTGCGGCAGATGTTTCTGCGAGCGCTGGTGGAGCAGTACGGTTATCCGCAATCGCTGATTGCAGCCGAGGTGCCTATAGCTGTTGGTGCGGGGGTTGAGAAGCGGTGCGATGCGGTGGTGTATTCGCAGCAGTTGAAGCCGCTGGTGCTGATTGAGTTCAAGGCCGAGCAGGTGGCACTGACGGGTGATGTACTGGATCAGGCAGCGGTGTATAACACGACGGTGCATGCGCCGTACCTGATACTTGCGAACGGCAAACAGACAGTAGTTGCCCGTGTGAGCGACGACCGACAAATAACATTCTTAAATCATATCCCTTCATGGAGTCAGTTATTACCCTAAACGAAGCCATCGATACCGCCGCGTTCTACGGTGTGAACAATACGAACATCCTCTGCCTGTGCAACCAGCACCCGGATGTGCGTGTCGTGGCACGGGGTTACCAGATCAAAGTGACCGGTTCGGAGGACAGTATCCGCCGATTCACCGCTACGGTTGAGCGCTGTGAAGAGGTGTGTGTGCGCAGAGGTTCGATCAGCGAGTCGGATATACTCAGTCTGATTCACGGTTCATCGCCGGAGACGGTGACCCATGAGCATCTGATTCTGCACGGCGTAGGGGGCAAGCCAATCCTGGCGCGTTCGGTTAACCAGCGGAAGCTTGTTGAGGGTTTTCAGATCGACGATCTGCTGTTTGCCGTCGGTCCGGCAGGTTCGGGCAAGACGTACACCGCGATAGCTCTGGCGGTGCGTGCGTTGAAGAACAGAGAGGTGAAGCGGATCATCCTGTCTCGTCCGGCGGTGGAGGCGGGGGAGAAGCTCGGGTTCCTGCCGGGAGATATGAAGGAGAAGATCGACCCGTATCTGCAGCCGTTGTACGATGCGTTGCAAGATATGCTGCCGGCGAACAAGCTGCAGGAGTACATGGAGCGCGGCACGATCCAGATCGCCCCGCTGGCGTTCATGCGCGGCCGGACGCTGTCGGACGCGGTGGTGATACTGGACGAGGCACAGAACGCCACGGTGCTGCAGCTGAAGATGTTCCTGACGCGAATGGGTTTGGGCAGCAAGATGATCGTGACGGGCGACCTGACGCAGATCGACCTGCCGGCACCGCAGCGTTCTGGCTTGAGCGATGCGATGGCACGGTTGCAAGGGATAAAAGGCATACAGATCGTTGAGTTCAACCAGCAGGATATAGTCCGCCACCACCTGGTAACGCATATAGTCAAGGCCTATGCTGATTAACACCTACTCCGCCGCATCCGTCGGCATTGATGCCGTCATCGTTACCGTAGAGGTACACGCTACCAACGGCTACGATTTCACCTTGGTCGGTCTGCCTGATACAGCCGTCAAGGAAGGATACGAACGTATCCAATCGGCTTTGCAGATATCCAACATTCGTCTGCCTCAGCGCCAATACACAATCAACATGTCACCCGCTGACCTCAAAAAGGAAGGTGCGGCGTTCGATCTGACACTGGCCATAGGTCAACTGGCTGCGACGGAGATTGTGCAGAGCAAACTTCTCTCAGAGTTCCTAATTTTGGGCGAACTGTCTCTCGACGGTCATCTGCGTCCCGTACACGGTTGTCTGCCTATTGCTATGGCTGCGAAGAACAATGGTTTTCGCGGAGTTATCTTGCCCGCAGAAAATGCCAACGAGGCAGCCGTGGTGGACGGGATAGAGGTATATGGTTTCAGCTGTCTAACCGATGTGATAGGATTCCTGAACGGCACAAAAACGGCCGCCCCCACATGTGTCAATGTCGATGAGCTGCTCAGCACGTATGCTTTCCCTACGGATATTGATTTTGCTGAAGTGCGCGGGCAGCAGGAGGTACGCCGTGCTATCGAGGTGGCAGCAGCAGGCGGACACAACATCATCATGATCGGCCCGCCGGGTGCAGGCAAATCAATGATGGCCAAACGTATCCCAACGATCTTGCCATCCATGACGCTCAGCGAAGCACTGGAGACAACAAAAATCTACTCCGTCTCCGGCAAGCTGCGCAAATCAAATAGTCGGCAGAACGCGCTGATCGTTCAACGTCCCTTCCGCTCGCCTCACCACACGATTACCGATGTCGCTCTTATCGGTGGCGGCAATAATCCCCAGCCTGGAGAGGTGAGTCTCGCACATAATGGTGTGCTGTTTCTGGATGAGCTTGCCGAGTTCAAACGCACAGCCCTCGAAGTGCTGCGCCAACCGCTGGAAGACGGCCATATATCTGTTGCCAGAAACAAACTGTCCGTCGATTATCCCGCACACTTCATGCTTGTGGCAGCGATGAATCCCTGCCCGTGCGGACATTACGGCGATATCAAACATCCGTGCACTTGCACTCCTGCACAGCGTCACCGTTACATGAGCCGTATCAGCGGACCGCTGCTGGATCGCATTGACATACAGTGCCATATCGAAGCTGTTGATTACGATGACTTGCGACGCAAGGCAGACGGAGAACCATCAGTTGCTATCCGTGAGCGCGTACTGAAAGCACGCGCTTTACAGACCGAGCGGTTCTGCGGTACGTCCGTTCACTGCAACGCGCAGATGACGCCGAAGATGGTGCGCCAGTACTGCCAACTGGATGCAGATGCCGAGCAAAAGTTACGCATTGCCATGGACATGTACGGTCTGTCGGCACGTGCGTACGACCGCATACTGAAAGTAGCACGAACCATCGCCGACCTGGATGCCGTCACTAACCCGCAACTGCCACTGTCGAACATCCTTCGCGCTTCGCAACTATTGCAGGCTATCCAGTTCAGGCAACTCGATCGTGCCGATTGGGGAGATTGACCCTTCGGATTACCCACCCCTTGTAATAACCCATAAATACAAATACTATGAACCAGATTATCGAACAATTTTTGCAGACGGATTGGATAGGTGTAGTAACGAAGATCGGGATGGCGATCGTGTTAGGATACCTGATAGGCGTGGAGCGGGAGCTGCACGGGAAAGTAGTAGGTACACGTACCGTGACGCTGATAGCCATAGGTACGGCGATGTATGTGCTGATGTCACCGACGATAACCGGAGGGGATAATTCGCGCGTAATAGCACAAGTGGTGTCAGGTATAGGATTTTTGGGCGCAGGAATAATATTCAAAGACGGAGATACAGTGAAAGGGTTGACGACCGCAGCGACAGTGTGGTGCGCTGCCGCGATAGGCGGGCTGTGCGGGTTCGGGATGTTTGCGGAAGCGGTGCTGGGGACAATAGCAATCGTGGCGGTAAATATATTCTTTAGGCACAGGCTGTCGAAACTGGAAAAAGAAAGTCAAGAGCCGAAAGCGAAGAGCTAAGAGGAATGATAAATAAAAAAAGAGGGTGTGCCTTGCGGCGCACCCTTTTTTTAGCGGTATTTGGATTCGGTGAGGTCGGAGAGGATGCTGAGGTAACTATCGAAGCGGGAGGGGGCGATGGCGTGGCCGACCTCTGGGAGGACGGCACAGCCGGGTTCGCCGCAGTGGATGCAGTTGGAGTAACGGCACTGGCGGCTCAGAGCAAAGATCTCGCGGAAATAGTGGCCGACCTCCTCGCGTTGCATATCAATCGTGCCGAAGCCCTTGACGCCCGGGGTGTCGATGACCGCGCCGCCGGCAGGATCGGCGGGATCGAGGAAGTACATCTCGCTGAAGGTGGTGGTGTGCATACCGGTGTCGTGCGCACGGGATATATCCGCAGTGCGGGTAACGGTACGGCCGAAGAGGGCATTGAGCAGTGTGGATTTGCCGACACCTGAGTTGCCGCTGAGCAGGGTGGTACGGCCGAGGAACTGCTGACGGAGGGTACGGATATCGTCGTACTTGGCACTGATGGCAAGCGAGGGATAGCCGAGGGAGGTGTAGAGAGCGATCAGATCATCAAGCTGCCGGTGTTCGGACGGGTCGAGTAGATCGACCTTGTTGAAGAGGAGGAGGACAGGCACGCTGTAGGCCTCAGCGGTAGCGAGGACACGATCGATGAACGTGGTGGAGGTGACGGGATGATTGAGGGTGACGAGGAGCGCGACGCGGTCGATATTTGCCGCAAGGATATGCGACTGCTTGCTGAGGTTCGTGCTGCGGCGGATGATATAGTTACGCCGGGGCAGGACGGAGGTGATCCACGAGGTGCCGTCGGGCTGGTGCTCGACAGTGACACGGTCGCCTACCGCCACGGGGTTGGTGGAGCGGATACCGGAAAGACGCAGGTTGCCCTTGATATGGCAATCGAGAGTGGCACCGTCGGAGGTGAGTACGCCGATGGTGCTGCCGGTGGATCGTATGACGAGTGCTTCGCTCATATTAGAAGGCCTCGGTGGCGGTGAGGTAGAACCCGTAGCCGCGGATATCGAGCCAGGAGGGGAAGATATTGTTGCGTGCGACGTCGGCGCGGATATTGATCTGAGCCTTGTTGATAGTGAGACGCAGGCCGAGTCCGTAGCCGACCTTAGGTCGCGTCCACTGCCAATCAGTATAGTTGTACGCATCGCCCACGCCCGCAAACACGCACGCGCGTACCCACCGCCAGATGGGGAACCGGAGTTCGGTTTGGGCGGCGAGCATCGTATTGTCGCGGAACATGCCGTAGGGTATGCCTCGCACGAGGTCTTGTCCGCCGAAGGTAGGCAACATCTGGAAGGGGATCTGTTCGGGGTGGAGGCTGGCGGCTATGTCGGCGCGGAGCTCGTAGCACCAGACGACATGTTTGCCGATAGGCACGAACTGCCGCCAATCGAAGCTACCGCGGGTGAGCGAGGATGTGGCGCCCCACCAGCGATTGTAGTGGGTGATGCCGGCACGGAAGAACATCCCTCGCGAGGGGTAATAGATGACATCGCGCGTATCGAACTGCGCGGTGACACCTATGCCGGGCATGAGGGCGGAGACGGGTGTGTCGTCGCCCTGCATGAGCGTGCTCTCCCACATGAACTCCGCATGCGGTCCGACGTACCAGCTATGGCCGACACCGACCAGGGGCTGGACGAAGGCGTAGGCTCGGCGGGAGTCGTAGTGGGTGCCCCGGCGGGCGTAGGTGCCGTCGATGGTAGGCTGATTGCCGATGCCGTAATAGATATCGGGATAATCGCGGTAGCCTGCACGGAACTGCAGCATCCACGGGAGGAGGGTGCCGATGTAGAGGGTGCCCTGGACATTGGCGTACCACTGGCGGTTGAGGGAGTAAGCGCCGTCAACCTGAAGGATAGAGGTTCGCGGGCTGAGCAGATGGAGATAGACCTGCGCCGCTCCGCCGAACTCCCAGCCTGTTTCCGGGGTGTAGTTGATGACCGGCACAGCCATAGCCGGCCAGTTGGGGAGCTTGGCCTCAACCTCCTGCTCGATGGACTCAGCGCGGGCAGCGGACGAACCGAGCAGGCTCGTCCAGACCAGCAGGACAGCGATAATGAGATGCCTATACATGGGCTGACAACAGACCGACGGACGGGTCAGACGGTCATGATCTCCTTCTCCTTCTTGGCATACACCTCGTCGATCTGGCGGATGTACTTGTCGTGGAGCTTCTGCGCCTCGGCTTCAGCATCCTTCTCGGCATCCTCGGGCATACCTTCCTTGACTTGCTTCTTGAGGGTGTCGATAGCATCGCGTCGAGCGTTACGGATGGAGACCTTGGCGTTCTCTGCCTCGCCCTTGCACTGCTTGGCGAGTTGCTGGCGGCGCTCCTCGGTGAGCGGCGGGAGGATGAGTCGGATGACCTCGCCGTTGTTGCTCGGGGCAAGGCCGATGTTGGAATTGATAATTGCACGCTCGATGTCGCCGATGAGCTTCTTCTCCCATGGTTGGATGGAGATGGTGCGGGCGTCGGGCGTGGTAATCGTAGCCACTCCTGAGAGCGGGGTCATTGAGCCGTAGTAATCGATGCGGATAGCATCAAGGATACGTGCACTGGCTTTGCCTGCGCGGATGTGCGCGAGGGCGTCGTCGAGGAAGAGGACAGCTGCCTGCATGCCTTCTTCGGCTTCGTTGAGGATCTGTTTTGCTTCAATCATATATGTAGTGGTTTGGATCCGCCAAGAGAGGCGGATGGATGTGTTACGGGGTGACGAGGGTACCGATGCGTTCGCCGTTCATGACGCGCTGGAGGTTGCCGGGTTTGTCCATGTTGAAGACATAGATCGGCATACGGTTCTCCTTGCACATGACGGTAGCGGTTTGATCCATGACTTTGAGTCCGCGGAGGATCACCTCGTCGTAGGTGATGGTGTCGAACTTAGTGGCCGTAAGATCCTTCTCGGGATCGGCGGTGTAGATGCCATCGACGCGTGTGCCTTTGAGCATGACATCGGCCTGGATCTCCAGAGCACGTAGCGACGAGCCGGTGTCGGTGGTGAAGTACGGGCTACCCGTGCCGCCGGCAAGGATGACGACCGTACCTTTGCTGAGCAGACGTTTGGCTTTGTCGGGGCTGTAGTGGTTGCCGATGGGCTCCATGCAGATGCTGGTGAGCACGCGTGCCGGTTGGCCTATTGCCTCGAACGCACTGGCGAGGGCGAGGGCGTTGATACACGTAGCGAGCATACCCATCTGGTCGCCCTTGACACGGTCGAAGCCGCGCTGGGAGCCGCTCATGCCGCGGAAGATGTTGCCGCCGCCGATGACGATAGCTACTTGCACACCGCTCTGGGCGATGGCGGAGATCTGCGAGGTGTACTCGCTGAGCCGGTTGGTGTCGATGCCGAAGCCCTGTTGGCCTTGAAGGCTCTCACCGGAGAGTTTGAGGAGGATTCGTTTGTAGAGCATGGATATTTTTGATTTTTGATTTTTAGAGCTTGGTGAGTTTGGCGTAGGCAAGAAGGAGGGTCTTGGTGCCCTTGGTGTCGAAGAGGATCTCGATCTTGTCGTTGTCGTTCTCGCGATAGACGCGTTGGACTGTGCCTTGGCCGAAGACCTTATGGTCAATGCGGTCGCCTTGTTTCCAGTCGGTGACGATGTCCTGCTGCGCGGTCTTGGGTTTGGCGCCTGTGGTAGGCTTGAGAGAGCGAGGAGCAGCCGACGGATTGATGATTGATGATTGATGGATTGATGATTGATGGATTGATGAATTGATGATTGGTGAATCAATCCACGGTGAGGGCTGCGTGGATGGGGCACTGAGCTGCTGGAGGTACTGGCGGTCGATATCCTTGAGGAAGCGCGACGGGTTGCTGAAGTTAAGCTGCCCGTTCTTCCAGCGCGACGAGGCGTAGGTGAGGAAACACTCCTGCTCGGCACGGGTGATAGCGACGTACAGCAGCCGTCGTTCCTCCTCCATCTCGCTCTCGCTCTGGCAGAACGGCGAGGGAAAGAGGTTCTCCTCCAGTCCGACGATGAACACGACGGGAAACTCCAGACCTTTGGCCGAATGGACGGTCATGAGGGTGATGCGCGAGGTGGTATCATCGAGGTTATCGTCCTGATCGGTGAGCAGGCTGACCTCGTGGATAAAATCGGTGATCGCAGCCTCTTCGCCTTGCTCGGTGCGGGTCTCGACGAATTGCCGGATGGAGCTGAGCAGCTCCTCAAGGTTCTGCTTGCGATCGACGCCTTCGGCCGTGGTGTCGGTGGCAGCATCGGCCATCAGTCCGGACTGGTTCATGACGAACTGCGCAAACTCAAAGGCGTTGAGCTCCTGCACCTTGAGCCGGTACTGTTGCATGTCGTCGGCAAACGCTACGAGCCGACGTTGGAAGGCCGGGGAGACCTCGCTGACATAGGCTTGAGGCGACTGCATGACCTGCATCATCGTTACGCCCTCACGCACAGCGGCGTCGAGCACGCGACGGAGGGTGGTGGCACCGATCTTGTGGTGACGGTCGATAGTGATGATGCGCTCCAACGCCTCGTTGTCGCTACTATTGACGGCTATGCGGAAGTAGGCGATGGCATCCTTGATCTCCTTGCGCTGGTAGAAGCTCAGGCTGCCGTAGATGCGGTAAGGGATACCCAGCTTGCGCATCTCGTCCTCAAGGCTGCGGCTCTGGGCGTTGGTGCGGTAGAGGATAGCTATATCTTCGTAATCGCGCCGGTTGAGCCGATGCAAACCGAGTATCTGCCGCGCCACGGCACTGCTCTCCTCGCGGTCGGAACTGTAGCCGGTGAGGTGCAGGCGTTCGCCGGCTTCTTTCTCCGAGTACACCTGTTTGTAGATCTGCCCTTTGTTCTTATGGATGAGGCTGTTGGCGGCATTGACGATGTTCTGCGTGGAGCGGTAGTTTCGCTCGAGCTTGAAGAGTCGGGCGCCGGTGTAGCCGTTCTGGAAGTTGAGGATATTCTCGATGGTGGCTCCGCGGAAACTGTAGATGCTCTGAGCATCGTCGCCGACGACGCACACGTGGTTCTGCGGTTCGGCGAGGAGTCGGACGATGAGGTACTGGGTGTGATTGGTGTCCTGGTACTCATCGACGAGCACATGCCAGAACCGCTCCTGGTAGCGGCGGCAGACGTCGGGGTTGGATTTGAGCAGCAGGACGGTGTACATGAGCAGATCATCGAAATCCATGGCATTGGCAGCCCGCAGGCGCCGGTTGTACTCGGCATAGACGGAGGCCATACGGTAGAGGCGCTCCATGCGGTCGGCCTTAGCGTAGGCGTCGTTGGCAGCATACGCTTCGGGCGAGAGGAATCCGGCCTTGGCGGCACTGATGCGCGCGAGGACGACGCCGGACTTGTAGATCTTGTCATCGAGCTGGAACTCACGGACTATCTTCTTGACCAGGCTCTTCTGGTCGGCCTGGTCGTAGATGGTGAAATCGCGGGTGAAGCCTATATGTTCGGCTTCAGCTCGCAGGATACGTGCACACATGCTGTGGAACGTGCCCATCCACAGATAGCGCGCGACCTCGTCGCCCACCAGCCGAACGATGCGCTGCTTCATCTCACGCGCGGCTTTGTTGGTGAAGGTCAGGGCGAGGATGTGTCCGGCGGGTACGCCCTGGGTGAGCAGGTAAGCAATCTTATAGGTGAGCACACGCGTCTTGCCCGAGCCTGCTCCGGCAATGACTAACAGCGGGCCGTCGTTGTAAGCAACAGCGGCACGTTGGCTATCGTTTAACTCATCAATAAACTGCATTCGCGAGCGCGTATTACACATTTTCGCTACAAAGTTACAAAAAAAGAATGATATTTCATAGTTTTTGACGATTTTTTTTGCAAAAATGGTAAAAATTTAGTAACTTTGTAGGCGAAATGCGGATTTATGGTATGTTACCGGTAGAATTTGTAGATACGATGCAGCAGCAATTGGGTGCTCAGGCACCTCTGCTCTTCCGTGCGTTGGAAGAGCAGCCAGTGACGTCGATCCGATTGAATGACAAGATCGACGAGCTGTCGTTCAATGCCGATATCGACGAGGTGCCGTGGCACTACGAGGGTTACTACCTGTCGGAACGTCCGCAGTTCACGCTCGATCCGCTGTTGCATGCCGGTTGCTATTACGTACAGGAGGCCTCGTCGATGCTGATCCAGTGTGCGCTGGAGCAGTACGTGCCGGAGGACGGGTTGGTGCTCGACCTCTGTGCCGCACCGGGCGGAAAGGCAACGCTGATCAGTCAGTACTTGGGTAACCAAGGTCTGCTCGTGGCGAACGAGGTGGTGAGGCAGCGGGTGTTCATCCTGTCGGAGAACATCCAGAAGTGGGGCAACGGCAACACCGTGGTGACACACAACGCTCCGTCGCTGTTCAGCGAGGCAATGCCTAACGCGTTCGACTGCATACTGGTAGATGCGCCGTGCTCCGGCGAGGGTATGTTCCGCAAGGACGAGCAGGCTATAGCCGACTGGTCGATGCGCACTGTTCGCACCTGCGTGGAGCGCCAACGGTCGATACTCGACGATGTGTGGGACGCGCTGAAGCCCGGCGGGATCATGATATACTCCACCTGCACGTTCAACCGTCACGAATGCGAGGAGAACGCCATGTGGATAGCCGAGGAGCTCGGAGCGGATATACTGCCGCTGAACATGGACGAGTCGTGGGGCGTGGTGGAGAGCATAGCCGGTTACCACTGCTATCCGCACCTGGTACGGGGCGAGGGGTTCTACATGTGCGTGCTGAGGAAGAGACGCCGCGAGTTTGCACCGTTCCGCATACGGCATGCCAAAAAACCCAACAGCACCCCGATCACGGCGGAGAACGAACAGCTCGTTCGCTCGTGGCTCTACCAGCCCGACAACTGGGCACTGCGGCAGCTCGACCGGTTCATCACCGCCTACCCGATCAGACACAAAGAGATCATCGATTATATGAGCACGCGGTTCCTGTGCATCTCGCTGGGCTTCGGTCTGGCAGAGGAGCGCGGTAAGCATTTTGCGCCGCAGCACAGCCTGGCTATGTCGAAAGCCGCACGGGTCGATGCGTTCCCGCAACTCGAACTCGATCTGGAGAACGCCCTTGCGTACCTGCGCACCGAGGCGCTGCCTATACCGAACCTGCCGTTGGGACTGCTACTGGTAACCTATCACGGCGTGCCGCTCGGGTTCGTGAAGAACGTCGGGGCGCGTTGCAATAATCTCTACCCGAACGAATGGAGGATACGGAATCTGTGAGAAATGTTGGAAGGGAGAAAGGATGAAAGGTATGAAGCATAAGATTATAGTGCTATTGATTCTGCTGGCAGGAGCAACGGTTGTTCGTGCTCAGCAGTGGCACACGATGGTTGAGATCACCTACCCTGCGGAGCTGGAGTTGCCGATGTCGGTAAGCGAGCTGCTGCTGGTGAACAACACCGTGGCACATCCTGACGTGCCGATGGGCGCGTTCTATACGCTGATGGCGGCTTCGGAGATGCTGGAAGGTTCGGACTACCTGCCGGCTGTGCTAGAGACGTCGCAGAACATGTCCGGTAGCCTGTATGTGAAGCAGCTGCTCAGCAATGCGCAGGCTGACTCGCTGCTCAACGCCTACGAGAGTGACGCCTTGCTCGTGCTGAACCAGCTGATCGTCCATCCGTCGAGCGAGTGTTTCCAGACTGAGAACGAGGAATACTACGCCTGCACTCAGGTCGTGGCTGCCTCGCATTGGACACTGTTCTTTCGCACCGGCGAACAGGACTCCACTATGCGCATAAACTCACGTACGCTCGCGTATAACGACACCCTGTATTGGGAGAACGAGGGTGACACATGGAACGATGCCGTGCAGGCACTGCCTTCCGCCGAAGAGGCGAGGAACGAGATGTGCGTGTATGTAGGCGAACATTTTGCCGAGCGTCTGCTGCCGCAGGTGGAGACCGACGACCGTTACCTCTATGATCTGGGCGAGAAGGACGAGGGCATACAGTACTTCGCCCGCAAACAGTGGCAACAGGCTATCGATGCCTGGTCACAACCTCAGAAAAACAAGAAACTAACAGCCTACGCGGCCGCTAACTGTGCCGTGGCTTACGAGATCATCGGCGACCTCAGTGCCGCCTACGCTGCCGCCGGAAAGGCGCTGAATGCTTTCGAGTCGATGCGGAACGCCGATGCCCGCCAGCAGGCTGTGAATATAAGCTATTATCAGGAGCGTCTCCGAGTGCGGATGGCAAGGTGAGACGCTGAATATCCCGCTGCAAGAACCGTTCGATCTTTGACCAGTACCGCGCATCGTCCGGACTGACTAGAGTGATTGCCTCGCCGAGATTCTCGGCGCGCGCCGTACGTCCTATGCGATGCACATAATCCTCGGCATCGCGCGGCACATCGAAATTGATTACCAGCGGTATATCGTCGACATCGATCCCTCGCGCCACGATATCCGTGGCCACGAGCACATCGATCTTCCCGTTACGAAAATCCAACATCACCTCGTCGCGCTGCTTCTGCTCCAGATCGCTATGCATGGCGCGGGCGTTGAGTCCCTGACGGCTGAGCAGGATGGTTAATTCCTTGACGCGCTGCTTCTTGCCGGCGAAGAGGATCACCTTGCGTAGATGCGCCTCGCGGAGGCGGTCGATAATGAACGGGATCTTCTGCGCCTCGTAGCAACAGAGCACGCGCTGGGCGATGGTCTCCGGCGGCCGGGCGATAGCTATCTTGACCTCGGCAGGGTTGGTCATGATCCGCTTGGCAAGGCGGCGGATATTGTCGGGCATCGTGGCGGAAAACATGATCGTCTGGCGGTCGGCAGGCAGACAGTCGACGATCTTCATTATATCGTCGTAGAAGCCCATATCAAGCATCCGGTCGGCCTCGTCGAGGATAAAATATTTGACGCCGGAGAAGTCGATATCCATGATATTCATGTGGCTGAGCAGCCGTCCGGGAGTAGCAATCACGATATCCGCGCCGGTCTTCAGTCCGTTGGCCTGGGTGGAGAAGTTCCGGCTGTCGTTGCCGCCGTACACGGGCACGGACGAGAACGGCACGTAGTAGCCGAAGCCCTCCATCTGTTGGTCGATCTGCTGCGCGAGTTCGCGCGTGGGCGCCATGATAATCGCGTTGAGTTTGTTCGGGTCGTGGTGGTCGTACTGCAAGTTAGTCAGTAAGGGCAGGATATATGCGGCGGTCTTGCCGGTGCCGGTCTGTGCACAACTGATCACATCGCGGCCTTCGAGGATGATAGGTATAGTCTGCTCCTGAACGGGCGTGCAAGTGTCGAAATGCATGTCCCAGAGTGCATCAAGCACTTCGTCGGATAGAGGAAGTTCGTCGAAATACATAGCTACTGAATGTAAACTTCCAGAGCGCGGAAATTGCCGGAGAGTCGAACAGGCGAATTGTCGGCTGCAGGCAGAAGCAGCAACTCGCCCTTGTGGAACGGATAATCGGCGGGGTGAGCGCCGAACTGCTCGGTGAGCACTCCCTCGCCCTCGATACAGATGAGGATGACGAAGCTGTCCAGACCGGTATAGTCGCGCACCGTAGGCCGGTCGATCTGCAGCACGTTGGTGATGAAGTACGGGCAGGTGACGAGATTCACGGGTTCGTTCTTTCGCGGCGTGTAATGCGTGCGGTAATCCGGCAGCACGCGGTAATCGATACTCTCGGCAGCACGCTCGGTATGCAGTTCACGCGGATGGCCTTCGCTGTCCACACGGTCGTAATCGTAGATGCGATAAGTCGTGTCGCTGGTCTGCTGAATCTCGCACACCTGACAGCCCGAACAGATAGCGTGGATGCGTCCGGCAGGGATGAAGAAGCAATCGCCGTCGCGTACCGTATAACCCGCAAGGGCACTGACGATCGTCTTGTCGTCAACCATCCGTTTGTACTCGTCGGGCGTGAGCCGGCGGTTCAAACCGCAATACAGCTTGGCATCGGGTGTCGAAGGCAGGGCGTACCACATCTCCGTCTTGCCGAACGGCAATCCGTACTTCTGCGCCAAAGCATCGGACGGATGAACCTGGATACTCAGATCGTCGCGGGCATCGATGAACTTGATGAGCAGCGGAAACGTATCGCCGTAGCGGTCGAACACATGCTTGCCTACCAGCCGCTCTTTCTGCTCGCAAAGCATGTGCCAGATGTTCGTGCCGGTCTCCACGCACGTGCTGTCACGGCCCGGGTAAGCGGACAATATCCATTGCTCTGCTCCCCAGATCATCGGGCGGTCAATAGGATAGAAGTGGTATATCATTGATGATTGATGATTTTTTGATTGATGATTTGCGAGTGCAAAGATAGTAAAATTTTCCCATATTTCCAAATTTTCGAAGAAAAAAGTATATCGGCATAGTAAAAATCTTTTCGAAAACTTGCAAATGTCAAATATTTTTACTACCTTTGCATTCGCATTGTGTTTCGAATAATCTAACAATTAAAATATACGCATTATGATCACGATTGACAATTACAAGTTCGCCGGAAAGAAGGCGATTGTACGTGTGGACTTCAATGTACCACTGGATGAGAACGGTAACATTACCGACGACACCCGTATTCGCGGTGCGTTGCCTACCCTGAAGCATATCCTCGACGAGGGCGGTGCGCTGATAATCATGAGCCACATGGGCAAGCCCAAAGGCAAGGTGGCTGCCAAGTACAGCCTCGGTCAGATTAAGGACGCCGTAGCCAAGGCTCTGGGTGTACCCGAAGTGAAGTTCGCTCCCGACTGCGCCAAGGCTCAAGCTGATGCCGCTGCCCTGAAAGCCGGTGAGGTGCTGCTGCTCGAGAACCTGCGTTTCTATCCTGAAGAGGAAGGCAAACCCGTAGGCATCGAGAAGGAAGATCCCGCATATGAGGCCGCCAAGAAAGAGATGAAAGCCCGCCAGAAAGATTTCGCCAAGACCTTGGCATCGTACGCTGACTGCTATGTGATGGACGCCTTCGGTACGGCTCACCGCAAGCACGCTTCTACAGCTGTGATAGCCGACTACTTCGACGCCGACAACAAGATGCTCGGTTACCTGATGGAGAAAGAGGTGAAGGCTGTGGACAACGTGCTGTCGAACATCAAACGTCCGTTCATCGCTATCATGGGCGGTTCGAAAGTCAGCTCTAAGATCGGTATCATCGAGAACCTGCTNNAAGGTTGACAAGCTCATCCTCTGCGGCGGTATGACCTACACGTTCGCCAAGGCTCACGGCGGCGAGATCGGCGAGTCGATCGTAGAGATGGACAAGCTCGACGTAGCACTGGGCGTTGAGGAACTCGCCAAGAAGAACGACGTAGAGCTCGTGATGGCTCCGGACGCAGTTATCGCTGACAGCTTCTCGAACGATGCTAACACGAAAATCGCTCCGTCGAACGCTATCCCTGCCGGCTGGCAAGGTCTGGATGCCGGACCTGAGGCACAGAAGAAATTTGCTGCCGCCATCAAAGGCTGCAAGACCATCCTCTGGAATGGGCCGGCAGGCGTATTTGAGTTCGAGAACTTCTGCGCAGGCAGCCGCGCTATCGGCGAGGCCATCGCAGAGGCTACAGCTGAGGGTGCCTTCTCGCTCATCGGCGGCGGTGACTCTGTGGCTTGCGTCAACAAGTTCGGATTGGCCGACAAGGTTTCGTATATCTCCACCGGCGGCGGCGCACTGCTCGAGGCTATCGAGGGCAAGGTTCTGCCGGGCGTAGCAGCTATCAAAGGTGAATAATCTCTAAACAAGGCTGATAATGGATATTTCAGGAAAGATTGTTGCAAAGCTCCCGCTTCAGTCGGGAGAATCCAAGGCTTCAGGCAAGCCCTGGCAAGTACAAGCATACGTGCTGGAGACTCAGGAGCAATACCCGCGTAAGGTGTGCTTCGAGATCTTCGGCGAACAGCGGATCAAGGACAACCCCTGCGAGATCGATGATCTGGTGACCGTATCGTTCGATATCGAAAGCCGCGAGTTCAACGGCCGCTGGTACACCGCCATCCGTGCATGGAAAGTGGTGCAAGGCATTGTTGATGCCACGCAGCAACCCGCCGGCGCACCGGCTCAGGCTGCACCGGATGCACAGGCTGCTCCAGCACCGCAACCGATGGCTGCGCCGAACATCGAGGCGTTTGACCCCGCTGCCGGCGAGTCAACTGACGATCTGCCGTTCTGATCATGAACAAACGAGCCGTTATATGGCTGATCATTGCCGTACTCATCCTGGCGGCGAGCACCGTGCTGTGTGCTCTCCGCTGGGATGTGTGGTTCGTTACGCCGCCTGAACCCGAGTGGACAGGCGACACGCTCTCCACGCGGTTCAACACCTTCAACGACGGTGTGACCTACCCCTGTCAGTCGGCCGACACCCTGACGATGGTCGTGCTGGGCGATGTACACAACACACTCACCCACAGCGATTACCTGCAGATCGCCGATCAGTGTCCGGACATGCAGTGCTACGCCCAACTCGGCGATTTCGTTGAGCGCGAGCAGCTGTACTACAAGCAGATGCTGATGCGCGAACTGCTGGGCACACCGTTCGCCGTGATGCCTATACTGGCTTGCCCGGGCAACCACGAGTACACCAAGGGCTTGAACCGCCAGCTGCCGGAGTCGTGGTACGAGTCGTTCCCTATGCCGCAAAACGGTCCTTCGTACGGCAAAGGATCGACGTACTATGTCGATTTTCGCAACTTGCGGTTCATAGTGATCGACACCGAAGATCCGCTCATCCTCTCCGACTTCACACGTCTGAACACATGGGTTAGGCAAACGATCTCCACCGCTTGCCAGCCATGGATCGTGGTGGCTATGCACCGGCCGGTGTACGCCTCGCGCAAGGGTCGCATGAACCCTACCGTCTGGCTGTCGCTGGTATATGCCCTGCAGGAGGCGGATGTAATCTTCTCCGGCCACGACCACACCTACGCCCGTCGCGGCGACGGCGTACATGAGGATGGCGTATCACACGAGCCGGTGTGGATAGGCCTGACATCGACCACCAGAGCCCGCACGCCGAAGACCCGCAGCCAAATGGACACGATCATAGCCGGAGGACCGTATTACGAGCAGCTGCGCGTGACGCGCCACGAGCTGGACATCCGCAGCCGTGCACTCGATGCGTCATGTATCGACAGCCTGACGCTATTCAAAAAGTAAAGCCATGAAACTCATTGCTCCATCTGTTCTGTCTGCCAACTTCGCAGACCTTCGCACCGACCTTGAGATGATCAACCGTTCTGACGCCGACTGGCTGCATGTCGATGTGATGGACGGCGTGTTTGTGCCGAACATATCGTTCGGCTTCCCGCTCATGGAACCGATGCGCAAGTATTGCACCAAGCCGCTGGATGTGCACTTGATGATCGTTCATCCGGAGAAGTACGTCGAGCGATTCTGCGATGCAGGAGCGTGGAGCGTGGGTTTTCACTTGGAAGCTACGGACGATCCCGAACCAATCCTAGACCTTATACGTGCCAAAGGTGTTCGTACTTGCCTGACAATCAATCCGGATATAGCTGTTGAGAGGCTGGTAAAATATCTGGACAAAGTGGACATGGTTCTGCTCATGTCGGTCTTCGCCGGTTTTGGCGGACAGAAGTTCATTCCCGAGACGATGGACAAGATCCGTTTCATCCGTCAGGAGATCGACCGCCGCCGCCTGAATACGCTCATCGAGATTGACGGCGGCGTGGGTGTACAGAACGCCCATGAGCTGTTCGAAGCGGGAGCCGATGTGCTGGTAGCCGGTACGGCCGTATTCGGCGCACCTGATCCCGAAGAAGCCATACGCATCATGAAACGCTGACAGCCGATGGCTGACAACTGATAGCTGCGATGGCTCGGCAATATCCTTTTGTATTTATTTTTCTGCTTACCGCACTCGTTATATGCAGTGCGTACTACCTGCATGTGCCGCTGAACCTGCGTGCCGACACCGAGGCGGATTACCTTGACTCGCTGCGCACGTTCCGCATGCAAGTTATCGAGCAGCCTGTGCGCAAACCGAACGGTTATATGGTATCGGTACTATTGCCTACATACGGTCAGCGAGCATTACTGCACTTGCGTACCGATTCGGCTGCCGCTCCGCCGGCTGTAGGAGATATATTGCTTGTGTGCACACGCATCATCCGTCCGCACGCCCTGTTCGACGGAGAGTTTGACTACGGCGATTACCTGCGTCTGCAGCACAAGGTCGGAATTGCTTATGTACAACCGGCACACTGGCAGGTGATCGGTCATCAGCCTGTGCAAACGCTCCGCGCCTACGCCACTGCCGTCCGCCAACGTCTGGCGCAACGGTACGCGGATGCCGGTCTGCACGACCGTCCGCTGGCTCTGGTTGCTGCTATCACTTTAGGCGAGCGCGATGCGTTGGACTCCGATCTCAGGCAGTCGTTCGCGGCAGCCGGCGCGGCGCATGTGCTTGCCGTGAGCGGATTGCATACGGGAATCATCTACCTGGTGATCGTCTCGCTGCTAACCTGTTTCGGATTGCGGCGACCGTTGTACGAACAACGTCTGAAGCGCGTACTGCTCTCGGCGACAGTTATCATTGCCATGTGGACTTATGCGTTCGTGACGGGTCTCTCGCCGTCAGTCATGCGGGCTGTACTGATGCTGACCATCGTGCAGGTCGGATGGATGTGCCGCAGACAGAGCATATCGGTCAACACCCTGGCAGCAGCGGCGTGTGTCTGTCTGTGGGCGGAACCGCTGAGCCTGTTCAACGTGAGTTTTCAGTTGTCGTTCTCGGCGGTGTTAGGAATACTGCTATTTGTGCCGTACATGAATAGCGTCTGGCGAGTACATGACAGCAGACTGATACGTTGGCTACGCGACCTCGTAACCGTTTCCATCGCAGCGATGATCGGCACGCTGCCCGTCACGCTGTATTACTTCGGACAGGTGTCGCACTACTTCCTGTTGACGAACATCGTTATCCTGCCGGCAGCGTATCTGCTGGTAATCATGGGTATCGTCACGCTGCTGCTGGCACATACCGTTGTAGGCGCATGGCTTGCCACGGCACTGCAGTACGCGAGCGATTGGACATGTTCGTACGTCAGTTGGATCGAACATCTGCCTCACGCCACATTGCAACTGTCTGCCACGCCGCTGATGGTCGTGTGCATGGCGATGGCTGTCGCGTTCTGTTACCTGCGCATCAGGCGAGACCGGCTTGCGTGGTTCGCACCGGCCGCAGCAGCGATAGCGCTGTTCTGCGTGCTGCATGTATGCGATGCACGGCTCAGCCTCAGCAAGCAGGCTCTGGCTATCCGGGGCAACACGATCTATTACAACCAAGGCGGAACGATCAATCGGTACGCCTTCGGCAACCGTTGCACATTCTTCCGTTACGACGGCAAGGATTATGTGTACGTATCGCATCTGCCCGAGTACAAACAACGCGCCTTGGAAGGCTATTGCGCGGAACATAACATCAGTATTTGGCAATAACAGAACCGCTTAACGATTCGCATGTACATACACATCGACTGCAATAATTTCTTCGTGAGCTGCGAGCTCATCTCCCGTCCTGAACTGCGCGGGACGCCTGTAGTTGTGGCCAACGACAACGGCAACAACGGCGGTATCATCCTTGCCCTGAACAAGGAGGCGAAGGCAGTCGGGCTCAAACGCGGCAACCCGTTGTTCCAAGTCACACAACTCATCAGCGAGCACCGTGTGACCGTGATCGATGTGCATCACCGGCTGTATCACGATGTGTCGCACCGTATCATGGACGAAGTGCGCCAAACGGAGATGGTGCTCGGGTTCATTCAGTACAGCGTCGATGAGTTCTTCGGTCAAATGCCCGTAGATGATCCTACCGAACTGCGCGAATACCTCCAGAGATTGAAAGATCTTATTCTTGATAAGACGAACATTCCCGTCTGCTGCGGAGCCGGCGCTACTTACACGCTCGCCAAGACCGCCACATGGTTCGCCAAGCATTACCCCGCCTATCGGGAGATCTGTATCATACCGGCTGACAAACGTGAGCGGGCGTTGGAGGTTGTGCCCGTCAAAGATGTGTGGGGCATCGGTCGCCGGAGGATGCGGATGACCGAGCAGAAAGGTATCAGCACCGCGCTCGATTATACGCGCCAACCCGAGGCGTGGATCAACCGGCATTTCGGCGTGACGGGCGTCAGAACATGGAAAGAACTGAACGGCACACCTGCCATCACACTGGTCGGGCACGACAGACAAAAATCAATCATGTACAGCCGCACGTTCGCTCACATGACCGACAGCAAGACCACCTTGCTGCGCGAACTGAGCAACTACGCCTCGGCGGCCACGCGGCGGCTGCGCGAACAAGGCTCGCTCTGCGGCACTGTGACGGTGTTCGTGGCCACTAACCGGCACCGCACCGATCTGCCGCAATATAACAACGAACAGACCATCCGTCTGAGTACCGCCACGGATGATTCGATGCAAATCATTGCTGTCACCAAACAGTTGCTGGAGAATCTCTTCCGCAGCGGTTATCAGTATAAGCAAGCCGGAGTGATCTTAAGCCAACTGCAACACGCCGAGGGTGTGCAGTTAGACCTTTTTGCACCCGAACAGGCGCAGAGCAGTGTCCGAAAGAAACGCCTAATGCAAGCTATCGACGATATCAACCGGCAGTTCGGCAGCAATCAGGTGCACTTCGCCGTACAAGGCTCGGAGTCCGACACCCAGGACTATCCCGCCGGTTTCATGCGAGCACATAAGGTTGACGAGTAGCGGGGAGAAATAGCGGTCAATTGTCGATATACCGCACGTAACCGTTGTTCGTGCATTTCCAGCGCCCGTTGATGAGCGACACCTGTTCGCCGTACACGTCGTCGATCTGCCTGCCGTTCTGGTCATAGACGTACCACTTGTTGCCATGACGCACGCCCCAACAGCCGTTGTAGTAGATCAGTGGATCTTCGTCGGAATAGAAATCCAGTTTCCGCCCGCTGCAATGGAAGGTATCCCAGTAGCCGCTACTGCGCTGCACGGCCACATAACCCCAAGGATAATAATAGATCTGCTTGCCGTAGATGCCGTCCACGGTGTTGCCTTTTGTGTCGATGAGGTACCATGTACCGCTGCGGCGAACGCGGTAGTAACCGTTGTATAGCAGGTTGATTTCGTCGCCGTAGAGGATCGAACTGCCGTTCTCGTAGATATATATGCGACGGCCTATGACACGCACGTAACAACCGTTCCAAAGATCCTGATAATCCTCGGTGCATGCCACGGATTTGCGGGTGGTGACCTCGTTGCCCGAATCCTCGAACCACAGATCGTACTTGTCCGACACAACGTACTGCGCCTGCAACGTCACACTCACCACGAGCGCAAGAAGTATGGTGTATAGCTTTTTCATAAGGCAGACATGTTACGGGTTACACAACTTGTTGCCAACATCGTCACAAATTGTGTGCCAGCACTTTCTTGTATGGACAGAAAAAATAGTGTGGCTCCAAATGAAGCCACACTGTGCTGAGTAGTCAACAGGATTGCGCCGATGACAAATTATCTCACTTCTTGCCCTTGGACGGTGTAGGTCTTGCCATCGCGGAGGATGAGTACCTGATTGTCGCGGAGCATCTTGCTTGCGGCAGGAGCGAAGCCGACTTCTTCAATAGCCGTCTCGATGCCGATAATGTTCATTTGTCCCCATAAAGGGTCGGACTTGTAGGCAGGAACGCTCGCCACGGGAACATAAACCGGCATCTCACGGCTCACGTCCTCGAACGTCTTGGCGGCAATGGTTGGCGGTACAACGGCAGCAACCTGCAACTTTTCCATCTTCGAGCATAGCGCAAAAGCGTTGTCACCAATAGCCCGAATGGATGCAGGCAGAGTAACATCTTTCAGATACGTGCAACCAAAGAATGCAGCTTTGCCGATCCCCGTCACGCCTTCCGGGATCGCAAGACTTTGCAACTCATGGCAATTGTAGAATGCCCAATCACCGATATAATCCAAAGCAGACGGAGTAACGAACGTTACGCTCACCAAACTACGGCAGTCCTCAAAGGCGGACTCTTCTATTCGCTCAATGCTACCGGCAAGTTCAGCCGATTGCAACCTTCGTAATGACTTGAAGATACTTTTGCTGATGTTGGTTGCGCCCTCTTCTATGACTATTTTTGCTATTGTTCCTTCGAAATTATCAACCTCCTCAAAATACCCTATATAACCATAACCATGTTCTGTCATTTCGCCACTACCGGTTACAATAATTTGGCTCTTGTCAGCCTCGAATGACCAATAGAGGTGTTCGCCTAACTTGCCGCCTTCCTCGCCTTTGGCAAAGATTGCGTAGACCGTAATATCCGAATAAATGTTGAACCATCTGTAACTGCGTTCATAACCGTCGCTCCATTCAACGAAGTGATAGCCATCATCCGGGATCGCTCTTACCTCAAAACTATTGGCGCATGAACTGACCTCGCCAACGATTTCGTTACTCAAACGACCATGTTCGCCCGCCGTGATGCTAACTTGATATGATTCAATGCCTGTATAGTTGGCAGTAATCGTTGTGTCACAGGTAATTTGAATATTGCGGTAGGTGTATTCCGAACCATCGCTCCAACCGGTAAATGTGCCACAATCGGTAATACATTCAAATCGAATATACGAACCTTCCAACACTTCACCCGACCAATTGGGACCATTAGATGAGCCATTATTATACTCCATGTACGAAATACCGGAAAGGCTCACATGGAAATATATCGTGGACTGTTCGAATTGTGCTGTAACGGATTTGTCGGATGTCAGTACGATGGCACGCGGGTTGTCTGTATTGCCGTCACTCCAACCGGTGAAATGGTAACCGGCGTCGGCAGTCGCTTCAATAACTACGGTGTTGGCGGCACAAACGCTGTTTGTTATGCGCGCTGTTCCACCTTCGTCAGCGTTGAGAGTGAAGTTGTAATCCAAATTGCCCATAATATTCAAGAACTGCCAAATGGGAGCGCTTTGATAAGCGTTTACACTATTGCAAGGAACATGCACAACGACATCGGACTTAAATGAACTATTCGTAATGGTAGCCGGTGTGGAGGATTCCAGATACACCTCATAGCAATCATTTAATGCATATTCCCCAATTGTCGTGATTGATGTGGGAATCGCAATGGATCTTAACTCATAACAAGCATAAAAAACGTAGCTGCTTAAAGTTTGTAGATTATTCGGTAGAGTTACTGATTGCAATTCGGAATTGTTGCAAAACGCATCATTCCCTATATCTGTAACACTATTAGGTAGAACTAATGATTTTAAACCTGCACTATAAAAAGCATAAGAACCAATTGAAGTCAAAGAAGACGGCAAGTCAATAGTCGTCAAATTAGAACAACCATTAAATGCTTTTGAACCAATACGTGTAAGTCCTGCGGGCAATGATATAGAGGTAATCGACCCCGATACCGTTTGCCATGGACATGGGCTCCCTTCATAATCAAAGTCCCACATTTCTCCACTACCGGAGATTACAAGCGAGTGACTGTTGGTGTCGTACTGCCATGTCAGGTAGTCGCCACATGTGCCGGAAATAACATTGGCACGAAGCATTGTAAGGCTCAATAGAGCAATACATAATAGAGTAAACTTTTTCATATTTGTTTGATTTAATGTTAATTTGTGCGCACTAATATAAAAAGAGCGTGAACTTTCGTTCGCTTCATTTGAGTTTTTGAGGTCTTCGACTTACCTTGAGTATCAAATTCTACGCAAAAGCCCACGCCAGAGGCGCGAGCGTCACGAAGCTTTTGCTTGATACTCAAAGGAGTGTTTGAAGTTGTCGAAGTTTCAAAAACTCAAGTTTGGCTTATAACGCTTTATTTTGGCGCTCGCTTGCGCCGATATGTCAATTGCTTGCTTTGTTATCCGCAAGCGGTGATAATTAGTCTATTGTGCCTGTGTATAATTGCTCGACAGGAAATATCAAATCCCAATTCTTACCCCAAACAATATTGCCATCCTCTATAGAGAAGCGACTAAACTTACGGGGGTCAAGATATTTGTTGTATTGCGGATGCGGATGATTGCGAATGAATGCCCCGATATCCACACGGCGAGAAGTGCTGTCGCTAAACAGCAAATCTACCGACAGGTTACCGGCATCTTTCGCTCCTGTTATATACAGCCTGCTCATAGTTACAATTTGGTTTTAATGATTGTACTTCGTACAACTTGCCTCATCACAAAGAACTTCACCCATTTAGAGATAATGTTCTTGCTGTATTTCTGAATAAATGCTTCAGCTGTCTTTTGATCTTTTGCTGAGAGAGGCTCGGCTCCTGATTTTTCTCGCATGCGTATCTCTACCAACTTGCCATCTTGCATAATGAGTTCAAAAATGCTTTGGCAACCTTTGTGCGTCACATGCACATGGATAGGTTCATGCTCATTTGAGTAAAAGAAAAAGACAAATCCGAAATATTCAAAAATCTTTGGCATAATTGTGTTATATTTTTCTGCTTGCAAAGATAATAAAAAATTTTGAATTATGCAAATAATTTTGCATATTTGTCTCCGCTGCACAAAGAAAAATAACTTTTGCAACCGAATCGGGCAAAAAGCCTGCTCTGCTCGCCGGGCTTTTTTACCTCATGTCAATCGCACTTTGAGCGCAAAACGGTAGTCCTTCAGTACTCCTTCGAGGATGCACAGAGACAATCCTAGACCTTATAAATTTTTACAACACCGTATTACTCTCTTTATCAGCAACTTACATCACATTTTTTAAAACTCAAATTTTCGAGCATTTTTGGTAGGAAACGCGGGAGCGGGACTTCCTTCGGGAGATTACGAGAGAGGGACTTCCTGCGGGAGTCCCATTGCAGTACCTGCAACTTACTCAAAGTGGTGCGAGGGACTTTCTTCGTAAATCCCGTCGCACCACTTGCAAAAGAAAAATCCGATTACACATTCAAGCAAGCTTGTGTGCTCTCGGATTTTTCTTTCAGTACCGCGAGTGGGACTTGAACCCACACAGCCGTTTCGGGCCAAAGGATTTTAAGTCCTTCGTGTCTACCGATTCCACCATCGCGGCATCAAAAACGGTGCAAAGATACGACATTTTATTGAAATATGCAAATTTTTGAACAAAAATCGTAAAAAAAAGTACAGACATTTGCAAATATCAGAAATTTTATTTATCTTTGCATGCTAATTGTGCGCGACACGCAACAAACACGAAGAAATAACTTAAAAAACATACAACCATGCAAAAATCTCCTTTACAGATTGCCAGAGGCAGTTATCAACCGAAGATGCCGGTAGCTCTGTCCGGCAATGTGCGCCTGTCGGAAGGCGCCGCAACGCAGAGTGTAGCTGATCAGGACGAGATCAAGAAGCTCTTCCCGAACACCTACGGCCTGCCGGTTATCACGATGGAGCCGAGCAACGAAGCTCCGAAAGCGCAACCTGCTATCAACGTCGGCGTTATCCTGTCCGGCGGTCAAGCTCCCGGCGGGCATAACGTGATCAGCGGACTGTTTGACGGACTGAAGAAACTCAATCCGGCTAACAAGCTCTACGGTTTCCTTGGTGGTCCTTCGGGCCTGATCGAGGGCAAGTACCAGGAGCTGACGAAAGATATCATCGACGAGTACCGTAACACCGGCGGCTTTGATATCATCGGTTCGGGGCGTACGAAACTCGAAGAGACCTGGCAGTTCGACAACGGCATCGAGGTATGCAAGAAACTCGGCATCAAAGCGATTGTGATCATCGGTGGTGACGACTCGAACACCAACGCCTGCGTGCTGGCCGAGTACTATCTCCAGAAACAATGCGGCATACAGGTCATCGGCTGCCCGAAGACCAT
>DBYS01000020.1:107826-113150 GCA_002310195.1 Bacteroidales bacterium UBA1180
CGCGATGCCAACTCCGCAAAGAAATACTGGCACTTCATCCGTCTGATGGGCCGCAGCGCCAGCCATATCGCCCTGGAGTGCGCACTCCAATCGCAGCCGAACATCTGTCTCATCTCAGAGGAGGTTGAAGCCAAGAACATGACGCTGAACGATATCGTTGAACAGATCGTCGAGGTGATCGTTGACCGCGCTAATGCCGGCCTGAACTTCGGCACAGTGCTGATCCCCGAGGGACTGATCGAGTTCATCCCCGCCATGCGTATCCTCATCCAAGAGCTGAACGACTTGCTCGCACAGAACGAGGAGTTCGCTTCGCTCGAGGGCGATGACGCCAAGCGCGAGTATGTTAAGTCGATGCTCTCACCTGCCAGCTGCGAGCTCTATCGCTCGCTACCGAAGGGTATTGCACGCCAGTTGACGCTCGACCGCGATCCTCACGGCAACGTGATGGTTAGCCAGATTGAGACCGAGAAACTGCTCATCGAGATGGTAGGCAAGCGTCTGGCACAACTCAAGGCTGCCGGCACATACAAAGGCAAGTTCTCTGCATTGAACCACTTCTTCGGATACGAAGGACGCTGCGCTATACCTTCGAACTTCGATGCCGACTACTGCTACTCGATCGGTATAACGGCTACCCACCTGATCGCTGCCGGCAAGACCGGATACATGTCGCTCGTGCGTAACCTGACGAAGCCTGCTGCCGAGTGGATAGCCGGCGGTGTGCCCATCACGATGATGATGAACATGGAGAAACGTAACGGTAAGATGAAACCGGTTATCCAGAAAGCACTGGTTGACCTGAACGGCGCGCCGTACAAGTACTTCCTCGCTCATCGCGCCGAGTGGGCTGACGCTAACACCAGTTACATCTACCCGGGTCCGATTCAGTACTACGGCCCGACAGAGGTTTGCGACCAGCCGACCCACACGCTGATGCTCGAGCAGGCAGGGAAATGATTACCCTGCGGGTTATTGACAATCGATAATTGATAATTAAAAATTTATAGAAAATGGCAAAAGTTTATCATGCAAACGAAATCAAGAACATTGCCTTGATGGGAGGTAGTGGCTCAGGTAAGACCACTCTGATGGAGGCTATGCTCTTCGAAAGCGGAGTTATCAAACGTCGTGGCACGGTGGAGGCCCAATCGACCGTATGCGACTACTTCCCTGTAGAGAAGGAATATGGCTACTCGGTGTTCTCCACCGTATGTAACCTCGAGTACGCCGGCAAGAAACTCAACATCATCGACTGCCCGGGTTCGGACGACTTCTGCGGTGGCGCAATCTCTGCCCTGCACGTGTGCGACACGGCTATCATCACCCTGACCGCCAACGGCGGCGTGGAGGTAGGTACGCAGAACAACTTCCGTATGGCTGAGAATGCCAAGAAACCTGTGGTGTTCCTCGTCAACAAGTGCGATCACGAGAATGCGAACATCGACCGTACGATCGAAGGCCTGAAAGACAACTTCGGCAACAAGGTTGTTGTGCTCCAGTACCCCGTTAACCCTGGTGGAGGCTTCAACTCCGCTATCGACGTCCTCAAGCGCAAGATGCTCGTGTGGAAAGCCGAGGGTGGTGCTCCCGAACTGAAAGATATTCCTGCTGAAGAGCAGGCAAAGGCTGAAGAGCTGCTGGCACAAGTAATGGAGAAAGCCGCCGAGGCTAACGACGAACTGATGGAGAAGTTCTTCGATCAGGGCGAACTCTCGATTGAGGAAACCGTCGAAGGTATCCGTGGCGTCTTCAAAGACGGTGGTATCCTGCCCGTTATCTGCGCATCGGCAACCCGCGACATGGGTGTACGCCGTCTGATGGAGTTCCTCGGCGAGATGGCTCCGTCGGTAGCTGACGCTCCCAAACCCGTGAGCGTTGACGGCAAGGAAGTAGTGGCTGACGCTGCTGCTCCGACATCGATGTTCATCTTCAAGACATCCGTTGAGCCGCATATCGGTGACGTTAACTACTTCAAGGTAATGCAAGGCACCGTACGTGCCGCCGATGATCTGGTAAACATGGATCGCGGTTCGAAAGAGCGCATCTCACAGCTCTACTCTGTTGCAGGCAGCATCCGCGTACCGGTGGATGAGGTTTGCGCCGGCGACATCGCTGCTACCGTTAAGCTCAAAGATACCCGCACAGGCAACACGCTCAACGCCAAGGATTGCGAACTGCAATACGCTCCGATCAGTTATCCTGATCCGAAGTACCGCCGTGCTATCCGCCCGAACAACGAGCAGGAAGCCGAGAAGCTCTCCGCCCTCTTGACCCGTATGCATGAGGAAGATCCGACTTGGCTCATCGAGCAGAGCAAGGAGCTCAAGCAGACTATCGTCAGCGGCCAGGGTGAGTTCCACCTCCGCACACTGAAGTGGCGTCTGGAGAACAACGACAAGATGATGGTTACCTACGACGAGCCGAAGATCCCGTATCGTGAAACTATTACCAAGGCTGCCCGTGCCGACTATCGCCACAAGAAGCAGTCCGGCGGTTCGGGTCAGTTCGGTGAGGTTCACCTGATTGTTGAGCCGTACGAGGAAGGCGTACCTGTAAAGGAAGTTTACAAGTTCGGCAACCAAGAGTACCGCATCAGCGTCAAAGATACCCAAGAGATTCCTCTGGAGTGGGGCGGCAAACTCGTGCTGATCAACTCTATCGTCGGTGGTGCTATCGACGCACGCTTCATCCCGGCTATCCTCAAAGGTTTGATGGACCGTATGGAACAGGGACCTCTTACGGGCTCGTATGCGCGTGACGTGCGCGTCATTATTTATGATGGTAAGATGCACCCGGTTGACTCCAACGAAATCTCGTTCCGTCTGGCAGGTCGTAACGCCTTCGCCGAAGCGTTCCGCAACGCTAACCCGAAGGTTCTGGAGCCGATCTATGACGTAGAGGTATTCGTTCCGTCAGACATGATGGGTGACGTAATGAGTGACATCACCGGCCGTCGCGGTATGGTGCTGGGTATGCACACCGAGAAGAACTTCACTCGCCTGAGCGCACAGATTCCTCTGGCAGAGATGGCTTCGTATTCAACTACACTGTCATCACTCACCGGCGGTCGTGCTACGTTCACGATGAAGTTCAAGGATTATGAGCTCGTTCCGAGCGATGTACAGGATAAGCTCCTCAAGGCTTACCAAGAGTCCCTCAAGGAAGAAGAATAACCAAGGGGGGGGTATTCCATTCAGAAAAAGAGTCGGATTTATTTCCGGCTCTTTTCTTTTTGGCACGATTATTGTACAAATACATGCCACCGTGACATAAAAATCGGCGTTTCTCGTACAAAATGACACACAAACGGGCTCAATTTGCAAACTTTTGATAGCAGAAATGTGTTTTAGGGCATATTTTGTGTATTGTTACATAATTAATATTTGATGGAGATAAAAATTTATTGTACCTTTGCAACCGTATTTTCGTTTCACGATAATCCCTAAACACGATTATAGCATTAAGTGAAACATTAAAGGTATTAGTTAAAACATCTAAGGTATGAAAAAATTCTTACTTGTTTTGACCGTTTGTATTCTTACAATCGGTCAGGTTTTGGCGCAAAGCCAGACCATTACCGGTAAGGTTGTAAGTGCAGTGGACGGCGAAGGTATCCCCGGTGCCGCTATCTCTGTGCTTGGTACCAGCCGGGGAACCGTCTCGGACTACACGGGCGCGTTCCGCATTGAAGCTGAGCCTGGTGCAACACTGGTAGTAAGTTTTGTAGGTATGCGTTCCGTAACCGTACCTGCATCGACCTCTGAGATGACAATCACTCTGGAGGAAGACACTGAGGTGTTGGACGAGGTTGTAGTTACCGCTCTGGGTATCTCCCGTTCGGAGAAGACCCTCGGTTACGCAGCCACGAAGGTTGAGGCTGAGGAGATCACCAAAGCACGCGCCACGAACGTTGCCAACGCATTGGCAGGTAAAGTGGCAGGTGTACAGGTGCAGGCTACCTCTACCGACCCGGGTGCAGCCAGCAACATTATCATCCGTGGTTTCTCGTCAATCGGCAGCAGCAACCAGCCGCTGTACGTTATCGACGGAATACCCTTGCAGAACACGACCGATTACGGTACCGGTTCGCAGGACGAGAAAGCAACTGCTCTGGGTGGTATCAGCAACATCGCAGCTCAGGACATCGAGTCGATGACCGTGCTCAAGGGTGCTGCCGCAACCGCTCTGTACGGTAGCCGTGCTGCCAACGGTGTGGTAATCATCACCACCAAGCAAGGTGCCAAGGGTGAGAAGCGCAACTTCAACATTGAGTACAACGGTGGTGTTGCGTTCAACCAGGTGGCAAACCTGCCGATGTTCCAGAACCAGTTCGGTCAAGGATGGAACGGTCAACAGACCTACATCGAGAACGGTTCATGGGGTCCCGCTCTGGACGGTTCAACCCAAGTTTACGGTCCCGTGTGGAACAATCAGGAGTTGATCCACAAGTATTCTGCTGTTCCGACCAACATCAAGGACTTCTTCGACACCGGAATCTCGCAGAACCACAACATCTCGTTCAGCGGTGCTTCTGCTGACAGCAAGATGACGTACTATGCATCGTACTCCTACACGGGCGATAACGGCGTTATGCCGGGTGACAAAGACACCTATCAGCGTCACACCATCGCTTTCCGTGGCAGCTACGAGCCGGTTAAGTGGTTGAAAGTATCGAGCTCGATCAACTTCGCCAAGTCGAAGAGCGACGTGGTTGATACCTATCAGGGTACATCTGTGATCGACGGTCTGTACGAGTTCCCGCGTGACCTCTCGATGGTTGACAAGAAAGACTTGTCGAGCCCGTTCAACACGCCGGAGGCTTACTTCACTCCTTACGGTATTACTAACCCGTATTGGGCAATCGAGAACAACTACCACCACAGCGATGCCAAGCAGGTATTCGGCAAGGTGCAGGTTGACGCTATGCCCGTTAATGGTCTGACGCTGACCTATCGTTTCGGCTTCGACTACACGGATGCTGACACGAAGATCGGTGTTCCGCAGATTAACTTGGATGACGCCTTGATCACTGACGATCACGGCTATGCTCCGAGCCACATGAACCAGACCGGTAGCGTTTATGCTCGTTATCGCCGTCTGTATGAGCTCAACCACGACATTATGGCTACTTATGCCAACAAGTGGGGTAAGTTCGACCTCAATGTGGTATTGGGTGTGAACATCTGTGAGCGTGCATCTACTTCGTTGGCTGCTACGACCAGTGACTTGACTTTCGAGACCGGTTTCTGGGATCTGAGTAACGGTGCTAACAAAGACGACATTACTGAATTGCAGTCGAAACGTCGTTCTATCGGTTTGTT
>DBYS01000012.1:0-74011 GCA_002310195.1 Bacteroidales bacterium UBA1180
TCAGTCAACAATTAACGAGGATTTTTTATGGGTCAACAACAACCAACAACATCCAACAATTTTAATGATTCATTGAGTTGTCTTTAGTTGTCGGCAGTTGTTGACCGACATTTTTAACCTTGCGACTGGTCGTACTCGTCGGCGCAGACGTGCCAGAGGTACTGGCGGAACGTCTTGTAGCCGGACTCCTTCTGCGCGTTGAACGCAGCGGTGTCGGCTGCAATCGTGCTCAGGTTCTTCTTACGGGCTGCTGCGGCCCTGCCGATAGCGCCGAAACGGTTACGTGCCAGAGTCTCGTCAGAGCTGACGGGAGTCGAGCGGGTTACGGACGACAGACCGCGGAGATAGATACGCGAGCAAGCGGTGCTCGTGGTCGGTGCTACACGGTGCGTACCCAGAACCATCTTCTGGTCGGCTGCGTGCGCCGACTTCTTGTTGATCTTGACGAGAGCGCCACTAACGGTCTTGATGGCGTCCGCCCATTCTACTTTTGCCATTTCTTACCGCTCATGCTTTACTTCCGAGCGGTGTGGAAGTTTTAATTGTCAAAGAACGCTGCAACCTTTCTTTTGAGCCGCGGTTGCTTTCCGGCTTTTCTATGCATAACGGCTCGATAATCTCTCGATAATGTCTCGGTAAACCCCCGAAGCCGTAGGACTACGAAATCAAAAATCTGGTGCAAAGGTACGGCAAAAAAATGAGATATGCAAGAGGTTGAAAAGAATTAGTCAAATAGAATTGACAGAATCGTATTTTAGGGGCAAAAATGGTCGCCCAAATATGGTCGACGACCTGATGGGTGAGCAACCAAAAAGAAGAAAAAACAAAAAAATATAAGTGAGATTTGGAAATGTCAAAAAAAAATCGTAACTTTGCAGTCGCTTTTGGCAAAAGCGAGAAAAGAATAATCCATAAGAGCTCAATATGCAATAGAATAAACACATAGGCTACGTATACTATACAGTGATGGGCATTGGTCTGCCCTTGAATGCTCATAGTGTTGCCTTAAGAAAACTATTAATGGTATGATGGACTTATTTGATGAGATTATGACAGAGCCAACTAAAAAACGAAAAGCCAGTGCAGGAAACCAAGTAAAAAACGGGAAGGCTTTTGAGTATGCTATTGCAAAGACGTATGCAGCATTTTTGAAAGAGCAAGGACTAAATGTCGTTCTTGTGGAAAATGCAGCAATGAAAGTAGCTCAAGGCTTTTATCAAAACTTTCCAGTTGATGTGCAAGGTAAATTTGACAATGCGGCTCAACAAACCATTGATACGATGGTGAAAATTGAGCCTAAATTGGTTTGCCAAACAAATTCAAAGGATGTTTTGCACATATTTTTAAACGAGGATTCAGACGGTCAATCGGGCGATGTTCGCGATGTTGTTTTTCAACGATTCCATCCTTCATGGGAAATTGGTTTCTCTGCAAAGAACAACAATGATGCCGTTAAACATTCTCGCCTTGGTCGTGCTTTAGATTTTGGTGCGCAATGGGTCGGAGTTTCATGCTCGCAACAATATTGGGATGACATCAAACCGATCTTCGATTTCTTGGAAGATGCAATACGTGCAGACAAAACATGGGAAGACCTTGGCCCTAATAAAATAGACAAAGTCTATCGCCCATTGTTGAAAGCCTTTTCCGATGAGATATTGCGTATTTACGCTCACAAGCCTGAGATACCAGGTAAACTCATCCAATACCTAATTGGCAACTATCCGTTCTATAAAGTAATAAAAGACGATGCTCATAACATGGTCATCGTAAAGGCATTTAACATCAATGGAGAATTGAATAAAAACGCAAAGATAGGTGTTGCTCGTTACAAAACTCCAAAGATCAATCTGCCGACTCGCATCATTGAGTTCGCTCCAAAAGAAGATTCCGACACTACGTACAATATGGTATTGGACGGAGGATGGGAAATATCGTTCCGTATACACAACGCGAGCTCAAAAGTAGAACGTTCGTTGAAATTTGACATACAACTACTCGGTAACCCGCCGATTTTATTCACACAGCATTTGTTTCAATAATATATGAATCTAATTAGTTTATTTAGCGGCGCAGGAGGTTTAGATTTAGGATTCCATAAAGCAGGATTCCATACTCTCATAGCCAACGAATATGACCCCAAGATCTGTCCTACTTTCCGTGCTAATTTCCCGAAAACAAGGCTCATTGAAGGCGATATCCGCAAAGTTAATGAGAATATTTTCCCTGAGCGCATAACAGGCATCATTGGCGGTCCTCCTTGTCAATCATGGAGCGAAGGCGGTTCGTTGCGTGGTATCGAAGATGCTCGTGGACAACTCTTCTACGAATATATCCGTATCTTGAAAGCGACTCAACCGCTGTTCTTTGTGGCCGAGAATGTTTCCGGCATGTTAGCTGCGCGTCACTCGGAGGCTGTTAGAGGCTTTATGCGTTTGTTCGATGAAGCAGGATACGACGTTAATCTGAAGATGCTTAACGCCAACGATTACGGTGTGCCGGAAGACCGCGATAGAATCTTCTACATTGGATTTAGAAAAGATTTGAACATCCACGATTTTGAATACCCCAAACCTCTTGAGCATAAACCAACTTTAAAAGAAACAATATGGGATTTGAAGGACAACGCTATTCCTGCAAAACCACATAATAAAACAAACGGAGATGCTTGTGCTGTGCCGAATCACGAATATTTTATAGGTGACTATTCTTCTATCTACATGTCGCGTAACCGCGTACGCAGTTGGGATGAAGCAGGGTTTACTGTACAAGCAAGCGGTCGCCAATGCCAATTGCACCCACAAGCACCAAAGATGATAAAAATTGATGCAAATCATCAGCGATTTGCACCGGGTCAAGAAGCTTTGTATCGTCGCATGACCGTACGTGAGGTAGCGCGTGTACAGAGTTTCCCTGACAACTTCCAATTCATCTACGAGGATGTCAATATCGGTTATAAAATGATCGGCAATGCTGTTCCTGTGGAGTTGGCATATCATGTTGCTGTAGCTATTCGTGAAGCGTTGATTGCTCACGGAATAGATTTGCATCAGGATGATGGTTGTGTTATCCCTCAAGATATTTATACGCAACAATCTCTTGACTTTGTAAAACTCAAAGAGCAGTATCCTGACAAGATTGTTGAGAATAAGCCGATTCGGGTAGTTGCTGCTAGCAGGGTGCGTCCTGAACCTATGCCGAGCGTTCGGATAGATGAACCAAAAGCATCACAAAAAGATTTGTTTGGTATTGACCCTACAAAGAATCTGCTCGTCTCGCTTGTGAAAGCCGATAACATGGAGCAATATCTTGACCAAACGGCAAAGATTTACTACACTGGCAAGAAATTCCCGTCAACCGTTGCGCTTAATAAGTTGTACTATTTTATGCCGTATTTCGCAAAACAAGGCGTGAAAGACCTATACTACATTAAGATCGCTCGTGTTGGTACGCGTAAAGAAGGACAACCAGACAATGATCCGAACGATTTTAGACTTGTGTTTGAGATTGAGTTTGTCAAAGAGCTCTTCCCCAGCTATAAGAAAGTCCATTTGGATATCTGGCAAACATTCAAGGATACTACACTCGCAGACATGTTAGCAAACTAACTATTCCTCGGTGGATGGATATTGTAGATAAGTATGTTATTAAGTAATAATGAAAGTGGTCGAATTTGACCACTTTTGTTTTATTCTGTCGAATTCGACATAATTACCTTAGCCTCAATAGTAGCCTGCGGGCTGCTTTTTTTGTGCCTAAACCGAAAAAATGTCGTATCTTTGCAGCCGCGAAAAGTCGGCAGGAGCGTTTCCTGCCGGAAACAATTTCGCGAGAAATGCAATGATACTAATCAGATCAAAAACTCGTGAAGCGTGGCGTCGCGAGTTGAGTCAACTCGGTAATGATCCTACCGACCACAGCCAACTGGAGTATTTTCCGCTCGAAGACCTCAAGACAATCTACATCCAAGAGGTCTATCGTGCAGTGTCCGAACGTGGATGGTCTCGACCGTTGAAGACAACGGCGGAGATGTTGGGGATAAGTACACGAGCAGTCCAACGCGCGCGCGATAAAAAAACAAATCGAAATTATACGACAAATTTGTCACATAATTAAGTTTTTTTGCTGTACCTTTGTGCTTGCATTCGGCAAATGGTGCTCACAGATGCCGCCCTGCGACATAGAACGCACCATTGCCTTTGCTCTCCCCACCGCAACCTATGGTTACGCCGGGGACCCCGATTATTAACTAAAATTCGCACAATTATGGCACAAAAAGATCTACGATGGGTGCTGGCACAGGAGACACGCGAAACGCATGCGCACCCCGAAGCAATCAGAAGGGCGCACGGCCCGAAAGTTTTCCTCAAACTACGCCCTTGCGCGCAAGGCAAGGACGAGTATGACTGCGTTATACGCACACTTTACTGCACGCGTGACGGGCGGTTCTTTGCTCGGAACAAAGACGGATGGTATGAGATGAAACCACTATCCGGCGCACCATATTACCGCGCTCGCAACGGTCTCGATGGGGTTCGCTCACGCTCCGCAAATGGTATTACAGGCTCGGTATATCCCCAAATGCGCCACTACGGCTGCCACACCTGCCACAAACTTATTGCCCACGCATGGTTAGGCGAGTGTCCTGAAGGCGAGCAGATTGACCACATCAACGGCGACTCGCTAAACTGGAGCGCGGACAATCTCCGATATGTAACGCCGCACGAGAACATGCGCAGCGCACGAAACATGCACAGACTGCAAAAGATGGGTATTGATCCCAGATGGCTACACCGGAACACGTTGCTGTACATCTACGAGCTGAACCTCAAAGCGCTTGACTACTTCGTGGTGGAGTTCAAGCTCCTGTGCGAGGCAAACAGTCATGTGGAGATGACTGTCGAGAATATCGAGAAGATCGTGATGATGGCGTACATGAACACAAGGAAGTACTTCTTCACAATGAAGCTCCCGAGCCTTGATGTGCGGTATCAATACCACTACTTGCCGGCATTGGACTACAAAGTAACGGAAATGAAAGGATACTATAACCGAATTGAAGACTTTTTTATGTAACCAAAAACGCGGGACGCGTGAGATTTTATTATAATCAAAAACGCGGCGGAACGGCTGTACGAACAGCCTGAGTCTTACCGGCTACCATGCTCCCTGTGAGCGAGCTCACGGAGCCCGACATCCGCTAAGCCTCGCGTACGACTCAAACGAGTCGAACGCCCGCCTTACAAAAAAACTCGCTACGCTTACAAAAAAACGCTTCGCTTCAAAAAACCCATGCGGGTAGCGTAATTAGATCAATAACAGTCAACAACAATTAAAAACAAGAACAGATATGAATACACAGAAACAGAGCCGAGTTATGAACTGGGCACACGGACTGCGGAAGCAGTGGTCAGGCACGCCATGGGGCGCGTGCGTAAAAGAGGGTTGGAACATCGAGGACATCTACGAGTTGCTGCAAGGCGGCATTGTGGTCATGCGGTTCTACAAGAAAGATGGTTCGGTACGTGACGCGGTAGCCACGCGTTGCGGAAACTTCATTCCGTACGAGCAGCTACCGAAAGGCGACACGACGTACGAGCAGAACTGGAAAGCCGTACCGTACTACGACATCGCCAAACGCGGTTGGCGGAGTTTCAGCACGGACGGTTGGGCGCGCGTGGTGGCGTACTTTGAGAGCGAGAGCATCGTATGGTACAGCCTGCCGGAGATCAAAGCGCGCGTGCAAGGTAACGAGCGCGAGAGTAACCCACTAAATGACAAAATGATCTTCCCACTTGGCGCAGTCAAGTGATCAGCAATGGAGATTTACGTACGAGAATACTCATGGATGTGGTCGAGGCTGGAACTTAATCCCGCCGAGTGCCGCGTGTATGCGTATATCTACGGACTGACTAACAGAGAGAAGGCAAGAGTCAAAGGATACCAGGGCGGTGTGCGAGCACTGGCCAGTGTGTTGGGGCTTGACAAAGGCGGCGTGTCGCGGATCCTCCGCAAATTGCAAGATCAAAACCTCGTAATGAAGGAGGGCGACTTGTACAAAAGCGTTGATTCAGTCAACGCAGGTGTTGAATATATCAACGAAAGTGTTGAAAATATCAACAAAAGCGTTGAATCCGTCAACTCCCCTATAACCCCTATATATATAAAAAAAGAGAGAGGAAAAGAGGAAGTCGCGCGCGATGAAACTCGCGACGCGCCTCTCTCTCCGGAAGAAGATTTTTTCCTTGTTACGCTTGCAGCTTTCGGGCTGCAAGCGGGAGCAAGAAACGTGACACCCAAGCAAGAGCGAGCCGCCAAGATTGCGTGGCAGAACTACACCGAAGATCAGCAGCGGTCGCTGCTTGAAGCGGTGCGGACGGGGTACAATGTGAAGGGGAACTTCCAATTCACGGTAGAGGATTACCTGCGCGAGCATGGCGCTGCCGCTATTGAGGGCGAACCAACGGACTACAATCACGCGGACTCTGTTCCCGATGTGCCGATGGCTATTGCCAGTTACAAAGGCAAATGGGGATATTATACCCAAGCCGACATCAAAAAGTACAACTTAGAAACAAAGAAATGATGCAAGAACTATTCAATCAATTCAACCCAGTCAACCTGCAAGCAGAGCTTGAGCGTGCGCGCATGGATGACAGAATAGACGAGGCGCGCGATGCTGCGCGCGAGTACTATACCGATGATCCTGACGCATGAATTGATGACTCGTCCCTTTTGGGACGCCATTAAAAAATAACAAACGAAAAATTACATGACAATGAAAAAGAAGAAAACCACGGGCAAGAAATGCCCGAAACTTGCAAAGGCGAAAAAGCCTTACCTGCCATGGCTTTGCACCTCAACGAGCACGTTCATTAACAAGAACGGTGACTTTGAAATGATTAATCCGGACGAGGTGGAAAAGATGTCTATTCAAGAATGGTTAGACCAAAGCAAAAATCACCACGCCATTGCGGTGTACTTCACCGAAAACGGTGCGGTGGCAATCAGCGACAGTCACGCACCTGACGAGCCTGACGAGAGCCCCGTAGAGGTAGAACGTCACCGCCTGATGCTGCTAGCAGCAATAGCCATGACTGACCCGTACTTGGCTTACGAACTCGGTTACCTATCGTGGTGCCTGTTTGCGCATGCGCCTCTGGACACTGACATGTTAGAGCAGAAAGTGATTGACTCGCTCCCCGAATGGCTGACCGAAAGCTACGAAAGGATCTGCTTTGCGTTTAGCGGCGAAACGGAAATGAAAAAAGAGTGTACTATCCCCCATAAACCAACGAAACAATGAGAGTAGAACTAAATCCCAACATCCGGAGTCTGTCAGGCAGGCTCGGCAAGATTGTGTACTCGACGCGTTACGATGCAGAGGGCAATCCGAAAGTGTTTGCCCGTCCGTACGTACCAGCGAAACGCAAAACGCCACTGAGCGAAGTAGAGAAGAAGAATCGCAAGTTGTTCGGCCTAATTACGAAGGAGGTGTGGCGACGCATGCAAGCCGGCGACACTCGTCAGCGCAAGGAGATCTTTGCGGAAGTGAAACGTGAGTTGTCATCAAAATAGAACAGCCTATGGGACGACATCCATCATCGGTTTCAATTGAGGCCATCCGCACGCAAATACAGGCAAACATCGCACACACACTAAGTGATGATATGCTCGGCCTTTACCTGCGCGGCTTCACGCGGCGAGTAACGAGGCAAGGCATATACACGAAGCAAGCGGTGTACGGAGCCATCAAACGTGGCAAGATGAGTCATGAGATGGCGCAGATGTTTGTCGAGTACTGCCTGCGGAATGCATAGAGAATTGCACTAAATGAACAAATGTTCATTATTTTTCAAAAAAAGTCCCACAAAACTTGCAAATGTGGGATTTTTTTTGTAATTTTGTAGGCTCGTTGTGTGAGCCGCCGTTTTGCTGATGGTGTGAAATATACTGAGTTATACTAATGGACTACAAATATCTGAACAATATTAACTCTCCGGCGGACCTGAAGGCTTTGCCCCGTGAGGCATTGCCGGAGGTGTGTACCGAGCTGCGGGACTTCATCGTTCGCGAGCTCAGTCACAACCCCGGACACCTCGGTTCGTCGCTGGGCGTGATTGAGCTGACAGTGGCGCTACATTACGTGTTTGACACGCCCGATGACCGGCTCGTATGGGACGTAGGTCACCAGGCTTATGCCCATAAGATCTTGACCGGCCGTCGCGATGCGTTCCACACCAACCGTCAGTTCGGCGGTCTGGCTCCGTTCCCCACACCCGCTGAGAGCGAGTACGACACCTGCGTGTCAGGGCACGCGAGCAACAGCATTTCCGCTGCCCTCGGCATGCAAGTCGCCAGCGGCCGGGAGCGCAAGGTAGTGGCGATCATTGGCGACGGCGCGATGACGGGCGGTCTGGCATTCGAGGGACTGAACAACGCCTCGATGGACAAAAACAATCTGCTGATCATCCTCAATGACAACAACATGGCCATCGACCCGATCAAAGGCGGATTCACGCAGTACCTCGTTGACCTGACCACCTCGCCCGGCTACAACAAACTACGCTGGTGGGGCTATCAGCTCCTGGTGAAGATGCACCTGATGTCCGACCACAAACGCGCGAAGATGCTCCGCTTCCATAACAACCTGAAGACCACCCTAACCAAGCAGCCGAACAACATATTCCAAGGTCTGAACATCCGGTACTTCGGTCCGGCAGACGGGCATGACGTGATAGGCCTGGTGAGGATACTGAGCGAGATCAAGAACTTCCAAGGCCCCAAAGTGCTGCATATCGTTACGCAGAAGGGCAAGGGCTACGCGCCCGCCGAGGCAGACCAGACCGTATGGCATGCACCCGGGGAGTTTGACGTGGAGACCGGTGAGCGGTTTGCAGACAAGCACTCTCTCAACTCTCAACTCTCAACTCTCAACTCCCCTCTATGGCAGGAGGTGTTCGGACAGACGCTGCTCGAGCTGGCGGAGAACGACAAGCGTATAGCAGGCATAACGCCGGCTATGCCGTCGGGCTGCTCGATGACGATCATGCAGCGGCAGATACCCGACCGTGTGTTCGATGTAGGCATAGCCGAGGGCCATGCGGTTACGTTCAGCGCCGGCCTGGCTAAGGAGGGGATGGTGCCGTTCTGCAACATCTACTCCTCGTTCCTGCAGCGGGCGTACGACAATATCATCCACGACGTGGCGATCGGTAAGATGCACGTGATCTTCTGCATCGACCGCGCGGGTATAGTGGGCAACGACGGCGCTACGCACCACGGCTTGCTCGACCTCGCGTACTTGCGCCCCGTGCCGAACATGCAGATAGCCGCACCGATGACCGCAACCGATCTGAGGCAGATGATGGCGATGGCCGTGGACATGCAGGGACCGGTAGCCATCCGTTACCCGCGCGGCCGGAGCAAGGACAGAGATCTGCCGCCCGTGGAGTACGGGAAGGCGGTGTGCCTGAGGGATCCTGCGCTAGCTAAGAGCCAAGAGCCAACGCTAACGCTAGCCAAGAGTAGGGTGTGCGTGCTCTCGATCGGCGCGATCGGTAACACGGTGGAGGAGGCGCTGGACGCACATAAGGAGCTCGGCGGTGTAGCGCACTGGAACATGCGCTGGCTCAAGCCGCTGGATACGCCTACGGTACTGTCCGTAGCCGAACAGTACGACACGATCGTTACCGTCGAGGACGGCATGATCAGCGGCGGCCTGGGCAGTGCGGTGCTGGAAACCGTCGATACGCGTAAGGTGCGCGTCGTTCGCCTGGGTGTGAACGACCAGTTCGTTACCCACGGCAGCACAGCCGAACTGATGCACATGCTGCATCTTGATGCCGAGGGCATAGCAGAATCATTGATTAAACTAACAAAATTATGCGAGTAATTATTGCAGGAGCGGGAGCGGTAGGAACGCACTTGGCCAAACTACTGTCGCGCGAGAACGTGGACATCAGTCTGATGGACGAACGTGCCGAACGAATCGAAGGTCTGGATGCCGATTACGACATGCTGACGAAGGTCGGTGTGCCTACATCGATACGCGACCTGGAGGACATAGGTGTGCGCGACGCCGATCTGTTCGTGGCCGTTACTCCGTCGGAGACGGAGAACATGACCGCGTGTCTGATTGCCAACCAGCTCGGCGCAAAGAAAACCCTGGCGCGAATCGACAACTACGAGTACCTGATGCCCGAGAACAAACGGTTCTTCGAGCAGATGGGTCTGAACCACCTGATCTACCCCGAGGTGCTGGCTGCGCAGGAGATATGCGAGTCGCTCAAGAAGAACTGGATGCGTTATCACCTCACGCTGTGCAACGGTCTGCTCGACCTCTGTGTGGTGAAGATCCGCGAGGGTGCACCGATGGTAGGCCAGCAGTTCATGTCCGGGTTCTTTGCCCACGGCAACTACCGCATAGTGGCGATCAAACGCGGCCAGGAAACGATCATCCCCGGCGGCACGGACGCAGTGGAGGTAGACGACATGATCTACGCCGTGTGCACGCGCGAGAACATGTCCGTGCTCCGCAAGGAAGCCGGCAAGAGCGAACGGGAGATCAACAATATCATCTTCTTCGGCGGCAGCAAGATTGCCCAAAAAGCCGTGATGAACTTGCCGGAAGGCAAGACGGTGAAGGTGCTCGAGGCCGACCGCGAACTGTGCGACCGGCTGTCGGAGAAACTCGGCGACGCAATGATCATCCACGCCGACGGCAGTGACATGTCCGTACTGAAAGAGGAGGGCATAGAGGATGCCGACGCCTTTGTTGCCGTAACCGACCGCAGCGAGGCGAACATCTTCGCATGCCTTGCCGCAAGACGGTTTGGCGTACGCAAGACGATTGCCGAGATCGAGAACATGGATTATATCAGCATGGCCGAGCAACTCGAGGTCGGCGCTATGCTCAACAAGAAAACCATAGCCGCCAGCTACATCTACCGCCTGCTGATGAAAGCCTCGGTACAGAACGTGCAGAACCTGACCGCCGCCGATGCGGAGATCGTGGAGTTCCTCGTGACCGAGGACAGCCGCATCACCCGCGATGTGATCAAGAACATGGGTCTGCCCGTGGAGTGTAACATAGGCGCATTGGTGCGTGCCGGCGAGGGCATACTCGTCAACGGCGACACCCAGCTCCTGCCCGGCGACCAGGTAGTGGTGTTCTGCAAGAGCAATAATCTGCAACGCGTAGAAAAATACTTCAAATGACCAAGACATTCAACTGGAAGATAGTGATCCGCACGTACGGTGCGCTGCTGCTGATCGAGGCGCTGTTCATGGCTATCCCGACCGTAGCGGCCTACCTGTACGGCGACCATGACGGTGCGGCGTTCGCCGTGAGCACGCTGATTACCCTGCTTTTCGGTGCAGTGGGTATGCGCTGGGGCAGGAACGCCCAGCGACGTGTGAGCGAACGTGAGGGTTACCTGATCGTGGCACTGGTGTGGATCGTGTTCTCGCTGTTCGGTATGCTGCCGTTCTACCTGTCCGGTGCGTTGGACACGATCACCGACAGCTGGTTTGAGACGATGGCCGGGTTCTCGACGATGGGTGCCACGGTGATCGAGAACGTGGAGGTGATGTCGCACGCTATCCTGCTCTGGCGCGCAATCATGCAGTGGCTGGGCGGTATGGGAATAATCGTGCTGAGCGTGGCCGTGCTGCCGCTGTTCGGCTTGGGTGGTATGCAGCTATACGCCGCGGAGGTCACGGGCGTGAGTTACGAGAAACTCTCGCCGCGCATAACGAACACCGCGCGGCTGCTCTGGGGCACGTACGTCTTCCTCACGCTGATCGAAACCCTGCTGCTGAACTTCTTCGGCATGGATATGTTCGACTCCGTCTGCCACTCGATGGCTACGGTGGCCACCGGCGGATTCTCGACCAAGAACACCTCACTCATGCTGTGCAGTCCGGCAATCCAATATACGGTGGCAGTGTTCATGCTGCTGTCGGGTATCAACTTCTCGCAGATCATCTTCTTCCTGCGCGGCAAACCCGATAAGCTCTACCACGACGAGGAGACGCGCTGGTACGTAGGTGCCGTGCTGATCTGCACGGTGGTGCTAACCTTAGGGCTGTTCGTTTACTACGCGTTTATCCAACCCGCCGAGTGGTTGCCGGCGCTGCTCGAGCGCAACATGCTGCGCGGCTATGCGGCACACGCCGAGTGGGCGTTCCGTAACTCATTCTTCACCACCTGCGCGGCGATCACCAGTACGGGCTTTGCCTCGGCGGATTACATGCTGTGGCCTAAGCTGATCTGGGTGTTCGTGTTCCTGATGATGTTCACGGGCGGTGCCTCAGGCAGTACGGCCGGTGGTATCAAGTGGGTGCGTATAGCGATCTTCGCCAAGAACGCGTTCGCCGAGATGTACCGCCGTATTCACCCCAACGCTGTGTTGCCTATACGCTTCAACGGACGGCCGCTGTCGCAGACCGTGACGAACAATGTGATGGCGTTCCTGTTCTTCTACGTAGTGATCATCATCCTTGCCACGATGATCTTCATCGCTTGCGGCATATCGCCGGGCGAGGCGTTCGCCACAGCCGTGAGCGGCATGGGTAACGTAGGCGAGAGCCTCGGACAGTACGGTCCGGCAGGCAACTACGCGAACTTCCCGATTGTGGCCAAATGGGTGATGACCGTAGTGATGCTCATCGGCCGTCTGGAGATCTTCACCGTGCTGCTGCTCTTCTCACCTGTGCTCTGGAGGAAATAACCGCCGCGCTCAAAGAAAATCGACCGCTGATGAAACCCCACCAAATCCTAATCTGCATACTCAGTACGCTCATCGTCCTTGCGGCGGTGTGCGTGCTCGGTGCAGGTCGCTCATCGGTGGTGCGTGTCCCCTCACTGGCATCCGTGTTTAACCTGCCCGAACGGACGGCAGACAGCCTTGTAGCCGATGATCTGTTGGCCGATACATTGGCGGCTGTTGCCGACATCTCTGTTGTTATGCCTGTTGAGCAGCCTAAGGCCGATACTGTACCGGCCAAACCGAAAGTAACCGAACTCCCGAAAGCCTTGCCGCAAACCAAACTTTCATTGCCACTGTTCTACGCCGCTCTCGAGCAGGCCGACAAGCATTCCGTGCGCATCGTGCACTACGGCGACTCGCAGATCGAGGAGGACCGTATATCTATGAATCTTCGTCAGCGTCTGCAGGAACGCTTCGGTGGCGGTGGCATAGGACTCATACCGATGGTGCAGACCATCCCCACGTATACAGTCAAACAATCGCTCGAGCAAGACGGCCGTCACGTGCCGAATACCTACATCAAACGGTACCTCGCTTACGGTCCGTCGGCTATGCGCCTGAAGACCGGCAATCTCTATGGTCCGCTGGCGCAGGTAGCCGTGGTCGATCAGCCTATCGATGTGAACGTCGAGCTGCTACGTGACCGCGTGCTGACGCGCGACTACAACCGCATACGTGTCTTGTACTCCGACAGCATCGAGGTGCAGCTCTTGCCCGACTCGATAGAGCAGCGCCGCACGCTGGTCAGTCCGCGCAGCAACGACTCGGCGGCGATGGCCGAACCGCTGTACCAGACGATCATCGCGCTGCAACCCGCGCAACGCAATAGTCTTGTGCGGCTGAGCGGACGGGGACAGGTGTACGGGCTGTCGCTCGAGACACCTACCGGTGTGCAGGTCGATAACATACCCATGCGCGGTGCGGCCGGCACGAACTTCACGTTCATCTCCCGCCGCCAGCTCGCCGCGTACTTCCGCGAGACCCACACCGCACTCGTGATCATGCAGTTCGGCGGCAACGCCATGCCGGCTATCCGCTCGCAGGTTGCCGTGGCGCGGTACACCGAGTCGATGCGCGAACAGATACGTTACATCATGGCGGCAGCTCCGAACGCCTCGCTGCTGTTCGTCGGGCCGTCGGATATGATCACCACCGTTGAGGGCGAACAGATGTCGTACCCCATGCTGCCGTACCTCGACCGCGCACTGGCTGCGATGATCGAGGAGGAGGGTGGAGCATACTACTCGCTCTTCCGGCTCATGGGGGGCGCAGGGAGTATGGTCAGTTGGCGTGACAAAGGGCTCGCCGGCGAGGACATGATACACTTCACCCGCAGCGGCGCAAAGAAAGTAGGCGAGATGCTTGCCAAGCAACTGCTCGAAGATTACGATAAGGTGATCGAGAGCCAACGGTCCGCTGAGGCTACAGTTGAAAACCAGGATACAGCGCATGTGGGAGATCTTTAAATATGACCCGATGCACCCGTTGCTGTTCACCCAGTTCTACTTCTGGGCGTTCTTCGCTATTGTGTATGCAGGCTTCACGCTGCTCATGCAGTGGGGACCGATCCACGGCAAGCACGACAGTCTGAACCGTCCCTCCCGGGCACGGCTTCATGCGCGGAACATCTACCTGATGGCCGCGTCGTGGTTCTTCTACTATAAGACCTCGGGGATCTTCCTACTCATCCTCGCCTTCATCACCCTGAGCGACTGGCTCATTGGTAAACAAATCTACAAAGCCAGATACTCCCGCCCTTTGAGGGAGGGCCGGGGAGGGTCCGGTTGGCTGATCCTGAGCGTAGTGATCGATCTGTCGCTGCTGTTCTACTTCAAGTACGCGTACTTCTTCACCAACATCTTCAACGACCTGTTCGGCACCAGTTTTCAGGTGTTCGACATATTTGCATATATAGGCAACGGCTTCAGCCACGACGGACGGTTCCTGGTCGATAGGATCATTCTGCCGGTGGGTATATCGTTCTATATCTTCCAGGTCATCTCCTACGCGGTGGATATCTACCGCGGCAAGATTGAGCCGGTGCAGAACATCCTCGACTTCGGGTTCTACGTATCGTTCTTCCCGCAGCTCGTAGCCGGACCTATCGTTCGTGCCTCGGAGTTCGTGCCGCAACTCTATAGGCCGTTCTTCCTCACCCGCCGCCAGTTCGGTATAGCGGTGTTCTGGATACTGAACGGACTACTCAAAAAGATCATCCTCTCCGACTACCTGGCCGTGAACTTTATCGACCGCGTGTTCCAGAGTCCGATGCTCTTCTCCGGCTTCGAGAACTTCTTTGCCCTGCTCACCTATTCGATGCAGGTATATGCGGACTTCTCGGGTTACACCGATATAGCTATCGGCGTGGCACTGCTCATGGGCTTCTATCTGCCTAAGAACTTCGATTCGCCCTACAAGTCCCGCAACCCGCAGGAGTTCTGGCGCCGCTGGCATCAGTCGCTCTCGCGCTGGCTGAAGGGTTACGTCTATATCCCGCTCGGCGGTAACCGTACGCTGTTCGGCCGCCCGGCAAGCAAGCTCCTCAGTTCGAACTTCAACTCGTTCCTCACGATGCTCATCGGCGGCCTATGGCACGGCGCGAGTTGGAACTTCGTGATCTGGGGCGCACTGAATGGCATAGGTATGATCATCAACAAATGCTGGCGTGCCCTCAACGAGCATATACGTTACGTGCTCATGCTCCTGCTGGCTATAGCGATGGTTGTGACGCGCCAGTTGACGAACAACGCGTACCCGCTCGTGAACATGATCGAGGTGTGGGTGCTCATCGTATGGGCAGGCACGTCGATTTGGTACGTGGGCTGGCTGTGGGGTGCACGGAGCACGAACCGCTTCATCGCGTGGGTGGATAATGCGTGGGATGTGCTGCAGACGTTCGTGTTCATCTCGTTCACCCGTCTGTTCTTCCGCTCAGCCAGCAATCTTGACCCCGCCACTGCCAACCGTGAGGCGTGGCAGACCGCCAAGCAGATGGTCAATCAGATAGGCTGCGCGTGGGATAACTCGATCGTATGGCCGTTCATGCAGGAGTACAAGTATGTAGTGCTGCTGTTCGTGGCCGGCATGATTATCCACTGGCTGCCGGCACGCTTTAAGTCCCGTTACCGGCTGGCGTTCGCCGCCATGCCTCTGCCGCTGATCGTACTGGCCGCGGCTGTGGCGGTGATGATCGCCTACCAGTTCATCACGGCAGATATGCAACCGTTCATATACTTCCAGTTCTAACAGTTTAACCGTATAACAGCATACCAGCCATCATGATCATCGGCGTAACAGGAGGCATAGGCAGCGGCAAATCGACCGTACTGCGCGCGGTAGCCCGGCAGGGTTATCCGGTGTATGACTGTGATACCGAGGCCAAGCGGCTGATAGTAGAAGACCCCACTGTGCGCAAGCAGCTCGCGGAGCTCTTCGGACCGGAAGTCTATAACAATGGCGTATATCAGACGCAGCTTGTGGCAGCGCAGGTGTTTGCCGACCCCGGCAAGCTCGCACGCCTCAATGCGATCGTTCATCCGGCTGTGACCGAGGACATACGCCGCTGGGCGGCTGACAAAGATCTGGCGTTCATCGAGTCGGCCATACTCGTGTCATCAGGCATGAATAGCCTGTGCGATGTGCTGGTGGCTGTTACCGCACCCGAAGCGGTTCGTGTTCAGCGTGTGCTGCACCGTGCTGCCGAACAGGGCAAACCCACCACTGAAGCCGAGGTGCGCGCACGGATCAGAAGCCAGCAAGCCGAAAGCGGCCATCCGATGCACGAGATCAACAACGATGGCACAACGCCTATAGATACATTAGCACAACAACTCATTCATTTTGCCCAAAGCCTATGAAGATCCTGACCCGATATATTCCTCTGATTGCCCTGCTGCTGCTCGACTCGTGCGTTGTGCGCGAACAGAAGCAGCGCGTGGTGCAACCCGTTCAGTGCGAACTGATGACCGTTAGCGCTACCGCTTCGCTGAGCAGCCTGACGTACCTGGCTACCGTGCAGGAGCAGGCGCATATACCTCTCAGTATGCCCTACGGCGGCACGATCACCGAACTGCGTGTGCGTCAAAACGCACGAGTGCGCAAGGGCGATGTCCTGCTGCGTGTGGATGACACCAATGCCCGTCAGGCACTGGCCTCGGCAAGCGCGTCACTCTCGCAGGCGAACGATGCTATGCAACGCACCAAGCCGCTGCACGAGAAGGGACTGATAACCGACATCCAGATGGTAGAGATCCAAACGAAGCTCGATCAGGCTCAGGCTGCGAAGACCGCTGCCGAACGTCAGGTGCAGCAGTGTACGCTCACCGCGCCGCAGGATGGTCTGGCTACCTTCGACGCCCTGCACGTAGGCCAGCATCTGGTGCCCGAGGTGCCGGTGATCACCCTGCTGGACATGACCGGTTTCACGGTGATGATCCATGTGCCCGAGGCGGAGATCGCCGGACTGCATATAGGTGATAGCGCCGTGCTCGCTGTACCGGCTCTGCAAGCCGAGGGTTTGCGGGCACGTCTATCGCAGATCGGCGTACAGGCCAACAGCCTGACGCACACATACCCCGTTGAGGCCTACATAAGCAACCCGCCGGCAGGATTGTTGCCCGGGATGGTCGGTTCGCTGACCGTCACCCGCATGGCCAGGAGCGCGATCATCATCCCCCAGCGCTGCGTAACGATGCTGCCCGAAGGACCGGCCGTGTGGGTGGCCAACCAGAGCGATTGTGCCGAGCGGCGACTGATCACCCTCGGCGATTACCAGGCCGATGGCGTACAGGTCACCGCCGGACTGAACGAGGGCGACCGGCTCGTCATAACCGGTTACCAAAAGCTCTATCATAATGCACCGATAACCGTCAGCCGTTAATGCCATAGCCTAACAATGACCAAACGCGACCACATACAAGGCGCCCTGCGCAACCATGGAATCGTCTTCTTCGTATTCGGAGTGATGATGGCGTTCGGTATATGGGCATTGCCGCAGATGAGCAAGGACGAGTTCCCTCAATTCACCATCCGACAAGGCGTTGTGGCGGCTATCTACCCGGGTGCCACGGCCGAAGAGGTGGAGCAGCAAGTGACTATCCCCTTGGAGGCGTTCATCAACTCCTACGAGGAGGTGGACAAGAAACTGAGTTATTCCACCACCAAGGATGGCGTGGTGTACTGCTACGTCATGCTCCGCAACTCGGTTAGGAACAAAGACGGGACGTGGGCAAAGATGCGTGCCGGACTGTCGCTCTTGAAGAAAACATCGCTGCCCACCGGCGTGGCGGAGGTGGTGCTGATCGACGATTTCGGCAACACCGCGTCGATCCTCCTTTCCATCGAGAGCAAGGAGCGCAGCGTAGCTGAGTTGCAGGCCTATGCCGAGCGGCTCACACGCCAGTTGCGCGACATCCCCGAGATGGGCAAACTTAAGATCCTCGGTTCGCAACATGAGCAGATAGTGATCACCCTCGATCTGCAGCGCCTCGCTGCCTACGGCATAACGCCGGCTATGCTCCAATCGCAGCTATTGCTGCAGGGCTTGCGAACCGTTGGCGCCCAGCAGGACGAGAATATCCTACGCATCGACATCCCGTACGCCGGCGAGTACGAGATTGCCCAGCAGATCATCCGTACCGACCCCTTGACGGGCTCCGTGCTGCGGCTCAAGGATGTAGCTACCGTTGAGCGGCGCCTGCCCGAACCCGCGCAGTTCATTCGCAGCTACAATTCCGGCAGCGAAGCAAGCCGATACAATGTGCCCAACTCGCTGCTCATCAGCATGGAGATGGAGCCCGGCAACAATATCGTGGCGTTTGGTGAGACGGTGCAGAACGTGCTTGATGAGGCCTCACTGCAATTTCCGCCGGACATCCGTCTGCATCGCGTGACCGACCAGCCGAAGGTAGTTGACGATTCGGTTCGTTCGTTCCTGCGCGATATACTGATCTCTATCCTCGTGGTCATAGCGGTGATGCTCCTGCTCTTCCCGTTGCGTACGGCTCTTGTTGCCTGCACGGGCGTGCCGGTGTGCATAGCTATCTGCATCGGACTGATGTATATCACGGGCATCGAACTGAATACCGTCACCCTGGCAGCACTGATCTTCGTGCTCGGCATGATCGTTGACGATTCGGTGATCGTCATCGACGGCTATACCAACCTCCTTGACCGCGGTTGGTCGCGTTGGTACTCCGCCACGGTCAGCACACGCCAGCTGTTCGTGCCGATGTCGCTTGCCACCTGTGCTATAGCGGGCATGTTCTTCCCGATGACCAAGATCATCACCGGCCCGCTGGGCGAGTTTGTGCAGCTCTTTCCGTTTGCCGTGACGTTCGCTCTCGGCGCAAGTATCTTCTACGCCGCATGGGTCACACCGTACCTCGCTACTCAGATCATCCGTCGCCGCGGCGAGAGCACCAGCCGCTTCGAGCGCGGACAAGAACTGTTCTTCACCGTGCTCCAGAAGGGTTACAACCGTCTGTTGTCGTTCTGTTTCCGCCACCGGTGGTTCACCTATCTGCTGCTGGTTGTGGCACTCGGCCTGGGCGTGTTCCTGCTCACGCGGCTGCACCTGCAGCTGTTGCCGAAGGCCGAACGGGAGATGTTTGCCGTGGAGATCCACCTGACCGAAGGCTCGACCGTTGACGAGACGGCGGCCATCGCCGACTCCCTGGCACGGATCCTCATCACCGATCCGCGCATACATACCGTCACCTCGTTCATCGGTCACGCCTCGCCGCGATTCCATGCCACGTACACACCCGCTATGCCTGCACCGAACTATGCGCAGTTTGTGGTCAGTACCGCGGATTACAAGGCAACATCCGATCTGCTGTGCGAACTGGCTCCGCGCTACGAGAACTGGTTCACGAACGCCTACGTGCGCTTCAAGCAGCTCGACTACCAGGTGGTGAAAAACCCGCTCGAGGTGCGACTGACCTACGCGCCGTTCGTCGAGAAGGAGGATCATGAGCAGGCAATGCAACTGTATATCGACTCCATCAAGTCGTTCATGGCCTCGCGACCCGAAATGAAGTGGGTGCACTCCGATTACGACGCTATAGCCGCCCAGAGCCGTATAGTGCTCAAGGCCGATGAAGCGGCACGGCTCGGCATAACGCAGGCGTCGCTATCGCTCTACCTTGCCTCTGTCACACATGGCGTGACAATCACTAACATCTACGATCACGGCGACTCGCACCCCACGCCGGTGATCCTCTATGCTGATGATCATATGTCTCCTGACTCCCGGTTGGCGTCAACCCTTGACTTGCTCGTACCCACCGCTACCGGCAACTGGGTGCCTCTGCGCCAGGTAGCGGACATAGTACCCGAATGGCACCACGCTAACATCGAGCACCGCAACGGCGTGCCTACAATCACCGTTGGTGCGGATCTGGTGGGCACTACCTCACAGGTCGCTGCCGAACGGACGGTGCGCGGGTGGATGGCCGGGTTCCGCATGCGCCATCCCGAAGAGGGTATACAGGTCGGTTATGGCGGACTGACGGAGATCAACGGACTGATCGTTCCGCAGATCTTATGGAGCATCGTGGCTGCGTTGCTGGTGATGTTCGTGCTGCTGCTCTATCACTTCGGCAAGATTCGCCTGGCACTGCTCGCACTCTCGTCGGTCGCACTGTGCGTGTTCGGCGCTATGCTCGGCCTATGGATCTTCGAACTCGACATCTCCATCACGGCAGTGCTCGGCACGGTTTCGCTCATCGGTATCATCGTCCGCAATGCGATCATGATGTACGAGTACGCCGAGGAGCTCCGCCATACCAAAGCACTCAATGCCAACGATGCAGCGTTCCAGGCAGGCCTCAGGCGTATGCGCCCGGTGTTCCTCACCTCGGCTACCACCGCACTCGGCGTGCTGCCGATGATCATTGCGCATACCAGCCTATGGATGCCTATGGGCGTGGTGATCTGCTTCGGAACGATCTTTACCCTGCCGCTCACACTGACGATCCTGCCCGTGCTATATGCCCGGATAATACGATAACAACAATCTAAATTATAGCGATATGAAAAGGTTCATTTATTTGCTCGCTCTGCTCGTAACCGTTACGATGCAAGCATCCGTTGTGACCTACACGCCTGACAACACGACCATCTTCCGTAACCCCGAACGCGGCTTCACCGAAGAGCTGAGCCGCAAAGTCTCGACCAGCAACCCCAATGTTGTCAAAGGAAACATCAGCAGCAGCTGGGGACAGAAGGATCTGCAGAGCCTCGCTATGGTGCTCTACAACTTCAATTACTTCAAGGCCAAGGATCTTCCCGATGAGGTGCTCGCAGGGTTTGACGAGGATATGCAGGAACTCCGTAAGTACGGTCTGAAGATCGTGCTCCGCTTCGCATACACTGAACGCGAGAGTGACAAGGTCGATGCTACGCCCGAGTGGGTGGAGCGGCACTTGGAGCAACTCAAGCCGCACCTGGCAGCCAATGCCGATGTGATCTACACCATCGAGGCCGGCTTCGTAGGAGTCTGGGGCGAGTGGTACTACACCTCGAACTACGGCAACGAGTCGCAGCACATGAACGCTAACCGCCGCCGCGTCATCGACGCCCTGTTCACCAATGCACCCGTCGACCGCTTCATCCTCTTCCGTTACCCGATGATCAAGACCGAGTATTACGGTGACTCCAAGCCGCTCACCGCCGAAGAGGGTTTCAGCGGCACACAGCGTGCACGCATGGGCTGTCACAACGACGCTTTCCTCAACAGTTGGGGCAACGACGGTACTTATGCCAGCGATGACAACAGCGACGATCCGAAGGTGCGCCAATATGTTGCCGCTGAGACACTGTACGTACCCAACGGCGGTGAGACGAACGTCGAGGGCGGCTCGTCCGCCGAGAAGGTGTATGCGCAAGCACCGTCGGAGATGAGCAAGTACCACTGGTCGTTCTGTGGCCGTTCGTACGCAACGGCGGTCACATCGCGCTGGCGCAGCAGCGGGATCTTCGATACGCTGAACATCCACATGGGTTACCGCTACAATCTCGTGGACGGCCAGTTCACCGATCAGGCTGCTCCCACGGGAAAGATGAACGTCACCATCCGTCTGCGCAACGATGGCTATGCGCCGCTCTACAACGCCCGTACGGCGTATGTTGTTCTCAAGAACGGCAGCAAATCCTACAATCTCCCGTTGCAATCCGACCCGCGCCGCTGGCTGCCGAATGGAGTGATGAGCGCCATCAACGAGCAACTCAGCATTCCCGCCGACATGCCCGAAGGCACGTATCATCTCTACCTCTATCTGCCAGACAAGTACGAGTCTATCGCTGCTGACCCGAAATATGCTATCCGCATCGCGAACAAAGATATGTGGGACGGCGACACCGGTCTGAACGACCTTGGCGCATCGGTCACCATCGCCTCATCTGCCCCCCTTGATCCGGGCGAGCTGCCGGAGGTAATCATCGACGCCCTGCCTGCCACGCGCACCGACGCTTCCTTTCGTCCCCGTAAGGTGATGGAAAGCGGCACACTCTACATCGTTGATGCCAACGGCGTGCGCTACACCGCTAACGGACAGATAGTCAAATAATCAAATCAATGACAAAATGGCAAATGATTCAATGGTAAATACTGTCGTCTTCGATCTTGGCGGCGTGCTGATCGACCTTAACGTGCCGCGTTGCGTAGCAAACTTCAAGCGCCTGATGGGCGAGCAGAACGTACGGGATGTGCTGGGTATAGATGATGAGGGCGAAGGAGTGACGGCAGTAAGTGCTGCTACGCTGCAACTGATGCATGATTATGAGTACGGCAATATATCCACCGATACTTTCCTGGCCACCCTGCAGCAGTACTGCTACCCGGGCACGACCGTCGAGCAGATTCGTGATGCGTGGATGTCGATGCTCGATGATCTGCCGCAAGCCAAACTCGATTATATAGCCGCACTGCGCCAAGCCGGCTACAGGACAATCCTGCTATCCAATTCCAATCAAATGCATTGGGACCCGATCTTCGAACAGTTCCATCTCGACCGCTACTTCGACTGCATCTTTGCCTCGCATCACCTGCACATGGGCAAACCCTCGCGCGAGATCTTCGAATACGTTGAGCGAGAGGCGCAGATCGATTCGGCGCATACCGTATATGTCGATGATCTCGACAAGAACCGCGCCGCCGGTGCACGATTCCTCGGCTGGCGTACCTGTGCCTCTGTCGATGAACTTAAGTCTATCCTATAAATCCATATATCATGAGATCCATACTCTCCCATTTCGCCATCCCCAACGAGGTGGCTGACCCGCAGCCGTTGAAGATCGGCATCATCAACGACTCGTTCATCGTCCGTGCCGTGAACCCGGGCGAGCGCTCATACTTTCTGCAGCGCATCAATCATCATATCTTCCAGAACGTGGAAGGTCTGCAGCAGAACATCCAAAAGGTGACCGATCATATCCGCGCCAAGCTCATCGCGGCCGGCGAGACGGATATCGAACGTAAGGTTCTTCGCCTTGTGCCTACCACCGACGGTGGACTCTACTACTGCACACCCGAAGGCGACTACTGGCGCGTGTACGTGCTCATCGAGCATGCTACATCGCAGGAGAAAGTTACGCCCGTCTCAGCCGAACTCACCGGCGAGGCGTTCGGACGCTTCCAGTGCCAGCTGGCCGATCTGCCTTTCGATGAGCTCTGCGAGTCGATACCTAACTTCCATAACATCGAGTTCCGCCTCTGGCAGCTTGATGAGGCACTGCAGACTGACCCATTGCACCGCAAAGCCTCTGCCGCGGATATCATCGAGGCTATCGACCGCCGTCGCGATGATATGTGCCTCGCCGAACGGCTCTTCCGCGAGGGCAAACTGCCCAAGCACATCAACCACTGCGATACGAAGGTCAACAATATCCTCTTCGATGAAGCGGGCCGACCGATCTGTATCGTTGACCTCGATACAGTCATGCCGGGCTTCGTGCTCAGCGATTTCGGTGACTTCATGCGCACCGCAGCAAACACCGGTGAGGAAGATGATCCTAACCTCGACCGCATACACGTCAATCTGGAGATCTTCGAGGCTTATACACGCGGTTACCTGCGCGAGGCCACGTTCCTCACGGATATCGAGAAGCAGCTGCTGCCTTACGGCTGCCGGCTGCTCAGTTACATGCAGACCGTACGGTTCTTCACCGATTGGATTAATGGCGATACCTACTACAAGATTCAGTACCCTGACCACAATCTCGTCCGCACCCGCGCACAACTCCGCCTGCTCGAGGAGCAGGAGATCGTTGCCCCGCAAATGCAAGCCATCATCGATAAATTCACCAACGTATGAAATACCTGATCAACCAAGTCAACTGGCCTGACTCGTTCCCCGAGAAACCCGAGGTCAGCGTCGAAGTAACCAACGATCACGAATCGTTGTTCCTGCACTACCGCGTCCGCGGACGCCAGCTTCGTGCCGTCACTACCGACGATCAGGGTCCCGTATGGGAAGACTCCTGCGTGGAGTTCTTCTGCCGCGTACCGGGCGATGACCACTACATGAACTTCGAGTGCAACTGCATCGGTGCCATGGTCGCTTCGCGCCGGCTGGGCAGGGCAGAGAACGTGCGCAAGCTTCCGCCCGAACAGATGGCGCGTATACGCCGCACCTGCACGTTCCCCCGCGAGATTATTGACGAGCGCGATGGCATGTTTGAGTGGGAGGTTGAGTTGCAGATACCGCTCGATCTCATCTTCCGTGACCGGCAGCCCGTGTTCCCGCAGAAACTTATGGCTAACTTCTACAAGTGTGCCGACAAAACGAAGCTGCCGCACTTCCTCAGTTGGCAGCCTATACCGCTCCCCGCTCCGGACTTCCATTGCCCGCAGTTCTTCGGCGAGATAGTGCTGGAGTAGGTTAGGATAGCATTGAAGTACCTTAGTTCTTAAGTTTGCCGGTGAGTTGCGGATAGAACTCGTTGTCCAGTTCTATCTCTTTGCTCGTCCAGCGTTGGAAGAGGTGTTCGCGCAGCGGATCGTTTGCCGGATAGGTGGCAATCAGTGAATCTCGTACAGTCCATTGATGGTTGCGTATGGCGGTGTACTCGTTGATGTATGCCGCATACGCAATCATTTCTGTTGCATCGTGTGGATCAAACGTGCAGTCGCGTCCGGCAAGTTCAGCCAATTGCTCACGTTCGTACGCCATGTGCCGGTCAACGGTGGCAATCATCGCTTCGTAGCGTTGCTGTTCGTCGTTCTGTACGCTTAGCGACAGGTAAAAGAGCACTGCCGCTATTGTCAGCAGTACGACTGATAGTATAGTGGGTAACAGGCGGATGAAGCACTGCCTGCGTGTTATGGCTTGCCGCAGTGCGGCGATATTGGCGTACTGTCCGTTGCGGCACCGGCGTGCCATGAGGCGTTGACCGGGTAGAAGAGTGGAGTACAGTCTGCCCAGTGCGCGGATGTCCGCACGCGGATCGTTGTCGATGGGTGAGAGCGTCGAGTCCGTAGCCGACAGACCGAAGTCGATAAGTTTGATGTTCGCGCCGTTGCGCGTGACAAGTATGTTGTCAGGCTTGAGGTCATGATGTACGAGTTGCAGACCATGGAGGTACTCGAGTGCATCCAACAGTTGATTGAGTGTGCGCTCGCGTGCAGCGCGCGATGGCTTGCTACCGACCCACTCGCCGAGTGTCATGCCGTCAATCCACTCCTGAACGATACAACGACCGATGTCCGGCACATCTTCCAGGCTGTAGGTGGCGGCGATGTTCGGATGAACGAGTTGCACGCCTAACTGAAACTCTTGCTCTTGCTGTAGGCGGTAGTCTGCCAACTCGGCACAATCGGGTGCAAGCGCTTTGAGCAGGAATCGCCGACCGTAGCGCGTGGCGGTATAGATATGCGTGTGTGTGCGTCGTTGCACCAACGAGATGTCACGCCAATCAGCAGAGAATTCAGCAGGGGTAATGAAGTCGGAGGATGATTCAGTCATGACAATCACATTTTTCGAGCCGTCAGTAAGCCGTTTTTGGAACCTGCCACATACGCTGTGGGCGGGTTTTCGTCTCGCACAAGTCGGTCAAGGTACATAGGCTTTCCAATGATGAAACAGGCCGTCTCGAACCGGTCGCCTACGTGCAGTTTGGCATTGACTGCTTCCGTTACTACGAACTGTGCATTGCCTTCATAACGGAAGACGCATCGGCGGTTAGGCAACCAAGTTACCTCGATGAGGTCGCCTGCTTGCAGATCGTCGATATCAAGCCCTTCGCCTGCAAATGTTTCACTTTCCACGTCGCTGCGTTGGGCGAGTGCCACGAGGTAAGCCTCCCAATCGGCGTAACCGAGGAATTGCGAGAGCAGACAGAGCGTTGTGCGGCGTGTGGTATCCGCGCCATCGATGTAGCCCCAGAGGCGTTTGAGAGTAGTAGGGGAGATGTTCTCATGCAATCGCTCCCACACTACTCCGGCCAGGAACTCAAAGTCGTACGGCGTGCGGATGCGGCGCTTGACTTCCCGCTCGATATCCATCCGCAATGCTAATATTTCCGGTGCATTCTTGTTCATAAGCGTTTCCGACTGCAAAGATACGAAAAACTTTTGACATTTGCAAATTTCTTTTTAGTTCTTTTGGGAATAATTTAACCTAAACATCCATTCCCTATAAAGGCAATCACGCAATAACTACACAATAACCGCTCAATAACCACCCAATACAACTACGCTGCAACCCGTGAAAATAAACGGATTGCAGCGGAGTTTATGGCAAGAAGTCTGCGCCGGTTACTTAACGATATACTCCGTTTTCAGATACTCATTGTGCGGAACAGCACTGACGGCTTCAAGCCAGACGTAGTTGTTGTAGCGCACGCGCTCGTTTTGATAGCCCATGTAAATTGTGCGGTTGCCTTTGGTAGGAATGCGGCCGTTGCATGATTGTGTACCCATTGTGGAGTAATCTATGCTGTACTGCAATTTCGACGGGTCTTTGCCATCTTGGAATTTCTTCGCTTGATCGGCACTATAGAACACGTACATGTTGATGTACGCTTCTTCCTCACGCGGCGGCTGGTTCTCGCCGAGCAATAGCTCGAATAAGCTGGAACCGTACGAAGCATTTCTCTCATAGAGAGGGATTCCCAAGAACTTCACTTTCTTGTACGACTTGGCAAGATTGTCGCTGAAATGTCCGTCTGACGAGCGGCTTCCTTCGTTCGTGGATATACGCAGCGAGTATAGCACATCTTTTGCACCGGCAGGTACTTGAATGGCAACTATTGCACGATCGGAGTTAGAGGTGCTTGAGAATGTTGCCTTGAGTTGGCTACGCAGTGTGAACTTGCGCGGTTCCTCAAAGAGGTTCTGCATCCGGATGCCCGGGATAGCCTTTACGCGAAAATCGCCTTTCTGGCCTTCCACTTCGCGTGTCTCAACGGTTTTGGTTGTGAAGGCGCGGTTGACCGAGTTCGGCTTGAAAGATATGTCGATACTTGCATACTGGCGACCTTTGGGATTGATCTCTACCAGATAGACAGCCGAGAACTTGATGTCTATGGAATCCTTGACCAGTTTCTTGCCGGTGTAAGATTTCAGCAGTTGCCGGCTGTCGGTGTTATAGATGCGTATATCCGCGGGTTTCTCCGTTTCAATTTGTACCAACAACTTGTCGCCGCGCTCCAGATATACGGGAAACTCTGCCGTTTCAGACAGCAGCTCTTCGGGTTTGCTGATGAGCGTATTCGGCGTGTTGCATACGTTCTGCTGAATCTTGTACGGCAATTGTTGCTTAACGTCGTTGATCAGTGCGTTCACCTGCTTTGCCATTGCCAGATCGGCAGAGTCGAGCTCTGCGGCACTGTAGTTCAGCGACAGTTCGTCAACCAACCGCTGCAATTCTTCCACGCCTTGTTGAGTGGCGTACTGTTGCGGATTGTTGAGCTTGCTTTGCAGTACATCCACTTGCTGGATGGTCTTTTGACACTCAGCCTTAAAAGAGTTACCTTTGCTCAGCGTTTCGCTTTGCGTGGATGATTGTGCGTCGGACGAATCGGCCTTTTTCCCTCCGCAACTCATCAACATGATTACGGTAAAGATAATGATGATTGATTTAGTGCGCATAATAAGTAGTTTATTGTTTATACCCTTCATATCCTATATCCTTAACTTTCAGTTCAGGGACATCAGGATTGTCGGTGTGGTTGATGTGACGATTGATGGTTGCTGCAAGCTCTTGAGCTAATTGGATAGCACGCGTATCACGACAGGTAACACTCCACGCTATGCGTAAGGCGACGGCGTTAACCTTTTGCTGCAAATGGCGGGCAAAATACCCGGCACTGGCGTTGGTGTGATAGCGTTGACGGTCTGCAGACAGGGCATATTTGTTCTCCAACAATGCGGCGAACTCTTTGTACATTGCGTCGAATGTAGTTATATCATTGAGCGTGATATTCGGGTCATTGTATGTTTCATCACCTTTCTTCGCACCATAAGTAAAATGCAATTGTGTCGGATATGCCGGTTCACTTCCGCCGGATGCAGCAAGAATAGTAAAGATCCATTTATCCGACCTGTCAAGCAGACGGTTGAGATCTGCCATACATTCCTCCCGTCCAGGAACGCCATCGTTCTTGTACAAATAGAAGGAACAATATGGGCGTGTCTCTCCCAGCTCGCGACTTACGTAATTGAAACCTCCAATCTTTGCCAGATAATATGCCCACCAGCCGATGATTGGGTCAACTATGTTGGAAGGAGAAAAGATCGTGATGTTCGACCCACGATCAATGCATACGCCATAACTTGTATTTAGGGGGTAGAGCTCAACAGCCAATATGTCACTTACGTTTTCTTCTGGCGTGGCGGTACTTGACAGATTGATCAAACGGAAACGATCAGAGTTGGTTACTGCATCGAATATCTCATCTTCTTTTAGCTTAAGGCGCGCTTGCGCTTCAACCAATGATACGTAGCGAGGCACAATCTGAAATCCTGTCGGACGATCTAATTTACGCTCAAAAGCGAGATGTAAAGTCTTTGCCCATCCTTCAGCTTTTTCTTTGCGCTCATCTTTCTCCATCACTTCGGAGAAAGCGGAGCCAATCAATCCGGCAGGAACGGCAAATATAGCAATTCCGAGCACACCTATGATACAAGCGATTATTCGGCCGGTAACAGTGATCGGCGGTGTGTCGGCAAAATTACCCGGGTCGCCAATATATTGCGCAAATGCCCAAAGAACAGATGTCCACCCATTATTATATACCTCAGGCTGCGCCTCGTGCTCTACAAAGAAAAGGATGAACGAGAGGATCAGCGTAATGATTGTCAAGAACTGAACAGACACCCACATCTCATCTTTCTTGGCACGCATGGCGCGTGAGAGGACATTGAAAGCCTTCATGTATCGGAACACACGCAGCAGACGGGCTATTCGCAATGCCTTGAGTGCCACATAAGGCATTGGCATAAAGAAGTGCAGATAGAACGGATATGTAGAAAGGATGTCTATCAATCCGTAGAACGAGAAACAGTAACGTACTCTCCCCCAGAATCCCTTGTATTTATCGTCAATCAGGTCGGCACACCAGATACGCAGCGACACCTCGATGGTGAAGAAGGCTGTGGTGAAATAATCTACCACTTTGAGCCAAAGACCGTACTTCTCCACGATGCCATCATAGGTAGAGAGAAAGACCTCAAGTGTAGAAAGCACAATGAGACCGATGATGGCATAATCGACATAATTGTGCCATTGTTTGGTGTGCAGGTTGTCGTCAAAGACGCGCGCCAACTCTTGTTTGAATGTTTGTATTTTAGTCATTGTTTTGTTATTTTGTGAACAGGGGAACGATCAAACTCCCCTGCCCTGATAATTTCGCCAAATAGGCACTATGATTTTTCGCGCTTGAGTGATTCACGGGCACTTTCAATCTGACGTTTCAGCGAATCGATAGTACGGTCGTGTCGCGCCGCATAATCAATTTTTGACTTGCGATAAGATGCTTTCGTAGATGGAGAAGAAGCACTCTTAATCAATGAAGCATAGCGTTCGTTGTCACGTTTCTTGGCTTCTTTTTCTCTGTCAAGACTTGCACGCAAGTCAATGATTCTCTTGCGATAATACTCTTTACTCATAGTAATAAAATTTAAAGGGTTAATTATTTCCATTTATTTCTTAACTGAGTCATCCGATGCGTCCAGGGCTTGAGAGATTCTATATTTTCGCTATTATTCAAGGGATAGTAGCCATTAGTTATGTACATAGATTCGTGTTGCTTAGCCTCTTCGTCAGATGTGTAGTAGCCCCATTCTAAATACGCGTGGTCAGTCATGAATTGATTGACTATATTTGTGCATTCCTCATCGGACTGTGACGGATTGCACAGTAATGCTCGCAGAGTGCGCCGTAATGTGGAAGTCCGGAATGTTTGGCGACTGCAACGCGGCAGATGGTTACGCAAGCGATTCCTGGCATTGGCCGCTTTTCCTACGTATAGAGCATATAATTTTACGCCTTTCACCGTCATACTTTGAATAAGACTTACGTTTACTCCACCTTGAAGCACTATCTCAGGGATTACGTCAAACCACCATCTATATACAGCAGGTTTTGCATCAATTATATCCAGACTGATATCTCTCACAAAACAGCCTCTATCTATTTTAAACTCCATATTCTTTTCTATTGAAGCGAGGAGGGAGAGGATTCCCTCCTCGCAGAATAATCATTTGTTGTTTACAAATGCGATCAGTTTTTTACCCAACTGCTGTACTGTCCAATCCGGATCATATTTGAAACCGGCTTTCTCAGACAAAGCACGCAAACCGGCCTTAACACTCGGATAGTTGGTGTCGCTGATTTCAATCGAGTTGTCACTGTTCAGCCAAACGGTTACTCCACCGATGACTGCTTTTTCTTTGTAAGTTTTTGTTGTAACAACAGGAGTCGCCATAATAAATATATTTAAAATCTCGCCTACTCTTTGTTGGATTTTCGGCCTTCTCCATTTTTAATGTTAAGCAGAGGAGTGTCCAAACTCCCCTGCCTTGTTTTGTAGCCGATTACTTGCCGGCAGCAGCGATGGTGCCATCGTTGTCTGCAAGATACTTGTCGTTCTTGTCAGCAACCTGTACGCCGATACCAAATGCAGCAGCGAACTCTTTCTCGAAGTTACCTACGCGCTTGTTGCCGCCTACAGTAACTTCACCCCCCTTAGCGTCAGCCGAACGGAGCGATGCCAATGTGGCATCGTCATCAGCCATTGCACCTTTGCAGGTAATGCTTTTGTACACGCGCAGAGTAGCGCCAAAGTTCTTTTTGAAGTTCTCTTTCAGGGTTTTAACCTTCATGCGGCCGTCAATCTTAAGATCTGCCATAATTGTAAAAATTTAAAGTTAATAAATGATCATTTATTGCCCGCAACTTAAGGACTGCAGGCGATGTCCTATTGTTTTTTATCTCGCTTTATGAAAATACCACAAAAGATGGTCAAATCCATTCCGACTAATTTCATCTCCGGAGGCGATGATAATTTTATCTATTGTCGAGATGTAAGCAGCATATGATTCCCTGTAATCTGATGGAATAGGAATATTATAATGCTTAGCATATTTCGGCATATGCTTGCAAACGACACTATCAAAAATTGAAAAGTTGTCTTGCTCCTCCAAGTCGCGAAAAATGTACATGCATGCATAATGGCAGAACTTTGATGCAAATGATGGATTACGACGTGATTTCATTTTTGCTTCCACCGGATGAGTGGGGGCAGCTAAAATTTCAACCAACTTGTATCCGTCTCTTTGCGGCTGCTTCAAAAAGCGCAACAAGTCACTTTTCTTAAGCTGAAGAATCCTTTGGGTCAATTCTTCACGACCTACGCCGTCTGCATTTAGATGTGTCGAATTCTCGCGATCAATCGCTGATACACTTTGTGAAACGATGTTCACATATTCTTTATCAGAAACTATTTTCCCATCCAAAATAACAGCGCTCAATTTATTGAGCCAAAATGCAGAAGAACTCTCACTGAGTTCATTGGCAGAGTTACTGTAGTCTGAATCATTCCTAATCATAGATTCAACACGCGCCACATTATCCCGGGTTAGTTGAACTAATAGTTCCTTTGCCTTGGTAATTCTCTTTAAGTCGTACTTAAGAGAAGCTTTATGTTCCTGAGCGATTTTTGTTGCCATTATCTTTGATGATTAGCTTTCTTAGGCCCCACCCGCAAACAATGCGGATGGGAATAAGAAAAATTATTCAAGCACAATAAACTCCGTGCGGCGATTCTCTGCTGCCATCGGGTCATCGGTATTCTTCAACTCGGAAGAACCTTTACCAACAGCCTCCAGACGAGAAGCGTCAATACCTTCGTGCTCTACCATGAACTGTACAGCTGCCTGGGCGCGTGCTTCGCTGAGTTTCTGATTGAAGTCAGCATCGCCTTCGGCAGAGGTGTGGCCTTCCAAACGCAAACGAACTTGCGGGTTCTTTTGCATAATCTTAGCCAAATCATGGAGCACAAACTTGGCGCTCTCGCTCAGGTCTGCTTTACCTTGAACAAACTCTGCAGCATTGAAATTCTTCTCAATCTCCTCAATCTGCTGCACATAGAGTGTGTCGTGAACAACCACAACTTTCTCCACTTCTACAATCTGCGGTTCAGCAGGTTTCTGGCACCCCTTCATAAGCAAGAGAATAACCAGAATTGCAATAACAACGAGAGCTGCCAACAAGATCCAAAGCCATGTGTTTGATTTTTTTACTACAGCTACAGGCGGAACGTAACCGTTCAGGTACTCCAGACGGAAACCGCCCTTCTCACCTCTTTGACCTTTCTCGAACTCTGCCACCTCGATGTCATACAACTTGGCATGCTTAACCAGACGATCGAAACTGGCTTTTGTCCACATCATGCAAACAGCCACCTTTGAACCATCTTGCAGAACGAGGACCTCATCATCTTTCTCGAAAAACCATCCACTGGATGCTTTGTAATCCGGATCTGATTCATGTACGAAAATTTCACTCATACCCGAGTCCGGATTGATGTCAGCTTTCGGGAACGCTTTTCTCAGATCCTCAACTGTAGCTTGAGGATACATTACTAAATAGGCATGCATGATGCCCAACGAAGTACGGTTTTGCGCCTTACCGTAAACGCGAACTTTACTTGGCATAACTTCTAGTATTAAGATTGGTATTACTTACTTTCGCCACGAGCCGCCTGACCAATGGTTAGTTTGTTGTCAACGCAGAATGTGCCTTTAGGATCTTTGATCTGAACGGTTAGACCGAACATTTTGTCAAAGAGTTTCTCGGCCTCGCTTACTTTCATCGAAGCCTTGATCTTCAACTCCTCGATTTCTTTGGTCTTGACGTCTTTGGTGGTCTTTTTATTCAAAGCTGCCAAGGTCATCTCCGGATCAGCGAGTTGGGCGCCTTTATAGATGGCGAGCGTACAACCGAAAGTCTTCTTGAAATCTGCACAAACGGTTTTTACTTTCTTGTTCGGTGCCACGGTGAACTCTGCGTTCGTAAAGTGGTCTTTGATGTTGTTTAGAAGTCCCATAATGGTAATTTTTTAGGGTTAATATTTGTGTTAGTTGTTTACTTACGTTTCCTTCCTCCGGTGAGCGCAGACAGCACAGTTTGTCCGACCTTGCGTTCGAGGCCTTGTTTGGTGGTTGGGATACCCGTTTTGCGGGCAAGTTTGTTTTTCAGGCCGCTAATGCCAACGGCGCGCTTCAAAGAAAATGTTACTCCTCTCATAGTTTATATGTTAATTCGACTGCAAAGGTACTGCTTTTTTCTGACATTTGCAAAGTCCTTTTTGGTCCTTTTTCTCGCGTTCGGCAACGAGGTCGCAAAGGTTTATACCCTCATAGTTTGTACCATCTTGGTCCAAATTGGTGTTCGGACTTGCAGAAGCCGGAAATTTGTTGTATCTTTGTGGCGTTTTGCAAGCGTCCTGCGGTGTGTATGTACATACAAAAAAGCATGGACGGTTCTTGTCCATGCTCTGAGGTCCTAGGAAAACCCGGTAACTACAAACGAGAATCGTCCACGCCAAGCGCAGACGTTCGCGTACCTGCTCAGTAGTTACACGTTTTTGAAATTTCCTAGGTTTCAGAGCGTGTTACGAACAAATAGCAAACGCTATATATACCAAATGTCTTTGCGTTTAACGTCTGCAAGCGACGTATTGTGGATGCGCTACATAACGCGGGTATAGGTTATATAATGATTTCGACTACAAAGATACAAAAAAAATATAAATTATGCAAATAATTTGGCAGAAAAGTTCCCTTTTTTTCTAAAATGCACAAAAATGCCCTAAAAGACTAAAATGAGCCACATTTCAGTGGCTCATTTGTTTTATTGCTCCTGTCCTAATATCGTGTAGGTGCGTTGGCGGGAGGTGAGGTAGATCTGCCCGTCGCGCAGGATTTTATGCGGCGTCGCGGCAGCGGTTATGTCCGGTACGCCATTGCCCTCCTGTACGTTCTCGGATTTCCATTGTGCACCCGCGTCGGCTGCCGACCAGTTGTTGCGGTCATCGGCTGCGAACGCGGCGTAGTGATACACCTCGCCGACCACGGATGTCGGGTCGGTGCAGGTCTCAGCCGTGCCGTTGTAGATTTCCGTGCCGTCAGTAGGCGAGGCCGGGAACGCACCGTCCTTGCGGACAATAACTGTGCGGGAATAATCCGGGGCGGGGTAGATGTCGCCGCTCAGGTGCAGATCGTCGAGGTAGAACGTACCGCTCGTGGCATCGCCGGTTGATACGCCGAACGACAGGCGCACCAATCCCTCCAGGCGGTTGCGGTCATCGGTATTGCCGTACCAGTCGAACGCCTGCAGACGGCTCATATCGAGCGTAACGGTCTGCCAATCGTTCTTCGACAGGTTGATTTGCTCGGTGTACCACCAATCCTCATGACCGGCGGACATGTTCTTGCACACGATACGCAGATCGGTGCTGCTGCCGTTGCCTTTGAGCCGAAACGTCAGCACGGGAGTCTGATGCATATCTGCAGCTTCCGGAAACACATAATCTGCCGAGGCAGTCGCCCATGCTGAGGTGATGCTGTAGTCGCAGCGCAGCGCGCCGTCGGCAATGCTGATATTCATCGTAGCGCCGTCCTCACCCATCGCCTCGAACGCTGCCGCCGAGCTGCAATCGGTGATGAGCTCATCGAGATGCACCAAGTGCGTCGGGTTGCGCCATACGAGGTAATAATGGCCGTCATGCTTGTAACCCTGCATCTTCGTCGGTGCCGGCGGCGGTGTGGTGTCGTCCAGCAGATTGACTACGGCGGTGTTGCCGCCCATGTACGTCTTGCCGCCGGAGTTGACCACGGCATAGACGTAGTACTTTCCCTTAGGGAAGATGTCACGCGTGTGCCAGATGTACTTCTCCGCCGAGCCCGGCAGGTCAGTCACGATAGGCGTCATGCCCGCTACGCTCGCTGCACCGGGAGTAGTCGAGTAGTAGAACGACACGCGGGCATCGCCCACAGGATCGAACGTAAACCAGCGCAGCTGCAGCGAGTCTTCGACGCTGACCTCCTTGGCTGGTACGGTGAAGTTAACCGACGGGTTGATCACTTCGCCGTCGTGCAGGAACGTATAGTTGTAGAATATGTTTCCCACCGAATCGTATGCCGTCAGGGCGATGGTCGAGGCGTCGGCACTCATGTCGAGAGTCGAGAAGCACGACACCTGCTTGTAGAACATCGAGTACTTGTAGTCGCTGAGTTGCTTCTGCTGCGAGTAGTTGGCGTTTCGTCCGCAACCCGGACGCACGTAATGCACGCCGTCCTTGTACAGGTGCTCGAACGAGTGATCGTCACCCGACAGGGAGATGATCCGTTTGCCGAGCTTGGCATGTTTCTCAAAGAGCGTACCCATCTGCCGCGGCTCGTCGGCCCACTGACCATGGTAGCCGGTGGTGTGAACGCCTACGTGGTGACAAATGATCACCCACGGGCGCGTGCACGTACCTAATATAGAGTCAGCCCAGTGATACTGACGGCTGCCGGGCAGGAAGTCCGGACTGGATGGGTCGCCGTTGATGTTCAGCATGATCACATCGGCGTTGCCATATACGAAGTGGAAGTACGCCTCGCCACGCGGGTCTTTGACGGACTCCTCAGGTTCGCCGTCGTGCGCAAACTGATGGAAATAGTCGTAGAACGACGACCAGCGGTAAGTGAACGGATCGCCGGTCTCGTGGTTGCCGGCCGAGGACATGACAGGTACCTGGGCCAGGAACGGTGCACCCGGAGTGAAGTAGTAGTTGTTCCAGTTGCGGTCATCGCCTTTGCTGCTGACAAAATCACCGTTCATGAGGGCTATATCGCAGTTGAGACCACAGATGAAATCCTGCATGTTCGACCAGTTGTTGCACGAGTTGCCGTGTATGTCGCTGATGGTGAATATACGGTAGGCTGTTCCTTGCTCGGGTGCGGTTTTGGTGCTGCTGATCTTGTCGAAGCGGCGCGTAGCACTTGCGCCAACGGTGAAGTAGTACCGTGTGGCGGGCTGCAGCCCGGTGAGCGTGACTATATGTACGTAGCCTTCGCCCTCAACGTTCCAGCCGTCGGAGGTAGTGATTTGTTTGTCCAGATTGTCGGGCGATGTGCCGTAATAGACAACTGCGTTGGTGGGTTCGGTCTCCTCGGCCATCTGCCAGAGCACTTTGACGGATGTGGTGGTTGGTGCCATGGAGTAGGGTAGCTTGTAAGGGTTGTAGGGATCGCTAGAAGTGTCGTGATCCTCGGCTGATACGCCCCAACGCGGGTCACCGATATTGCTGCCATCGGTGCCAATGCCCACAGCGGCGCTGTTCTTAGCCAGTTGGAAGTTCCCCTCCGCGGCATTGACGAACCATGGGTCACGGCTCACGCAGGCTGTCTGTGTGGCACCCGAACCGAGCTTGATAGGCGCGTTCCAACACAGACTGTTCGCGATGCTTGAGTTTGAGCCGTACAGGGCGTAGCTCACCGCGCCGCTGATCTGCGTGGGGTTCATGAAGATGCAGTTGCTGATGTGACAGCCGTTGATGTTCGCCGGATAGATGCCGCGCGTGTCGTTGCTGTTGTAGAACGTGCAGTGGTCAATCTCCACTGTGCTCTGCAGCGCTTTCGGGTCTTCGATACCCGAACCCGGATGAACATATATCATTCGTCCCGTGCCGAGTTTGCCGCCGTCGAATGTGCTGTTGCTGACCGTTATGCTGTTGATCTGCTTGAGCGCTGTGGTGGCGGCTATAGCGCGGGCGGCCTCACTGCCGCCCATCAGGAACAGGCAGTTGTCAACCGTCAGGCTGTTGATGTACGGGCTCTCGCCTGAACTGTCGTACGCGCGGATGAAATATGAGGGGCAACCGCTGAGCGTGCAACTGCGCACAACGACGTTGTACAGGCTACTACCCGTAACCATTCGGACCGCCTCGCCTGTGCTCTGCAGATTGACGCCTTCCAGCGTAAAGTCTGCCTTGACCTCAAAACGGCTCGAGAGCTTGATCACCGGTTTGGCTCCTTCCGCCGCACGGATAGTAAGGGATACTGTCGGCTTGATTGATGACTCGCTGTATTCGCCCGTGGCCAGCACCAGGATGTCGCCTGCCTTGGCGCTGCTGACAGCTGTTTTCAACGTCCCCGATCCCGGGGCTACATTAACCGTGGCGGCGCTAACCAGCGCCGCACACATAAGTACACCTAAGATTGTGAGGATATGTCGTTTCATATTGAATGATATGTGGTTACATTGCACCTTCTCCCGGGTCTGCGCCGCCGTACGAGGGCGAGTGTTCGCCTTTGGCAGAGCCTACACAAATGGAACTTACGCTACACATCGGTTGCGATTGGGTGTCGGGTTGAATATATAACTTCTTCATGATTTCAGTTTTTTAGTGGTTAAAGATTCGTGTTATCAGTTTTCGGTTATTTAACCCGTACGCCTATTATGTTGTAACGTACTCCATTGCGGATCAGTATCAGTTGACCGTTCTCGATGAGCTTCTGCACTTTGTTGCCAAAGGTTTCCGGCAGATCGTTTCCTATAAGTTCAACCTCTGTTACGACATCACCATGTGCAACGATGCGTGCCTGGCGAACAGGAGCACCTGATGAACTGTGCACTTCAAACCATCCACGCATACCTTTGATGGTTTTTGTATCGGTCGGGAAGTACAGGGTGTTGCCTGAACCGAGGAAGAGGTTATCCTCGCTGGCATCAATGGTTGTCTGAACGAATGTGCCTTTGAAATCCACATCGTCAAATTCGGCATTGTTACTGCTCTTGTCAATCGTCACGCCGAGGAACTTCGGATTGGAGATGTTTGCAAGCGGGCTGATGATGTACGGTTTGCCTGCTTCCATTTCGTTGACCTTGACGAAATTCATATAGAGGATGTTGTCTGCTACGTAAGCATCATCGAGGTCGAGCAATGTGGCTTCGCCAAAGATGCGCGATTTCTCTGCTGCGCTCATCGCGAACGGCAGACAGATGGTATTGTACATGCCGCCTGTGAACGAGCGAGAGAGTTGGGCATTGACCGCCTTGCCGTCGTTGAGCTCAATAACCGTAGCAATGCTTGTGGCCTCTTCATCCAATGTGATTGCCGGAGCGATAGAGATGCTGCGAAGTATCGCGCTAGACCATTGAGTAGCATTTACTAATTTGATAAAGTATGTGCCCGAAGAGGAAATCTCGAATGTTTGTGACAATTCAATTACACCTTTACTATGGTTATCTTCTGCTTCATATGCTTCCGAAAGTTTAGCGCCTTCAAGATCTGAATATAGTTCTACATGGAATTGGTGTCCCGAACTATTCTCCTGAGGGATATTTAGAGTAACTTTTCCGGAATAAGTACCTGTAGTGGTTATTCTCCAGTATGCGTATTCGTTAGAAGGAGTTCCGTTGTCGCTGTACTTTAAGTCGCCATTGGTCTCATGATGCAATTTATTAGGCGGACTTACGACAATAGCATCTTCTGCTTTGAGCAGACCGGGGATTGTCGTAGGAGCACCGCCTTCATATGTGGCAACAATATTGAGTACACGACCATGGGAATATGCATAGGTATTTGCAATTTTTACCACATATTCGCCGGCAGATAATTCTATATTATCAGTAGAAAAGGACTTGTTTCCAGAACCTAATGACGAGCCTGTTCCGTCTTTCTCACCAATCGTAGAGGACTCTGCGCTATTTAGAACAGAAATCTTGTAATATTGTCCGTCAGAACTGGATACGTTGGCTTTGAATTTATAATAGCCAGCCTTGGTAACTTTTATTTTCCACTTTGCCCATTCATCCGGATTATGTCCTTCCGAACCTCTCGAGGTGAAAAGGATAGAATCGACAGCGCCGGTCTTGTCTACCCATGCACGCGAACTTAGAAGAGCATCTTCTGGCACCAGTGTCGCCGGAATAGTGGTAGTTGCGCCACCTTCGTATGTTGCATCAATGCCTAGAACTCTACTTTCTGCATAATTGTATGTATTTCGGATTTTTATTACATAATTGCCGGCAGCAAGTTCAACCTTGTTTGTGGTTGTTGTCCGCGTGCCACTGCTTATGCTATTATCTGTGTGGGTGAGAAGTTCGGAGCTCTCATCTGCACTAAGAACTTTTATCTCATATTTCTGGCTGCCGTTCGGGCGACATACATGGGCTGTAAATTTATAATAACCTGCTTTGGCAACACTTACGTTCCACTTAGCCCATTCTTGATCGTTATATCCTTCCGAACCTCTCGGGGTAAATAAGATGGAATCTATGGCACCGGTCTTGTCCACCCAAGCGCGCGAACTGAGAAGTGCGTCAGCGGGTTGCAATGTTGCCGGAATAGCAATGGTTGCCCCATTTACGTAAGTAAGAGTTATTCCGCGCAGTTTACCTTCTGACCATTTAATTGTATCCGTTACGGAAATGTAATACTCGCCTGCTTCAAGTCCAACCAAGTTGAGTGAACCGCCTGCCTCAGTAGTGTTGGAATACCCTGAACCATGATCCACTTTTGCACTCCGCGCAGTAGCAATCGTTTCGCTCGTAGAGGGATTGATTACAGAGGTTCGGAACATATATGTGTTGTTACACTTCATGTCGAGCGTAACTGCATATATGCCATTGTTGACAACATTCACTCTCCATTTGGCAAAACCTTCGTGAATAGTGCCACCCGGCCAGTTAATCCATTCGCCGTCCTCCAGGGCTTTTGCATTATCGGATTGTGTGAATCCGTCAGAGGTGGCCGTTAAAGTTAACGGAGTGGCTTTTGTTAGATTAGGAATAGTTGCATTCGTGACCAGCGAAAGAGCCAAAACAGAGAGAAGTAGAAATAACTTTTTCATGATATTTTTTGTTTTAGTTTTACAAGTTTGGGGTGGCATTTGGTGGGGTGAGCCCATAAATGACGATGCAAAGTTACGAAAAATATTTTATATGCGCACGCGTACCTATAATGTTATGAAACATAAAAGAGTGAGGCGGATGTTGCGAATAGGTGCAAATGGCTAATATACAGCAATTTGCGAGAATGGACGTTTCGAAACTTTGCATTTCGGAGAGTTTCGGAATGTGGCAGGTTAACAATATAACAACTGCCAAAAGATTAGCAAAAATGCGAGAGGGAGAGTTTGGCACGGTTTTTGTAAATGTTATAATGCATGATAATCAGCCTCTCTTGGCTGATAATCTGGTAGTTATCCTGGCGCGACGTTAGCGCAATCTCCCTCTTATCACAACGTAATAACACAGTAATCACCCCGTAATCACCCCGTTCCGAGTGAATGAAGGCTCGGTTACGGGTGAGCATTGGGTGAGCATTGGGTGAGCATTGGGTGAGCATTGGGCGAACATTGAGTGAACATTAGATGGGTTATGGTCGGATGGTGGGTGTGTAGTGGGTGATGGGTGAGTAGTGGGTGGAATATGGGTAATTGGTGTGCCATGAGCTGTGTGAGCAGCGTGGCACACTTTTTTTCGAAAGGTTGCGAAATAGCAAATGAAACATGCAAAGCGTTGATAATGTGCGGGGTAGGTGCGATGGTTTCGAAAATATGCTATAAAGCATAATAAAATGTTTCGAAAAGTGCTCAAAATTTTATAATTTTGCATCGCGTTGAGCGTTCGACAATCGCGCTACCGCTATCGCGCTGACTGACCGCTGCGCGCTCATTAAAGCGACCGATGTCTCCGCTCTCCCCACCGCAAACAGCCTACGGCTTGGTTTACGTCGGGGACCCCAGAGAGGGAAGCAAAGCCCCTGATATAGGAGCAACGTTTATGATAACGAGAACAAAATAAACCCTTAAATACCATCAATATGGCATCATTTACCTTCAATGAGATTCATCAGCAGCCCGCTATGTGGCGCAAAGAGCTGCAAGCCTTGCTTAAGAACAAGGCAGAGATCAGTGCATTCATGCACAAGTACCTGACCCACGACACCGATGTCGTTCTGACCGGTGCCGGTACATCGGCGTTTATCGGCGACGCATTGCAGCCGGTGATGCGCGGATTGTGGCGCAACGTGCGCAGCGTACCGACTACAGACATTGTGACACACGCAAAGTACCTGTTGGATGCAGAGCGTCCGCTGCTACTCGTGAGCTTTGCCCGTTCGGGTAACAGCCCCGAGAGTGTGGCAGCCGTGAACCTGGCTAACAAACTTTGCAAGAACGTGGCTCACGTGTACATCACTTGCAACAAAAACGGAAAGTTAGCGATGCAAGCTAAGAGCCAAGAGTCAAGAGCTAAGGGTAATGTGCTGTCGTTGTTGCTGCCGGAAGAGACTGACGACAAGAGTCTGGCTATGACCAGTTCGTTCTCCACAATGCTGCTCACCTGCCTGATGCTCGGCCGCATCGACACGCTGGCGCAAGACCAGGAGATGATCGAGAAGGCTGCGAAGAACGCTGAGGCAGTTATCGCGAACTATGAGGACAAACTGAAAGAGATAGCCAGCCGTCCGTTCGAGCGCGGTGTGTTCCTCGGATCGGGTGCGCTGAAGGGCATAGCCGAAGAGTGCCACCTGAAGCTCCAAGAGCTGACTGACGGTGCAGTAGTCTGCAAGTTCGACTCGTTCCTCGGATTCCGTCACGGTCCGAAAGCTGTGGTGAACAGCAAGTCGATAGTCGTTTATCTGATGACCGAACAGGAAGAGGTTCAGCGTTACGAGCGCGATCTGGTTAAGCAGGTGGATGCTAACAACAAGCCTGTGGCACAGATCATCGTGATTGCCGGACAGAAGCCCGAGCTGCCTCAGGTAAAGGCAGATCTGATCGTGCAGATGCCGTTCGGTTATGACGCCAACACGTTCTACGGAATTGTGCCTTACGTGCTGGTAGGACAGCTGCTCGGCTACTATGCATCGCTCGCACACGGCCTGAACCCCGATGCACCGAGCGTAAGCGGCAATATCCATCGCGTAGTGGAAGGCGTAACGATTTACGAATAAAATCAGGTCAACAACACCCCACAACAAACAACAACACAATGGTCAGCCAAGGATGGCTGACAGCCTTGCAAAGGCAAAAAGGCCAACAACAGAACGATTAAACAAATAAAACAGAATATGGCAAAGACTGAAAACATCCTCCGCGTGATGGAGGAAAGAAAGAAAGCAACCGGAGTTCCTATGACACTGTTTGCAGCATGCCCGAACTCCCTGTCAGTAATCAAAGCTTCGTTCCGTGCAGCGAAACGTAACAATTCGCCGATCTATTTCGCCACGACGCTCAACCAGGTGGACTGCGACGGCGGTTACACCGGAATGACGCAAGAGATGTTCACTAAGATCCTCGCCCGTGAGGCAGCAGCCGTGAACTACACCGGCCCGTACGTAGTGGCTATCGATCATGGCGGTCCGTGGCTGAAAGACAAACAGAGCATCGAGCGCTGGGATACAGAGCGCGCCATGAACGGCGTGAAGAAGAGTTACGAGGCAGCAATCCTCGCAGGCTACGACCTGATCCACGTTGACCCGACCGTAGATATCTTCCTGCCGAAGGGTGAGATCATCGATATCCACGTAGTGGTTAAGCGTACGGTAGAGCTGATCAAGCATGCCGAGGATTTCCGCAAGGCTCACGGCATTGCTCCTATCAGCTATGAGGTTGGTACAGAGGAGGTTCACGGCGGTCTGGCTGACGAGAAGACCTTTGACACGTTCCTTGAGGGACTGAAGAAAGGTCTGCATGAGGTTGGCTTGGACGATATATGGCCTTGCTTCATAGTAGGTAAGGTAGGTACCGACCTGCACACCACGTTCTTTGATCCGCAGGTAGCCCGCGAGCTGACCGCCAAGGTTCGTCCGTACGGCAGCTACATCAAGGGTCACTATAGCGATGACGTGGAGAATCCTGAGGATTATCCAAAGGCAGGTATGGGTGCCGCTAACGTTGGCCCGGAGTTCACGATGAACGAGTATGACGCACTCGCCGAGCTCGAGGAAGTGGAGAAGAAACTCTTTGCCGAAGGCAAGGTGGCTCAGTTGAGTAACATGACGCAAGTGCTCTGGCAGTGCGTATATGAGTCGAACCGCTGGAAGAAATGGTTGCATGGCGAGGAAGTGGGCAAAGATCTGAAGGACTGCACCCCGGATCGTCAGTTGTGGCTGGTGAAGACCGGATGCCGTTATATCTGGCAGAAACCCGAGGCTTTGGTGGCTCGTCAGGCACTGTACGAGAACCTCGAGCGTCTGGGAATCCATGCCGAAGAGGTGGTTCTGATGCGCATTGAGCATAATATGGATAAATATTATAATGCATTCAATATCGTTAATNNCAAGCCGAGGAGATCGTGCTGATGCGCATAGAGCACAATATGGACAAGTACTACAACGCCTTCAATATCGTGAACCTGAACGATTATATGAAGGACATTTAAGTCAACAACAGCCAACAACAACCAACAATTCTCAAGATTTATGTTGAAGAGGTATTCGATAATACTATTGGCGTTGCTGACTTCGGTGATGGTGGCGTGTGGCGGCTGCAAAGGCCCCACACCCACACCGGAGCCGGATCCTATCGTTGATCCCGATCCCACGCCGGAGGAACCCGCGGACTTGTCGCTGATCAAGCAGTCCGTTCCCGTGACCGATGACTGGGTGTGGAGCGGGAAGCCGGATATAACCGTTCATATTGAGAACCCGAACAAGGTTGCCGTACGATTAGGCGTGACGGTTCGCTACGCGACTGACAAGAAGAAAGAGGTGGAGACCGTGACGGATAGCGTGGATGTGCCGGCCAACGGTACGCTCGATTACAAAGCTACCACAACCAAGGTTCTTGCACCGGGAGTGTATCGCGCCAGTTGCTTCGTTAACAACAAGGCAGCACGGCACTTCAACTTCGCTATCGATCCGTTCTCGATTGAATCAGAGCCGGATATGCAACCGGATTTCGACCAGTTCTGGCAGAACGCGAAGGATCAGTTGGCAGCCATCGACATGAACGCCAACCTCATTGAACTGCCCGAAAAGAGCAGTGCGACGCGTAAGGTTTATCTGGTGGAACTGTTCTCCGTGCCCGACGATTTTGTTGGCGGTCCGGTTAAGATCCGCGGCTACTATTGCGAGCCTCAGGACGGCCAGAAGCACCCGGTGATCATGCACTTCTACGGCTATGACACGCAGGGTAGCAAGGCCAAGTGTGAGTGCCCGAGTGGCGGAGCATCGCAGTACGCAGAGTTCTACCTGTCACATCGCGGGCAGTACTTGAACAACCGTCCTGCCTCGACCGGCAACCCGGGTGTGACCGAGGACTGCGTGAGCTATTACGGCGATTGGTTCTCGTACAACTTCGGCAATCAGGACACTTGGTACTATCGCGGTGCGTTCATGGATGTGGTGCAGGCTGTTCGGTTCATGGCTACGCGTGAAACGAGCGACATGACCAAACTCTTTGCCGAAGGTTCGAGCCAAGGCGGCGCGCTGACGTACGCTTGTGCCGCACTGAGCGACTATCCGTTCACGGCTATCGCCTGCAATGTAGCGTTCCTGGGCGATTATGCCGATGCGATGGACATCGGTGGTCTGGCAGCCGAGACAGCCAAGGCGTGCCAAGGCTCGATGAGCAAGGATGAGATGCTGGCGTTTCTGTCGTACTTCGATACGAAGAACCTCGCCACGAAGATCTCCTGCCCCGTGCTCGCCAGCAGCGGATTGCAGGACGGGGTATGCCCGCCGCGTACGAACATCGTGCCATTCAACAACCTGAGAACACCCGCCTCCGACAAGGAGTACATTTTCGGTCCGGAGATGGGGCACGACTACCCGAAGAACTGGAGCACGAAGATGTGGGAACTATTTAAGAGTAAAATGTAAACACAAAACAAACCATGAAGAAATTTGATATTATCGCCTTGGGCGAATTGAATGTGGATCTCATACTCAACCAGATCGAAGGCGAGCCGGAGATCGGTAAGGAGAAGTTTGCCAAGCAGATGACTCTGACCCTCGGCAGCTCGACGGCAATCTTCGCTGCCAACGCTGCGGCTCTGGGAGCCAAGGTCGCTTTCTGCGGCATGATCGGCAACGACAGCTTCGGCGATCTCGTGGAGACGAGTTTGCAGAAGAAAGGTGTGGATACCTGCTACCTGATCCGTCAGGACAAATATGCCACCGGCGCAACGATATGCATGAGTTATGACGAGGATCGCGCTAACCTGACCTATCAGGGTGCGATGGATTACATGTCGCTGGACGACATCGATCCTGAGGTGTTCAAGACCACGAAGCATATACACATCTCGTCGATCTACATGCAGAGCGGCGTGAAGCGTGACCTGAAGAAGATCCTCGAACTGTGCCAGGCAAACGGTGTAACCACTTCGCTCGACAGCCAGTGGGATCCTGTGGAGAAGTGGGATCTTGATTGGAAAACCATATTACCGATGGTCACGGTGTTCATGCCGAACGAGACCGAGCTGAAGTTCCTCACCCGTTGCAATACGCTGGAGGAGGCTGTTGAGACTATCCGTCCGTACACCAATGCCGCCGTGATCAAGTGCGGCAGCAAGGGCAGCATACTGATCCGCAAGGGTCAGCCCGACCGCAAGCAGGCTGCGCTGCTGAACAAGAACGTGGTGGATTGCATCGGTGCCGGCGACTCGTTCAACTCGGGCTTCATCACCCGTCTGGCAGCCGGCGATCCGCTCGACCGTTGCCAGGAGTACGGCAATATGACCGGTGCCGTGAATACCACCGCAGCCGGTGGCACAACGGCCTTCACCTGCCGTGAGGATGTGGAGAAAATCGGACGTGAGCGCTTCGGTTGGAGTTAGGAACCTAGGGACCTAGGATACTAGGCATTAAAAAATGAAGAAACTCACTCTCATAGCATTGTATCTCGTGGCAGCGGCGCTGAGTGCGTCGGCTGCTACGTGGTACGTGCGTGCTGACGGCGATGATCGCGAGGACGGCAAGACCTGGGAGACAGCCCAGGGCACGATCCGTCTGGGCATAGACAACTGCAAGGCGGGCGATACAGTGCTCGTGGAGACAGGCACGTACCACGAGGGTATAACCCTCAAGGACGGTGTGACCGTGATTGGCGGTTGCACGGCATACGAGCAGTTGCCGCGGTTCCGCGATCACAAAGCGAAATCCGTTCTGGACGGAACGAACGCGGGTATGCGTCTTGTGAGTTGCGACGCCGATTGTGTGCTGCCGACACGCATCGAGGACTTTGTGCTGCAGAACGCCCGTCACAACCAGCGTGGCGGCGCCGCTTGGCTGCGCGGCAAGGTAACGATGCGCCATTGCACCGTTCGCGGTTGCAGCGGTGTGCAGTGCGGCGGCGTGCTGATCAAAGGTGATCTGCCGGAAGCATCGGCATTGGGAGCGAAGTTGGACGAGTGCCTGATTCACAATTGCACCGCTACAGGGCATGATTGGCCTGATGCGGGCGGTGTGGCGAACTTTGACGGCACACTCACGCATTGTACGATAGCTAACTGCTACGGCGACCGCTACGGAGGCATACACAGCGAGAGCTCGGTGTATGCGTGTACGTTCTGGGGGAACCTGAACGAGTACGGGTTCGTTGATCCCACAAACTACGTTTCCGACGAGAGTATCTCCGGCACGAGCCGTGCTGATGAGGGCTTTGAAGCGCACTTCTTCGAGCAGCCGTGGCTGAGCAGTGATAATGAGGCAGCCGACGGTCCGCATTTCCGCGATCCGGCAACGTTCGCAGGCGTGCCGATCACTCCTGCCGAGGAGGCGATCATGCTGGCGGCAGACTACAGCGTAGGTGAGCCTACCCACCGCATAGCTCAGATGCCTCCTGCCTCGCCGAGGAACGACCGGCCGGCGGAGATCATCACTTTCCCCTGCGAGCGAAAAGTGGGCAAGCAGATATATCGCTCCGAGGATTATACTGTGCCATCGTTCATTGCGTTTCTGCAGGATAACCGTGCACCGCTTGTGCCGAAAGAGCAGCCGTACTGCATGGTGGCGAACATCAACGGCGATCCGGCTACACGCATGGCGTTCTGCTGGTTCACCAACGAAGGTATAACCGACGGCGTGGTGCAGATCCTGCCGAAGGCTGACGCCAAGGCAGCGGATTTTGAAAGGGCGGCGAACATCCTGACTGTGCCTGCCACCGCCACGACCACCGTGCCGCTGCATTATGCTATCTCAACGTCCGGACTGCTGAAAGTTACGGGTTTGGACAAACATACTGCTTTCCGCTACGTGAGTCATAAGGCTCTGGCGGAGAACCTGACTCCCGGTACGGATTACTCGTGGCGCGTAGGCACCGAAGGACATTGGAGCGAGATTGCTCAGTTCCGTACAGAGGATAAGAATCAAGATGAATTCAGTTTCATCTATATGACAGACAGTCATATACAGAATCAGGAATATATCGATGCCGCACGTCTGTGTGCCGAGGCGGTGGCTCGTTACGAACGGGACGCGCGGTTCTGCGTGTTCCCCGGCGATTTCGTCGATACAGGCACAGACAATAACAGTGAATGGGAGTGGGAACGTTGGTTTGAGGAGGTGCTGCGGCCGGTGATCATGCGCATGCCTATCGTTCCGACCGACGGCAATCATGATGACTCGCCGCTGCTGAACTATACGTATCACTTCAATACTGATACGACATTTAACCTCACTACCGGTGTTCGTCCGCAGTTTGCGGGCATCAACTACTCGTTTGAGTACGGCCCGCTGCAGCTCATCGCGTTCTCCGAGCAGGACTTCTGGCGCGGCGAGTATGATTATGCAGCCGGTACGTCGGAGTACTTGGAGCGTGACCTTGGCGGTTGGTTCCGCCGTCAGGTAGCCGCTTACCCCAATGCCAAGTGGCGTGTCGGTCTGGTGCACAAGAACCTCTTCTCCGGTTCCGATCACCAGCGCGACAAAGAGACGCCGCTGTTGCGCGCGACTCTGCTGCCGGTGATGAAGGACTGCAAGATTGATTTAGTGTTACAAGGCCACGATCACACTTACGAGGTGATCGGTCCGGTGGATCCCGATACACGCAAACCCGTGCTGTCGGCCATCAGCGATCAGCAGTCAGTGGCGGTTGATCCGCTGCGTAATGCTACAGGCAAAAAAGACGGTACGTACAATGTGAAGGACGCTACGCTGTACTTCATCGGAGCCACCTGCGGTGCCAAGCGTTACACGCCGCTCAGTCGCGAAGAGATGGATGCCAGCAAGCATATCCATAAGATCGACAACTACTTCGATCTGTTCACCGGCATGTTCGGGCAACCGGGCGCGCCCTCGTACACGCGCGTTACAATAAGGAAAAAGGACATTCTCCTTGAGTCCTTCAAAGTCCTGCCGAACGGAAAGACTGAATTGTTTAACACCATAAAGATAGTTAAATAACAATAATAAACTCATCGAATATGAAAAAAGTTACTCTTGCCCTTGCGGTAAACAGGAAGTTCTGTTACTTCATGATGGTATGCTGCGTAGCGCTGTTGGCAGCATGTAATCCTCCGACTCCGGAACCCGATCCGGATCCCGATCCCGATCCGAAGGATACTACCGAGCAATACGTGCCAAAGACCGAGTGGGAGCTTGCCGACTCGCTGTACACGGTTGCAGACTACACAGTGCCGAGTCACACCCTCTTCAAGATGGCTGTATATGCCTGCTCCAAAGATTCGTCTGAGAAGAACCTTGAGGCCTTGCGTCAGGCAATCAAAGAACTTGTGCCGAAGACCGAGCCGTATTGTATGGTTGCTACTATCAACGGAGATCCAAAGACTCGTATGGGTTTCTGCTGGTTTACCAATGACAGTGTGTTCGACGGCGAGGTGCAGATTATTGCCAAGGAGAACGCTACCGAGGCTGATTTTGCAGGAGGCGGCATAATTACGGTTCAGGCAGAAGCCAAACGTATTAAGAAAGCTATACGATACACAGGTCTGTGCGGATATATATCCACACACACGGGATTAGCCAAGAATCTGAAGTACAATTATGTAAGCCATAAGGCTACAGCTACCACACTCAATCCGGGTACGGTCTATTCGTGGCGTGTGGGATACAACGATGCTGACGGCAAAGGTCATTGGAGCGATATTGCACAGTTCCGTACGGAGGATGCTGACCAAGGTGAGTTCACGTTCATCTATATGACCGATAGTCATATCATGAATGCTGAGTACATCAAATATGCGAATCGCTGTGCCAAGGCGGCTGTAAAAAATGTACCTGAGGCCCGTTTCTGCGTATTCCCCGGCGACTTTGTAGAAGATGGTACCCTTGCTAATAGCGAGTGGGAGTGGGAACGTTGGTTTGAGGAAGTGATGAAACCTGTCATCATGAAGATGCCGTTTGTTCCAACTGATGGTAACCATGATGATAGCCCGAACGTCAACTATACACGTCACTTCAACACTGACAATGAGTTCAACTACACAATCACAAAAGAGACGCAGTTTGAAGGTATAGTATATAGTTTTGTCTATGGTGATGTGCTGTTCCTCGTATTCTCGATGCAGGATTTCTGGCGTGAACCTTACGATTATGTAGAAAAGACTTCAACCTACCTGACCGATCATGTCAGCTACTGGTTCCGTAAGACCGTGACGGAGAACCCCGACACGAAGTACCGTGTATCGTTGGCGCACTTCAATCTGTTCTCCGGTTCGGATCACTCGACTGACGAAGAGCCGCCGTTGTTCCGTGCATGTATGTTGCCGACGATGAAGGCTTGCGAGATCGACGTTGCCCTGCAAGGCCACGATCACACCTATGAGGTGATTGGTCCGGTTAACCCCGATGACTGCACACCTATCTTGGACGCGATCACCGACCGTGAGATTGTGCCCGGTGGCACGGAGAAGAACATGACCGGCTACAAAGGTGGTACGTATTGTACGGATGACGGTACGTTATACTTCATCGGTGCAACTTGCGGACGAAAGCGCTATGGTCCTCACACTCGTGAGCGTATGGAGCGCGACTATGAACCCGATCCCGCAAAGTTGACCAAGGGTAAACATGATGTAAAGGACTATTTCGACCTATTTACCGGCATGTTCGGTCAGCCCGGCTCGCCATCGTTTACAAAGATTACCGTCAAAGACGACTGCATCGAGTTCAACTCCTACACTGCCGATGACGATGAGGGCAATGTAACGCTGTTCAACACCATGAAGGTTGTTCGCACCAAGGCGCACGGCGTTCCTACCCCCGGATTGTAGGATCACAATGACATTAACCCCAAAATAAATACAACATGAAACGAATTCTACTCCTTATGGCGCTTTGCGCAGCCACGCTGTGCGCGTCAGCAACGATTCGCTATGTCAGCCCTTCGGGTGACAACAGCAATGACGGTAAGAGTTGGGAAACAGCCAAGGCCACTATCGGCGACGCCGTCAGTGCATCATCGTCCGGTGACGAGGTGTACGTGGCAGCCGGTACGTACAAAGAGACTGTGTCTGTCAAGGACGGCGTACATATCCGTGGCGGTTACAATCCTGCTACCGGTACACGCGACATCGATAACTTCCAGTCGATTCTCGACGGAAAGGACCTGGGTAAGTTCCTGATTGTCAAATATTCGCCTGATTGCACCGTGCCGACGTATATCGAAGGTATGATCATCCAGAACTCCGATTACGGAGGAGAGGGTGGCGGCGCATTCATCCGCGGCAACGTCATTATCGACCGTTGTATCATCCGTAACTGTCTGGGTTCCGGCGGTGGTGGCGTGTATGCACAGGCCAGTAGCGCAGATGCTCCGGCTGTGATCAAGAACACGATCATCGAGCTGTGCGATGCTACCAGTAGCGGTGGCGGTGCGTACCTGTATCAGAACGCTATAATGGACGGATGTATCGTACGTGGAAACAAAGGTAAATACGGTGCTATCCGCAGCCATAAGCCCACATGTATCGTTCGCAACTGCGTTGTGTACAACAACACATGTTCGGTGGACGGTTGGCCCGGTTCGGCCGGTATCTTCAACGAGGAAGGCGGCCAGGTTATCAACTGTACGGTTGTTAACAACCAAGGCATCCAGTACGCCGGTATCCACTCGGTTGATCAAGTTTACAACTCCATCTTCTGGGGCAATAAGGACCAAGAGGGTGATGCCGACCCTGCCAACTTCATCAGTGCCGAGAGCAACGGTTCGAGCCACAACTATGCTGACGAAGGATTTGACGGTTCGTCGTTTGGCAGCATTACCATGTCGCGCACGAACATGGATGCCGACGGCCCGAACTTCAACAACCCGACCACATTTGTCGGAGCTCCGACCAATGCCGGTGAGATCGCCGCTATGCGCTCAGCGGACTGGTCGCTGCTCTCGACCTCGCCGCTCATCAACAAAGGCCGCAACGACAAGGCTCCGGCTACGGACATCCTTGGCGTAGAACGTCCTGTGGGAGGCACGGTAGATGTAGGTGCGTATGAGTATGACCCCAACGCCAAGCAGATTGCTGTAACAGGCGTGTCGATCTACGAAGAGTCGGTAACGATCATCGTTGGCCAAACGGGTGGCGTGTCGGTTATCATTACCCCGTCGAACGCGACGAACAAACGTGTGACATGGAGCATTGATGACCCGACGGTAGCCAGCGTGGACGAGAGCGGTACGATCACCGGCCTGAAGGAAGATGCTGAGACGGTGGTTCGCGTTAAGACCGTTGACGGCGAGTATACCGCAAGCGCCAAGGTATATGTAATCCCTGTGCCTCCTACGTTCTATCCGCAAGAGGTGTTGGATGCCGATGAGGCTTACAAGATTGAGGATTACACTGTTCCTTCGTTCATTCAGTTCCTCGTAGCTAAGGAAGCTGCGCGTATCGACAGCTTGGAAGGTCGGGACAATCCTGACATAGCTCTCATTGCAGACAGATTGGCTGCGATGAACGATGCTATCGCTAATCTCGTGCCGAAGACCGAGCCCTACAATATGATTGCCAACATCAACGGCGATCCGGCTACGCGCATGGCGTTCTGCTGGTTCACCAACGAAGGTGTAACCGAAGGTAAGGTGCAGTTACTGCCTTATCCGAACATGGCGGCTGAGGACTTCAAGAGCAACAAGGAGGAGATCATCAATATCACTGCCACTCCGACCACTACGAAGCCGCTCAACTATGCTGTATCAACGTCCGGCATTGCTAAGGCTGCCGGCTTGGATAGCAAGCAGAAATTCACCTACGTCAGCCACAAGGCACTGGCGGAGAATCTTGAGCCGGGTACGGCTTACTCGTGGCGCGTGGGCTATGACGGCCACTGGAGCCCGATTGCTCAGTTCCGCACGAAGGACGCCAACCAGGGCGAGTACTCGTTCATCTATATGTCCGATAGCCATATTATGGATGCCGAGTATGTAGAGAATGCACGCTGGTGCGCTACGGCAGCTGCCAAGGCAGTGCCGGAAGCACGGTTCTGCCTCTTCCCGGGCGACTTTGTTGAAACCGGTACGGAGAGCAACTCCGAGTGGGAGTGGGAGCGCTGGTTCGAAGAGTCGATCCGTCCTGTGATCATGCAGATGCCGATTGTTCCGACCGACGGTAACCACGACGACAGCCCGCTGCTGAACTATGACTACCACTTCAATACCGACTGGGAGTTTGCCTCGAAAGCCAAGACCAAACCGCAATTCAGCGGAATCACCTATAGTTTCGTATATGGCGATGTGCTGTTCCTCGTTTATTCGCTGCAAGACTGGTGGCGTGCCTCGGGCAGCAGCGAGTCGAGCATGAAGTCAACATACCTGAGCTCTGATGTCAAGAACTGGTTCAAGGAGCAGATAGCCAAGCACCCGGACACCAAGTACCGTGTAACGCTTTCGCACAAAAACGTCTTCTCCGGTTCAGGCCACTGCTATGATGCCGAGACACCGATGTTCCGCGAGATCATGCTGCCTATCCTCAAGGAGTGCGAGATCGACCTCGCTATTCAAGGCCACGACCACTGCTACGAGGTGATCGGTCCGGTTAACCCTGACACACGTACTGTAGTGGAAGGTGCAGTAGCAGATGTGGAGACTGTTCCGGTGAACACCAATACCAACATGACCGGCAAGAAGGGTGGTACGTTCACGACCGACGATGGTACGATGTACTTCATCGGTGCTACCTGCGGACGCAAACGTTACTATCCGTACAACCGCGAGAAACTTGACGGCTACTACGACAAGCACAAAGTAACCAACTACTTCGACTTGTTCACCGGCATGTTCGGCCAGCCCGGTGCTCCTTCGTTCACGAAGTTCACCGTTAAGAACGGCGTGATGGAAATGAACTCCTACACCGCTGACAGTAATGGCAACGCTACGCTGATCAATACGATGACGGTTAAACGCACCAAGGAGCACACTGTTCCCGAGGGCTTCGAGGATATGCGCGTAACGCCGATTGGCAACGGTGAGAAGTTCATCCGTGACGGTCAGGTGCTTATCCGCCTCGACGGTTGTACTTACAACGTCCTCGGCGAACGGGTGGAGTAGGAGCTAAAAGCGATCTTGTGCTTATTTAATCAAAAACGCGGCGGTACGCTGCCTAATGGCAGCTGTGTGTAAGCGTCCGACAGGTCTATAGTGAGCGAGCTCCCATAGCCCTCTCGCCCGCTTACCCACCAGCCAATTCCTGACAGAATTGTCTGCTGCCTTACAAAAAAACGCTACGCTCACAAAAAAACGCTAACGCTTTCAAAAACATTGCAATGGGAAACGCTAAAAATCCCTGTTTTTCGGCAAAAAACCAAAAAAACAGCATTTTTTGCTCATAATGTTTGCATATATGCAAAAAAAGTTGTAACTTTGTACACGGATTTTGAAAAATAATTCGTCAGTTTATCGAGGCGTTATCGAGACTGGATCGAGACTCCATCGAGAGTGTTTCGATAGATGCGCATGGAAAACAATGTTAAATTAACCCATATTTATTAACCAAAATTCTAATCAGTATGAGAAAACTATTCTCTATTTTCGCTGCAATGCTGATGGTGTTGACAGCAAATGCAACGATTCGGAACATTTCTCCGACTCAATGCTTTGAAGGTACTCGTAATGATGGTTACACGCTGTATGTCGAGCTTGCGCGTGGAGCACAGGCTGGTGACACCATCGTGATGGCTGATGGCGAGTACCTGGAAGGGCAATCTATTCCTGTAAATGTACCGGTTGTTATTATGGCAGCCGAGGGTGCAAAGCCGGTAGTTAAGATGTCCGGCTATTTCCAGGTTAAGGCAAGTATTAATGTCCAAGGCGTTACGTTCCAGTTCGTGGGCGCAGAAGGCAATGGATATTGCTTCTATTTCTACGAGAACACACCCAAGTTCTTGAAAATGAAAGATTGCGAGTTCAAGGACTATACGCAGTATTGTGTAAGCAGTTGGGAAAAATATCACATTGACTCTTGCATCGTTGAAGATTGCTATTTCCACGACCTCGCAAAGGCTCCGTTCTACTTTGCACCAAGTTCTCTGCCTAACGACACGAACGCTTGCGATAATCTGACGGTAAAAAATAGCACTTTCGCAAATATTACTCTGAAAGATGTAGCAGTTCTTGACCTGCGTAACAATGGTAATAACGCGCAAGCTACTTCTAAATTAAGAGTGGATCACTGCACGTTCTATAACTGCAAAGGTTACGAGCGCATGATTCAGTCGTACAAGTCTCCGGATGCATCAGTATCGAACTGTATCATGATGAACCCGCTGGCTGATGCCGAAGAGGCTTCTATCTATGCTACTTATCTCTATGGCGGTGATGTGAAGAACTGTGTATGGTATCAAACAAAAAAAGTCTACACCAAGACAGAAGGTGGAGCTGTTGATAACCTCAACGTGGATCCGAAGTTCAAAGATGCTGCTAATGCAGACTATACTCTTGCTGACGACTCTCCTGCTTTGACAGCAGGTACTGACGGTAAGGCTGTCGGTGACCCGCGTTGGGTTCCCGCTCCTGCTGCTAAGACGACTCTCTACTGCAAGATGACTCAAAGTTGGTGGACTGTTGACGGCGCTGCTGTCGGCATCTACGCTTGGGACGGTGGTGGTAACCCCAAAGTTACGTGGCCCGGTGAGCGTATGACTCCGGTGGAAGGCGAGGAAGGCGTTTGGTCGTTCGAACTTGATACCGACACCTATAAGAATTGTATCTTTACGCGTGTGAACGGTAACGGTGCCGTTTCTGACTGGGGTGCAAAAACCAAAGACCTCACTATTCCGACGGATGGCAAGAATCTATTTACGATTACCTCTTCTTCTGCTGTTTGGGGTGACCCGGGTTGTGATGGCGAATGGTCGGTTTACGGCGAAGCTCCTCTCTCGGCTGTTCCGACAGAGGCTGCTCCTGTGCCCACATGGCCTGCTGACCAAGTGGTAAGCATCTACTCCGATACATACACTTTTGCTCCGGCTTCGCTTAACAGTTACAACGAGAGCTGGTGGGATAACCCGACTCTGACAAAAGAGACAATCGGTGAGAATGAATACCTCCACTACAATGGTCGCATGACCGGTATGATCGGCTGGCAGTTCGGCAACATCTCGGCTACAATCATGGAGTATATCCACGTTGATATTTGGCCGTCGGCTGATGCTACCATCAAGATGGGACCGACTACTCCATACTCGCCAAATAATGCAGTTGCTTCTGTATCGTTGGCAGTTAAGGCCGGCAAGTGGAACTCGATTGATATCCCTGTGGCTGACCTGTTGGCTGCTAATGCTAATTTCAGTTTGGCAGATATCTTCCAGAACCAGTTCACCGACTACAGTGCCCTGACTGACCTCTCGGTAGATAACGTATTCTTCTATCGTACCACTCCGTACGTTGACAATACCGCTCCTGCCGGCGTTACAGCATCGCTGAATGCTGCTTCGTATTTCGGCGGTTCGATCAAGGCTTCGGCTACCGACGAGTCCGGTGCAGTAGCATTCACTGTAAAGAACGGTGATGCCGTTGTCGGCACAGGTAACGGTGCTTCCGGTGCAGAGGTTATCATCAACGTAGCCGGTCTGCTCCCGGGAACGAAATACAACCTGTCAGTTATCGCTGCTGACGGCAGCGGTAATGCTGCTGAAGCTGTGGCTGTTGAGCTGAATACTCTCGCAGGCCCGGCTCCTGCTACTGCTCCTAAGACATATGCAGGTCTTGTTAAGTCGCTCTTCTCCGATGTTTATCCGACAGCAGTTGCTAATATGAACTATTATCAGGAGTGGTGGAAAGGTGCTCCGATGTCGCAAGGCCAACTCGCTGAGGGCGACAATGTAATATTCTACGGTGTGGCTGATGAAGGCGCATCCTTCGGCTGGGCATTCGACCAGATTGACCTCACCGAGTATCCGTATCTCCACGTAAGCATTTATCCGCTTGCTGCCGGTACGATTGAGGTTTATCCTGTTCAACCGGGTTCAAACGAGTCTCTGTATCACCGCGTATCCGAGACTCTGAAGGCAAACGAGTGGAACGACCTTGTTTACGACTTCACGGGGCTTGAGATGACCAAGATCCAGCAAATCGGCTGGTGCAACTACGTAACCGCTCAAGGCTTCTTCGTTGACAACTTCTACTTCTCGAAGTCGAAAGATGAAGTGACTGCAGCTGACCGTCGTATCAATGCTTACGGTTTGAGCGTTGCTGCTGATGGCGACAACTACATCTTCTCGTACACGGCTAACATCGACGGTACAGAGGCTAACATCATCTTCTACCAGAATGGTGTTGAGAAAGATGCCGTTGCTATCGCAGCTCCGAAGAAGGGTCTGAACCAAGCAACTATTGCTAAGTCTGACATTCCTAAGGGCTCTAACACCTGGGCAGTTGAACTGAAGGCTGACCAAGTATTTGAGTTCGGCAAACTGGCAGAAGGTGCTAACTTGAAGAAGTGCCACCTGGCTATCGATAATAGCCCTGAGTCTGACTTCTTCGGCCGTATGTATGTTGCTAACCGTGCAGGTTCTGCTGATGGTGGTATCTATGTATACAATCAGGATTACACGGTTAATACCGAGAATACTCTTGCCGGTCAACCCAAGTGGCAAAGTATGGGTCGTCCGTCGGTAGGCGCAGACGGTACCGTTTATATTGGCGACTGGGGTGATGCTCATGGTGGCGTTTACGTGATGAATCCTTCTACTTTGACAGCTACTTGCTTGTTCGAAGGAGAGCAGGATGCTACCGGCGTTTGGACAAACAACGGCGTAGCTCTTGGCTCATCTACCGCTTCTGTAGGCGTTTATGGCGAAGGTGCTAATACCGTTCTCTATGCTATGAACGAAGATGTAAGCTCGGCAGGTACGACCCTGTACAAGCATGGTGTGAACGTTTATCAGCTTGGCCAGAATGACGGCACAATACTTAGCAAATGGACTGTAGCTCCGACGAAGACCTTCGCTCTCTCCGATAACGCTGCCGAAATGTTCGTTATCAACGCTACATCGAAGGGTGCATTCTTCTCATGCTCGCGTGCTAAGCCGAACAACGCTGCCGGTGCTCGCTCGCTGCAGTTCTACAACACCAATGGTGAGCGTACCTATGTTGCTCTGCCTGAAGGTGAAACAGCTGATCTGACCGGATCGCTCGGTGGCGGTTGCGCAGTTTCGCGTGACGAAGACTTGCTGGCTATCGTTGATGGTGACGGTAATATCCTGGTTTACTCGATTGCATGGACGAACGACGTTCCGGCATTGACCAAGGTTACCAAGTATGAGACAGCATTTGCAGCTCTTGGTTCGCTTTGCTTCGACTATGCTGGTAACATCGTTGTTACTGCAGGTACCAACTACAATAACAGCACAGCTAACAAGCTGGTAGCTTATGGCGTTCCGACAGAGAACAACGAAGTTATCGTTCCGGCTAAGAAGGCTCTTGTAGTAGAGGGTACAAACGAAATTACCGCTATCGAGGATACATTTGTTCCGACCAAGGTCGTTAAGTTCATTGAGAACGGTCAACTCTTCATTGAGCGTGACGGCAAGGTTTACACCATCACCGGTACGGTTGTACGTTAATAGCGTAACCGCTCAGCGGATTAGCGTTCGCTAACCGCACACAATTAAGCCTCGGGCTCTCGCCTGAGGCTTAATTTATGATCTTCACTCTCGATAACGGCTCGAAAACGGCTCGAAAACGGATCAACAATGCGCCGAAGATGCTTGCGTGTTGTTTTTATACTACGCGAACCTCTACGCCGGCGGTTTTGAGTTTGCCGGTCAGGCCGGTCGGGATAGCGCGGTCGGTAATGATGCAGTCGAGCTGGTGAACATCGGCTATATGCATGAAACTGCGTTTGTTGAACTTCGACGAGTCAAACACCGCAATGACCTTTGCTGCCTGCTGGATCATCACCTGGTTGATCAGCGCCTCTTCCATGTTCGGCGTCGATACGCCGTTTTCGATGCTGAACGAGTCAACGCCAAGGAACAGCTTGTATCCGCTGAAGTTTCGTAATGTCGATAGCGCCAACGGACCAATCACTGATTGGCTGTTGACTCGCACGTTGCCGCCAAGTAGCACTACGTCGAACCGCTTGTACCCCATCAGTTCGGTGGCGATGTTCATCGAGTTGGTCAGAATATGCAAGTTTCGGAATCCGTCCAGATGCCGCGCTACCTCCAGCGTTGTGGTGCCGGAGTCAAGCATGATGAAGTCGCCGTCTTTAATGAGTTTGGCAGCCTCCTCGCCGATGCGCGCTTTCTCCTTGAAGTTGAACAGCCGCTTGGTGTCGATAGCGGTGTCCTCGTTCTGGTTCTCAACGGGCTTGCGCATAGCGCCACCACGCGTGCGAATGAGGAGGTTTCTGTTCTGGAGGATGGTCAGATCCTTGCGGATCGTTACTTCGGAGATGCCGGTGTCCTTACTGAGCTGAGTTACCAGCACTTCGTCTTTCTGTTCCAGCAGTTGCAAAATCAGTGCCCTGCGTTCCTTTGCTGATGATGAGTTCATGATATAAGGAGTGTATATGTGTTAATGAATGTGTTTTTCGGAATTCGACTGCAAAGTTACAAATAATTTTTGACATTTGCAAATAAAAAGTTTCGTTAATGTTTTTCGAAATATTCCGAAACGGTTGCGCAAAGCCGTGCAAACTTTGTAATATATTGAAAATATATGCGTTATGCACGCGTGTTTCGAAAATATGTTTTAGAGCATAAACATTTACCCCTAAAAAATGAAATTTTTTTTGTAACTTTGCAACGCATTTCGATAAAGTGCATACGAATTATGAAAAAGTCTTTACTCCTTCTCATCTCTGCCGCTTTCGTTTTGGCGGCATGCAACGCTCCGAAAGCATCGGACGAGTCGGCCTCGCCTGCAGACAAGGTTCTGCTGCGTGATTTTAACCCGACCGTAGTGAACAATATCCCTGTTACTCAGGTAGATAAGGCTAAGTTCCCGATCATCGACATGCACTCGCATGACTACGTAGAGAGTGCTGCTGATATCGAGCAGTGGTGCAAGAACATGGACGAGGTTGGCGTGCTCAACACCGCTATCATGCACTGCTCATGGATCGGCCGCCCGTTTGAAGAGGTCGTAGAGCTCTATGCTCCGTACAAGGACCGCTTCCGTTTCTGGTGCTGCTTCGACTACTCAGACATGAGCGAGGAGGGTATTCAGAAAGCTTGCCAGCTGCTCGAGCGCTATCACAACGAGCTCGGCGCAGTGGGCGTCGGTGAACTTGGCGATAAGGGCGAGGGTGACACATACGCCCGTCCCAAGGAAGGTAAAGACATACATATCGACGACGCTCGTATCCAACCGCTCATCCGCAAAGCCGGTGAGCTGAAGATGCCGATCAGCATCCATATAGCTGAGCCGTACTGGATGTATCTGCCTATGGATGAGACGAATGACGGCCTTGTGAACGCTGTGACCTGGCACGTGGATACCACTAACTGCTACGGCTACTGGAAGCTCATGGAGACCTTCGAGAACGCTGTCCGCGAGAACCCGGGCACGCTGTTCATCGCTTGCCATTACCTGAATATGTCGCACGACTGGCCGCACCTCGGCGCACTGCTTGACAAGTACCCGAACATGTATGTGGACATCTCTGCCCGTGTGGCCGAGAGCGCACATACACCGCGCGCTACACGCGAGTTCCTCATCAAGTATCAGGATCGCGTACTCTTCGGCACGGACAACGGCTATGAACTGCAGATGTACCGCAACATCTTCCGCGTACTCGAGAGCAACGACGAGCACTTCTATATCCCCGAGTACGGTTACCACTGGGCTCTCTCGGGCTTCAATCTGCCTGACGAAGTGCTTAAGAAGATCTACCACGACAACGCCGAGCGAATCTTGAACGAGTACAAATAAGTCAACAACTGCCAACAACTACCAACAATTATTGCCGACTCATGAAGAAAAGTTTATTATACCTACTTGGCTTTGCGGCATTGATGACCGCTTGCCAGCCGAAGCCTGACACCGAGCGTCTCGTGTGCGCTGAGGCGGACATGCAGGAGTTCCCGTATCAGAAGAACGGCCTGCACGTGGTTAAACAGCAGACCATTACGCCCGTCGAAGGTGTAGAAGGTCTTGAGGTGATTGAGACCCGCTTCATCAACCTCGGCAAGCCTGTGACCGTTAAGGCTTATGAGCTCTGCCGCACAGAGGTGGAGGCGAAGGAGGATGTCGTATGGTCACTCCAACCCACATCCACCAACGCCCGTCTGGACTGGGTGCTGCCGGTGAAGGAAGGTTTCGAAAAGCAGAACTACCTCGGCATGAACAACTCTGATTACGGCGGAGGTATACCGGTGGTTGATCTCTGGCAGCGCGATGGCGGCGTAGCTATCGGTCTGTTTGAGCCAGTGCTCCGTATGATCTCGATGCCGGTAGAATGGAAGCGCTACGGCAATACCGTTACGATGGTGCTGCGTTATGATCTGCCCGAGTCGATCGAGCTTGCAAAAGGCGATACACTCAACTGCTATAAGGCGTTCCGCCTGACGCACAAGGGCGATTACTTCAATGCTCTGCGCGTGTTCAGCGAGTACATGCAAGCCAACGTAGGCATACAGATGCAACCGTCCGAGCCGGAAGCTTTCGAGCCCGTGTGGTGCGCTTGGGGTTACGGACGTCCGTTCAAGATGAACATGGTGCTGGGTACATTGGATAAGGTGGCAGAGCTCGGATTTACATGGGTGGATATCGACGACGGCTATCAGATCGCCGAAGGCGACTGGAACACCAACGAGTACTTCCCCGGAGGCGATGCAGATATGCGTCATATCACCGATGAGGTACACAAACGCGGCATGAAAGCCAAACTGTGGTGGGCACCGCTGGCGGCTGATCCGGATACCAAACTGGTGAAAGAACATCCTGAGATGTTGCTGCTTACCAGCGAATGGGCACACGAGTATATCACATGGTGGGACAGCTGGTATCTCTCACCGATCAATCCTGCTGTGGATGCATACACCAGTGACCTGCTGAAAATGTTTTTGCAGCGCTGGAACTTTGACGGATTGAAGATCGACGGCCAGCACCTCAATTGCTGCATGCCTGATTACAACGAGCTTACAGGATTGGATAATGCTTGGGAAGCTCCGGAGAAGATGTACACCTATTATGAGAAGATCTACAAGCAGGCACGCCAGTACAAGTCGGACGCTGTTATTCAGATCTGCCCGTGCGGATGCGCCGTTAACTATTGGATCATTCCTCAGATCAACCAGGCTGTTGCATCCGACCCGATGAGTTCGTGCCAGGTGCGTATGAAACGCAAAGCTTACGCAGCTATGGCTCCGCAACTGGCTTATTACGGCGATCATATAGAATTGACTGACGGCGGCAATGATTTTGCTACGCAGATCGGTACAGGTTCGGTGATTGGAACGAAGTTTACGTGGCCGAAAGACAATCCCGACTGGAAGGAAGGTCCGTTCCTCCTGACGCCGGAGAAAGAAGCGCTGCTCCGCAAATGGATGAAGATCTACAAGGAGAACAACCTTGCTCGTGGCGAGTACTTGAATCTCTACACATGGGGCTATGACTATCCTGAGGCTCACGTCATCCGCCAGAACGATGCGTTGTACTACGCGTTCTACGTCAATCCCGAGGCTCCGCTCGGTGCAATGGATCCTGCACATGTTGACAAGGCATCGATTCCCGAACCGACCTATAGCGGCACAATCGAGCTCCGCGGCCTTGAGGCCGGCAAGACCTACACCGCCGTTGAGTACACCGCTGACGAGCCCCGCTCGTTCACCGTGGACGGCAGCAACCCGAAGATCGATGTGAACTTCGAGCGCAGTTACTTACTGAAATTAACTGAAAACTAACCAAAATATTTAATTACATGAAACGATTTCCAGCAATCCTATTGAGCCTGATGCTTGCTGTATCAGCATTTGCTGACATCAACGTGAAGGGCAAGGTTATCGATGCCGACGGCTCGGAACCTCTGATTGGTGTAAGTATCCTCGTGCAGGGTACTACTAACGGTACTGTTACCGACTTCGACGGTAACTTCGAAATGACAGTGCCCGACAAAGCAGTGCTGCAATTCTCGTACATCGGCTACAAGCCCATTGAGGTGCGTGCCGTGCCGGAGATGAACGTAATCATGGAGTCTGACGCTATCCAGATGCAGGAAGTGGTCTCCATCGGTTATTCATCCGTTAAACGTGCCGAGTTGAGCTCTGCCGTTGTTACTGTATCGGCTGACGAACTGACTGACGTTACTACGAGTGACGTGGGTAACATGCTTCAAGGTAAGGTGGCAGGTGTACAAGTCAGCAACTCCACCGGTCAACCGGGTGCCGGCGCACAGATCCGTATCCGTGGTACAGGTTCAATCACCGCAGCCAGCGATCCTGTTTACGTAGTCGATGGTGTGATGGGCGGAACATTCAACCCCAATGACGTAGAGAGCATCACTGTGTTGAAGGATGCCGGTACTACGGGCATCTACGGTGCAGCCGCTGCCGGCGGTGTTATCGTTGTAACTACCAAGCAGGGCAGTAAAAACGAAAAGGCACGCGTGAACGTACGAGTAACCGCGGGTGCTACCCAACCGTTGTTTGGTAAGTTCCAACTGATGAACTCTGAGGAACTTTATTACTACCACAAGTCGATGTACTCGCCTGCCGTTTTCAAGCAGTTGCGCCCGTCTTCACTGTTGGATCTGGATTTCAACTGGCAGAACGAGTTCTTCCGCACCGGCACGACGCAAGACTACTACATCTCCGTAGCCGGCGGTACGCAGAAGTTAGGTTACTATGCTTCGTTCGACTATTACAAGCAGGACGGTACGTTCATCAATACCGGATATGATCATTTTTCCGGGCGTGTTAATCTGAACGCTGAAGTGTTCAAGTGGCTGGATATGAAAGTCAGTGCATACTTCAAAAAAGCACAATCCGAGAGTGAAGCTTCATGGCGTATGATGAATGACGCGTACTACAAGACACCGTGGGATGATCCTTACGATGCGAACGGAGTGCCCATCTATATCAACTCTGCCAAGCGTCCGGGAGGCGGAGATTGGTATTCGCAGGACAAGTGGAACGCGCTGCACAACACTCTGTATGACTATTCTCGCGGTAACTCTTTGGAAATGGGTGCAGACTTGCAACTCAACTTCCGGATTACCGACTGGTTGACTCTCCAATCCACGAACCGCTTCTCGCATAGCAACTCGAAGTGGACTGCATATCAGGATCCCCGTACGTTCCACCCCGAGAACAAAGGTGCACTTGAAGAGTCGTTGGATCAGAGTTATTCGTTTGGTACGATCAATATCCTGAAGGCTTCGTATCAGTGGGGCGCTCATTCGGTAAATGGCATGATTGGTTACGAGTACGGCAGATGGAAGAGTGAATATACCACCGCCTCCGGTACGGGTATGCCGGAAGGCGTGGATGCTCTTAATGCAACCGTTCCTCAGAATGTGTCGGGCTATCGGGATTCGGGACGTAGTTGGGCAGCTTTCGCTCAAGCAGGCTACGACTATGGCAAACGATACTTCATTAACGCCACGTTCCGTGCCGAGGCAAGTACTATCTTCCCCCGCAATCACCGTGTAGGTTACTTCCCCTCGGTGGCAGCCAGCTGGTTGATCAGCAACGAAGATTTCATGAAAAATCAAAAGACGGTCAGCTTCCTCAAGCTTCGTGCTTCGTATGGTATAACGGGTAACAACAATATTCCGGCCTACAAGTACCTGTCTACCTTCACTTTGAATGTATCCTACAATAATAAGACAGCTGCTGTTATTAGCCGTTTGGGCAATGACAACCTAATATGGGAGACTGCGAATATGGCCACCGTAGGTGTGGACATCGCATTCATCGACCGCATTGACATGTCACTTGACTTCTACAACACCGACAACACCGGCCTGTTGCTGGAAGTGCCCAAGGCTCCTTCGTCAGGATTCTCATCAGGTATGGAGAATGCCGGATCCGTTCGTAACCAAGGTGTTGAGTATCGCATTGATGCGCAGGCTATCAAGAACAAAGACTGGCGTTGGGATATCGGCTTCAATATCGGTCTTAACCGCAACCGCGTAACCTACACGCCGGATCACAAGCCGTTCCTGATGTCTGCTTCCGGCGTTAACCAGCAGGTTAAAGAGGGACAGGATATCTACTCGTGGTATATGAAGGAGTGGGCAGGTGTTGATCCCGCTAACGGTGACCCGCTGTGGTATGTAGTAGATGAAGATGGCAAGTATGTGCTTGATGCCAATGGCGACAAGACAACCACCAACGACTACAATGCTACCAACCCGCACGTAGTGGGTAAGGCTACTCCTATCTTCCAAGGCGGTCTGAATACTCAGGTTAGCTGGAAGGGCTTGAGTCTGAGTATCAACACTAACTTTACTTACGGAAACAAAGTGTATAACTACAACCGCCAGGCTCTGGATGCCGATGGTGCATACATGGGTTATAACCAGTATTCGATTGAGAACTCCAAACTCGGTTGGACTCGTTGGGAGTATCCTGGAGACGAGGCAACTCACCCGAAAGCTGTTGCATTCAACGGCACCAGCTCAAACGGAATTTCGAGCCGTTACTTGGAAGATGGAAGTTTCTTCCGTCTGAAGAACATCACGTTGAGTTACGACTTTGCTCACTCGCTCATTCCGAAGAATATTATGACCAAGTGCCGCGTATATATATCGGCAGACAATGTCTTGACGGCAACCAAGTTCTCCGGTATGGATCCTGAGGTCAGCATCTCTAACACTACATACAATCTTGCAGGTATGTATGCCGATCACTATCCCGTTGCTCGTAATATCTTGGGCGGTATAGAGATTGAGTTCTGATAAGAGTTAATGAAATAGTGAGTTAACGAATTAATGAAGAATAGAATTATGAAAACAAAAGCATTATATCTAATCGCAGCACTCGGTTTAGTAGTGCTCGGTTTTAGCAGTTGCGATGAGCCGTTTCCTACGGATGAGTTAAACAGCGAGGTGCTGCTTAGCAGTGAATCCGGCATAGAGTACGTCCTCGATGGTTGTTATGCTATGCTCAAGGATGAATATGAATACGTTGAGTATGCATCCAGTAATACCTATGTCCGTCACTATTTGCAGGACGCCGAGTTCCCGAGTGACAACATCTGTTTGTCCGGTCAGACCTCTGACCCGCTTGCCAAGGCTACATGGTACAAGATGACTGATCACCTCAAGAACATCGAGTTGCCGTGGTGGATTGGCTATAAGGTTATCTTTACGGCCAATACGGTAATCGAAACGGTAGAGAAAAGGCAACCGACCGCGGAAGAGCGCTCTGCCGCTACGAACCAGTTGCTTGGTGAGGCTTATTTCCTCCGTGGCATGATTCACTTCCACCTCGTCAACCTGTTCGGAAGGCAATATACTCTTGGGCGTGACAATTTAGGCATACCTCTTCGTGTTAGCACGAATACCAACGAGACCACGCGTGCTACCGTTGGTGAAGTGTATGACCAGGTCGTGCTTGACCTGCGCAAGGCAGCTGACCTGATGAATGCTCCGAGGCATGCAACCGACAATCCGGGAGCATATGCGACCAAGAATACCGCGCTCGGTCTGCTCTCGCGTGTGTACCTCTATATGGAAGAGAACCAGAAAGTGCTTGACGTAATTGCTGAGATGGGTGACCCTGTGTCGCATTTGGACTCCGACTATGCCAATTATTTCGCTAAAGCACCAACCAGTAAGGAGACCTTGCTCTGCATCTATCACTCTCCTCTCAATGAGAATCGCGGGCAATCCAGTATCGGTAGTATGTACACAGCTGCCGGCGGTGGCTGGGGCGAGGTATATGCAAGCGATCCGCTGATGAACCTCTACGAACGCTATCCTGAGGATATCCGACTGAGTTATATACAACTGCAGATAGAGGTTGATGATCGTCAGCCGTTAAAGAACAAACCGGTAGTTTTCTTCCCTGTTAAATCTAGTGACGACTATCGGAGCAACCTATATGCTGAGATATTGACTGATGGTGAAGGCAAGTATTGCGAATTAGAAGGTACTAAATACCGTATCAATGAGAGAAAGGTCAATGGCATGAACGAACCGGATGACGCAGGCGAATATACCGTGTATTACGTTACCTACGGTGGCGAAGAGTGCCCTGCACGTCTGTATGACAAATTCCCCATACATCGCAATACATATCCTAACTACTTTATTACCAAGTTCTCGTATCAAGATGGTGAGCCGATGCTTTCTTCGCCGGTATTCCTGCGTTGGGGTGAGATTGTGCTGAACCGTGCCGAGGCTGAGGCTAAACTTGGCAAGAATGTTGAAGCCCTGGATGATGTCAACGTTATGCGTACGCGTGCGGGCATTCCTGCAGCAGGTATGTTTGCCGTCGGCAATATGCATGGTTATGCTTCCGTGCTTGACGTGGTCCTGGACGAGCGCCGTATGGAGCTCGCATTCGAGGGACATCGTCGTAACGACGTTTACCGTAACAAGCGCGATATGGACCGTCGCTATGCCGGTACGCAGCCATGGGAGGTTATCCCCTATACGGCTGACAAGATTCAGTATCCTATCCCTTACAATGAATATACTGTAAGTGGCATACCCCAAAATCCCGGTTATTAAGCCGTGATTAATAAATCAAACGTTTTATTTATTAATTTTAATTTTTCAAAACAAAATGAAAAAGAGTTTTATTTTTGCAAGCCTTATTGCTATGGTAGCAATGCTTGCTGTTTCCTGCCAGAAGGAACTGCCTACAGCACGTTTCGACTATTCGGTTGATGGTCTGACCGTTACATTCCAGAACATGTCGAAGGACGCTGATGCTTTTGCTTGGGAGTTTGGCGATGGCGAGAAATCGACAGAGAAAGATCCGGTTCACACCTATGCTGAGGCCGGAACGTATTCCGTTAAACTGACAGCTAAGAACAAAGACGGCGAGAAGTCCGTTACTCAAGATGTTGTTCTTGCAGAGGGAGCGTTCTCGATTGAAATCGACGGCGACTTCTCTGATTGGGCAAAGGTTCCTGCCGATATCCTTGCAGAGGCAAAGGTGGATGAGAACGCTACCCTCGAGGAGTGCTACGACATCAAGTTCTGCTCTGATGCTGACTTCATCTATTTCTACATTGAGTACAATGGCCAAGAGTTCGAAGTTGAAGAGGGTGGTGAGGTAACCAACAACACCATTGGTGTTTTGGATATCTTCATGAACACTGATGACAATGCTGAGACCGGTCATGACAGCTGGATCTGGACTAACTCCGGTGCTGATTACCTATTGGAAGGCGGAACAGACGTTGATGCTGAAACAGGTGCAGAACTGTGGTGGCCTGATGCATTCTCCTCAACAGGTACAGGATGGGATTGGGCTGAGGTTGATGGCTTTGCTGACGGTATGAAACTGTCGGAGATCAAGTCCTTCAACGGTCACAAGGCACTGGAAGGCTCGATTATGCGTGTTGCTTTGGGTAATCCGAAGAGCCTCAAAGTAGGTGTGCTTACACAAGGTGCCGGTTGGTCCGGTGAGTTCGGTGCACTGCCCGAAACCTACATCGCAGATGATGGCACGTCTGTTGTTCCTGAGATGCTGGAAGTTAAGCTCAACTAATCAATTGTTTGCCAAAGGCGACTGCCCTTCGGGGTAGCCGCCTGCGGCATTTTTTTTATTGCTGCTATGAAGCAGCGCAACGTTCTGTTTCAAACACATAAACAAGCTTAATATGAAGAACCCGCTTTATCTTTCTATTCTGCTCATTGTTTTTGCTTTTGTGTCTTGCCATCAAGACCCACCTAAACCTCCCGTTCCGGCTGACGGAATGCGTCATGACTCGTTGACCGTAACGGACACCATATTTAACAATCCAGAACGTGGTTTCCATAGGGTATATGAGTGCCACAGTTCCCAACCTACGCCGATGGCGGTATCGTCTGTTACCGGAGCATACAATGCAGGCTATACGCTGGTGCATTTTGATTTTTATATGGAGGACTACCGTGACAAGCCCATTGACGAATCGTATCTTGAGGCTGTTCGCCAATGTATGCAGGCACTCCGTGAAGGAGGCTGCAAAGGTGTTATACGTTTTGCATATACAGGTTCGGATGCCTATACCGACGAGGCGCACGCCACCAATTACGATGATCCGTGTGAGGCTCCGCTCGACATCATACTACAACATATTGAACAAATCAAACCCATCCTACAGGAGTATGTCGATGTTATCTATACGATGGAGGCCGGTCTGATAGGTGTCTGGGGTGAATGGTATTATACTACCAATTTTAAGCAAAATCCCTCTAAGGATGAGGACTATGCACCGCGTCGGCAAGTGTTGGATGCGCTATTGGAAGCGCTCCCGCAAGAGCGAATGGTATGCGTACGCACACCACAGTTCAAGATGAAATGTTATGGTTGGACAATCGCGGATACCTTGACTCGCGCGGAGGCATATAGTGGAACAGCCAAGGCTCGTCTCGCTGCGCATGACGATGCTATTATGGCAGACAATAGCGACATGGGAACATTTACGGCATCCACACGTACCTATTGGGAAGCAGAAACCAAATATACTATCTATGGTGGCGAGTCTTGCCCGGGAAGAAATGGAACAACAGTAGCTTCTTGCGACAGAACTACCGAGCAGTTCCTCAATATGCATATCTCGTATATTAATCACAGTTATTATCGTCCCACGATTAACAAGTGGCAGAAATATGGGTGTCTTGATTATTTCAAGCGTTGCATTGGCTACCGTTTCGAAGGGCGTGAGGTGGCTACTACTTATGAGCCTAAGGCCGGTGAAGAACTGAAAGTCAAACTTTCGCTCGTCAATGTTGGTTTCTCTTCGCCGAAAAACCCACGTGACATTGAGTTCCTGCTTATCAACACGGCAGATGCGAATGATGTTTATCGCGTAGTGCCGAATAGCGATCCGCGTTACTGGTTCACCGATGAGATGCAGACCATTGAGGCTTCGTTCAAACCACGGAATGCCGGTGAGTACAAGCTTTACCTCAATCTCCCTGACCCGAAGCCGAACTTGCACAACGATCCACGCTATAGCATCCGTCTCGCTAACGAGAACTGCTGGGACGAAACAACCGGCTACAACTACCTGACCACCGTTACGGTGGAATAAATGACCGCAGTCCACCGTGGTTGCTGCAACCCCTTAATGAAACGACGGCTGCTGTATATATTACTGATGTTCTCCGTCACCGGAATAGCACAAGATGCGTTCTGGTGGGGTGCGGCCGTAGGACTCGGCCATGAGCAGCCGTACACCGATCAGCCTTTGTTTGATCTTAACAAACAGGACGCTAACAATCAGGTCGCGCCGCTCTTCTTGTCGTCCGATGGCGAATATATGTGGTCGGACAAACCGTTCAACTTCACCGTTAAGAACGGCACAATCCGCACGTCTATTCCAGTTATCCCTGTCAAGGCAGGTAATACTTTGCGCGACGCCTATCTCGCAGCACAGGCGCGGTACTTCCCCGCCAACGGACAACTGCCCGATACGCTGTTTTTTACCCGTCCGCAGTATAACACGTGGATCGAACTGATGTACAATCAGAACCAGGCGGATATACTCCGTTACGCTCACGCCATCATCGACAACGGTTTCCCTGCCGGCGTGCTGATGATCGACGACAACTGGCAGCGGTATTACGGCAACTTCCAGTTCAAGGCCGAACGATTCCCTGACCCCAAAGCAATGATCGACGAGCTTCATGCTCTCGGCTTTAAGGTTATGGTGTGGATATGCCCGTTCGTCAGTCCCGACTCGCCCGAGTACAGAGATCTGGAGGCCAGGGGATTCCTGCTTCGCTCTCCCGACGGCAACCCGGCCATTCTCAATTGGTGGAACGGCTACTCGGCATGTTATGATCTGACGAATCCTAAGGCTGCCGATCATTTCGTCAGCGTGTTGCGCCAGGCACAAGCCGAATATGGCATCGACGGTTTCAAGTTCGATGCCGGCGACAACAACTGCTATGCTTCCGCAACCATCCTTGCGCACGACCGCAAGGCTACGAACGTCGATCATACTATATCGTGGGCAAAGATTGGATTGCAGTTCCCTCTGAACGAGTACCGCGCCTGCTGGAAGATGGGCGGTCAGCCGCTCGTGCAGCGTCTGGGCGATAAGGATTACAGTTGGGCGGCTGTGCAGCAGCTCATCCCGCAGATGTGCGTGGCGGGTCTGCTCGGTTATGCGTACGCATGCCCGGATATGGTAGGCGGCGGACAGTTCGCTGCGTTCCTTGATATCCGTGAGGATGAGTTCGATCAGGCTCTCATCGTTCGCTCTGCGCAGGTGCATGCTTTGATGCCGATGATGCAGTTCTCTGTTGCGCCGTGGCGAATACTTAGTAAGGAGAACCTTGCTATAGTACAGCGCATGGCACACCTGCATGCCGAGTTCGGACCGTATATCATGGAGTATGCGCACAAGGCTGCCAAGACCGGCGAACCTATTGTACGGCTGATGGAATACCAGTATCCGCATGAGGGCTTCGCCGAGGTCAAGGATCAGTTCATGCTTGGTGACCGTTACCTCGTTGCTCCGGTGGTTGATGACCGCCTTGAGCGCGATGTCATCCTCCCTGCCGGCACATGGCGTGACGATCTCGGTAAGAAATACAAAGGCGGCAAGACCTATCATATCGAGGTGCCGCTGGATAGATTGCCGTACTTTGAATTAATCAAATAGACCGGCTGCGCCTGAAAGAAAAAAGACCGCTGACGCTCAAAGATAAAAGCCTATAATGTATTAGCGCTGAAAGGTAATTAGGCTTTCGACTATAATAATGCAAGCATGAGAATACATAATTTCAGGGAACTTGTCGCATGGCAAAAGGCAATGCAGTTGACAAAAGAGGTCTATTTGTTAACAAACGCATTTCCTGCAAGTGAAAGATATGGATTAACATCTCAGATACAAAGAGCTGTGGTATCTATACCGTCAAACATTGCAGAAGGTGCAGGAAGACCAACAGAAAAGGAGTTAGTTCACTTTTTATCTTTTGCATTAGGTTCTGCTTATGAGTTGGAGACAGAATTACTACTTGCCGGAGAGTTTGGATATATAAATGCAGAACAATCTGAACAAATAAATACAGAAGTAGTAGAAGTGCAGAAATTGGTATATTCGTTAATGAGGAAGTTTAACTCATCGGAAGGTAATTAGGCTTTTTTCTTTGAGAGAGCGAAGTGAACGGTCTTTTTTCTTTCGACTAAAAAATAAAATTATGAAAGACAAACTTTGGTTACTTTTTATTCTCATCACTGTTGTAACATGGGGTGTTTGGGGAGCATTCTCGGGGTATCAGATTCAGAATGGTATACCTGACACGGTTGTTTATATCCTTTGGGCACTGTCGATGATTCCGTGCGCTATAGCGGCGCTGATCATCAACAAGGGCAAGTTCCTTTGCGACGGCAAATCGGCACTGTTGGGTTGTACGGTAGGTTTACTTGGCGCGGGCGGACAACTGGTGCTGTTCAAGGCACTGACGCTTGGGCCGAGTTACATTATCTATCCGTTTATCTCGATGTCGCCGGTGATCGTTATTACGCTGGCAGCGATCTTCCTTAAGGAGAAAGCTACGAAATGGCAGATTGCGGGTATTGTTGTAGCGTTGGTGGCAATATTACTCCTCTCGCTGGAGACAGGTCAGGAAGGCAGTCCTGTGAGCGGTTGGCTGTGGATCGTACTGGCTGTACTCGTACTCTTTGCTTGGGGTATCCAGGGCTTCTTCATGAAGTTTGCCAACAACTCGATGGACGCTGAGTCGATCTTCGTTTGGATGGCTATCAGCGGTTTGGTTCTGATACCTGTAGCCTGGTTCATGAACGGCGATGCTGCTGCGTTCTTCGCGGCTCAGGAGTCGGCAAGCACGAGTCTGGGTTGCTTCGGGATTCAGATTCTGAACGCTGTCGGAGCATTGACGCTGGTTTATGCTTACCGTTACGGCAAGGCGGTTATTGTGTCGCCGATGGAAGGTTTGTCGCCGATGGTTACGGTGCTCCTGTCACTGATCATTCTAAGTGTTATACCAAACCCGCTGCAGATCGCAGGTATATGCTGCGCCGCATTTGCTATGTACGCATTGTCGAAATAAATTTTCACTGTTATGTCGAAACGTCATCTTATATTAGCTTGCTTGCTGATAGTCAGCATGGCGGCTTGCAACGCCGCATCATACAAACCAAAGCCGTTGGTATATTATGGTGATACGTTGGAATGGAATTGGGATTGGAAACGAACCCAATGCGGTACTCTTGATATTACAGCGAACATTATTGAAGTGTCAGGTATTGCGTGTTCGCGCGTAACCCCCGGATATATCTGGATGCAGAGCGATGAAGTGGAAAAGTATATTATTGCTACAGACGAAGTGGGTGAAAAGCGCGCCTGCAAACTGAAAATGTCTAAAACTATTGGCTGGGATTGGGAAGATATGTCCGGCGGAATTTATGAAGGGAAAAATTACCTATTCATAGGTTCTTTCGGTGATAATGATGAGAAACGAAATGATTACCGGATAATCTGGTTTGAGGAGCCTGCTATCGATCCTGTCAATGCCCCGGAACAGACGGTTACGCCCAATTATATCAAGTATGTATATCCGGACGGTAAGAGTCATAACAACGAGGCGCTGATGTATGATAATCGTGAACAGATTATTTACATCATTACCAAAGTCTATTATAATGTATGTCAGGTGTTCAGTATTCCGTTCCGAACCGATTACGGAGACGAGGTGCAGACACTCACCTACGTGTGCGATCTTGGTGTAAAGTCTGATCTTGGTTCCGGCAGTAGTCCATATAAAGGCTTCCATCTTGTGACTGGTGCGGATATTTCGCCCGACGGCAAGTATATCCTTATCAAGAATCACAACAATATAGTAGCCGATTATACATGGCTTATGATGTGGACACGTGAGGAAGGTGAGAGCGTTGCTGAGGCACTAACGCGCGAGAGACATCCGGCACTGCTAAGATGCTATAGTTATGAGTGGCAGGGCGAGGCGGTCTGCTGGCTCGACTCGACCACGTTCTACACCACCAGTGATGCTGATGATGGCAACCCGCCTATCTATAAGTACACAAAGAAAGAGAAAACTGTTGTGGAAAATATCAGCAGCGACAAGGCTGATACCAAGAGCCTCGTCATGATCAACAATGTCATGTATATCCGTGGCCGCGATGGGCTCTACACGCTCGATGGCCGCAAGATGGCAAAGTAAATTAAGACTCGCCTGCCACACGAAAAAAGGAAACCTCAAAATGGGGTTTCCTTTTTTTGCGGTGCCGACGAGACTCGA